>JBAXKF010000017.1:0-42406 GCA_037137465.1 Betaproteobacteria bacterium | reverse complement strand
AATTTACTTATAACGACGGGACCAGGTACCAAGGACAGTGGTTGAATAGTAAAAGGAATGGTCAGGGAACATACTATTTTGCTAATGGGGATAAGTATATTGGCCAATGGGTGAGTGGCATTATGGAAGGGCAGGCAAGTTATATTTGGAGGGATGGCTCTAAATACATCGGCCAATATAAAAACGACAAACGCAATGGATATGGTACTTATTACAATGCAAACGGCTCTGTCAATCAACAGGGGATGTGGAAAGATGGAGACATTATTAAGGCACAAACTACGCCTCCGGTGATAGCGCCAGTAGTTCCTAAGCCCCCAGTGCCAATTAGTAATCCACAAGATATCAAACGTCAAAAATGTATCCGCTTAGGATTAGCTCCCGGTTCAGCTGATTTTCAGCAATGTATGAATTAATTTGAGTGGCAATCGATGGATTTACTAGCTAAATTAAATGCAAGTCATTTTTGAAGCGCAACCCACTCTCCAGATTTGCCACCACTCTTCTCAAGTAGTTTTACATCAGATATGACCATGCCTCGGTCTACTGCTTTGCACATATCATAGATTGTTAGAAGCGCGACTTGGACAGCGGTTAACGCCTCCATTTCTACACCTGTTTGCCCGACAGTCTTTGTCAATGCAGTACAAATAACTTGGCTTTTATCTTGAATGATTTCAAAATCGATATTGACATGCGTTAAAGCGATTGGGTGGCATAAAGGAATTAAATCGCTGGTTTTTTTTGCGCCTTGAATTCCAGCAACTCTTGCAATACCAAGAACATCACCCTTTTTGTGATTGCCTGCAATAATTAGTTCAAGCGTTGCCGGCAACATCGAGATGCTGCCAGTTGCTTTAGCTTGGCGTTGCGTCGAATTTTTTTCTCCAACATCAACCATATGCGCTGCGCCAGCTTGATTAAAATGAGTTAGCATGTTTAGATTCACTTATCTGAATAAAAGGGTTGCATTGAAAAAAAGCGTTGTTTATTACATTTTAGTTTCAATTGTTTGGTTTGACCTATTGTATCCTTTGTCATTGATTGCACAGGATAAAGTAACGATTCAAAATCAAAGCATTGAAACCACTAATGAGCCACCTTTAGGTGGTCGGGCGCCAATTATTTTGCCAGATCTTGGTGATATATCCTCAGGTGACATGAGTGCCTTAGATGAAAATAAGTTGGGTGAGCGCATTATGCGAGAAATTCGTAAAGACCCTGACTATGTAACCAATTGGCTCATGTATGACTATATTAATCAGTTAGGCCGCGAATTAGTTGCCAGCGCTCGTCGCGAGAAAATATCTGGCGCAGAAAATTCAGGGCCATTTGCACCGAAATTTGAGTTTTTTAATGTACGCGCCTCAAGTATTAATGCCTTCGCATTACCAGGAGGTTATATTGGGATGCATACAGGACTGATGGTACTTGCAGATAATGAAGCTCAGTTATCTTCGGTCCTTGGTCATGAAATAGGTCACGTTACGCAAAAACATATTGCTCGAGGATCGGGTATTGGAACGAACAGTGGGATAGTGATACTTGCATCACTACTACTAGCTTTAGTCGCTGCGCGGAGTAACCCTGGGGCAGCGCAAGGTTTAGCAATCGGCGGGCAAGCGCTAGCAATCCAAAATCAACTCGCGTATTCAAGAGATGCCGAACGCGAAGCGGATCGAATCGGTTATCAAATCTTAAGTGCAACAGGATTTGATGAAAACGGGATGCCTGCATTTTTTCAAAAACTACAAAAAGCTACTGGGATTATGGATTCTGGAGTACCTGCGTACATAAGAACACACCCATTAACGATTGATCGTATTTCAGATATGCAAGATCGCGCACGCAATGATCAACATAAGAATAGGCAGGTAAAAAACTCGTTAGATTTTTATCTCAATCAAACCATGGCGAAGTTAGAGCAGCAGGGCCAGGGCAGTGATTTGCTCCAGACGAAAGAGTATTTTGCAAATCAAGCGATAAATCCATTGCCGATTCGAATGATTCAGGGAAACTTTGGTCTAGCACTCATTGCAATACGAGAAAATAAGCTTGATGAAGCTGAAAAAATGCTCAATAAAAGTAAAGAGCTAGTCTCGCAATTAAAAGCAAATGAAATTGCGCCACGCGCAACCTATGTATTTGACATGACAACAGCACAAATTCAGATGGCGAAGAAAAACTTTGTGGCTGCACAAAATATAGCCCTACAAGTCATGAAAGTAAATCCTAGTTCTAAAGCTGCAGGTGTGTTGTTGGTGCAGGCCTATTATGCCGCTGGAAAAACGACAGAAGGAATTAATTGGTTAGTCCAAAAAACTAAAGTTCAAAAAGATGACATTACATGGTGGACCATGCTCGCACAGGGATATGCTGAGCAAAATAATCAATCGAAATTTCATGTAGCCATTGCAGAAAAATATGTTTGCGAAGGTGCTTTACCTGCTGCAATTCAGCAGCTCATTATTGCTAAACAAGAAAGTCCAAGTGATTTTTATCTATTATCAGAAATTGAAGCGAGAAAAAATCAGCTCGAATTTATATACCGTGAAGAGTTAAAAGATAACGGTAAATTACCAAAAAATAATTAAGCTTTTGGCATTTTGGTAAAGTTAAATAAGCGGGGCATATCTTTGCTATGGATTGGCTCAATTGACATTTTTTCCTGCCAAATAAATTCACCTAAGCTGCCACAACTATTTGCAAATATAGTTGCAAATGCAGAAAAAATTTCTAAATCATGATCATGTAATATGCCAATAGAGTGAATGGTATTTTGTATAAATTGACCATCAGGACCTAGTGTCAAGACGTTAAAATCAGCTTCAAAACTAATTTGATCTTGCTCATCTAAAAAACACCCGGTTGGCTCAATTGCCTGACCGAAAGTTGTTTTTAATTCCCAGCGACCATCTTCTAATGGGTAAAAGCGAATAACCCAAGGGCTATATGCGAAATTGATAAAAACGCGTTGAGGTCCGTTCTGAAAAAAATGACATGCATTTTCATCACGTCCGAGATGCGATTCAATATAAGCTTTAAAGCCAGGGTGGGTGATTGTTTCACCAGGCAATTGGTGGAGTTGGGCATATTCGTTTTGAATACGCCATTGGCCACGGCGATCAAAAGATAACCATCCATAGCAATTTGGCACCTGCGGCCACTTTTGCAGAGCTTGGAAGGTTAATTGATCCATGCTAAGTTATGTTAATGAAAGCCATGATCTCCAGCAATCGATGGCGAGTGAATGAGGTCTTTAGAGACCTGGCTAGTATGAAGATGAGCAATACGCCAACCCATCGTACCTTGAACTAAGATCATGGTCATATGGATAAAAAAGGACGGCTCATGACTATCTTTTTGAAACCTTACGGCTTCAGTACTATCCACAAATGTAGTTCCCATATAAGTATGGCTAGTAGCAGTTAATGTATCCATCATCACAGAATTTTTCATGAGATCTTGAAGACCTAGACGCAGTTGTTTATGCCCAGTTAAACGGACACCATCAGGCAAAATGCAAGTAACAGTATCTTCCTCAAACCAAAGACTTAAAGCACTATCCAAGTCGCACTTTAAAAGGCAGGCATACCAGTTCTCAATCACTTCGTCGACATCATGAAACAAGCGTGCAGACCGAGACATTAGTGTGTGTTCCTTAAAGTAATACAGCGATTGAGTTCAATAAAGGCAGATTGTGGGGTAATTTGATTTAAGCAATTCAAATGACCCAGTGGACATTTTCTTTGGTGACATGGACTGCAGTCAAGCCCTAAAAATAATATTTCAGCATATGGTGATAATGGCGGGGTATGTTTTGGGTCACTTGACCCATAAAAGGCAATCTGTGGGATACCAAACGCAGCAGCAATATGCATAATCCCAGAATCATTACTTGCCAAGCCTTTTGCCTTGGGTATAAGGGCAATTGCTTGGTCAAGGCTTACTAGACCACAAAGATTGATCATCCGAACATGTAATGAAGGATGAGTATTTTGAATGATTTCATCGCAGATAGTTCTATCTTTGGAGCTTCCCATAAGAACAACACAGCTATCCGGATCATGATTGAGTAGTTGATTGGCAAGTTCAGAAAAATGCTTAGATGGCCACTGCTTAGCTGGACCAAACTCAGCGCCAGGGGCTAAGACATAAAAATTGGGCTGAGGGAATGATGAGATTACATTGAGAGCGTTTTGTTGCTCAACAAAGCTAATCTGCAAACGCGGTTGCAACAAATGAGCTGCTGAGTCGTTATCTGGTAAACCAATTAAATTAGCTAAATGTAAATAGTGCGCCACCATGGGCGGGCGATTTTTTTTGGGTGGATTTGGCAGAAATTTAGAGAGCAGTGGAGAACGAAGCTCTCCTTTGTAGGCAAATATTTGAGGGATTCTAGCCAATAAAGGGATGAGGATAGACTTCCAGCTATTGGGTAATATAAAAACTTGTTGGAAAGCCTCTTTTTTGAGTTGCTTGGCAATTGCAAAGCGTAGAGATAATTCAAGCTTACCGTGCGAAAAATCAGCCTCAATTACTTGGTCGACATTTGGCATGGCTCGGTAGATAGGGGCGACCCAAGGGGTTGCTAATACAGCTAATGTTGCACCCGAAGTACTTAGTTTTTTGAGAAGAGGTTCCGACATCACTGCATCGCCAATCCAATTCGGAGCGATGATGAGTGTTCGGGACATCTCGATTAATGCCCTACCCGAGCGCCAGGTTTTAAATGATATTCAGCCCCACAATACGGACATTTTGCCTGGCCTGTGTGGGCGATATCTAAAAAAACTCGAGGGTGTAAATCCCAGTTTTTTGCCTTACCAGTTGGGCAATGAAGAGGTAAATCTTCAGTGCCTATTTCAATCGGAGTTTGGGTAGTGATCATATTTTATTTACGTAAGTTAACCAAGAGCGGTACTTATCATTTTTACCTTTTACTATGTCAAAAAATACATTTTGTATTTTTTCCGTCACAGGACCTCTACCACCGTTGCCAATCATACGATCATCGAGTTCACGAATTGGCGTCACTTCAGCCGCAGTTCCAGTAAAAAAGGCTTCATCTGCGCAGTACATCTCATCGCGGGTGATTCTTTTTTCACGAACCTCAATACCTAAATCATTGGCAATTGTAATAATAGAATCGCGGGTAATACCAGCCAAACAAGAGGCTAAATCCGGGGTATAAATTACACCATCTCGGACGATAAAGACATTTTCGCCAGAGCCCTCAGAGACATAGCCATCCGTGTCAAGGAGTAAAGCCTCATCGTAACCGTGAGCAGTAACTTCTTGATTAGCAAGAATAGAGTTAATGTAGTAGCCAGAGGCTTTAGCCCTCACAAGTGAGACATTCACATGGTGACGGCTAAAAGAAGATGTTTTTACTCGGATACCTTTATTAAGTCCATCTTCACCTAAATAAGCACCCCATTGCCAAGCAGCAATAGAAACTAGGACTGTATTGCCCTTAGGCGAAATGCCAAGCTTTTCTGAACCAATCCACGCGATCGGGCGTAGGTAGCACGATTCGAGATTATTGGCTTTAACCACCTCTAATTGCGCTTTCATCACCTCTTCTTGAGAATAGGGCATTTCCATTTGAAAAATCTTGGCAGAGTTAAACCAGCGTTTGGTATGCTCTTTAAGACGAAAAATAGCTGGCCCTTGGTCAGTTTGGTAGGCACGAACACCCTCAAAAACAGCCATACCATAATGCAAACTATGCGTTAGTACATGAATATTGGCATCGCGCCAATCGACTAATTTGCCATTAAACCAAATAAAACCATCACGATCAGACATTGACATTTATAATTTCCTAGACGGACATAAGAAGAACTCTTATTGTAAAACAGGCTAAGGTTTTGCATATGAATTCTCATGCGGCAGTATTTTTATCAATCTGGACTGCAACTCATCCTGTATGATGATTTATTGAAACAAAGTTAGTGTTTTTAATTGATTAATAACTACATATGATTCACTCCAAATCCCTTAAATTCAATCGCTTATCCGATCTTGTCGCTCAAAATCTCCTTAAGGGTAAGAGAGTATTTATCCGAGCTGACCTGAATGTTCCTCAAGATGCCACAGGTCGGATAACAGAAGATACACGGATAACAGCCTCTATTCCCGCCATTAAAATGTGCTTGGATAGTGGTGCGGCGGTCATGGTCACTTCGCACTTAGGGCGACCTACAGAAGGCAAACTACAAGCTGAGGATTCTTTGGCACCAGTTGCGGATCGATTGGCCGAGCTACTGGGTTGTAAAGTAGCCTTGATTTCTGATTGGGTTTCGGGAAATTTTCAAGTAAAACCTGGAGAGGTTGTCCTGCTGGAGAATTGCCGAGGCAATGTTGGCGAGAAGAAAGACGACTCTGAACTCTCCCAAAAAATGGCTAAACTTTGCGATATTTATGTCAATGATGCTTTTGGTACGGCTCACCGTGCTGAGGCAACCACCCATGGGATGGCAAAATACGCTCCGGTAGCTTGTGCAGGCCCCTTAATGGAGGCTGAAATAGATGCATTATCGTTCGTTTTAAACGACCCGCAACGACCTCTTGTGGCAATTGTTGCGGGTTCAAAAGTGTCTACTAAGCTTTCTATTCTGAAATCTCTTGGAGATAAGGTTGATCAATTAATTGTTGGTGGCGGTATTGCCAACACATTTATGTTGGCCGCTGGATTACCTATTGGACTTTCCTTAGCTGAACCAGATCTGGTCGATCAAGCCACAGAGATCATGAAAATCATGCATCAACGTGGCGCATCGGTCCCAATTCCAGAAGACGTTATCGTTGCTAATGAGCTTTCACCTTTGGCTAGGGCTAACACTGTATCCGTCAATGACGTTGCACCTGATGACATGATTCTCGATATCGGGCCTAAAACTGCGTTAAAACTTTCTAACATGATTGCGCATGCAGGGACTATTTTATGGAATGGTCCTGTAGGTGTTTTTGAGATTGATCAATTTGGTAATGGAACAAAAATGTTGGCGGCAGCTATCGCGCATAGCCCAGGATTTTCCGTAGCAGGTGGTGGAGATACTTTGGCAGCAATTGCTAAATATGGAATTGAAAAACAAGTTGGGTATATTTCTACTGGAGGCGGTGCATTTTTAGAGTTTTTAGAGGGTAAAGTTTTACCCGCAATTGCCATACTTCAAGAAAGAGCTAATTCATGAGTTTGACCCGAGCCACAAAAATTGTTGCTACGTTAGGGCCTGCGACAACCAAGCCTGAAGTTTTAAAAGAAATCATTTTGGCTGGAGTAGATGTAGTGAGACTTAATTTTTCTCATGGCATAGCTCAAGACCATCGAGACCGTGCGCAATTAGTGCGTGATATATCTCGTCAGATTGGGAAAGAAATCGCCATTATGGCGGATTTACAAGGTCCAAAAATTCGGGTTGGTAAATTTGAAAACGGCAAAGTTCAATTAGAAGTTGGCCAAAAGTTTTTATTAGATGCAAGCTGTTCGATGGGGAACTCTACCCAAGTTGGTTTGGATTATAAAAATTTACCCCAAGATGTTCTTGCCGGAGATCAGCTTCTACTCAATGATGGTTTAATTGTTTTACGTGTCGAGAAAATTATTGGTCAATGTATTCATACCATTGTTGAAATGGGTGGAGAGTTATCGAATAACAAAGGTATTAATCGCGCAGGTGGAGGCTTAACAGCACCGGCACTCACTGACAAAGACAAAGAGGATTTAGCAACCGCCATTGATATGGGTGTTGATTATATTGCCATTAGTTTTCCAAAAAATGCGCAGGATATGGAATTAGCGCGAGAGCTCGCCAACTCGCATAGTTTAAAAAACGGACAAGAGGTACGTTTAATCGCCAAGATTGAGCGCGCAGAAGCGATTGAGCCTGGAGTATTGGAGGGTATTATTGCGGCTTCTGATGGGATTATGGTTGCTAGAGGAGACCTAGCCGTAGAAGTAGGTAATGCAGCAGTGCCAGCACTGCAAAAGCGCATGATTAAATTAGCAACAGCTGCGGACAAGTTTGTCATTACAGCCACGCAAATGATGGAATCCATGATCACAAGTCCGATTCCTACACGCGCTGAAGTAAGTGACGTTGCCAATGCAGTTTTGGATGGTACTGATGCTGTTATGTTGTCTGCTGAAACTGCAACAGGACAATTCCCAGTCAAAGTGGTGCAACAGATGGCTGCAATTTGTATAGCGGCGGAAAAATCTGAAGCCGTAACGTTAGACGCCGACTTTCTAGACCAAACATTCACCAGAATTGATCAATCCATTGCCTTAGGAGCATTATTTACGGCGTATCACTTAAATGTCAAAGCGATTGCAGCTTTAACGGAGTCAGGCTCTACAGCACTTTGGATGAGTCGACATAGAATCCATACACCTATTTTTGCGCTAACCAAAAGAATTGGGACACAGCGTGCAATGGCGATGTATAGAAACGTGACACCTATTCAAATCGATGTCAGTAAAGATCGGGACACGGCTTTAAATGAAGTCGAGCAAGTCTTGTTAAGTAAAGGTGTTGTGCAATCGGGCGACATGGTAGCTTTGACGGTTGGCGAACCCATGGGAGAGGCCGGCGGTACAAATACCCTTAAAATTATTAAAGTTAAATAGAATCTTTGGAGAAATCATGCCTTTAGTATCAATGCGTCAATTACTCGATCATGCAGCGGAGTATGGTTACGGCTTGCCAGCCTTTAACGTCAATAATTTAGAACAAGTGCAGGCGATTATGTCTGCAGCAGAAGAAGTTGGTGCCCCTGTGATAATGCAGGCTTCTGCAGGAGCCAGAAAATATGCGGGCGAATCTTTTTTAAGGCATTTAATAGAAGCGGCAATCGAGTCTTATCCAGACATACCAGTGGTCATGCATCAAGACCATGGACAAAGTCCCGCGGTTTGTATGGCAGCCATTAAGAGTGGTTTTACGAGCGTCATGATGGACGGTTCTTTAATGGCAGATGGTAAATCTGTAGCAAGTTATGAATACAATGTGGCTGTTTCGCAAGAGGTAGTTAAGTTCTCTCATTCTATTGGGGTCACTGTTGAAGCGGAGCTGGGTGTATTAGGCTCTCTTGAGACGATGAAAGGCGATAAAGAAGATGGTCATGGTGCTGATGGCACGATGACACGCGAGCAACTGTTAACTGATGTTGAACAAGCCGCCGACTTTGTAAGAAAAACTCAATGTGATGCATTAGCAATTGCAATTGGAACAAGTCATGGCGCTTATAAGTTTAGTAAAAGGCCGACTGGGGATATATTAGCGATTGAGCGGATTCGTGAAATTCATCAACGCATACCCAATACGCACTTAGTCATGCATGGATCCTCATCTGTTCCGCAAGAGTTATTAGCCATCATTCGTGAATTTGGTGGCGATATGAAAGAAACCTACGGCGTGCCTGTTGAGGAAATTCAAGAAGGTATTAAAAATGGAGTTCGTAAAATTAATATTGACACCGATATTCGTTTAGCGATGACGGCGGCTATTCGCCAATATCTCCATCAAAATCCTGGCAAGTTTGACCCACGAGATTACTTAAAGCCAGCACGTGAAGCCGCCAAACAAATCTGTAAAGCCAGATACTTAGCTTTTGGATGCGAAGGACAAGCTGGAAAAATCAAACCAATAAGTTTAGACAAAATGGTGGATCGTTACACTAAGGGTGAGCTTGCTCAACTGGTTAAATAATGACGCAGGCGCTTTTAGAAACCTCGATTAACTCTTTACCTTTAATCTCTAAAGGTAAAGTTAGAGATATCTATGCAGTGAGTGACCAATATCTACTGATGGTAACCACCGATCGTTTGTCGGCATTTGATGTTGTTATGCAAGAGCCGATACCCGGCAAAGGTATTGTGCTCAACCAAATGGCTAATTTTTGGTTTGAACGACTAAAACATATCGTGCCGAATCATTTAACAGGTATTGCCCCGGAGACGGTAGTTCAGCCCAGTGAGGTTTCTCAAGTTGTTGGTAGAGCAATCGTAGTTAAACGGTTAAAGCCAATATTAGTTGAAGCGGTGGTGCGAGGGTATTTATCTGGAAGTGGCTGGAAAGATTACCAAGAAACTGGATTGATTTGTGGAGTGAGTTTACCCAAAGGTATGCAAAATGCACAACAATTGGTAGAGCCTATTTTTACCCCAGCCGCAAAAGCAGAACTCGGGGATCATGATGAAAACATTAGTTTTGCACAAGTCATCAACAAAATTGGTGAGCCTCTTGCACAGCAAATGAAAGAAATCAGTATTCAACTTTATCAAGAAGCTGCAAAATACGCGGCTAGTAAAGGTATTTTGATTGCCGATACTAAGTTTGAGTTTGGTTTAAATGATGAGGGGCAAATGATTTTGATGGATGAAATTTTAACGGCCGACTCCTCTAGGTTTTGGCCAGCATCATCTTATGTCATTGGTAGTAATCCTCCGTCCTTTGATAAGCAATTTGTGAGAGATTGGTTAGAGTCAGTCAAAGTTGATGGTCAGCCATGGAATAAGAAAGCACCAGCACCACATTTGCCCGCACAAGTGATTGAACAAACTGCAGCAAAGTATCAAGAAGCCTTAGCAATTCTTACGCAGTAACGACGACCCAGTAGGAGAGCATATGAGTGATCAAGAAAAGAGTCAAACGCAGGCCCCTATCGTAGGAGTTGTGATGGGGTCAAATTCGGATTGGGATGTAATGTCTTTTGCGGCTCAGATACTAACTGAGTTCGGAATCCCACATGAGAGACAGGTTTTGTCGGCACATCGTATGCCTGATGAAATGTATGCCTATGCACAGAGTGCCCAAAGTAGAGGTTTGAAGGCGATTATTGCAGGAGCTGGAGGTGCGGCGCACTTACCGGGAATGTTAGCCGCAAAAACTATTGTTCCGGTTTACGGAGTACCAGTGCCCTCAAAGTATCTTAAAGGTGAAGACTCACTACTATCTATCGTTCAAATGCCAAAAGGTATTCCGGTAGCGACATTTGCTATTGGTGAAGCAGGGGCAGCTAATGCAGCTTTACATGTGATTGCCAATTTGGCCATTTATTCAGAAGCATTACAAACAAAGTTAATCGCTTTTCGTGAAACGCAAACGAATAAAGCCAAACAAATGACTTTGCCTTAAACACAGATGAGTAATCAGGATTGGCCCTTATATCCACCAGCCTTTTTAGGCATCTTGGGGGGTGGGCAATTAGGTAGATATTTTGTGCAAGCAGCCCAAGACTTAGGGTTTCAGGTTTGTGTCCTAGACCCAGACCCAAATAGCCCAGCGGGTCAAATTGCACAGGAACACCTGCTCGCGCAATACGATGATGAAGATGCATTACGTCACATGGGACAACTATGCTCTGCCATTAGTACTGAATTTGAAAATGTACCCGCAAGCACTATCGACTTTTTAATAAAGCAAGGGGTATTTGTTGCGCCGAAAAGTTTTGCTGTATCGATTGCTCAAAACCGGATAAAAGAAAAAGCATTTTTACAATCCTGTGAAGCACTGATGGGAATAGGTCCGGTTCAATATGCATGCATCGAAAATAAAGAGGATATTGACACAGTAACAGATGCATTGTTTCCTGGGATTTTAAAAACAGCACAACTTGGATATGATGGCAAAGGTCAGCAAACTGTTCATCATGTAGATGAGTTAAAAAAAGCCTGGGAAGTTTTAGGTAAAGTTCCCTGTGTATTAGAGCAAAAATTAGACCTTGCATTTGAGCTATCTGCACTGATTGCACGTGGGCATGATGATGAAGTTCATATATTGCCGATTGCTCAAAATATACATAAACATGGAATATTGCATTTGAGCCTGGTCCCCGCGCCTGATTTAAATACGCAATTGCAACAACATATTCAGGTGGCCGCTCAGACAATCATTCGTCAACTGGAATATGTTGGCGTGTTATGTATCGAGTTTTTTGTTTTACAAAATGGAAGTCTAGTAGTCAATGAAATTGCTCCAAGACCACACAACTCAGGCCATCATTCCTTAGACTCCTGTTTGACAAGCCAATTTGAGCAACAGGTGAGAACGCTCGCCAAACTCCCTTTAGGGGACTCGCGCTTACTATCGCCAGTTGCCATGTTGAATATATTGGGAGATGTATGGATTGATGAAGATTCATCAACCACAAATTCACCACCGTGGGAAAAAATACTCACAATGCCATCAGCTAAATTGCATTTATACGGTAAATCAGAACCAAAAAAAGGTCGTAAGATGGGACACATTAATTTCTTAGCCGCATCTGTAGAAGAGGCCTTAGAAAATGCAAACCAGGCCATGGTCATGTTGGACATACAGCCCTTTAGAAAGTAATTAGTGAGCGCGTACATCGTTCAACAAAGTGAAGTACAAACTACTCAAATTGTTGATCACATACAACAAGGGCATTTACTAGCGATACCTACAGAGACAGTGTATGGTCTAGCTGCAAATGCCGCAGATGATGAGGCGATAAAAAAAATATTTCTATTAAAAAATCGACCTACAAATCACCCGCTTATTGTCCACATAGCCCCACCCATAGAAGGCCCAGGTATCGAACTAGCTTGGGAGCGTGAACTAGCGCTTTGGTCTAATGATGTCCCCGCCCAGGCCATTGTTCTGGCAAAGGCTTTTTGGCCTGGACCTTTAACCCTCATTTTAAAAAAAGCAAAACATGTTTCAAACCTCATTACCGGTGGGCAGAGTACGGTAGGTATTCGAGTCCCCAGACACCCATGGACAATTAAGTTATTGCAAGCCTTTGGAGGGGGATTGGTTGCGCCTTCAGCAAATCGTTTTGGCAGAATCTCACCGACTACGGCAATGCATGTATTTGATGAGTTCAAAGATTTTGTACAAGTACAGCAATTGATGATTTTAGATGGCGGCGATTGCGAAGTCGGTATTGAGTCAACCATACTTGATTTATCTCGCCTAGAACAACAAGGGCCCGTTATTTTAAGACCTGGCATGATTGCAGAACAGGCCATATGTAAGGTACTAGGAGTATCAACACTCCAGGCAAACGATTACTCCATCAGACATTCTGGTGGAATGCTAGGGCACTATGCCCCTCAAACACCACTCATCACAAAAAATATCAGTCAATTAACTCTGGCAGATTTTTCTGAGAGAAAAATGGCCGTAGTGAGTTTTATTGATAAACAAGAATTAAAAAAACAATGGCCTGATGCAGATGTGGACTGGTATCAGATACCACGTGATGTTAATGCTGTCGCCAAAGAGCTATATCGATTATTAAGAGATCTCGATAATAAAAATTATCAAAAAATTATATTTGACCAGCTACCCCTTGCTACAGAATGGGCTGGCCTCCAAGATCGATTGACCAGATCTGTCTACGGTTCAGGGTTAAACTAATTGGATGGGCAATCATCTAATACCCAAGCAATCACAGCGTCGTTCACACTACTTCCCCCAGTGCTAGCATTGGCATGATTTACCATAGAAGAGACGGCATAAGCTTTACCTGATTTACTGACAACATAGCCACTAACAGCGCGTACAGTTTGTAGAGTACCGGTTTTCATATAGGCTCCAGACTTTTGTAGACCAAGAGGCAGGGACATATCCGGATTAAAAATATCTTCAGCTTTTGGTGAGGACCATAATTTTTTAAGTCGATCGATGAGTCTATTTTTCATGGTACCGTCAACCCCCGCGATTGGTAAAGAGTTGACTAAAAGCTCATTATTTTTTGAATATACAGAATAATTGAGAAGACTCGTCATACTTTGAGGTGAAATCCGCTCGATATTAGATAAGCCCGAACCATTTTCGACAACGAGTTCAGGGAAATTTAATTTAGATTTTTTCAGCCAATCCTTAACAATCCGAAAGCTATCTGAAGTGGTAGTAGGGCGAACGCCTTTTTCTAAGCCGATGGTTAAAAATAATTGTCTTGCCATGACGTTATTAGAATACTTATTGATATCTTTGACCGCATCAGCAAGTGAAATTCCAGGGTGAGAGACTAAAAGTTTTGCTTGGCTTGGAGTGATCCCATCAATAACCTGAGGTCTGGGTTTCCATATTCCACCACCATCTTCCCAAGCCGCTAAGAAGCCTTGTTTTAAGAAATTATTAGGATCAATAGCAACGGTGTTCCAATTAATATCAGGGCAATTGGCTGGATATTTGCCAGTAAAAATCGCGTTCCATTCCTCATCATTGATTTTACGAATTTCAATTTTGATCAGTTTTGTCCAATCTGAGCATGCGCCTTTTACTACCTGTAATTGATTAATCACACGAAGACCAGCAAGCTTTGGCGTATAGGAGATTTCTGCTTGACCACTATTGTTAGCAATCCTAAATGAAAGGGTTTGAAAGGCATAGAGAAGTGGGTCGGGGGCAACGTTATAGGTACGATTAAGTTCCCCATCGAGTGGCGCTGATTGGCGAATGTTGCTGGCATAGACTGAGCGATCAAAGATAAGATTACCTTGAATTTCTTGGATACCAGCCATACGAAGATCAAGCACAATTTGCGAAAGCTCTTCGGGAACAAATTTTGGATCACCAAAGCCCTGCCAAATTAAACTCCCATTTAAGACACCTTGCTCGATAACACCATTGGTATAAATATTTGTTTTCCATTGGTACATTGGCCCCAAAATATCTAAAGCAGCAATCGTTGTTAAAAGCTTCATTGTCGAAGCAGGATTCATGGCTTGATTGGCATTCCAAGCATGTTGAGTAAATTGGTCATGTGACTTACCAATTGGGACGACATGAAAGCCAAGGGCATTTTCAGTTATTTTAGAATTCTGCAACGCTTTTTTGACAGCAGGGGGTAATGCATCACTTGCATATGCAAAAGGTAAACTCAGCACATTGAGCGTTAAATAAGCACCATAAAATGCACAAACAATAAAAAATTTCAAAGAATTCATTCATTTAGGAATTAAGTAAATACAGATTCTAGTGTAAGACACATTTCTTAAACTGCATATCAAATGATCAATAAGAAATAAAGTAAAAGTTCTTTGAATCTCTCACCAAAGTTTGTTAGGATTGAACTAAATCCATAAAAATAAGGTTTAAACATGAATAAAACTGAGCTAGCGGAGGCAATAGCTCTTGGTGCAGATATATCTCCCGCTAAGGGAGAAGAGGTTTTATTTGCTTTATTAGCAATCATTGAACAACAACTTTCCAATCGTGAAGCTGTCCAGCTATCAGGATTTGGAACGTTTATAGCTAAAGAGCGTTCAGCACGCGTGGGGCGCAACCCAAAAACAGGACAAGCTATTGAGATTGAAGCGTCCATGACCATCCGATTTATTCCTGGAAAAGCCTTCAAAGATCAAGTCAATCAAGCTATCGATTAAAATTCCATAAAGAATGCTTCCCTAATAGAAGCAAATCCAAAGGAGTTATTTTGACAGTCATAACAAATATCGAAGACTTGAGAGTTTTGCACGAAAAACGTGCCCCAAGAATGTTTTATGATTACGCCGATTCCGGCTCTTGGACAGAGGGAACGTATCGGGCTAATGAATCTGAGTTTGCCAAAATTAAATTCAGGCAACGAGTCGCTATGAATATGGATAACCGTAGTATTGCCACGACGATGTTAGGTGAGCATGTGGCCATGCCAGTTGCATTATCACCGGTTGGCATGACTGGTATGCAATATGCGGACGGAGAAATACTAGCAGCAAAAGCCGCAAAAGAATTTGGCGTACCGTTTTGTTTATCTACCATGAGTATTTGCTCAATGGAAGAAGTAGCCAAGCACACCAATCATCCTTTTTGGTTTCAGCTATATGTCATGAGAGATAAGCAGTTTGTCAGTAGTTTGATTGAAAGAGCAAAAGTAGCCAAATGTTCTGCACTTGTAGTTACGCTTGATTTACAAATCTTAGGGCAGCGTCATAAAGATTTAAAGAATGGCTTATCAGCACCACCAAAGCCAACGATTGGTAATTTAATTAATTTATTAACAAAGCCAAGTTGGTGTTTAGGCATGCTGCAAACCAAAAATAGACAATTTGGCAATATCGTTGGACATGTAAAAGGCGTTGATGACATGAGTTCATTAGGCGCTTGGACTGCAAGTCAATTTGATCCCACCCTTGATTGGGATGAAGTTGCTCAGATTAAAAAGCAATGGGGTGGAAAATTAATCCTAAAGGGAATACTAGATCCTGAGGACGCTAAGTTGGCAGTTGCTGTTGGTGCGGATGCGATTATTGTATCTAATCATGGCGGACGTCAATTGGACGGAGCCCCAGCGACCATTGAAGCATTACCAGCCATAGTTGATGCTGTTGGATCTCAGGTAGAAATTTGGTTAGATAGTGGCATTCGATCAGGGCAAGACGTCATTAAAGCATTAGCACTTGGAGCTACAGGAACCATGATTGGTCGTTCGTATATCTATGGTCTAGGGGCGATGGGTCAGGCTGGTGTTTCGAAGTCTTTAGAGATTATTGCTAAAGAATTAGACCTGACGATGGCATTTTGTGGGTTGAAGGATGTTCGACGTGTCAATCGAGACATCCTTTTTCCGGGAAGTTATTAACGGCCGCCAGAAACGTCGATAAAAGCGCCATGGATGTAACTCGACTCATCTGAGCAAAGCCAAACAACGGTTTGTGCAACTTCTGTAGGGAGACCAACTCGACCCATTGGTACTCCTGCTGCCCATTTTTGAATAACTTCCATTCCGCCATGTACATCGTGAATTGATGTACCGATAAGACCAGGTCGAACAGCATTCACACGTATTCCAGCATTACCAACCTCTTTGGCTAGACCTAAACAAAATCCATCGACAGCTGCTTTAGAAGATGCGTAATGAATTTCTTGGGCAATACCACCGGTTCTGGCTGCAACCGAAGACATAAGAACCATTTTTCCGCCTTTACCACCAAGTTCAGTAGACATACGTTTGACAGCTTCACGAACACAAAGAATCAAACCGATGACATTAATATCAAACAGTTCTTTTAATTGTTTTTCAGTTGTCTGGGAAATTGGATTTTGGCCACCAATAATCCCGGCGTTTGCAATTAATGTATCGAGAGTACCCAACTGGTCAACCTCTTGAAAAAGCCGAACAATTTCAGACTCTTTAGAGCAATCAGCTTGAATAGCAACAGCAGAGCCGCCATTTTTTTTGATTGTCTCTACAACTTGATCGGCAGCGGAGGCGCTATGCGTGTAATTGACAACTACAAAGTAATCTTTGGCGGCTGCTAAGAGAGCGATTTCTGCACCGATACCTCTACTTGCTCCAGTAATGAGCATTATTTTTTTGGACATTCAGTCTCCTTAATATTGAAAACAACAAAACTTGACTAAATAATATCTGAATTATGAAAATCGAGAAAATCTTGAATGAGTTTATTTAAAAGCAACAATTCTTCATAAACATGACGGATATGCACGGGTGAAATTACCGCAGGAGAGTTTTGGATTATTTGACAATATTGAATTAATAAATGAGCATCAATTAATTTTGCGCCACTAGAAACTTTATGACACAAAGAAGCTAGAGTAGAAATATCCATTTGAAGAAGATGCTCTTCAACTTCGAGTGCAAGTTCATGTTGTGTTTGAAGTATCGATCTTAAAATATCATAGGCATCAAATGCATTGTTATTCGTAAACTCTAACAAGCGATTAAAGTCCCAATGTAATTGATCATCCGTAAAAACTTGAACTAAAGTCTGATAAAAATCATTTAATTCGATAGGTTTAATCATAAAGGCATGAATCATACCGACTTCAGCTGAGCTCAGTTTGCTAGCAAATTGTGTATCACCCGTCAGAATAATAATTTTGATTCGAGGGTGATCACGCTTAATCATTTGAACAAATTGACGACCTGTAATTTCAGGCATAAATTCATCGGTGATAACAAGGTCTACCGTATGTTTTTCAAGCAAAGAAAAACCTTCTTCAGCATGACATGCTTGAATACATATAAATCCGAGATGGGATAACTGTTGGCTAATAATTTCACGACACGCTGGATAATCATCTACGATTAATGCTGTTTTACCTAAAAAGTGTCCAAGTTCAAAATCAAGTTTTGGTTTTAATAAATCAATGTGATGAGATATGGGTGATGAGGATGATCTTTTTAGTCTTACTTTGAAAGATGCTGAAGTGCCCAAGGAAAGCTTACTATCAATGTGTAGTTGACTATTCATGGACGCCAGAATAGCTGAGGAAATAGAAAGTCCCAGTCCATTACCAGGAACAGCATGCTGATGAAACCCTATTGAGCGCTCATAGGGTTCAATAATACGTTCAATATCCTCATCTGGAATACCACAACCAGTATCGATTACTTGAAATTGAAGAAATTGCTCTGCGTGCGTATCGTTAAGCACATTAACACTGACATAAATTAGGCCATTTTGCGTAAATTTTATTGAATTACTAATTAAATTTGCTAAAACTTGATTCAAACGCGTGCAGTCAATTAATAAGCTTTGTGCAAGTACCGGATCTAGATGCAACTTTAATACATTTGATCTTGCTTTACAAAGCCCCTCAAAAGATTGGGTTAGGTGGATTAAAAGCTCACGAAGTGATACGGGTTCATATATTAAAGATATTTTTCCAGATTCAATTTTGCTTAAGTCCAATACTTGGTTGAGCATGTCAAGTAAAGATTTAGAAGTATTGTAGGCACCTTGAATCAGATATTTACTCTCTTTTTTTAGAGATAGATCTTTTAGCAAAAGCTCATGGGTGCCAAGAATTGCTTGTAATGGATTACGAATTTCATGGCTAATGGTGGCTAAAAAATGTGACTTTTCGGAGTTCATTTGTCGCGTATGTTGATGTATCTCCATCATCGAGAACACACTTTCTTGAGTATTTAAATAGGACTTATATACCTTGAGTAGCTGATAACTAAGAAAAATAATCATAGGGAGTAAAAGTACAAAGCTACCTAAGAACCATGATGCCCATTGAGGATGTTCTAGGAACGCAAAACCATCCTCTGGAATAATATGAGGATAGATGCCAGTCGCAATAACAACAAAAATAATTAAAAAATAAGGTAATACTCTTTTAATCAAAACAACCTTTCTTAGTCACACACATTATTTTGCCTACAAAAGCTAATTAAGTCTGCAATATTGTTTACTGCTAATTTTTCATACAGTCGACTTTTGTATGTTGCTACTGTTTTATTGCTGATATGCAGATGTTCGGATATCTGGGTATTGCTAAATCCCTTACCTAAAAACTTCAGTACTTGAAATTCACGATCAGAAATTTTACTCAGTTTTTCTTCATCACTTTTGGGGGACATTTGAGAAGTGTTTGCAGTAAAAAATGTATAACCTTGAGAGACAGCAATAGCTGCAGTGATAATAATTTTCCCAGATGCCGCCTTGTTCACAAATCCTTGGGCGCCAAGTGCACGTACGCGATTACCATAGACTTTTTCTTCATGACTAGACAGAATAAGTATCTTGATCGAGGCATTTATATTTTTTAATTTATTAATCAAATCAAAACCATCTGTTCTTGGCAAATCTAAATCAAGGACAATCATATCGGGTTCAAGATTTTTGGTAAGGGTAAGACATGATTCCCCGTCATGTGCATACCCCATAATCTCAAAGGGTACTTGTTGACTAAACAATGTTCGAAGAGCCAACAACATGGCCGGATGATCATCGACTATCAATACTTTTGTAAGCATAACTAACTCCCATTTTTAGTATTCTTTTTTGGGGAGAAGTTAAATGAATCATGAAATTGACTCGTCTGTATTTTTAAAAGTTGATGTTTAGAAACGCAAGGCATCATAAGAGGACCATAACAAAATTTCACCTGATTATTTTTCGCAAAGTTGAAATCATGAACTAATGAAATACCCTCGCCATAAGTATGGTAATTTTTATCTTTACAAGTGATCAATAGATCATTGAATAGCTCTTTTGAAAAAGAAGTTGTCATAGCAGCTCTTACCAAATGCGTGGAAAGATGAACGCCTTTAAATATCTGTGTATCTAACCAGGCTAATTCGGTCTGACTACTAGAGAAGTTTTTTAGTTCTAATATGAGGCCTAGTCGTTGTAATTGGGTTAAAAAATCATAGTAAAAATCTACCTCATCATTTTTATAACCAATGATTGGAATTCGGATTAACCCAACAGGTAACTGGGATTGCATGAGATATGCTTCATATTGCGCTATAAAATCTTGATCTTTTGCAAACGAGATTGGTAGAGGTAATAAAGTTAATATGGCTCGACCGTGGCAGTGCCAATAAGCGATTTCTTCCAAAGATTTTTTAAAATGAATTAAATATGTCTTGCTATTCGTTTCTATCAGATCGTTACATATTGCGCCAATAAAAATTTGATTTTGGCAATCAAAAATTGGTTCTAGATGAACGGATTGCTCTTCAAATTGCGTAAGATTAATTTGCGGCTGCTCAACATTCATTTGTTTTGATAACCACGATTTCAGGCTCGAATATAGGCCCTGTTGATCTTTCATAAATTCCTTAAATACGAATTGAGGTCACCCGAGTCTAGTTGTAAATGAAAATCAAATATAGAGGCGCATGCTGATAAGTCAGTAGGTAATTTCTTAAATTAAACCTTCTTGTAATCAGGGCTTATTAAATTACGTATGATGTTATTTTCAACACGAATAAATAAGGACATATGAGTCAATACATTATTTCAGGGGTAGTAGGCATTATGATTTTTTTTACCGTAGTTGTTGCCCCAACCGTATTTAAAGTTCTTCCTACCGAGTGGTCAAGTGCATATGTGAGAAGTTTTTTCCCAAGATATTATTTGTCATTAGGAATACTGTGCCTGATCGCCGGAATGGTTGGCACGGATCAGATACTTAGGGTAGGTGCGTTTAGTTGCGCAATTTTATTTGCTTTTTCCCTTTGGGTGCTAACCCCAAGAATCAATCGCGCGAAAGATCTTGGTTTTAAAAAGCAATTTGCTTACTTGCACGGATTTAGCGTTACAACTAATGTGATCCAATTAGTGGCCCTGATTTATGTCTTATGGGCTACTGCAGTTTAAAGATGGGTAGGCACCACTATTGGATATAAGATTAATCTTCGATTTTGCCGATAAATTTCACGGTATCTTGTAGTTTCTTTACCTCAGATTTCCAGAAATTATTGAACTCATCTCCATCCATATAGTTTAAAAGAGAGTTTCCTTTGACCATGGCTTGTTTAAATTGTTCGTCTTGTACAGCTTCTCTAACTGCTTGTGTAAGTTGTTGTTGGACTTGTGGCGGAAGATTGGCTGGGGCAAACAATGAGGTCCATAAAGCAAATTCGACATTAATATTACTTTCCTTTAAGGTCGGTGTATCAAGAAAAGGCGCTGAACGCTTATTACCAGTTTGAGCAATAGGTACTAGTCGATTCGCTTGAACTTGAGGATAAGCCACACTTGGTGCGGAGGCCAAAGCATTCACATGACCACCAATGGCTAAAGTGATAGCTGGTGCGCCACCACTTGTTGGGATATGTTTCAATTTAATGCCTGTGGCATTTTCTAACATGGCCATAGGTAAGTGTGTTGAACCATAAGTGCCAGAAGAAGAGATCGCAAGATGATCTTTTGCCGTACCGGCTTTTTTTATAAATTCTTGAATTGTTTTTATTCCAGTATCCGGATTGACCAAAATGATGGCTGGGTCTGAAGTGATTTGAGCAATTGGTGTGATTTTATTCAGACTATATGATGGCGGGCGATTAAAGAGTTGATCAATCGCTGGTTGGGCTGCAAGTGATGGTGAAGTTATCAGCAGAGTGTATCCATCTGGGGCGGCGTTTGCTACGAAGGCATGACCAATGGCGCCATTGGCACCTGGTTTATTGACGATGAGAACAGGTTGCTTCAGAGATTTTTGTAGAGAAATGGATAAAGCCCTTGCTACATTGTCTACAAAACCACCTGGGGGATTGGGGTTAATAATAGTAATGGGTTTACTTGGAAAAGTTTCCTGAGCATATATGATTGCAGGGGTCAAAGTAATGAACACTACAAAAGATAAAAATACCTTCACAGTTTTAAACATTTGCATCTCCTTTATTATTTTCTTATAGGGGGTCTTACAAGACGAACTTCTCTTTTTAGTTCGAATGAGTATCGATAGCGATCTTCGGGGTGGCTACTTACCGTGATTTGAAAAACTTCATTTTGAGCACCGGTATATGTTCTAGTAACTACAAGGGCTGATGAGCCTTCATTAACTACTAAGTCTTTTGCGTATTTAGTAGGGACTTGATGTGAATAGATATCTACCCGTGCTTTTTCAATTACGACATCATACATATCAACGATTTGTTCACTGATTGGGGTACTCAGGTGGTTAGGGTGTTTAATGACTTGGGCATATTTCGGAAGTATGTAATACGTAGTAAGACAAAGCGGTAGACTGGCGTGGTTTTGAAAACGTAAAGACACAATACGAAACCATTCTTGTCCAATTGGACATTGAATCTCTTTTGCTAGTTGAGCATCTGCACGGATGAGTGACGTATCTAAAATTTTACGTGTCATGACCCCTGGATAATCAAGAAGTTCATTCACCGCACCTACTGCATGAGACAGAAAAATAGGTGGCTGAGTTGCGATGACTGTCGAACCAGTTCTTGGCCGACGGTTGATTAACCCCTCAGCACTTAAAGTACTTAATGCCTGCCTTAGCGTTGGGCGACTAGTGTTATAAAGCGCACAAAGCTCCTCTTCGGTCGGTAATTTAGAGCCTAAAGGATACTTGCCACCTTGAATCTCTGTTCGAATTTGATTCGAAATCGTTTGGTGGATGGGTAACTGTTTCATAAACGTGATTAAAGATTTCTGCCGCCACTTGCATCTACTTTTGCGCCAGTAGCATTTGCTGCTTGTCTTGCTTCTTCACCTTTAAAAATAAGCTCAATTTCTGTTCCGTCTGGATCCTTAAAAAATAATTGATATTGATCATTTTCAGGAACTCCAAACTCTACAAACTTAATTGTATTTTCAGTAAGAATTTTTCTAAAGTGATTAATATCACTTGTCCAAAGCGCTACATGATCAAACGCATCTGTTTTTTGAGGTTCTGGATTGGGAGATCTAGCCGTGGAGATATGGACGATGGGTTGATCTTCGAGATACATCCAAGCCCCTGGTCTAGAAAAAGGTGGGCGATATCCGTCCTTGAGCCCTAGAATTTCGGCATAAAATTTTCTGGCGCGCGTTAGGTCCTTTGTACTCACATTGACATGAGCAAATCCATTAATTGGCATACAGATCTCCTTTTTATTTTTATAACTCGACGGATATAAAGACTATATCATCATGACAATTGAAAAAATATGGATTTTTTTCAAACAAGTAAAAGAATATATAGTCATTAAATATCAATTACTTACGTAAAATTTTTATCAAATAAGGGTTTATCCTAGAGCAATTGTATTGACAATTAAAAGCTTCAATCATAGGATAGCTATAAACCTACACTCAAAGCCCATTATGAACGCTCCCCAAACCCTATCACTTCTTCATAAAAAATTTCCCACCAATGCAAAATCGTTTCAAGACGTGAGTTATGAAGAGGCGAAAGCACGTGCGTATGCTTTAGTGCCACTGTTGAAAGAAAATGTTGAGTTAACAGAAAAAACAACGTATTTGCCCGAAGTGGTTGTCAATGCAATCCATGAATCAGGTCTGTTTCGATATCAACAACCGAAGATGTGGGGTGGTATGGAAGTTGATTTTCGAGGCTTTATGGAGATTCCTTACATCTTAGGTTTGGGATGCCCTTCAACGGCTTGGGTATTTGCGAATATGGCATCTCATCACCGCCAACTCGCGCAGTGGTCGATGCAGGCGCAAGAAGATATTTTAGGTAATGATCCTGATGCGTTAATCGCATCTGGTATCGCATATGTTCAGGGACAGGGAAAACGTGTTGATGGCGGTTTACTTTTAACTGGCCAATGGGCTTTTTCTTCAGGGGTAGATATTTCTTCATGGAATATGTTGGCGTGCACGATTAAAGATGAGGACAACAAAGTCGTTGATTGGTGTATGTGTTTAGTTCCCAAAGACGATTATGAAATCATTGATGATTGGCAAACTTTAGGAATGTGTGGCACCGGAAGTAGAACTGTTAAAGCTAACGAGATTTTCGTGCCAGAGCACCGCGTACTATCCATGCACATCCACAAGCCAGGATTTAATTTTCCAGGTTGGAAAACACATACCAATCCTATGTTCAGAGTTCCTAATAGTTCTGTTGGTGGGAACGGTATTGCTGGAGCGATGATTGCTAATGCGCAAACCATGCTTGATGAAACTATTGGTTGGATTAAGTCAAGAAGCACTAGCTATACAGGCGCAAAAATGTCTGAGATTCCATCTCTGCAAATGAAAATTGCCTCTGCTGGTGGAAAAATAGATGCCGCCTATACTTGGTTGATGAGTAATTGTATTGAGGCCGAGTTAACTTATAAAGCTGGTCAAACTTTTGGTGTAGAAGACAAACTCAAGTACCGTCGCAATACGGCAATGGGGATGAAGATGGCTAATGAGGCTGTCGATATTTTGCATGAATTACTGGGTGCTAATGGTATCTATGACAAACATTCATTTCAGAGAATGTTTAGAGATGCTCATGCATCATCAGGCCATTTTGTATTTAATTTAGATGCACAGCTCATCCCGCACGGATTAAAAACACTCGGTGGAGAGTTTAAGAGCCCAACAATGTAATTACAGGTTAAAGCGCTCCTCTTTATAGAGCGCCTTTTGCCCGAAGAGTTTTGTCTACCCAAGAATCATCGTAGCTACCATTTAAGATTGCAGTGATTGTTTTTTCTTCGGAAAGTTGTTTCTCTTTACCCAGTCGGACGGCATCCTTGGCAATATGTCTAGGTATTGCAATCACGCCATCAAGATCACCTAAAATAATATCTCCAGGATGAACTTCCATACCGCCAATAGTGATGGGTTGATTAATTGTTCCTGGGCCATCTTTAAAAGGACCCCTTAAAGAAATACCTCTAGCCCAGCATGGAAAGGATTCACGGTCAAAGGCGTCGATATCCCGCACAGCGCCATCGACAACACAAGCTACTACACCACGTTTTTTAGCAATCGTCATTAAGATTTCACCGAATAGAGCCCTATCGATATCACCATCACCTGCGATTATTAGGGCGTCGCCAGGTTGAATCATTTGTAGGGCCTTATGAATCATCAGATTATCACCAGAGCGTACCTCAACAGTAAAAGCGTTGGCGCATACTGAAATCGGAGCCTTATTAATCGGTAATATTTGTTTTGCAACTAAATTACGCCCTAAGCTATCACTCACCATTGAGGTAGGTAGACCAGTTAATTCAGAAATCTCTTTTGAAAGAGGTTCTACACGAGGTGATATAGCGTATCCGTTGAAAGTCATGGGGTTTTTCTCAATTAATGAACTTAATAGATTCTAAATTGTTTTATGAATAGACCGATGAACTTGAGATTCCTCTAGTTTTTTTAAATCTAAATTTATTTTTATAAGATAACATGAGATTAAAATTTATATATAAATCAATGGTTTACATCAAATACGGGGATGTTTTTAATTTCTTAGGGAAATTTAATTAGCCTCATACTGCAGTTCAGTTAATCTTTAAAAATCATTAGTAAAATTGTGATTTTATGATTAAATATCTGCAAGTTAATGTTTTTAATGATTTTTAAAATCTGGAGATAGTGGGCATTTCTCTTAAGATAGAGTGTCGTAGCCACAAACATCAAATAATTCAATGCGCTTGCAAACTTCATGAAGTCTGTCTATACTTTGTTAGCAGTCACCACTATAGAGTGCTAATAACGCAACTAGGAGGGTGGTAAAGCTTTTTACATAGATTTTAATTTTATTAATTGAGGAGAATGCATGAACTTACGTCCTTTGCATGATCGTGTGATCATCAAACGTTTGGATAACGAAACAAAAACCGCTTCAGGAATTGTGATTCCAGATAACGCAGCAGAAAAACCAGATCAAGGTGAAGTATTGGCTGTCGGTCCTGGTAAAAAAGATGACCAAGGTAAACATATTGCTGTTGACCTTAAGGTAGGCGACCGTGTTTTATTCGGTAAATACGCTGGTCAAACTGTAAAAGTCGATGGTGATGAACTTCTTGTAATGCGTGAAGAAGACATTATGGCCGTTGTTCAAAAATAAGCATCATATAGAGTAGAAAGGAATTAACATGGCAGCAAAAGATGTAGTATTCGGAGATTCAGCACGTGCTCGCATGGTCGAGGGCGTCAATATTTTGGCAAATGCTGTAAAAGTAACATTAGGACCTAAGGGTCGCAATGTTGTTTTAGAGCGTTCTTTCGGTGGCCCATTGGTTACTAAAGACGGTGTAACCGTTGCAAAAGAAATCGAACTCAAGGATAAGCTTCAAAACATGGGTGCGCAAATGGTTAAAGAAGTTGCTTCCAAAACAGCAGATGACGCTGGTGACGGAACAACAACAGCGACTGTACTCGCACAATCTATCGTTCGTGAAGGTATGAAATATGTTGTGGCTGGCCACAACCCAATGGATCTCAAGCGTGGAATTGATAAGGCTGTAACAGCAGCACTAGCTGAAATTTCAAAACTCAGCAAGCCTTGTACAACTACAAAAGAAATCGCTCAAGTTGGATCAATTTCAGCTAACTCAGACAGCAGCATTGGCGATCGTATTGCCGAAGCAATGGAACGTGTTGGTAAAGAAGGTGTAATTACTGTTGAAGATGGTAAATCACTTGCTGACGAATTAGATGTTGTAGAAGGTATGCAGTTTGATCGTGGTTATTTATCACCATACTTCATCAATAATCCAGAAAAACAAGTTGTTGTATTGGAAAGCCCATACATTTTGTTATTTGACAAAAAGATTAGCAACATACGTGACTTATTGCCGGTACTTGAGCAAGTTGCAAAATCTGGTCGTCCACTATTAATCATTGCTGAAGATGTTGAAGGTGAAGCATTAGCAACTTTAGTAGTTAACAATATCCGTGGCATTCTCAAAACATGTGCTGTTAAAGCTCCTGGCTTTGGTGATCGCCGTAAAGCTATGTTGGAAGATATTGCTGTTCTTACAAAAGGACAAGTTATTGCTGAAGAAGTTGGCCTAACACTTGAGAAAGTAACATTAGATGACTTAGGTCAAGCTAAGCGTGTTGAAATCGGTAAAGAAAACACAACCATCATTGATGGTAATGGCGATGAAAAGCAAATCGAAGCGCGCGTCAAAATGATTCGTGCACAAATCGAAGAAGCGACTAGTGACTATGACCGTGAAAAACTTCAAGAGCGCGTTGCTAAGTTAGCAGGCGGTGTTGCTGTTATCCGCGTTGGTGCTGCGACTGAAGTAGAAATGAAAGAGAAAAAAGCGCGCGTGGACGATGCATTACACGCTACTCGTGCTGCTGTGGAAGAAGGTATTGTTCCTGGCGGCGGTGTAGCCCTTGTCCGTGCAAAACAAGCGATTCTCAATTTGAAAGGCGATAATGCTGATCAAAATGCTGGTATTAGTATCGTGTTGCGTGCAATGGAAGAGCCATTACGTGTAATCGTTTCAAACGCTGGCGATGAAGCAAGTGTTGTAATCAACCAAGTCGCATCTGGTAAAGGCAACTATGGTTATAACGCTGCTACTGGTGAGTATGGTGATTTAGTTGAGCAAGGTGTTATTGATCCAGCTAAAGTTACTAAAACAGCACTCGTAAATGCAGCATCAGTTGCTGGCTTGTTATTAACGACAGACTGTGCAATTAGCGAATCAGCAAAAGATGATGGCCCTTCAATGCCTGGTGGTATGGGTGATATGGGTGGCATGGGCGGTATGGGCGGTATGATGTAATTTGCACTTGTGCAATAAAAAAGACACCTTCGGGTGTCTTTTTTATTAGCATATAGTCAGGAAACTAAAATAATGTATATTAGACAAATGTTAAAAATAAGACAATTAATAGCATCCATAATATGTTGCCTTCCTTTAAGTGTTTACGCTTCAGGGGCGACAAGACATTTTGAGCAAATTCTGGCTGACTACATGGTGTGGATTGTGATACTAGTAGTGCCGGTCCTGGCTATTATTTTATTTTGGAAAATCCATATTCTTCCAGAACAATATGCTGAAAAAATTCATCATCCTCAGACAAAGTTGATAAAAGTGATTTGTCTAATGTCAATCGTGTTTGGAGGTTTGCTTTGGCCACTCGCATGGATATTGGCGTATTCAAAGCCAGTCTTACATAAAATGGCCTATGGAACCGATAAATCGGATGAATACTATACCGATGGAGAAGCCAAACATGCAGATAAACCTTTGAACCTTTCTATTGTTGAAGATGAGATTTCTAATCTCAAAGAAAAACTGGATGGATTGGAAGCCAAAAGACAAAAAGTCTTAGAGCAAACGCGCAGCAAAGTTATGGGGTCTTAAAATATGTTAGAACTCATACTCGGTGGATACGCAGGCCTAATTTGGTTTATTTTCATTAAGAAAAAATGGCTCCCTTGGAATATCAAGACACAAATGGGTTCTGCTATTGGTGGGATTCTTTTATTGGCAACGATTGTTTTTACTGTAAACGTGATAACCCCAGGATCTGAAGATGTGCGTGTTATTAACTTTGTAACAGAGGTTGTTCCAAGGGTTCAAGGTACTGTCACTAAAGTTGCTGTAGAAGGAAATACACTTGTTAAGAAGGGTGATGTACTCATTGAAATTGATGACACTCCCTATCGCCTTAAAGTAAAGCAATTAGAAGCTCAACTTGCGGATACTGAGGCAAGTTCGAAGACCTTAAAACAATCCTATGACGCAGCTTCAGCAAATACTTCCGCTGCAAGGGCAAATCTTGATTTAATGAAAAAGCGATTAGTAGAATCTACAGAGTTAAATCGTACAGGTGCAGGTAATCGCTATGATGTTGAATACTATCAAGCTGAAGTTCAAAAAGCACAAGCTTCATACGATAGCACCAAAGCAGCAGAGATCAGTGCCCAACTAAAATTAAACGCAGTAGTAGGAGGAGATAATGCCAGTGTTGCGCAAATCAAAGCCCAACTTGAAAGCGCTAAGTACGATCTAGAATCATGCATTGTAAGAGCGCCAGCAGATGGCTATCCGACAGCAGTTACTATTCGGCCTGGAAATTATGCGGTATCAATGCCACTTCGACCACTCATGAGCTTTGTGTGGTTTGATCAACGCGTGATTGCATTTTTTGATCAGAATGAATTACGCTTAGTTGAACCTGGAAATGAAGTTGAGTTCACATTAAAAGCAATACCTGGAAAAATTATTTACGGCAAAGTAGATTCAATTGTGTGGGCCTCTAGCCAAGGTCAAATCGCGCAATCAGGAACCGTACCAACAGCGCCAGCAGAAATGCTGCATGCACCATTACCCTTGAAGTACGCTGTCAAGATTACCCCTATCGAAATGGATGGTGAGCCTATTCCAACAATGCCGA
Organism: Betaproteobacteria bacterium; assembly: GCA_037137465.1. GTDB lineage: Bacteria > Pseudomonadota > Gammaproteobacteria > Burkholderiales > Burkholderiaceae > Polynucleobacter. The sequence goes on along the minus strand of JBAXKF010000017.1, from coordinate 12,882 downwards.
TGGGAGCAAGGGGTATTGCAGGTATTTATACAGAACACTTTAAGCCCTTGCATATTGTGCGAATGCTTGTTTTGCGATTACACGCTAAAGTTAATAACTTGGTATTTAAGTTACCGTAGGGATGAGCATGGGTAATTATCAAAGCTTCATCAGTACGATAGTGGCTAGTATTCTTTTGCTTGGATGCGCAAGTAACCCACCCAAGCAAAACGATGTACTCAATCTAGCGCTTGGAAAAACAGATGTACTGCCGCAGTGGAGTAGTGATTTTTCAGCGGGGAAGTTTGACTCACTCACCTTAGGATTTCCGTTAGATCCCCAACTCAAAAAACTGATTCAAGACGCCATCATTAACAATACTGATATTCGGATGGCTCGTGCACGTGTTGATCAATCTAGGGGTGTTTTATCTGCCGTATCAGGTACAAGATTACCGAACATTGGTATAGGTGGACAGTTAGGAACATCTACGATACCGACCTCAACATCAGCTATATCAGGAGTGGGATTAATTGCCAATTGGGAACTTGATGTTTGGGGAAGAGTTGCATCTGCAGCCGGAGCAGGCCAGGCTCGAGTAGAAGCAACTGAATTAGATAGAGTGTATCTGCAACAAATTATTGCTGCTGGTGTAATTAAATCTTGGATTGCCATTACAGAAGCAAAACAACAAGTAGCATTGAATCAAAACTTACTGGACTATGCCAAGAAACAAAATCAATTATTAGTTCAAGGTGAAAAAGTTGGGCGCAATTCTGCACAAGATGTTAGTTTGAATGCTGCAGGAATTGAAATGTATCAAAACCAGTTAATTAGTTATCAAACACAACTCAATCAAGCAAAACGATCCATAGAAATTTTATTAGGCAGATATCCAGCTGCGCAATTAGACGCCAGTAATGAGTATCCTAGTCCAATTACAGAGATACCCTCAGGGATTCCTTCGGAGATCATAACGAGAAGACCCGATGTATTAGCCGCTCAACAACGTTATAACGCGGCATTTTATGATCTAGAAGATGCTAAACGCGCAAGATTGCCAGCCATTAAAATAACTGGCGGTGTTGGATATATCCAAGAATCAGCCATAACACTCTCTTCAGGTATCAATAATCCAATTAGTAGTTTGACTGGTTCCATATTTGCGCCACTGTTTATGGGTGGACAATTACAAGCTAATCAAGAGATTAAGACAGCCAAACAAGAAGAGGTATTAGCGCAATATGCGAAGACATCATTAACGGCCCTCAGTGAAGTTGAGTACACCTTAGACAATGATCGTAAATTAAAAGATCGACAAGCATCGATCACTTCACAGACAAATCACATGAGTAAAGCATTGATGTATGAACAGCAAAAATTTCAGGTAGGAAAGTCAGACCAGTTCCAAGTATTGCAGCAAGAGATTATGCTTGCAAACACCAAAAGTAATTTAATTAAAATTTCAGCGGATAGACTACGTAATCGCGTAGATTTACATCAGTCACTTGGCGGACATTTTATCGAGGATGTTTCCCGCTAAAATTGACTCATGATTTTCGAGCATTCGCCACCAGGAAACTGAATCCTTTTGAAATAAGATTTCCAATCAGTACTGAGTTCTGATATTTTAATCTTACTGATTTTAGATTTATCATCTGGATGTAATTGAATAAATGCTAGCCAAAGATATTGGTGTTCATCAACTAAGATGGCGTAAGAGCTCATATTTTTGAGAGCCAAATTAGCTGAATCCTTATAAATAAAACAACCCATATTCGAAAAACGTTTATCAGTAAGTAAACGTATTCCACTTAATGTATTTGAAGTATCAGATGCTTTTACCCAAGGGGTGAGCTCATTCGAAAAACTCATATCAATGTCAGACCCTCCATTGATTTGGGCTAGTGCATTAAAACGATCATCTTTTGCTAGAAGTGCCTGACGCATATTATTGAGAACCGGGCCGATAGTGTCCCGCCATCCTTGATAGGCATTGCCAAAGCCATCCTGAACATCACCGATCACAAATTTAGGTTCAGCATCACCATAGACAATTGGTAAATAGGCTTGGACATTTGGCGCTTGAGAAAAGCAGGCTTTTACGATATTTGGTTTTGAATACCAATCACTGCCTTTTTTTGCTTCATCTAGAAATGACTTCATCACAATTGCAGTATCTAAGTTATTTAATCCAGAATTTTTTAATTTTTCAAAAGCGATACTACAGGTGTTAGTTAATGAATTCCCTTCGGCAGTACTAATGAGTTGGAGAAGGCTCGGAGACTTATCATTGAGTAATTGTAGGAAATTCTGATTGCCAGTTAGTGTGGGATGATTTAAAACATTTCCAGAAGAAATGCCTTCACGATTGGGGAAATCATTAATGCCAGAAGCTGAAGGATCAAAGATAGATTTCGTATAGTTAAAGCTTAATTTAACGGTAAGCAATTGCGTTTTATCAGCCTTAGGATCTAGTTGTAAAGCCTGAATTTTTTTATCAGGGGTACTTCCTAGTGAGCCCTCTGCACGAAAAACAGGAATCTCAATCATCTCGATACCATTACGTATTTCAGGCCAACCAAAAGTCAGAGGAACTTTTCCATTCAGGCTTCCTTTGAGCATATCTTGAGTTCTTTTTTGTGCATCAGAAATTACTGGATTAGACAACGCCGTAGAGGCGCCTGCAATTGAGCTAGCGGCAACACCTCCTGTAGCAAAGATAGCGGCAGCTCCTAATAAAAATTGCGCAGATCCTACAAGGTCATTATTAGTGTCAGTAGAAGACTTCACATTGATAATCAGAGAAAGGTGACCTGGGTTAAGTCTGGAAAAGGGCTTGAGTAGGGAATTAGAAACAATTTTTAATGGAATCGTACTGAGCGATGCACATTGATTGCCTTTATCTCGTCCATCAAATGTAGCGATAGGGATTTCGATTTCTTCAGCTTGACCAAAAAAGCCATTACGTGTAACGGAGATGAGTAACTGAGTTTTTTCACTACCCCAAAAACTTTTGTTTGCCATAGAGACACAACTTGAGATGGGTACAACTTCAGAGGTGATTGTTATATAGCCATCATTGCCTGATCCATCAATAAGATATGCAGGTGACTCTCTAGGGTAAAAAGTAGGATTTATATCTGGAAAGAAAAAAGAGGCAGCGTAGCACGTATTTATCGAGAAGAAAATCGACAGACAAAGTAGTGGTCGAATTACTTTATAGAGTTTCATATAAATGAATAAAAGTAAAGATAAGTCAATTTTACTCCCCTCAGATCTTTAAGTAGGATTAATGATTTAGTAGAGTCTTTACAAATATTGATGCTTCAGTATATGTGGCATCAGGAGCTTGCAGGTGGGAAGCTGGTGTTTCGATATACCTGCTTAAAAGATTGGGTCATTTCGGCAAATATATCGATGGGATATATTTAAAATGACATTAATAAGTTGTTTTTTACAAAACATGCTTGAGGCCGGTATAAATTGAAAGAGCTGTTGTTCCGAGGGCAATAATAGTCCCAGAATATTCATTTATTTTCTTCATCAATTCATGAATACCTTCAGGAGATAACTTTTCTTCCCCAAGAAGGCTCAACACAAATCTAGTGAAGGGGCCAATGTGAGTTGACTTATTGATATGTTTATTAGAGTAAGTAATTTTTCCAAGAAGCATGCCTGTTAAAAAGCTAAAACTAATGCTTGCAGCATACTCAAGCATTTCTCGCCATTCAAAATTACTTTGAGGAAGAATGGGGGAATGATCTATAAGACTCGTTATCCAACTCATACCGATTACGGCAGATACAGCAAGGATAAAGACACTAAGGACCCAAGGAAAAATTTGTCGACGAATAGACTTAAATAAAAAATACCCAAATGGCAAAGGTACCAACATAGAAATAATTCTCAAGTAAAGCATTTTCGTGTCATAGACGATCGTAATCAGGTAATGCGAGGCTAATAAAATTGCCAATGGCAATAAGATATAGATAATGGCATCGAAAAAAAGTGCCCTCAATCCACGTTTACTATGTTTTTTTTCTTCGTGATGCGCCAATTGGGCTTCAAGGGCCTCAATGCGGAGCTCATAATTTTCAGATGGTGAGGACTCTAGTAATTTTGACTCAAGTTCTGCAATACGAGCCATCATCGGCTTGAACAGATAGACGTCTTTAGTGCAAACCTTACAAACTACTGCCTCATCTGCAATCTCAGATAAACAGTAGGGGCAATTCATCATTTATTGACCACTAAATTGATAATGGTATTTGTTTCTCTTCCCTCGGTATCTTTTACTGTAACTTTAAGGACATGAGTCCCTGCGGGCATATCCGCTTTTTGAAAATCAATACCAGTAGGAGTAATTGCATTTTTCAGACGAGGCGTTAAATCTACGATAGGAGTTTTCAGATAAACAACCTTAACAGAACTAAGATCAATCTTAGAGTCGCCTCTAGCCTCAAAGCTAAACTTTAGGTCAAATGGCGATTGAATAGGGGTATCTGCCTCAGGTGAGTTTAATTTTACCGCCGGACCTCTAGAAATTCCTCTTGTAGCTAAAGTGCCAGAGGCTGCAGGAAGAGCTGCTTCACTCGGAGTAACTAGAGGTGCTGCGCTGAGAGTTAGATAACTCAATGGACCACAAAAAATAGCTACAGATAATAGTTTTAACATTTTCATGTATAAATTCCTTGGTTAATCACCTACAACAATAAATGGCGCCCAAAATAGCGGGTGTGCATAAGCATATTTTAATGTATTACCTTCTTTCATACCACCTTGATCAATTTGATTGAGCATGGCTTGTCTAAGTAACTCTGCTTTACTGATATCTTTACTTTGTTGTTGACGAGTAAAAAGATCAGTCATCATGTTTCTAGATGCCGCAGAATCTACTGGCCAATTAGACACTAATAAGGCCCTTGCTCCAGCATAGAAAAAAGCTCGTCCTAAACCAGAAACAGCCTCAGAGCCAGCACCTTCTCCAGTAGCTGTATTACAGGCAGACAAAACAACCCAATCAGCATCAAGTTTTAAAGTTAGTACTTTATCCATTGTAAGTAGACCATCATCTTTATCCCCAGTTACTTCTGGAGAGGATAAGGCTAGGGCGGGTTGAGTAAGACCATCAAGTTCCCCAGGCACTAATCCATGAGTTGCAAACATAACGACTTTCCGGTTAGAAAGGTCAGTGTTCATCACTTGTTTCACACTTGCTTTTTGATTCAAGTAAATATCTTCGTTTGAGGCACCGACAACTTTAGCAATATCCTCGATTTCATTTTTTGTATCAGGAAGGCGCGGAAGTAATGCTAATTCCGCTGAGCTAACCCCAGATGTTTTAGGAGCGCTCCTTAAATTGAGCGGTATTCCTCGCGTGGCTAATTGAGTGGTTTTTAGTTGTTTTTCTGCAGTTTTTTCTTGTTGTGCACTGAAGTAAGGATCACCAAAGCCAATGAAATTTTTTCTATTAGCATTAGCAACTGGCAAAGCTCTCAGGGAGGTTAAGGAAGTAACGGAGGGGAGCTGCGATACTGCAATTTCTCTAGTCAACCATGGTACTGATTTGTAATTAGCGAAGGGTACGGCTCCACCCTTTGCTGGTTGGATAGTTGGCTTAGTCACTAATAAAGAAAGTGGTAATTGACCTAACTCAGCATGAGGAACGGTGAGCATCACTTTTTTATTTTGAAAAGTGCTAGCCACTGGAGCTAATATTTGTTCGTAGAGCTTATGAGCCAGAACAACATCATAAGCTGGTATTTCATCAATAGTCGAGACGCCAGGATCAAGTGATTTCCTAAGGTCAGTAACATTTTTAGCCATTTGCTCACGGCCGATATTTAATTGTGCAAATTTGGGTGGGGCATCTTTAGGAATAGACCATACATAGGAAACTTTGTCAGCAAAATACCAAGAGATAAGTACCTCATCAGGCTTCAACATTTTCTGAACCCGATCAATAGATGCGGGTTGAGGGGATACAAGTTCCGCATATTCCGGAAATTTCTTAGCAATATCTTTTTTGATCGAATCACGCTCCGACTTAAAGCTCACAATATCAGTACGAATCTTTGCTTGAGCCGTTGGAAGTTGTTGCGCAGGTGGGACTGATAATAAGCCAGTCAACAACTCAGTAAGGGTATTGATCCTTTGCTGTAAATCTTGTTCTTTTCGGGCTAAGTTTGCTAATTGTGGTTCAGTAATATTGGCTCTTGCCGCGCTTGCTGTTAAAGCCCTTTGAACACCGCTACCCCTTGCCAAATCAGCCATTTGAAAAGATTCTTTGATAATGTCTTCAGTTGGATTTGCTTTGTACTGAGCAGCTAAAACATCAAGATACTCTTCTAAAACAAAATTTAATCTTTGTGATTGACGAATACTTTCAGTAGAGTTTTCCGTATCATTTTTAGCTTGATCCAATAGGATGGGGATAGCGTTTTGAAATTCCGTATTAGCTTGGACAGTTTTTCCAGCCGATTGTAAGGCCGAGGCATTAAAAGCACGAATTAACGCTAAGCGTGGAGAGGTTTTCTCAAACCTCTGTTGAGACTTTTCAAGAAAAGGCGCCATCATTGCTTCAGCTTGTGCACCTTTATTCATTTTTATTAAAGCTAAAGCCCAATTTAAATCAGCAGTTTGGTACAGAGCAGCAATTTCTGGATCAGTATTAATTCCCTTCACTAAATCAGTAAAAACTTTTTCAGCCTCATCATATTTTTTTTCAGTTACCAAGGAATCTCCTAGAGCCCTACGACTTTCAGCTATGAGTGTAGATCCCTGAAAGTCAGTGGATTTTTGAGCGGAGTTTAATGTTGATTTGGCCAAAAGAAGTGCTTCAGAAGATCTCCCTTGCTCAGAGATGACCCGGGTGAGTGAGAGGAGTGAAAATGTTGTATAGGCAGAGTCAATACCAAATTGATTGATGCCTAAAAGTACAGCTTCTCTAGACCAATACTCCGCATCAATCAATCTCCTTTGGCCTAAGAATGCGGCAGACATTTCAACCATCATGGCAATACGTTGCATATACATAAATTTTGAGCTAGTTGAAGCATCTTGAACAACTCTCACTTCATTATTAATTGCATCTTTGCCTGAGTCTTTAACGATAGAAAGAATATCTGCATTTAATTTAAGAGCACGACGCAGTCCACGTTCTGCTTCGATGAATTTACCTTCAAAACTAAAAATTTGTGCTCGCGCCCATTCATTATTTGATTCCCAAACCAAGGTATATTCTTGTCTGATATTTCGAGCGTTTGATAAATTTGAAAGAGCCATTTGAACTTTGGAGACAGAGTTTTTTGCGCAAGCTATATCTCCCAAGCGTAAACAATTAGTGCCAATGAAACGTTCAAGAGTAATTAGTCGTCCTCGGTTCTGATTTGAAACATATTCTTTGCCTTTTTCTAGCAAGGTATTAGCAGCAAGTCGGTTACCTCTCTGACTTTCAAAATTTGCTAAAGTGACTAATTCGTCTATTCGAAGATTTGACTCACGACTAGGGTAATCGAATACAACTTTTCTCATATTATCAAGAGCGTCTTTAGAGTTCCCTAAAATACCATCGGCATAAGCACGGCGATAGAAGAAGTTATTCAGAATTTCAGAATCAGTTGAATTCGGGATTGGAAGAGCGAGAACTGCTTTTGCTTTTTCTAATTGAGTTTGATCTTGTTTAGTTTGTTCTAGGATTTTAAGAATATCTTTAATGTCACGCGGAGGGGCTTTGATATTTTCTATTTCGACATCTTCTTTGGAGGGCTGAGCAAAGATGACCGTAGACGTCAATGAACATGCAAGCAATAAATAAGCCGAAAAGACTATTTTAATCAGTGTTGGCATAGTCGTATCCTCCCAGACCTATTATTTTAAAAGTTATAATAATTATTACTTTATTTATTATCCGGGATATTCAATGAGACTACTAGCCCTTTTTCTCCCTCCATTGGCAGTTTTATTATGTGGAGGGGCAATATTTTCAGCATTATTAAATGTATTGCTTTGTTGCTTATTTTATATTCCTGGCGTTATACATGCATGGGGATTTGTCTCAGACCACAAGCAAAAAAAACAAACTGACAGGATTGTGCGTGCAATTAATCAAAAATGATGAATAAAGTCTAATATTTTGAATTATTGTGGGATTATGGACACTAAGAGATTTCAAACAATAAGCGTGTTATTAACGTGTTTTAATAAAGTTATTTAGAAACTATTTAACGTTGTTCAACAAAAAAGGAAAAATATGAACGAGCCTAAAAAAGGATTTATGAACTGGTGGATGAGAAATTCTCTTCTTGGAAGTATGATTTCCTCGTTTTACGGATCGGACGAATGGATTACGAAGTCACCCATATTATCTGGATTGATGAAAGCCCTCTTGTTTGTTGTGGTCTTAGCAGTGGCCTTTACAATCTTTAATGCTTTTTATGAGGCTTAAAGAACTCATTACTTTGGGTGGGCTGTTACCCCTTAAGAATCAAGGGGTTTTTTCTTTACTCAACCGCCTTGACCATATCTTCAATAACCTTTTTAGCGTCACCAAAGACCATCATCGTCTTGTCCATATAGAACAGATCATTATCTAAACCGGCATAACCAGAAGCCATTGAACGCTTGTTCACAATCACTGTTTTTGCTTTATAGGCTTCTAAAATCGGCATACCAAAAATAGGGCTTCCCGGCGTTCTTGCCGCAGGATTAACAACGTCATTTGCCCCAAGAATAAGCACTACATCAGCTTGAGCAAATTCATTATTAATATCTTCCATTTCAAAAACTTGATCATAAGGAACTTCAGCCTCAGCTAACAATACGTTCATATGACCAGGCATACGACCCGCCACAGGATGAATCGCATATTTAACATTCACGCCTTTGTGAATTAATTTTTCAGTAAGTTCTTTGAGGGAGTGCTGAGCACGTGCAACGGCAAGACCATATCCAGGAACAATGATTAATGTTTCTGCATTACCCATGAGGAATGCTGCGTCATCTGCAGAGCCACTTTTTACTGGCCGTTGAGCTTGAGCGCCTGCAACTGCCGCGGTAGCAGTATCACCGCCAAAGCCACCTAAGATCACATTAAAGAAAGAACGATTCATGGCTTTACACATAATGTAAGACAGAATAGCGCCTGAAGAACCAACCAAAGATCCCGCCACAATTAACATCGAATTATTTAAAGAGAACCCAATGCCAGCTGCAGCCCAACCAGAGTAGGAGTTCAACATGGAGACCACGACTGGCATATCAGCACCACCGATAGGGATGATGATCAGAACACCTAATACAAAAGCAATACCTAGCATGATTAAGAAGGGTGTCCATGCAGGAGTCACACCTGTATCTATGGCGAAATAAATACCACAACCAATCATCACAATAGCGAGGATAAGGTTGATTAAATGCTGGCCTTTAAATGTGACTGGGGCACCTTGGAAAAATCTAAATTTATATTTACCAGAAAGTTTTCCAAAAGCAATCACTGAGCCAGAGAAAGTAATTGCACCAATAAATGTTCCAATAAAGAGTTCGATACGATTACCAAAAGGTAATGCTTGACCCTTTTCGACGATATTGAAGGCGTAAGGTTCGGAAACCGCAGCAATGGCAATACAAACCGCAGCAAGACCAATCATGCTATGCATAAAGGCAACAAGTTCTGGCATTTTGGTCATTTCGACACGCTTTGCCATGATTGCACCAAGACCACCACCAAGTACCAAGCCACCTAAAACATAGAGCATTCCAGTACCCATAGATTCATTGGCTAATTTACTAATCAGACCGACAGTTGTAAAAACTGCAATCGCCATCCCGGTCATACCAAAGATATTGCCACGGATGGAAGAGGTAGGGTGCGACAAGCCCTTTAAAGCCTGAATAAAAAAGACTGAAGCGATGAGATACAACAGGGTAATCAAATCCATACTCATGCTGATTCTCCTGGTTTAACTTTTTTCTCTTTTTTCTTAAACATTTCTAGCATACGTTTGGTCACCAAAAAGCCCCCGAAGATATTGACTGCAGCAAGTGCCACCGCCATAGTTCCCATAAACTTACCTAAAGGACCCTCAGTTAATGCTGCCGCGAGCATTGCGCCAACAACAATAATGGCGGATATCGCATTTGTCACTGCCATTAATGGCGTGTGTAATGCTGGTGTGACTGTCCAAACAACGTGATAGCCAACGTAAATAGCTAAAACAAAAATAATGAGGTTATAAATACCGTGACTGATTTCCATAAAGTTCCTAATTAAGCGTTGGTTCGAATGACTTTGCCGTTTTCACACATCAGGCAAGCGGTGACAATATCGTCGTCTGTTGGGATAGCAAGCGCGCTTTCTTTTGAGACGATCAACTTCATAAAGTCCAAAATATTACGAGCGTACAAGGCAGAGGCATCAGCCGCAACCATAGCTGGTAAGTTACTAAGTCCAATGATGGTGACACCATGTTTGACCACCGTGACATCTGCTTCAGTGAGGGGGCAGTTACCTGAACCGTTTTCACCCTTACCGGCAGCTAAGTCAACAATGACAGACCCAGGCTTCATTTGTGCAACCGTTTCTGCGGATAACAACATGGGGGCTTTTCGTCCAGGGATTAAAGCCGTTGTGATGACGATATCAGCTTGTTTAGCGCGTTCAGCCACCAATAAAGCTTGTCTTTGCATCCAAGAGGCTGGCATTGGTCGTGCATAACCGCCAACACCTTTAGCAATTTCTTTTTCCTCTTCCGTTTCAAAAGGAACATCGACAAACTTTGCGCCTAAAGACTCAATTTGTTCTTTGGCGGCAGGTCGCACATCGGAGGCTTCAATGACAGATCCTAAACGTTTTGCGGTGGCAATGGCTTGCAACCCGGCAACACCTGCGCCCAAGATAAGAACACGGGCAGCTTTCACAGTTCCTGCTGCCGTCATTAACATCGGCATAAAGCGTTGGTAGGCATTAGCTGACATCATTACGGCTTTATAGCCAGCAATATTAGCCTGAGAAGACAGAACGTCCATACTTTGAGCGCGCGTAGTTCGTGGCGCAGCCTCTAAAGCAAAAGCGGTGATTCCTGCAGTTGCCATTGCAGAAATCATTCCATTATCAAATGGATCGAGCATGCCAATGACGACGGTTCCTGATTTAATTTGGGCTAATTCGGCTTCTGAAGGGGCTCTTACTTTAAGCACCATTTCGCAATCAAATGCCTGTGCACTTGAACCGATAGTCGCACCTACAGCCTCATAAGCACTATCTGGAACACTGGCATTGACACCTGCATTTGCCTCAACTAAGACACTATGACCTGCGGCTATATATTTTTTTACTGTCTCAGGAGTAGCTGCAACTCTAAACTCTCCTGCTTTGGTTTCTAAAGGCACACCAATCCGCATGCTATTCCCCGATATTTAAAATAAATTCGTATAAGTTTAAGGCAAAACCATGATCAAGCATTTGTTCGCCCAATATAAGGAATCAATCATACAATATTGGAGTGATGAACGCTTATTTTGAACAACTAATGCAATGCAAAGATCCATCCATAGCCCACGGTGCGAAAGTGGTGGTTGGTATGTCTGGAGGGGTAGACTCGTCGGTTGCAGCTTGGATCTTGAAGCAACAGGGATATGAAGTAATCGGTCTTTTTATGAAAAACTGGGAGGACGATGATGACTCAGAGTATTGTTCTACCCGTCAAGATTGGATCGATGTAGTCTCAGTCGCTGATTTAATTGGTATTGATGTAGAGGCAGTTAACTTCGCAAATGAATACAAAGATCGTGTTTTTGCTGACTTTTTAAGAGAATATTCAGCGGGAAGAACCCCAAACCCTGATATTTTGTGCAATGCCGAAATTAAATTCAAAGCTTTTTTGGATCATGCCATGCATTTGGGGGCTGCGGCAATTGCAACGGGACACTATGCAAGGGTCCGCCGAAATGATACAGAGGTGCAGTTATTAAAGGCGCTTGATTTAACTAAAGATCAGAGCTATTTTTTACATAGACTTAATCAGGCGCAGTTAAGTAAAGTATTGTTTCCGTTAGGTGAGATACCCAAAACCTTAGTTAGACAGATTGCTCAAGACATTGGCCTACCCAATGCAAAGAAAAAAGATTCGACCGGGATTTGCTTTATTGGTGAGCGGCCGTTTAGGGAGTTTTTAGGGACCTATTTACCCACAAAGCCAGGTGTGATGAAAACCCCAGATGGACAATCTGTTGGAGAGCATATTGGTTTGGCTTTTTATACGATTGGTCAAAGAAAAGGGATTGGTATCGGGGGTAGCCAAGATAGTACGGGGGATGCTTGGTATGTGGCTGGTAAAGATATGGATCGTAATGTACTCATTGTTGTGCAAGGGCATGATCATCCCTTGTTGCAATCGGCCACATTAAAAGCTCAGGATACGTCCTGGATAGCGGGAACAACCCCGCCTGTAAATAAGAACTACGCAGCTAAAACTCGATATCGGCAAGCAGATGCTGCTTGTTCGCTGAGCTCTAATGATCAGCAGATCGTTGGCGGAAAATTTGAGCTACATTTTGAAGAAAAACAGTGGGCCATCACACCTGGACAGTCTGCCGTGCTTTACGACGGAGATATCTGCCTAGGTGGAGGGATTATCGCCTCAATTTAGACTGGGTGAGGCGTTTCTTTAAAGGAAGGTCTTTGACTTACTTTTTCGTAAAAAGCAGCTAAATTAGGATATTCATCACGCCATTTGATTTCTGGATAACGAAACGTTAAATAGCCACAAACACACCCTACGGCAATATCAGCAAGACAAAACTGATTGTTATAGCACCAAGCGCTTGTTCCAAGTCCCTCAGATATAGCTTTTAGACCAGTATTGATTTTATCTAGCTGACGATTGATCCATTCCTGACTAA
>JBAXKF010000016.1:0-42806 GCA_037137465.1 Betaproteobacteria bacterium | reverse complement strand
TTGTTTCTATTCTTGTGAATTCTGGCTCTTTTTTGTCACCCACACCTAATAATTTTTTTAGTTCAATAGATGGTGTAAGTGCTTTTTCTGGAATATATTCAGTTAAATAAAAATGAAATCTTGTCGCCAAGTACTGGTCTAAAGAGTCTAGCCAGAGGAAGGTATTACATGCCATGACGATGATGAGCCACGGAATTATTTTTCTTGATTCCATTATTAAAACCTATAGTAAATAAATGCAGGAATACCACTAGGTCCTGCATAAATAATTAAATAAATACTGGTTGTAATAACCAAACACAGTCGCCAGCCCCACCATTTTTGTATTTGTAAGATACAGTACTGTTCAATTACTTCTGCGCGCTTGCTAAATATAAAAAATAATGCGGAAAGTAAAATCAATAATAAATGTGACACATTAAAATTACCTGTTACATGTGTTAGTTGCTGAAATAAATTGATTGCATTGTCGAGATTATCTGATCTAAAGAAGACCCACGTTATGCAAATAAATACAAGCGTCAGGAAATGAGCTAATCCAAGGGGTATCTTGATTTTTACATACTGATTATTAACATTAATGAAGATAACGCCTAAAGCATGCAACATGCCCCAATAAATAAACGTTAAATTTGCCCCGTGCCAAATACCGCTTAATGTCATGGCAATAAAAATATTGACTTGTGTTCGTGTAAAGCTATATTTATTTCCTCCGAGCGGGATGTAGATGTAATCTCTTATAAAACTCGATAATGAAATATGCCAGCGCTTCCAAAACTCTTGTAAGTTTTTAGCTAAATAGGGTTGCCGAAAATTAATCGGTACTTGATATCCCAATAAGAGTCCAAGACCTGTAACTAGTAATGTATACCCTGAAAAGTCAAAAAATATTTGCAATGCATATGCCCATGCACCACTAGAAACGGTCAAAAGGTTTTGTTGTGCAGGATAAGCGAAGACTTCATCTACAAAGCTTGTAGACAACCAATTGGCTAAAACCATTTTTTGTAGCAGCCCCAACAAAATAAAGTACATGGCTTTTTCGACATGTATAGCCGCACCCACAAGTGGTCCATATAATTGCTCAAAAAATGCTTTTGCCCTAAATATTGGGCCAGCAAATAAGGTGGGCCAAAAGGCTAGGTACAGGAGAACATCTACAAACGTAATTTGCTGTTTTATGTCAGGGGATTCATTCTTGTTTTGCCAGACAAGATATGTGATGGCTTGAAAAGTAAAAAATGAAATACCTGCCGGGATAATTACCTCTAAATAAGGTAACTGATAAGTTACTCCAATGCTATGCAATATATCGTCAAAGATTTCTCTGATAAATTCATAATATTTTGTCATCAACAATAAGCCTAGGCTAAGACAAATAGCAATGCTAAGCTTCAATTTTTGACTTGGCGCAATGAGGGCGTTTGTCTTAATCCATTTCCCCATGACCCAGATAAAAAAACTATAGACAAATAATATACAAGTAAATTTAATCGACCAACTGGCATAGAACAAATAACTCGCAACCGTCAGATAGCTTTTTTGAATTGCGAAATAGGGTTTTAAATACCAATAAATGATAAAAAACACAAGTGCAACAAAACAAAATTCTGGGCTAATGAAGCTCATTAGATAAAGTTTTTCCTTTTTTTAAGCGCTACTTTTCTTATTGCCTTGAATTCTTATTTTCACGGTGTAGGGGTAAAATCACCTTTATTTTAATAGATATCCTTCATGCGCCTCCCACTTTATCGACTTTTTGCTTGTTTTTTACTATGTTTTTCAACACTTTCTCATGCTGTTTTTTTAGATGAAATCCAAGTCTATGATGGGGAAATTAATGAGCCGGGTGAGTTTGGTCTGGAGATTCATGCCAACACCACTATTACAGGGCAAACTGTAGCTAGCTTTCCGAACCAAAGGGTATCTCAAGGCGCAGTGCGTATTACCCCAGAGTTTAGCTACGGCCTCACTAAAACCCTTGAATTTGGGTTTTATTTGCCCACCATTTATACCCCTGAATATGGTTATGAATCTGCTGGCTATAAACCTCGCTTGAAATGGTTGCCTATTCAAAACTCTGATTCTCAACCTTGGGCATTAGGGGTTAACTTTGAGTACTCTGTCTTAAATCAAGGCATGGAATATCCTCGCAAAGGGGCGGAAGTCCGTGGTATCGTTGCATGGAAAAATAATAAATGGTCGCTAGCCTTCAATCCTGTGATTGATTCTGGTCGCTCTGATGGGCAGAACAGCGACTGGGAATTCAATTACCACACTCGCGCTATCCGCCTTGTTGGTGATGGTGGGCCAATAACGGGTTACGGACTGGAATATTACCAAGGCCAATCAGCTGTGAATAATGGCAACCCCTATGCCGCACCAAAACAACTCTTCGCTATTGTTGAAGTACAACCCAAGGGAGCCTTTTTTAATGGCATGAGTATTCATATGGGCTTAGGCTATGGCTGGGACTCTGGCGATCAATTAACGTTTAAGATGATTATTTCTCCTAAGCTCTGATATTTTGGTCTTTAGGTAAGAGTTGGTAGGAGCATTCACAGTTGTTATCATGTACTCTTATTAACCCAATCTGTGCCAAAGTACAGATTGCTTTACTTTTAAAGGCTTGCCCAGAAATTTCATGACCCCTAAAATATCTGCAATCTTAATTACTAAAAATGAGATTCTAAATATAGAGGATTGTCTTGTTTCACTTAAAAATTGTGTCGATGAAATCATCATCGTTGATAGTCAAAGTACCGATGGTACTGTTGAGCTTGCAACTGCGCTTGGTGCTCATGTAACTCAAACAACGGATTGGCCTGGCTTTGGCCCACAAAAAAATCGTGCCCTTGATTTGGCTACTGGCGAATGGGTGCTCTCGATCGATGCTGATGAGCGTTTAACGCCAGAACTCATTACTGAGATTCAAGCTCGTATTGCTAATCCTCAAGAAATTGTTTGTTTTTCTATTCCGCGCCTAAGTCAATATTGTGGGAAATTTATTCATCATAGCGGTTGGCGCCCTGATTATGTGGATCGCTTATTTCTTCGCAACCAAGCACGTTTTTCAGACCACCTCGTTCACGAAAGACTCTTACCCTTCGGAAAAGTAGAGCAGTTAACCCACTCTTTAATCCATTTTAGCTATCGTAACTTTGAACAAGTTATTGAAAAAGTGAATACTTATTCAACATTAGGTGCACAACAAGCCTTTAAAGAGGGTAAAAGCTCTTCTGTAGCATCTGCCATCAGCCATGGCACTTGGGCTTTCTTTAGAACCTATGTTCTTCGCTTAGGGTTTTTAGATGGTTGGCATGGTCTTGCATTGGCAATCTCGAATGGGCAAGCATCCTATTACAAATATATTAAATTGCTTCATTTAATACAAATTAAAAAGAAGTCTTCTGCCATGGGGAGCGCAGATGATGTTTTGTAATTTGCATCCTATAAAATACAAATTCTTTAACTCTGAATCTTTCGAATGACTAAACGTATAGCCATTGTTGCATTGATATTATTTTCGTATTTGACAATTGCTCAAGCCAATAGTCAAGAGAAAGTACTTAAAGATTCTGTTCAAAATAGTGCCCCTGCGGAAGACCAAGAAACCGAAAACCTGAGCTTTCATGCTCAAATGACTTATATCAATCAACGGCATAACGACTTTAATTCTTCTTATTCGGGTGCGAATAGTTTGCTCAGTCGCTTTGAGGGTAGCGATGGTCGCAGCTATTCTCTGAGTGGGACCGTTTTTCTTGGCGCTAGATTGTGGAAAGATACAGAAGTCTATTACAACCCAGAAATGTTCTCAGGCACCCCCTTTACTGGATCATTAGTCGGTTTAGGTGGGGTGCAAAATGGTGAGCTTCAAAAAGGAGCTTACGCACCACCCGTCTATTACACCGCCCGTGCATTTGTGCGCCAAACGTTCCAGTTTGGAGGAGAGCGAGAGTATCTTGAATCAAGTGCTAACCAATTAGCGGGCTATGCTGATACCAATCGATTAGTCATTAGCGCTGGAAAATTTAACACTTTAGATTTTTTTGATGCAAACACCTACAGTCATGACCCGCGAACACAGTTTCAAAATTTTGCTATTTTTTCTATGGGCGCATACAACTATGCAGCTGACCCAAAGGGCTTCACCTTTGGTGTGGTTGCTGAGTGGTACAAAGATAATTGGCTCTTAAAGGCTGCGCGCTTAGCCATGCCTAAAGTTCCTAATACCGCTGATTTAGATTACTCACTCTCAGAAAACTACGGCGATCAAGTTGAACTTACCCGTGAGCATAATTTGTATGAGCAGCCCGGAGCTATTCGACTTCTTTATTTCCGCGCTAATGCCTTTATGTCCAATTACCGAAATTCGATTAACGTAGGTGTACAAAATAATACAACGCCCGACATCCTTAATACGCGTTTAGCTAATCAGCAGCTTTGGGGTTATGGTATTAATCTTGAACAAGCGATTTCTAATGATGTTGGCGTTTTTGCCCGGTGGAGTTGGAATACCGGACAAACAGAAACACAAACCTTAGATATTAGCCAATCTCTTTCGGGCGGTGTTTCTATTAAAGGGACTTCATGGGGGCGGCCCGAAGATACGATTGGCATTGGCTATGCCATTAGTGGAATTTCAGCTTCAGAAATTGATTACTTACAGCGCGGTGGTATGACGGCTTTTATTGGTGATGGTAATATTCAATATGAGCGAGAGCGAATCTTTGAAACTTTCTATAGCATGAAAGCTTATAAGGGGGTTTGGTTAAGCGCGGATTTTCAGCGCATTGAAAATCCCGCCTTTAATGCTGCTAGAGGACCAATTCATATTTTTGGCTTAAGGGCACATATCGAGATGTAAATCGCTTTAATCAATTGTGATCTTTGCTTGTTGTACTACTTTGCCCCATCTTATTTGCTCAGCATAAATAAAGCTTGAAAATTGTTCTGGAGTATTGCCAATCAGGATCGCACCATCTTCAATCATGCGAGTAGAGTCTTCTTTTGATTGCAGTATTTTGACAATCTCTTTTTGCAACTTATCAATAATTGGTCGTGGTGTTCCTGCTGGCGCAATAATGCCATACCACTGGGATGTCTCAAAACCCTTATAACCAGACTCGGCGAGTGTTGGGACTTTTGGAAGTATTTTTGAGCGCTCGGCAGACCCTATTGCAAGAGGTCTAAGTGTCGATCCTTTAATTTGTCCCATCAGAGAAGGCAAGCCATTAAAGGTTGCTTGGATCTGGCCACCAATTAAATCAGTCAGCATAGGTCCAGACCCTTTATAAGGAACATGAACTAAATCTATTCCTGCTTCAGATGAAAAATACTCCATGGCCAAGTGACCTGCACTGCCATTTCCGGCAGAACCATAATTGATTTTCCCAGGATTTTTTTTGGCGTCTGCCACGAATTCACCAATCGTCTTGTAGGCGCTCTTTTCACTCACCGCAATAACGTTAGGTACTTTGGCTACCAATGTTATTGGCGCGAAATCTTTGTTCGGATCGTAGGGTAGTTTTTTTCCAAATAAAGCGGGATTTACAGCTAATGTGCCAACGTGTCCTAACATTAAGGTATAGCCATCTGGATTGGCTCGCTTTACTTCTTCCATAGCTATATTGCCAGCTCCGCCAGGTTTGTTTTCTACATAAACAGATTGTCCCAAAGCATTGGTTAATCCAATGGCAACGGAACGGGCCACGATTTCAGAAGTACCGCCCGTGGCAAAGGGAACGACTAAACGGATGGATTTTTCTGGATATGCAGCATATCCGCACTGCATAAAAGTCACTAAGAACAGCGCTAGATATTTTTTCATGTTTTTTGAAGCTTTTAGTTAGGAAACTTACTTTACTACACGTAAGCCGTGCTGTGTTAGCACCTGCGCCCCACGATCAGATTTTAATAAATTGATTAGTTGTTGAATACGCTCATCTGCAGGATTTTTACACCACAAAGCATACCTTGATGCCAACTCAAACTCCCTCGGGAATGGTCCCACAAGTGTAGCGGCATCAGCCTGAATAATCTCACTGACCTGTGTAATTCCTAACTCTACTTGTTTTGTGGAAACTAACCGCATTGTCTCCACTCCGTCTTTCGCTAAGATAGCTTTTGCCATGACTTCTTTTTCCAAACCTAATTTCTTAATCATTTCTTGAAAATGTAAGCCTACAGTCGCACCCCTAGCTGGGTCTGAAAAAGCGATAGATTTTGCTTGCTGTAAAGCTTGAATGAGCTCGGGGGTATTTGATATTTTTGGCTTCGATGGCCCAGAAAAAGCAATCCCCGCCACAGTATCTACTAAAGGCATTGCCCCATGTCCTTGTAATGCTCCGGTTTGTATTGCTCGCTCTATTCTGCTTTGCGTTGTGATCAAACATGCACTATTTTTATCCGCGAGAAACTTATTTTCTGCAGCTCCCGCAGTATCAAAATCATTCACCACAGGAGCTAATGGATTGGATTGATTTAAGATTTGCGTTAATTCAATCATCGGTATTTTCATGCCAGCAGCTGAGTACACCCGGTACTCTAACGCCATCACAAAGCCTATATTCAAAGTACCAACTGCAATCAATACGATTTTTAGTAATTGTTTTTTCATTTTCATTTTTCGTCTGTGGTGCCACGTCCATAGAGATGTTCGCGATCGTTTTGATTAAGCCAAGTCCACTGGCTTTCCTTTAAATTACTGGGCATAACATAGTTCCCAATAGCTTGTCGGTGTAGGCCGCTGACGTGATTGCCCACCGCTGCCAACATCCTTTTGACCTGATGATATCTTCCCTCAACAATCGTCATTTCTAAAACCTGATCTGCTGTTTGCTCGCACTTAATTGCAAAACAGGGCTTTGGATCATCATCTAAAATAACCCCATTCAATAGATGTTCTATTTGCTTTTCTAAGATTTTTTCTGCAGTCTGAATAACATAAACCTTGCCAATGTTTTTTTTGGGCGTTGTCATTTGATGAATAAACTGACCATCATCTGACAGCAATAAGAGTCCAGTTGTATCCTGATCTAATCTACCAACGCATTGAATGCCCCTCTCTATTAACTGAGACGGAAATAAGTTATACACACTTGGGTGATGTTTTGTTTTGTGAGAACACTCATAATTCATCGGTTTATGAAACGCAATGTATGCCTTTTCATGAAAGGGCCATATTTCTCCCTCAATCTCTAATTGAAGATTTTCTGTACTAAAAAGCATGTCTGGGTCGTCAACCTCCTGACCTTCAATTTTGACCAACCCCGCCAAGATTAAATTAGCGCAATGTCGCCGCGTTCCAAATCCTTGGCTAAAAAGGATCTTATCTAAGGGAATGGGTTTAGGCTTGCTCATGTCAGCTGGTTCAATTGATCAAAGTACAAGCTTTAATCATAAAGGATGTGGGTTCATCATTGCAGAATACCCAATTTGAATGATTAATCAATGACCTACAACAGCCTGTAGTTCTGGTCTTAAAGTTGTCATCTTTTTCCTTTAAGATTGATGATCTTCATTCATAGAGAAATTCCCATGAAAAACTACTCTCGCCGCGATGTTTTAAAATTTGCTTTATCAGCCCCCATGTTCCCTTTAGCAAGCTCTGGCGCTTTGGGGTTATTTTCAAGCTATGCCTCTGCTGCGACTAAAGGTTTAGAGATTGATTCAGTTTCATTTACTTCCATGCTCGCCCCCTCGCTGAGTAATCCTGCAGCCATGGCCAGGACAGAGATTGGATCTTCTCTAGAGATTCTATATAAAAATGGTATGAAAAAATCATTTGAACTCGCCTATGAACCATTTTTCATTACCGGCAACATGGTTCCGAATGGAAAAGGTGCAACAACATTGGCGGGTGGTTATTACGACATCAATAATCGTCCTATTTTTGATAAGTCAGTACCAGGCCAAGAGCGCCATATGTTTTCAGATTGCCCTGATGGCACCTCTTTATTAAAATTACCTTCTGCCAAAATTAAAGGCGTCAAAGGTAAGCCTGTATTCGCCGTTGTTCAGTTTGAGTACACAACCGCGAATCTAAAGGGCGATAAAACTTATGGCACACTGCCTTCTTCCATTGCCGTTTTATCTTTAGACCAAGATCAAAAAACTGGTAAGTTATCCTTGGTTCAATATTCAAATGTCGATACATCTGCCGCCAAAGGATTGTGGATTACCTGTGGCTCAAGCCTTTCACCATGGAATACACATCTGTCTAGTGAAGAGTATGAGCCTGATGCGCCTTTCATTGCAGAGAACAAGCGCTTTAAAGAGTTTAGTAAAAATTTATTTGGCGATGAGTCAACTGCCAACCCATATCATTATGGGCACTTGCCAGAAGTTACTGTTAACCCCGATGGCTCAGGTAGCATTGTTAAACACTATTGTCTTGGACGAATATCTCATGAACTCGTTGAGGTAATGCCCGACAATAAAACTGTTTTAATGGGTGATGACTATACCAATAGCGGCCTGTTTGTTTTCATTGCCGATAAAGATAAAGATTTATCCTCGGGTACCCTCTATGTGGCTAAACTTGGAACTGGCTTTTCTATCAACCCTGGAGACGTTGGGGCTTCTCTAAGCTGGATTAAGCTTGGACATGCAAGTAGTCGCGAGATCAAAGATTTGGCAGATAAATTAAAGCCAAGCGACATCATGACCGTTTTAAAAACAGATCCAAATGACGCTAGCTTCACAAAAATCTTTTATGACGGTCAAGCGAATTGGGTCAAGCTACAGCCGGGTATGGAAAAAGCAGCTGCTTTTTTAGAGACGCATCGCTATGCGTATCTGATGGGCGGAAGTATGGGCTTTAGCAAGATGGAAGGCACGACAGTTAATGTCAAAGATAAAATCGCCTATACAGCACTACAAAACATCCAGGACTCTATGGCTAAAACTGGTAGGGGCTGGAATGCCAATAGTGGAATTGCCTTAAATGAGCCATTAATCGCAGGCGGTGTTTTTGCCCACCAATTATCTGGTGGTCTTCAAGACCACTTGGGCAATCCTATTGCAAGTGATTGGATGCCAAGACAAATGTATCCAATTCTGAAGGGCGAGGATATTGCTCAAGATGCTTTGGGTAATTTAGCAAATCCGGATTTAATTTCAAACCCTGACAATTTAAAGTTCTCTGAAAAGCTCCGTACTTTGTTTATTGGTGAAGATAGCTCTACCCATGTCAACAATTTTGTTTGGGCATATAACGTTGATACTAAAAAGCTTAGCCGTTTAATGTCAATGCCTGCAGGCGCAGAAGCTACAGGCCTTGGTGTGGTTGATAACCTTAATGGCTGGACTTACTTGACAACGAATTTTCAACACGCAGGAGATTGGTTGCCCAAGTTACACGATAAGGTAAAAGAAACTCTCGATCCGCTTATTAAAGAAAATTATAAAGGCCGCTTTGGAGCGGCTGTCGGTTATGTTACTGCTAAAGCTAGTGGTATAAAAATTTCCTAGTTACAACAAGAGGCTATCTCTAAACAAGAAATAGCCTCTTTTTATAATTATCTAAACGAGTGTTATTTTTTTGCGTTTGGAAAAAAGAGTTGCTCACCACCAACCTTATAGGACGCAATTGTCTCTTGTCCATCTTTTGATATTAACCAATCGATAAAAACTTGTCCTTCTTGTTTTTTCACTTGAGGAAATTTAACTGGACTCACTAACATCACACCATACTGATTAAATAAGCGCGGATCTCCTTCTGTAAGAATCGTAAGATCTCCACGATTCTTGAATGTCAACCAAGTGGCTCGGTCAGCCAATATATAGGCATTCATGGCTGAAGCAGTATTGAGTGCTGGTCCCATACCAGTGCCTGTCTCTTTATACCAAAGACTATTTGATGACACGTCGATACCGGCGTCTTTCCAATAGCGAAGTTCTGCAGCGTGTGTACCACTTTTATCCCCACGAGATAAGAAGCTGGACTTACTATCAGCAATTTTCTTTAACGCTCCCAAAATATCCTTACTGCCATTAATTTTTGCAGGATCTGATTTTGGGCCAATCAATACAAAATCGTTATACATCACCTCTAGGCGTTTTTCTGCATACCCATCACTTACAAATTTTTCTTCAGCAGGTTTGTCGTGTACAAAAACGACATCTGCATCACCTCGACGTCCAATATCGAGAGCTTGACCTGTACCAACTGCAACAACCTTAACTTGTATTCCAAACTTTTTTTCAAAGATCGGTAGTAAATATCCATATAAGCCGCTTTGTTCCGTGGAAGTTGTGGATGACACCACAATTGATTTTTGCGCATAGCCAGGTAAAACCAATAATAAAAAGAAGTTGATTAATGCTATTTTTAAAACGTGACGCATATATTTCTTTTATCGGTTGTGTGAGCGAAATCAACGTAATAGTTATTAAACAGCAAACAACTACTTAATGTAATTCTAGCGCGATTTAATTTAACTGCGAGATTCATTGCGGCCTATTCAGGTATTAAAAAATCTGTAATTAATGTAACCATCTCCACAACGCCCAAAACAATGACGAGGATAACTAAGGCAAGCGCAAGAGCAATCACACTAGCCATCCAACCTAAAGGGCCAGATAAGAATAGATAACTAATAACGAATGTCAAAATAGATAGGGCGATAGCAATCCGCTTGCCATATCGAATCATGCTTCGAAGTATTGGAAAACGTTCAAGTCCATGCGCGGCATTTGAAACCGCTACAGATGTTGCTTTTGTTAAGCCTTCTGACTCAGCAGAGACGTTTTGATTGGCTGACTCTATTGTGAATTGTTTACCGTCGAGCGTTGCAATTCGTTCTGCGGCGATTAACCCAAAACTACCCGACTTAATTAATCCGCCAATATATACAGAGTTTTTTCCACCCTCTATCCCTCCAGTTGTTGCGCCGGCTGCAAACAGTCCGGGTATTGGTTGTGACATAGCATCTAACACTTGGGCATGTTGATCAATATCGATTCCTACCATGGTGTAAGTGATGCCTGGACAAATTGGAATTGCCATTAAAGGGGCATCCACAATCGGCATTGGCTTGACTAACTCTGAGCGCTGTATCGGTAAAGTATTCAAGCGCCCGCTTTTTAAATGGTCATTGTAATGATTGAGTGTCTCGATAAAAGCACTTGCTGGGACACCCATTTGTTCAGCTAACTCAGTTGCATTTGTTGCTCGTAAAACTGTTCCGCCTGCTCGCTCAAGGAGTGGGTTGGCGGGGATTCTCGCTGAAACGCCAGGGCCATCCCAAATCGTTTGATCAAATACAGCAAATAATTTTTCTGTTTTGGCGCGAGCCGCCAACTCATTTGCTAGGTGAACACCAGAAATACCCTCATCGACGACACGATTACCAGTTGCATCGATGACCATACCGGCTGTTGCTAGGGCATCAACCTCAGGATAAGGCCATACGGCATCATTGTGTTTAGCATCACTACACAATACGTGTCCATAAAAACGATTACCTGGGGTGATTACACCACCCACATCCATAGCCATAGACAAACCATCTCCACGACCAGTTCGGCCTCCCCGCTGGAATACCGAATCAAAGTGCTGTCCAATGTGTTTTTCAAATAACTGTCGATTTGCCTGAAATCCTCCATCAGCAATCACTCCATATGGCGCATCCCATATTTCAGGAATGCCCTTACAAGTTCCCTCTACACCAACAAATCGTCCTTGGTCCATTAATATGCGTGTGACACGCGCACCTAATTGCAAAACACCACCTCGCTCAACTAGCTCGAGTGCTAGTCTTCGTAAAATCAAATCTGGGCCACGTTCTTTCCAATCAATACCAGCTTTCAATGCTCGAGGAGGAGCCATGCACCACCGATAACCCTCTTGAGGATTAAACCGCATAAACTTACCACCTTTACCCTGCAACCATGTAATTAATCTTGAGCCTGTATGTGCAAGCGCCTTAGCTAATTCGGGCTTTGCCTCTCCATCGGTAAGTCTTGTGATCACTTGCTCAAGCTCTTCTGGCGAGCGATAGGGATCATGAAATCCAATGTGCAAGATTCCACCAGACATACGAGAATTGTTGGGGTAATCTACTCCTTCACCTTGCTCCAAGACAAGTGGCCGTAACCCTAATTCAGTGGCCCTCACGCCTGTTGTAAGTCCGGCGATTCCACCACCGATAATTATTAAGTCATACAAACGTTTAGATTCTGTCATTTTTTGTCGTTATTTAATTGCAATAGGTTCCATCTTTGCTGCCTGAGCAGCGGCCTTCCATAGCTTTAATTCATTATCATAAAAGTTATCCATATCCTTCGGTGAACCACCAAGTGGATCAATTGCCTGCTGATTGAATTTTTGAATGAGCTCTGGCGTTGAAAGAGTCGCATTTAATTCTTTGTTCAGTAAAGTAATAATTGCATCTGGCGTTCCAGCTGGTGCCGATAAACCCATCCAATAACCCGTTGCAATAGGAGGCAATCCGGCCTCAGCGAGGGTAGGGACATCAGGTAGATATACAGAACGCTTTGCAGAGGTAACAAAAATAGGTTTTAAATCACCTTTTTTAATAAATTCTCGTTGCGAGGAAATGGTACCAAAATAACCATTTATATTGCCGCCCAAAACATCTGTAATTGCAGCATTGGCACCTTTGTAAGGAATATGATTCACCTGAATATTCGCTTTGCCTGCAATCAACTCCATCAGCAAATGATGAATCGTACCAATCCCTGAAGAGCCATAAGAAAACTGTCCGGGATTTTTTTTGGCATATGCAATCAGATCCTTTGCATTATTGACTCCTATCTTAGGGGTCACGGTTAAGACGTTATCTGCTACCCCTAACAAGATAATATTTTTCATGTCCTTTTTAAAGTCATAGGGCATATTTTGATATATCCATGGATTGATAGCACTCACAATATTTGTAAGGTAAAGGGTATATCCATCCGGCGCTGATTTTGCAACCGCATTATTACCAATAATTGTATTTGCACCTGGTTTGTTTTCGACAATAACGGGGGTCTTTAAACGATCACTCAAGTCACGTCCAATTTCTCGGGCCAAATAATCAGTGGATGCTCCAGGTAATAATCCAACGATAATTTTTATTGGTTTATTTGGATAAGCTTCTTGAGCTTGAGTAGTAAGCCCAAAAAAAACACCCATACTTAATGTGGTCACTAGCGTGACTATTTTGTTGAACTTAATCATGGTCTCCCCTTGATATTTTTTATTTTGTTCAACGATATATTGAAACCGAACTGATGTCAAATATCGAGGCTCTTATTAGAGCCTGGTTTTATGTTGTTTAAACCAATAGTTTAATAATGCCCAGCACAATCCAAACCCGATTGCCAAAGCCAAATTACATACGACCGTTAAGATAAAAACCATCAATAATGAAACTTGATCAGAAAATGGCCTCTGTCTAATTTGTCTTAAATGAACCCAATCGCCCATATTCCATGCCACATAAATCAAAATAGCGGAGAGACAAGCAAGAGGAATTTCTGTGGCTAAATGCCCCAAGAAAAATACAATCAGCACTAAAGTCAGGGAGTGCACTAGGCCAGATATCGGAGAAGTTCCCCCACTTTTAATATTGGTCACTGTTCTAGCAATGGTTCCGGTTGCAGGCATTCCACCAATGAACGGTAGGAGAAAATTAGTAAGTCCTTGTCCCATTAATTCTTGATTAGAGTTATGAGACTGATGTGTCAAGCCATCAGCCACTCGCGCGCAGAGCAATGATTCAATCGCTCCTAATATCGCCAAAGTTACAATCGGAACAAATAAATGTACAAGGTCTACTGATGCAAATGATGGAATAACTAATGCTGGCCAATGATTAGGTATGCCCCCAAAGCGAGTACCTATAGTTTCTATTGGTAAGTGAAACACATGAACCCCCCAAGTAGCTAAAATCATTACTAACAAAATCTCAGGGATATGATTGCAAACGCGAAAATATTTTTTACTCATTCGCCAGGCAAATAGGAATGCAAGACAAAGGAGGGCGGTCTTCAAGGTTGTAGGGTTATATTCATGGAGATGCTTATAAAGTGCATCTAGCATTGAAAAAAAATCAGCTGGAACTTCTACACTTAAACCCAAAAATTCTTTTAATTGACTCAAGAAAATTAAGATGGCAATTCCGCTTGTAAAGCCATGAATCACGGTCTGAGGTATCAGTCGAATTAAGCCACCAATACGAAATAACCCCATTAAAAATAATAAGACCCCAGAAAGAGCTGTCGCTATTAAAAGATTCACAGGCCCATACGTATGCAAAATACCGTACACAATAACGATAAAGGCGCCTGCGGGCCCCCCAATTTGAACCCTACAGCCTCCAAGGGTTGCCACTAAGGCGCCCGCGATAATCGCTGTGAAAATACCAACCTCTGGTTTTAAACCACTCGCAATAGCAAATGCCATCGATAAAGGCAAGGCTATGACGCCAACGCTCAATCCTGCAAATACATCATTCATAAAGAGTTGTTGGTTGTATCCCTTCCATGAAGAAAGAATATTCGGCTGAAATTTCACAATGGCTTAGAACCTTTAAGTGATTTAAAAATTACGATATTTATATCTGCGTCCTAATTAGGATATACCTTTTCGTAAAATTTGCTAAAAACTTAAAAGCGCCATTTCACCGATGTGATTGCTATGAGATTTACTTATCCCTTATCTTTCACTTGAAATGCCTGCATTGAGATTGCTAGGCAGACAATTGCCCAAAAGATTGGATACTCATATCCACCCAAGTTCCAATACCAACCAAAACCTTTCACCAGATGAAGGGCTCCTGCGGCGACGAACAAAGTCATACATGCGCCCAGAGCAGCATACCTCGTTAATAGGCCAAGGACTAATGCCACCCCGCAAATAAGCTCCGCAAAAAAAGCAACCATGACCCAAGTTTCTGGAGGTTGAAATCCTACCTTTTCAAAGAAGCCAACAACTGCAGGATTTAATGAACCTCCTACGACTTTTCCAAACGCATGTGGTAATAAAAAAGCTCCTGCTGTTATTCGTAGTAGATTCCAAGGTCTTCTAATGTCGAAACTTGATGATTGAATCATAAAATCTTTTTTAGTTAGTCCAAGCATACAGCCTCCAATCTAGATTAATTTTTTACTCATAAACACTTTCTCTGTGTTGGAAAAATAAAGGTTTGACTACCAAGTATCACCTATTGAAGAGCATAAATATCCCTTCATATTTTATTCATTTCTGATACCAGTAAAAGTGAAATATTTTATAACTTGTTTATCCAATTAATTTGCAGGCACAATTCGAATATCTCTTTCAGCCCCGCTCCCAAGTGCTTTTAAGGCGGCTTGATATCCTTCACTATTGTATGTAGCGACTGCTTTTTCTAAACTTTCAAACTCTATTAACACGACTCTTTGTTGCATTCCTGACTCGATGATTTTTACAGGCTCTCCGCGGGCCATAAATTTCCCCCCACCGGCAAGCATTGCTGGAGTTGCTAATTTTGCATAGGCCGCTAATGCATCTAAATCTGATACTGATTTATAGACGCTGACCCAATATACTTTTGACATCTGAGATCCCCTTTATGATTAATGTTTTAATGATTTTTTGTTTTAGGACTTTTATAAAGCGTAATTTAACGCTATACAACTAGCTCTACTTATGAAATTTATATCCCTTTATATTTATATTCTTTAGACTCATTCTTTATCTATTTTAGTTTTAATAGTAGTGTGGGAAACCCCTATCAATATCATCTTAGTTTTGAGTAGGCGCTGATATATAGTCGGACAAAATCTACGTCTATCTTAATGCCGCAGCGTCACACTCTAACCAATTGTATGAAGCATTTGAGAGCTTATTTAGGCAGCTTTTCTTTAGTCCAATCGGACGCCTTCTGGAGATCTGTACCAGCACCATGTACTGTACTACAGGCCGTTAAAGTGATCGAGGCTATTAGAGCTAAGATGATTGTTATTTTTTTCATTTTTAATTCGCAAGTTTAAAGGGTTGATTTATTCTAAACCCTTATTTTTTGGATTGGCAACATAAAACCACAATGAGCAATGCGCCCAATAGTTCCGCTGCAATAAAACCCAAAACATCATTTGGGGAAATACCTACAAATGTATTCGTAAAGCTTCTTGCTAATGTGACTGCGGGATTAGCAAAAAAAGTTGAAGAGGTAAACCAGTATCCCGCAGTCACAGTAAGCGCAACTAACATTGATGTATTTTCTTTGGCCTGTCGCTCACTAATCCGAATAACTAATAATAGTAATATCGTTGATACGAATTCACTCGCCCAAATACCAGCTCCAGTTCTTATTTTTGTGGACTCTTGAATCATCGGCAAATGAAACATCAAGTGTGTTAACCAAATTCCGCTTATTGCTCCACTGAACTGGCAGATCCAATAACCAACAAGTTTTTTCCAGCCATAATGACCTAACTTCCAAAACATCAAACTGACGATTGGATTAAAGTGCGCCCCTGAAATAGGACCTAGCAATGTTATCAATACATACAATCCAGCCCCAGTAGCTATACTGTTCCCGAGTAAGGCGACTGCGGCATTGCCGGCTCCCAAAGTTTCACCCATAAATCCCGAACCAGCTACTATTGTTAATAGAAGTGCGGTGCCCATAAATTCAGCTAAATAAGATTTCATAGATTAGTATGGATTTTTCTTAAACTTAATGCATCAAGCGTCTCTAACGGGAGATTAGCTAATATATCGATACGCTTTTTCAGTCCAGTCATCACATCATTGAACGCGCGCTTCTTCTCTTCTTGTGTCCCTTGAACTTGTGATGGGTCTGGAAATCCCCAATGCGCTGTTGTTGGATTGCCGGGCCAATAGGGACATTGTTCTCCAGCGGCATCATCACAAACCGTAACAATGAAATCCATCTTAGGGGCATCCGGTAATCCATATTCATCCCATGACTTTGATCGTAATTTACTTTCGTCATATCCCATCTCTATTACTAACTCCCTAGCAATAGGGTTTACAGATGTTCCAGGGCTTGATCCTGCTGAATATCCAACGAACTTTTGACTTATATGGGTAGATGCCAATGCCTCCCCTATTACAGAGCGTGCAGAATTATGGGTGCACAGAAATAAAATATTGTATTTCTTCATTTGGCTTTAGCTTTCTTTGTTAACTGGGAAGGAGAACATGGCGCACCGCCACAACAGTTCTCTAATAGAAACTCACTAAGCTTTTGGACTAACGCTACATTGGGTCGATAAATCAGATGGCGACTGCGGCGCTCAACCACAAGTAAATTTGCGCTAACCAATTCTTTTAAGTGAAAACTTAAAGTGGCATTTGGAATGCCTAATTTTTCAATTATCTCTCCAGGTGTAAGGCCGATATCGCCGCGTTGGACAATGAGGCGAAATACGTTTAGTCGAGATTCTTGCCCTAAAGCAAGGAAAGCAGATATAGCACTGGGGTTTTTCATATTTCCAATTATATAGAAATATATTAATAGAAGCTAAATTACAAATATTTTTATAATCGATGATTTTTTGATTAGTTTTATGGTGAAGTGCTCTAAACAATCACCTACGGTTTAATGTCACCCCTAGCAGATTCTTACTAGAGGCGAACCGTATTTTGACTACGTAATTTTTTAGGTTTTTTTCTTCATTAAGCAATAAAGCGCCAAGATTACGAAGATTCCTAAAAATGTTCCAGGCGGCATATTACGCAAGAAATTATTGGTATTAGTTAAAACGCTATTTATAAATATGCCGCTGCCATCTGGTCCCATAATGATTCCTAGAGCAATACATATGAGAATTAAGATAAAAAGTATTTCAACCATCCGCCAACCAGTTTTAATGAGGGTATCTATCATGGTGTCCTTTATCGGGAGCTCAATTACTTGAGCTCCCTCATACTATGAGCTAATTAAGAAACTGAGCGGTTAGAGAAAATCCACAAGATTATTCCAAGAACAATCAAGCCAACTAATCCATTACTGCCAAGACTCTTAACTAGTTCTACTAAGTTGGCAACCACACCACCAAAAAATGGTAATTGGTTTCCTACCAGTACAGCAGTGACAATTGCTAATCCTAATAACATCAAGCTGATATCAGTTAGTGCGCCGATCCAAGTTTTTACGGTTGAAATTCCAGTCATTAAATTCTCCTTCTTTAGGTTAATAATAACTTCGCTTCAAACTCCAAGAACATGCTTACGACTGCATGGTACCCCAAAGGACATGCCTTTGAGATGCACCATCAAAACAAAGTAATTTTGTCTAGTCAACCTA
Source organism: Betaproteobacteria bacterium (assembly GCA_037137465.1). Taxonomy (GTDB): domain Bacteria; phylum Pseudomonadota; class Gammaproteobacteria; order Burkholderiales; family Burkholderiaceae; genus Polynucleobacter. The sequence goes on along the minus strand of JBAXKF010000016.1, from coordinate 24,534 downwards.
TATTTCTTCTAAAGTCTTCGTATTAGGGGTAATCACCATGTAAAGTGTGTATTAAATTCTCCACATGTATCCTTTTTTCAGGAATTCAAGACGGGCCAAAGCTTAGTTATAAGATGGTCGTCCTGAGATAACTGCATCTCAAGATGGGTAAATATGAGGGTAAGAAGGTCAATCTCTCCCCAATGACCTCTCCGACTTTTTAAGTATCTTCCATGCTTAAGCGAAATTAGTTAAAGGAATTTTTTAACTGAAGTTGACCTTTGCATTTGAATCAAGCTCTTGACGCACATCTATCGTGTCTTCACCTGGGATTCTAACTCTTGTAAAAACATGTTCTTGATAGTTCATAGGACGAGTCGCATCTAACCCCATCTTAGAACTTAATCCTTGTTGATAAGGGGGAACTAGCTCCCCACCTTCTTTCATCCATTCAACTGTGGTTGATGGGTCTAAAATCGATCCTTGCGCGCCTTCAATGACGATTAGATCGCGGTGAGCTTGAAATCTTGTAGCGACCGCCCATTCAACTTGCTGAGGTTGATGAACATCAACATCCTCATCCACAACGATGACTTGTTTAACATCGTAGTGAGCCCCAAACGCAGCCAGAATGACATTCTTGGGTTGTCCTTCATGTGATTTTTTTAACTTGACATAAAGGTGGTACCGCGCAACGCCGCCCACTGATAAATGTACATCTAGCACGCCTTGAAAACTTCTTTGTAAATGCGACAACAGCGTTGACTCTCTAGGTATCGCACCTAATAAAAGATGCTCCATTTCTGCTGGAATAATAGTGTGATAAATGGCATCTTTACGATGCGTCAATAAATCAACCTGAATCACTTCCCGATTTTCACGAGCACTATAGTATTTTGGAAATTCACCAAAGGGGCCTTCAAGTTCCCTTTCATGAGGAAGGATTTTTCCTTCGATTACGATTTCAGCATTCACTGGTACCCTAATCTCACTGTTTTTACATTTAACTACATCTAGTGCCTTGCCATGCAATGCCCCTGCAATTTCTAACTCGTCATGGTCTAAGGGGGCAATCGCTTGGGACGCAAGGAGCGTGAGTGGATCAACACCAATAACAATAGCAACATCTAAGGGTTGGTTATTTTTTTCAGCTAGCTTAAAAAAAGCAAATAAATGCCGTGGCAGCATCAAAATTCCTAAACGACCTGTTGCGTGCAGTTGAATACGATTAATGGAAACATTTTGCTTACCTGTGCTTGGGTTTCTAGCAATTACTAATCCAGCCGTAATGTATGGTCCATAGTCATGCTCGCTATGCGTTGGTATTGGTAATAGCTTATGTAAATCAGGATTTTTAATTTGAACTTCTTGGCAAGGGGCAGAGCCATCTCCAATATCATGCCAAGGGATAGGATTTTCTGCAGCTCTACGAAAGGTTGGCAACAACTCTTCTTCGCTCACGCCCATGGCTTCAGCAATCCAGGATCTTTTTGACATAAATCCTGAAATGACTGGCATATTAAAACCTTTTGGATTCTGAAAATATGTAGCCTGTTCCCCATCTAAAATCTTAGCAATCGCAGGCAGTCGATGTTGAAGATCACATCCTTTTTTTATAACCGCAATTCGATCAGTATTTTGTAAATGACTCAACCACGTTCTTAGTTCTGTGAATTTCATGATAAATCCTTAATCAGCAGTGATATTGAGGGTCTTAATCAACCTACCCCAGGTATTAGATTGTGATAGTAAAAAGGCATCTAACTGTTCAGGAGTTCCGCCATCTGGTACGACTCCCTGTATACGAAATGTTTCTCTAACATCACTCATTTTTAATATTTCATTAATCGTTTGATTGATCTTATCAATCACTGGGCGTGGCGTACCTGCTGGTACCACAATCGCATGCCAAGAGTTAACATCGTAACCAGTAATGCCTAATTCATTCATCGTTGGAACTTGTGGCATCAAGGGAGACCTTGTCATTTGACCAATCGCTAAAGTCCGTACTTTTCCAGTCTGTAAAAAAGAAGCTATATTACCGAGCACATCAATTGCTACGTCTACTTGCCCCCCAGCGACGTCGGTCATAATCCCTGTACTTCCTTTATAGGGAATTTGACGCATTTCTACATTCGCCATCTTTTCAAATAAAGCCATGGATAAATGATTCGAGGATCCATTACCAGATGACCCGTAATTTAATTTACCGGGATTTGCCTTTGCAGCCTTAATCACATCTTGTAAGCTTTTATATGGGGAGTCTTTTGACGTCACAAAAACTGTCGGCGAACGCCCCGCTAAAATGACCGAATTAAATGCTTTACTTGTGTCATAGGGTAAGTTCTTCATTAAAAATGGATTCGTTACATAGGGAAACTGAGCGATAAGCATCGTGTAACCATCTGGTGGTGAAGTGGCGACGTAACTCGTACCAATCGTTGTAACTCCGCCAGTCCGATTTTCTACAAGCACCGGTTGTTTCCAAATCTCACTTAACTTTGGTGCCAAAATACGCCCTAAAGTATCGTTAAATCCTCCCGGGGGATAAGGTACAACTATTTTTATCGGCTTGTTCGGGTATGAATTGTCTTGTGCATAAAGGGACTGCATAAAAAATATTAATGCCACAAATAATCCAAATCTAATTTTTTTCATACATAAATCCTTTTCAATATATGACAATTCATAATGATTTATACAACACCAACGTTTTGATAAATATTTTTTATTTCGGTAAAGTCAATTAGTGCATCCGCGCCATGTATTCGTCCAAGACCACTTTTTCGATAACCGCCCATCTCCGCTTCTGCAATTAATTTATTATGATCATTAATCCATATCGTCCCATTTCTTAATGCTCGCGCAATCCGTAAAGAACGATTTCCATCATTTGTCCACACACTCGCCGATAACCCATATTCTGAATTGTTCGCTTTTTTAACGGCATGTTTTTCGTCTGTAAAAGACTCCATTACTATTAAAGGTCCAAAGATCTCCTCTTGACAAAAAAAGGCGTTGTCATCTTGGTGTGAAATTAAACTCGGGGAGATAAAATGACCTCTAGACAAATCGCCTCCGAGTCGTCCTCCACGCACAATAACTTCATCACATGAATCTAGTGAACGCTCGATTTCTGAGGTCACGTGCGTCAAAGCAACGTTATCGATTAATGGTCCCATCTGCATACTAGCGTCTTGACCAAAACCAACCTTGACAGATTCAACTGCATGCTTCAAAGCTATTTTCATGTCTTCATAAATAGATTCATGCACTAAAATTCTGCGCGCAGCAGTACACTGCTGCCCAGAAATAATAATTGCGGCAGTAACAAGTTTTGATGCAACGTCCGGTATATTAACGTCATTAAATACTAGGCAGCATGACTTACCACCCAATTCTAAAGAAAGTTTTTTCATAGTCGGAGCAGCTGCCGCCATAATTTTTTGGCCAGTTCGATTTGATCCAGTAAAACTTATCACATCCACATCCTCTGACTCCACTAAAGTTGCTGCAACCTGATGTCCCTGCTCAGAAACTAAATTAACAACGCCAGGAGGCAAGCTAGCCACCTCTTGTAAACAGCTCAAAACAGTAGCAGTTATTTGTGTTGTCTGAGGTGCAGATTTTATGATGGATACGCAACCCGCTGCCATTGCGGGAGCAAGTGTACGTATTAACAAAACAATAGGGGCATTCCAAGGAATAATTAAACCAGCAACCCCAGCGGGCTCTTTTAATATGCTGCTATATACGCCTGGCTCAACCTCAAAAAAATTCCCAGGGATATGCCGCGCAAGTCCTGCATAATATCGAATTTCGGAAATGGCGCCAAGCACCTCCCCACGAGACTGTGCAATTACTTTTCCATTTTCAAGTGTCAACAACTGCGCTAGCGGTTCGATTTTTGCCTCTAAACGTGTTGCCCACTCCAGTAGAACTAATTGACGTAAACGAGGTTGATGTGCCCAGCTGCCATGATAAAAGGCATGCTTTGCAGATTCAATGGCCAAAGTCGCATCGACTGCATCGCTATCAACAAATTTTCCAATTTGCTCTCCGGTTGCCGGATTAAAACTTGGTGAAAATCTTTTCGATTGACCTTCTACCCACTTACCATTAATTAAATTAAGCGCAATCATGTTTTTTCCTTAATGCATCACTGAGCCGCCATCAATCACAAGCACTTGGCCTGTAACAAATAAGCTTGCATCACTTGCAAAATAAATGAGACTTCCTGCTAAATCACTCGGAACTGCTTCGCGCTTAATCGCGCGACTAGCAATATTATTTGCTGCAATCGCGCCCTGCCATGCTGGATTGTCAAGTACGTTATCACTGAGTACTAAGCCTGGCGCCATTGTATTTACCCGAATACCATCATCACCTAACTCCCTAGCCAGTGAACGTGACATCGCAACAATTGCTCCTTTGGATGTCACATAATGCAACATCATGGGCGAGCCCTTAAAAACAGTACCTGAAGCAATATTTATAATCGATCCAGACTTTTGTTTGCGCATCACAGGGCTAACTGCTTTTACACATTCAAACACACCACGAACATTGACGCGCATCACTGCATCCCATTCATCGGTTTCAATCTGTTCAAACGGTTTAAGACTCAACTTACCAAATAAAGCGGCATTATTCACCAACACATCAACTCGCCCATATTGAGCGATCGTATGTTGTACCATTTCTGAACAAGAACTTGCACTCGTTACATCAGTATGTAGCCCCAGGACTTCAACACCCTGAGCTTTTAGAGTTGCGCAGATTGCATCCGTAGAAGAAACATCTGTAACCACGACTTTAGCGCCCGCCTTACCTAAAACCTGTGCGTAATGCGCTCCAATACCCTGTGCTGCTCCCGTTACAATGGCTACTTTATTTTTAAGAACTAATTCACTCATTGATAGCCTCTTTTGATTTTTTTTGTTGATCGGTAATATTTTTTAAATCTTGGCGAATATGCCTTTCAGACATTCCGCAAAATAATCCCCTCAATAAACCAACCTTTGCATCACTTGTCCCAAATAACAAATCACAAATTGGAAAAGTTAAGTTAAAGTTGTATTTGTGCATAAACTCTGGATTATGGTGTGCCACATGCATTCTTCGAACTGTATTTAGCAACGGAAATTTATCCAAAAATGGGCTATTTTCAATATGCGATAAAGTATGCATCCCTTCATACATCAAATAATAAGTAGCGATGGTTGCCATCATAATATAGGCCACATTAGATGAAAATATGAGCCCCCCAAGAATGACTAAAGGTATTGCTGAAAGTACAAAAAGGACAGGTGCAAAGGGTGGGAACAATAATGCACGCCAATCTTTATGACCCTTGTAATTTAATGTTAGATGGGTAAAAAATTGGTGATGCGTCCCCACGTGGCGCTTATAAACCGCCTTTAATGGCCCATTAGGATTATGCAAAATATAGCGGTGACCAGCCCATTCAGCCCAATTCCCAAATAAAAACATTGGGATAATTGACCATAACTCAGGGTTGGTTAAATCATGAATTTTTGATAAGGAAACTAGTAAAACTGCACCTGTAAAAACCAACGTAAACGCTAAATGATATTCGCCACGATACCAAGGTGGAGTTGAATCAATATACTCTTCTCGATATTTTTTAGATCGCTCAAATATTGCTTGATTTGATTGCATGATAGATTCCTTTTTTATTTAATGTATGCCTAAAAATTTTTCTTGGAAATGCTCATCTGAAAGTATTAACTTTGCATCTCCTTCTAAAACGTTTCTACCGTTTTCAATAACATACGCACGAGTTACAAACTCTAATGCGCGGTGCACATTCTGCTCTACCAAAATCATACTCACACCGCCTTGATTGATTTCTCTTAGCGCTTGCATAATCTCTATAACCAATTTTGGAGCTACGCCTATAAAGGGTTCATCTAATAACAACATTTTTGGCTTTGACATTAAGGCCCGTCCAATGGTGACCATTTGCTGTTGTCCGCCACTGAGTTGACCGGCCATTTGTAGGCGCTTGTCTTTTAAAATTGGGAATAACTTATAGACACTTTCTAGTCCAGATACTATAGAAGAACGTTTCTCTTTAATGTATGCACCCATCATTAGATTTTCTTCAACCGTCATCTGCGTGAAGAGTTTTCGTCCCTCTGGAACTAAGGCAATTCCTAACAGGATCAGTTCATTGACATCAAGCCCGGTGAGTGGCTTTCCAGAAAAGGTAATCGATCCCGACTGAAGTGGATAGATGCCCATAATAGCGCCCATTGTGCTCGACTTACCTGCTCCATTGGCGCCCAGTAACCCCACACACTCGCCCTCTCCAACTGTCAAACTAATGTCCCATAGCACCTGTAGTTTTCCATGACTTAGCTCAATATTTTTTACTTCAAGCATTTGTATCTCCATTGGCATTTCCAAGATAACTAGCGATCACTTTTTCATCTTTCAAAACCTCCGCCAAAGGTCCATCCGCAACCAATCGACCGGTATCTAAAACGATTAATCGATCAACCACTTGAGTGAGTGCGGAAAATATATGTTCCACCCAAATGACAGTAACGCCGTACTGATCCCTAATAGTTCGAATATGTTCTACAAATTGATTTACTTCAATCGGCGTAAGTCCTGAGGCAACTTCATCCACAAGTAAAAGACTAGGCCTTAAAGCTAAAGCCCGACCAAACTCAATTGCTTTCTTTTCTTGCAAGGAAAGAGAGTCAGAGCGGGACATTTCTTTATCGGTGAGTTTAATGAAGTCAGAAAGGGCCCGTGCAGTGATAAGTGCTTGTTGTGGGGTCATCCCTTTTCCACCAAACATCAGAGGCATAGCCAAATTCTCTAAAACTGTAAGATCACCAAAAGGCCTAGGCAACTGATACGTCCTGCCAATTCCCATTTGAGCAATTTCATCTCGGGTTTTATTCGATAAATCCTGACCTAAAAATCGAATTTGACCACTACTCGGTTGAAACACCCTTGAAATGCAATTAAACAGCGTTGTTTTTCCTGAGCCATTTGCACCTATTAAACCAATAATTTCACCTTGATTCACCCTAAAGCTAACATCATCAAGAGCCATATTGCCACCAAATGATTTAGTAATATGTAGGCACTCCAAAATAGGTAATTGACTATTCGGTGTTTTGATTCCCAAAATATCTTGCAATGACACGGTAGTTGCAGTCGATAGAACGACGTTACTCTCAAGTTGGCTAATCATGTATTCATGATGTTCCTTACTTAAAAAACTTAATATTCTATTATTTTTAATCCAGCTGGCTCGAAGCAGGCCGCCTGGCATAAAGCGTCCAATACATAAAATAATTAATCCATAAATTGTCGTTTGTAGCATCTTTAGATTGACTAGCATCCAATGTTGGATACATGCCAAAAGAATGACTCCGACCAGTGGTCCCCACCGCATTCCAGACCCACCAAATAAGACCATGGCAATTGGAACTAGTGCGACGTTTAGTCCAAATACACTTCCTGGATCAATATAGCTCAATTGCCAACCTTGCAATGCACCAGCTAGACCAGCAAATACTGCCGATATCACTAAAACTTTCACTTTATAAGGGAAAATTTTAATTCCAATCACCTCAGAGACTTCTTCATCATTTCGTATTGCGCGTAAGGCATAACCAAAACGACTACGGTTAATCAGTAAGGTAAGGACAAAGCTGGCAAAACATAAAGCCAAGGCTAAAACATAGGTTAACGAAGTCACCTTTTGAATCGGAAAAACAATCCCCTCAGCACCATTAGTGATAAAAGACATGTTGTATGCAAGAACTTCCATCAATGGTAATAAGGCAAGAGTTGCAAATGCAAAATAGTCTCCTTTCAACCGATAGAGTGGATAAGCAATAATCGCCGCAACCCCGCAGGTTATGAGTACGGTAAGAGCCATCGACGTCACTGACAATTGACCTGCCACTAGAAAAATACCAAAGGCGTATGAACCAATTCCATAGAAACAGTAATGCCCCAGATTAACGTATCCCATCTCACCGGCAATCCAATCCCAACTCTGAGCAAGAATGTAATAAATTAATATGGTGAATATAAAAGAAATTAAATACGCATTACCAAATTGGACAACGCCTAATAAAGCTCCTAAAACTAAAAAGCTAAAGAAGGTGAGTGGAATATTAATTTTTGATGATTTCATATTATTTAGATTTTTGAAAACCCTGAGGAAAAATAATCAAAATAACCAGTAGGAGAATCACGCTCAAAGCTGGCGCCCACTCAGGCTTCCAAAATAAACCAGTCAAGCCTTCAGCAACCCCTATAAAAATACCGGCTAGTAAAGCTCCTGGAAGATTGCCTATACCCCCTAAAATAATGATCGTAAATGCTTTAACAGTAAGTCCAAACCCAATATATGGATCCACTGGAAATGACAGAACATATAAAATAGATGCCAAGAATACGGTTGCCGAACCAAATGCAAATGTAGTCGCTTTGATCTTTGCACTATTAACCCCACATATTTTGGCGCCAACCGGGTCTTGAGTAACTGCTTTTACAGCACGACCGAACCAAGTTAACTTCAAAAAATAATGGAGGCCCAAGGTTAATAGAATAATTCCTATTAATATGATGATTTGGGTGGTTGAAATAATAACGCCCGCAACTTCAAAAGTATCAAACTGTAGATTAATATTTTTTTGCGTTGATCCGGCGAACTTCGCCGTTAAATCACTCATGATTAATAAAGCTCCTACAGTAATTAATACCGTACCTACAGTGGATTCAAAATGATTTCGCTTACTCAGTGGCTCAAGTAAGTATTTAAAAAATAAATACCCATAAGCAAAAAATAAAGGTGTCATTAATAACGAAATCAACCAAGGGGAAATGCCCCACGCAGCATAAATGGTTGAAGCAAGAACCCCCCCAATAGAAAGGAGTGTGCCATGGGAAAAATTTAATATTTTAACCACGCCATATATTAAAGACAGGCCAAATGCAACAAGCGCATATAAGCCTCCGATTAACACTCCCCCCAAAATAACTTGGGCTAGAACCTCAATAGATATCATGATTTATTGCCAAGATGGTGAAGGCCAAACCAATTTACCGGTGGCTGCCTCCTTAGGCCATACAACAACAACTTTTCCACCTTGTTGCATTTGCACTGTAAAGGCTCCATTATTAGGAAAACCCCTTTCATCAAATACAATATTTCCAGCAGGCGACTTAAAGGTTCCTTTAAACAGCGCATTTTTAACTAATTCTCGATCCACAGCGCCGGCTTTTTCAATCGCCTGAATCATGGTCAAGTACGCTCCAATACGCCCCAAACTAAATGGATAATCAAACATATTGACATTTGATTTGGCAAGGACAGTTTCGACAAACTCACTGTAATCACCTTTAACACCCGTATACCAAGGCAGCTCTCCTGTCATACCCTGAATGTCGTCTCCAACTTGTTTATAAAGCGCTCCAGATAAAAATGCATGGTGAACATCCATGACTTTAATTTTCATCTTCCGAATTTGCTGTAATAACGAAACAGAGGGACTATCAAATGAACTAATGTAAATAATGTCTGGTTTAGCTGCTCGCACTTTTGCTAGCAATGCAGTAAAGTCTTTGGTATCCTGCGAAAATAGATCTTCACCAATCACCTTGATACCTTGAGCTTCTGCCTTTTTTGACCAAAAACCAGTGATTCCTTTTGTTACTGGATTGTCATGTGTAATAAAGTAAATACTTTTTGGTTTAGGCTCAACTGTTGACAACATATCAAAGTAACGCTCAGACCAACGTGGAACTACGGGATATGGAGTACCCCAAATATACTTTAATCCACGATCATAAACGGATGGTGTCGCAACATTTGACATAACCATAGGTATCTGATGTTTATCTGCCAAGGGGGGGACCGGCCCGCCCAAAGAAGACCAATCAGGACCCACGAAAAAATCAACATTGTCTACGGTTGCCATTTTTTCGAAAAGTGATACGGCTGTAGCTGGAACACTTTGATCGTCATAGATAACAAACTTAATTGGAACTTTTTTATTACAGTTTTTTACAAATACCCCCCCAGATTTATTCAGCTCTTCCGCAAAGACCTCAGTCATTTTTCGCCATCTATCTGCCAGTGTAGAAAAAGGCCCCGTTTCTGAGATGGTTGTACCCAACAAAATAGGATCATTACAGGAACCCAATTTTGCATAACTGTTAAAAGTAAATCCTATACATAAAAATAACGCTACTGTTGCAGAAACTATTGTTCGATAACTTTTCATGCTACCCCCTTTGTTATTTATTAAATAAATTAAAACTTAATTCGACTTCTTGCTAATAATTTTTGTCCCATCTTCTCTGTTGCCTATACCGCTATATTTTTCATTAATCTATGGATGTCCTCTTGTCGATTTGAACTTCCCTGATCCACAACTCTACCCCGCTCAATTGCATAATGTCGATCACATAACTTCAATGCCTTATGTACATTTTGTTCAATTAATAATATTGAGACGCCCTGTTCTTTAAGCTTTTGTAGTAAGGTAAATATTTCGGCTACTATCATCGGAGCAAGGCCTTCTGTCGGCTCGTCTATTAGAATCAATTTAGGTGAGCCTATTAAAGCTCTAGCAATTGCCAACATTTGTTGCTCACCGCCTGACAAAGTATTACCTAATTGGTTTTTGCGCTCTAATAGGCGGGGAAATTGCTCGTAAAGTTCTACAATTTTAAATTTATGTTTTGATCGAACGCTAGAAGGAAGTTGCATGAGACCCATTTTTAAATTGTCTTCTACTGTGAGCCCAGAAAATATCCGCCGATCTTCAGGAACTAGCGCAACTCCCAATCGCGCAATTTTTTCACTAGGCAATCCTGCAATATTTTTTCCCTGAAAAGTGATTTCACCTTGGCTAGGCGGCAACCATCCCGCAATGGTTTTAATAATGGTTGTTTTACCAACTCCATTACGTCCAAACAGGCCAACGACTTCACCTGCAGCGATTTCTAAATCTACGCCCTGTAGGATGTGGGATAACCCAATATACGTATGAACCCCTTTGAGTTGCAATAGACTCATGCAGCATCTCCAAAGTAAGCGGTTTGAACAATTGGATTACTTCTTACATCGCGAGGATTTCCCTCTGCAATTTTTTCTCCTTGAGCCATTACAATCACGTGCTTGGATAAATCCATAACCAATTCAACATCATGCTCGATCAATAAAATCGTGACGTTTTTAGCTAATTGCGCAATTAATTGTGAGGTCTCCTGCGTATCACCTTGAGACATACCTTGAGTTGGCTCATCAAGTAATAATATTTTTGGCCGCAAAGCCATGGTAACGGCAATCTCAAGGCGCCTTTGCTCTCCATGGGATAGCGCACCTGCCGACTCATCCTTCTTCGCCTCTAAGTGAAACTCTTCTAAAAGCTCTTGGGCTCTTTGAAGGGTTAAAGGGCTTTTGCTTGTTGCGTAAAACAGTTTTGGCCATGACTCTAATTTTTGAGATGCTAGCTGTAAGTTTTGCTCTACAGTTAGATCAAAAAACAAATTCGTGATTTGAAAGGACCTTGCCATCCCTCGACTTAATCTTGCCACAGGATCTAATTGAGTGATATCTTCACCATTCATCAATAACTGACCTTCATCAGGTATGTATAAACCACTAAGCAAATTAAATAAAGTTGTTTTACCAGCTCCATTAGGGCCAATAATCGAAGTTACGCCCAATGGATCAACGTCAAAGGTGACCTGCCCAACGGCTCGCAAACCACCAAAATTCTTATTCAAGCTTTTTGCTTGTAATATGGGGAGGCTCATCGCACACCTCTATTTTTCAGTTTTGTACTCAACATCCCAACAATACCTTTGGGAGCAAAGATAACAAGCACAACAAATATAAGTCCAATCACAATATGATGGTGAAGAGTTAGGGTCCCAATCACTGATTTCAATATCATCAATAAACTACTTCCAAAAAGAGGTCCAATCAATGTCCCGACCCCTCCTAGTACAACCGTAATAACAGCGTTTCCTGAAACACTAAAGTACATTAATTCGGGAGATACAAACCCCCTCAGCATTGGGTATAAAGCGCCAGAAACACCGGCAACCATAGCCGCCAAAATAAAAGCAATCCGTTTTGGTGCCGCAGTGTTATAGCCTAAATAAGGTAGCCGGGATTCGTTAGAGCGCACCCCGGCCCAGATTCTGCCTAAAGGTGTATACAAAAAATATTTAAGTGCGAAATAAATACTTCCCATAAATATGAAGGTAATGACAAAGAAGGTAACCGCGTCACCTAAATTTAGTGTAACGAAGGGTAAAGGAATCTGGATGATTGGAACACCAACCATGCCATCAGAAGCCCCTAAGGATCTGGTGTTATAGATTGACTTTGCAAAAACTTGTGCAAGGCCAAAACTTATCAATGCAAAATATACACCTTTAGAGCGAAGTGCGATATAGCTTGTGATCCATCCAAGTAGCGCTGAGGCAAATGTCACAGTTAAAATACATACCCAAAAGGAAGGTATCCAATCACGCAATATCACTGCAGATAAATAGGCCCCAAAACCAAAATATAACGCTTGACCAAGGGATAACAATCCAACAATACCCAGTAAAAGGTCAACAGATAAAGCAAGTCCACCAAAGATTAAAGCTTCTGTTGCCAATCTTAGAAAGAATGTATCTCCAGTGAGCTTACCAATAATCACCAAAAGAATTGCGGCGATAAGCATCAACCATTCCATCATACGAATTGCTTTTTGTTGATACTTATCCATTTTTCATGCCCGCATATAAACCACTAGGCTTAAACATCAGCACCAGTACCATAACGGCAAACACAATCGGATCCGACCACACCGGCGAAATATATAACGAGGAAAGCGATTGTAATTGCGTTAGAAGTATGCCTGCAATCACCGCTCCCTTAATACTTCCTAATCCTCCGACTATCACGACAGCAAATGCCATTAAAATAAAATCTTTACCCATCGTCGGAAAAACTGAATAAATAGGGGCTAATAAAACTCCGGATAGAGCCGCGAGTGCCACACCAAAAGCAAAAGTTAATGCATAAACTTTGTTTACTGGAATCCCTAATGACGCACTCATATCTCGGTCCAAAGTCGCGGCGCGTACGATAGAACCAATTGCGGTTTTATAAATCAATAACCACACTGCAAAAATTAATGCAGCTCCAAATACCATGAGAAATAATCTGTAATTAGGAAACATCACACCCAAGACCTCACTTGCACCAGTTATAGGTGTTGCAGGTTTGGCAGTATTGGCGCCCCAAATAATTTTGTATAAATCTTCTAAAATAGTTGCAACACCAAAAGTTAATAACAATGTAAGAATGTGGCGATCTTTATGGTGAAAAACTTTTTTAATGAGCAACTCTTGCATCAAGATGCCAAAAGGTATTAAAAGCACTGGTACAAGAATCAATGTCCACCAAAAAGAAATTCCAATACTCATCAGTGAAACACTGAGGAACGCTCCTGCAGCATAAAACTCCCCATGAGACATATTAATGACATCAAGAAGACCAAAAATGATGGTCAAACCTAATGCCATTAATATCACCGCAACACCAATGGATAAGCCATTGATGATTTGCGGTGCGAATATATACTGCAAACTTTCTAACATATACGGTCTTTAATTAAAAACGTGTACAGGTATCTGGTCCGATTGCCTGATCTGCAGGAACCCGACTGATAACATTAAACTGACCACCTTCAATTTTGACGGCATACATTTCTTGCATAGCCTGATGATCGCCGGCACGCATTTTTTTCATCCCTTGAGGTGTAGCCCATTCAAGATCTTTCATTGCCGCCCGGACTTTATCCGTCTCGGTTGATTTTGCTTTTTCTACAGCACCTTTATAAAAATAAATCAAACCATAAGAGTCAGTGCCATACAAATCAGGTGCTGTTTTAAATTCTGCTTGAAAGGCGGTTAAAAACTTTTTGTTGGCTGGTGTATCGGCCTTCGCGGAATAACCAACTCCAGTTACGTATCCTTCTGCAGCCGAACCAATAGCAGTGATATTTTGTGAGGTAACGGTTCCCGCTGCGCCCACTAGAGTAACTCCTTTATTAACACCATACTCACTCATTTGAGTTAAAAGTCGAACGGTATCATTGCCAGCTACTGATGTATAAATAACGTTTGGCTTTGCGGCACGAACTTGTCCAAAATAGGGTGAATAATCTTTATTATCGAGCGGCGCAAATATTTCACCAACTGATTTAGCGCCCTTTTCTTCAGCCGCCTTTTTAAATGCCGCTACTGTTGAGCGTCCCATTTCATAATCCGGTCCAATAAAAAACACATTTGCATTCGGTTTGTCTTTTGCAAGCCATGCTGCAAGAGCTGCAGACTGCATCCCAGCACGCGCATTAACTCGGAAAACGTTTGGAGAACACTTATCTCCTGTAATTGAATCTGCAAAAGAAACCGTTGTTGCAATCAATTTATTATTTCGCTCAGCTAACTGCCCAACCGCCAAAGTTGATCCAGAGTTGACTGTGCCAGTTAGAAAATCAACGTTAGATACTTGAAATAGCTTTTCAGCCTTTTGAGTAGCAACAGCAGGATTCGCTTCCTCATCTTCAAAAATCAACTCTACTTTACGTCCCATAATGCCTCCAGCAGCATTGACTTCTTTCGTCGCCAACTCTAAGCCCATTTTTACCTGTTGGCCAATTGGAGTGTATGTTCCAGACAAAGGTGTAACTACCCCAATCTTAATTGGTGGTTCTGCAGCAACGGCAAGGGATGAACCCAATACTACTGAACTAATTGCTAATACTATTTTCTTGATTTGCATGTCTATCTCCTTTAATTAAAATTATTTCCCTGTGAAATTCGGTGATCTCTTACTATGAAATGCAGTTACTCCTTCTTTAAAATCTTCCGTCATTCGCAAACGGCTATACGAATGTCCTTCTAATTCAATTGCAGTACTTAATAACGAATCATCCGTATCGTTAAGCAGTTTTTTAGCAGTTCTTTGTGCAATAGGTGAAAAGGCTAATAACTCATCAACTAGCGCATCAACTGATTCCGATAACTCCGAATCGTTAACAACCATCGTTGCAACTCCCCAGTCATAAGCTTGCTGACCTGAAATGCGTCTTGACCGCATGACAATATCCTTCGTACGTGTAATACCAACCATTTTTTGCAATCTCGCTGACCCTCCTGAGCCAGGTATTTGGCCTAGTTTTTGTTCAGGTAATGCATATAAAGTTGAATTAGTAGCAATTCGGAAATCGCACGCTAATGAAATCTCAAAACCTACTCCAAAACAATAGCCTTGATTGGCAGCTATAACTGGTTTACTACATCTTGCAGGTGAGGCAATATTCCAGGCCAATTTAGAAACATGCTCAGGACTTGCCTCTAAAAATCCTTTTATATCTCCACCACTTGAAAAATGCTCACCTTCAGATCGAAGGACAATAATCCGAACTCGATCATCTGTGTCTAAGGCCTCAAAACACGCTCTTAACTGATCACGCTGCGGCATCATAATCACATTAAAAGGCGGGCGCTTTAAAACGATATCGGCTCGTTTTTTCTCTTCATTAATTTCAACATAAAACCCATCAAGGTCTTTTAATATATTGGCAAAGGGATGACTTATTTGACTCATTTTTTTTCCTAAAATTAACTTAACTCGTATTCACCGGCGACTAATTTTCTTCTTAAAATCTTTCCTACTGGAGATTTTGGAATCTCCTTAACAAATACATATTGTCTGGGGCGTTTAAAGTTGAGTAATTCAGACTCTTTACAATAAAGATCTAACTCCCCAGGCAACACATTTTCTTTTAGATGAATAAACGCAACTACTTTTTGGCCAAGGCGTTCATCCTTAATACCTGCAACAGCAACTTCATCAACAGCGGGATGTAAAGATAAAAGAGACTCAATTTCTACTGGCGAAATATTTTCGCCACCTGAAATGATCATGTCATCCACACGCCCGGTAACAAAAAGCTCGCCCTCATGATCGAAATACCCCGTATCACCTGTAAAGTACCATCCATCACGTAATGCTTTTTCATTCGCATCAGGTCTCTGCCAATAACCGGAAAATGCCTCATCACTTTGTAAGTCACAAATAATTTGTCCTTCTAATACTGGTGCCAACACATCTTCGCCACTTGCTTTTTGGTGTGCATCATCTAATGCAACTACTCTAATTCGTCCATTAAGCCCAGCTCTGCCAGCACTTCCAGGCTTTTCTACCGCTAGTTGATTTATTGTGAAAGTGTAAATTTCACTAGATCCATAATGATTCACAAATAACTCTGGTTGAAAAAGCTCATTGAGCTGCAATAACAATGCATCATGCATAGGAGCTCCAGCAAAACCAAGTTTAGTTGTCGTCTTTACTAACTCTGCACTAAAGTTGGGTGCATTAATTAAGTCATGATACAAAGTAGGGACAAGGTACAAATGTGAAACTTTTTCTTGAGCGATTAATTCAACCGCAGTGGCAGCATGCCATTTTGGTAGGGCGACATATGTTCCATTTCCTAAGCACAGTGCGAGTAACGTTCTCACCCCCATCGTATGGTACAAAGGCATAACACCTAAAGTAACTTCGTAATTTCGATACTGATTTTGTGCGATATGAGCAATCCCTGCTGCACGTTCAGCACCCTGTGTTCTAGGAACTCCTTTAGGCTTACCCGTAGTGCCAGATGTATATAACATCACAGAGCAATCTGTTGTACTAGCAAGTGGAGTAGGCATTTGACCTTGTGCAATGCATTGTGAAAAAAGTACCGATTTTTCTATTAAATCTTCCCCCAGTCCACAAAATACTAAAGGAACTTTTTGATCTTTTAATGCGACTCCCAACTCAACAGTACATGTGGCTTCATAAAAAATTAATTTTGATTGTGAATTATTCAAATAAAACGCTAGTTCATCACCCTTTGCTCGCCAATTAACTGGAACAATCGTAATCCCAGCCATCTGGCATGCCCAGTGCAAAGTTGCAGCCTCAAAACGGTTTTGTAGAATACTTAAAACACGATCTCCTTTTTTTAATCCTTGTTGCAAGAGAAATTGCTCTAAGGCTCCAATAAAAAGTGCCCACTCTTCATAGGTATATCGTTGTTGACCATCGACAATCGCTAAATGTCTAGGACATCGTTCAACTGCCTGTAAAAAAGTCCGGCCTAGATCTAACATACTCTGCCTCCCTTGGCGGTCCTTTGATTGGCTACTTCTAATATAGCCTCTACAATTCCTTTATAACCTGTGCAGCGACATATATTTCCTGAAATAGCTTCTCGAACTTGCTGTTCAGTTGGACTGGGGTTATCGTCTAAAAATTTAGAACTCGTCATTAAAAATCCAGGCGTACAAAATCCGCATTGCAAAGCATGATGTTTTCTAAATGCGGCTTGTAAATCACTTAACTCCTCTTTCGAAGATAACCCCTCTACCGTTTGAATCTCTTTACCATTAGCTTGATATGCAAACATTAAGCACGATCTCACTGGCTCACCATCCACGTGAATAGTACAAGCGCCACAGACACCATGCTCGCATCCATAATGTGTTCCGGTAAGGCCCAGCCCATGACGCAAAAAATCTCCCAAAGTTGTTCTATATTCACAATCAGCTGATCGCTTTTCGCCATTAACATTTACTTCTACAGAAATTTTTTCACTAAACGGTAGTTGTGACATAGTTATCTATTCACCCCTTTACTAAATCAATTTGTTTAATTAATAATTCACTTTGGCTTTGCATCAAATGCCTTCTTAAGTCCGCACTTGCCGTAGGATCTTCTCGCACATTTACCGTATTAGCTAAATGCGCAACAAAGGCTAAAGCATCTTGATGAGATGATAGTTTTTCTTTGAACACTTGAGGTGTATCGTTAATTCCACCATAAGCAAACGTCCATTCTTGATCATTTTTAATCAGGGCTACGGAGACGACAGCGAAATCGCCATGACGATACCCGTACTCTACAAATCCATATTGAGCATTTTTATCTAATTTTGGAAAAACGATTTTTACAAGAATCTCATCCATTTGACGATCGGTTTGCAGCGCGCCGATAAAAAACTCTTGTGCAATTACTTTTCTTTGCTTTTTGGCGCTTGCGAGAACAACCCAGCCTTGCAAAATCGATAATGCTAGAACTAATTCTGCACTTGGATCAGCATGTGCAATAGATCCGCCAACCGTTCCTCGATTACGTATTGGGCGATGTGCAATCCAAGGCATCATTGTCGCCAATAATGGGTGGGTATTTTTATTAACTAAATAATCTTCTAATCTGGCTTGTGAAACTGCAGCTCCAACCTCAATAAAATACTCTTTCTCTACAATTGTTGTTAGTTCTTTAACGTTGTTTATATCAATCAAAATAGCTGGCGTGGCAATACGCATCGCCAACATTGGAACTAAAGTTTGTCCGCCCGCAATAATCTTTGCATCTTCGCCATGTATAGCCGAAAGGTTTACTGCATCACGTAAAGATTTAGGTTGATGAACGACAAATGGGGCGCTTTTCATAACTCCCCCTTATATTTTGCTTTCATCTTGGTTAACCAACTAGCTTTTTGCTCACCAGCTTCTTTTGCCAATGACTTAAATAATTGATCAAGAATAATTCGAATACTACCCTCTACAAGACGACTACCAACCGCGGCCAACTTTCCTGAAATCTTAGCTTGATAGTCATACGTTAGTTGAGTTTTTTCTCCCACTTTATTTAAATTAACTTTTCCAAATCCTTCTGCATAACCAAGAGGTCCTCTTCCTTCTCCGGATAGAACAAAATCGTTTGGTTGATGAATTTCACTTATACGAAGTAGCGCAGTAAATCTAGCCTTGATAACCCCGATCCGGACAACCGCAACACATTGATAAAGAATGTCTGCCCCGTCTCGTGTTTGAATTATTGACTCACAACCAGGTATGACATTTTTTATACGCTCAGGATCTAGCAAGACCTGAAATATTTTCTCAGCACTAATTCCAAACTCGATTTGTCCTTGCGCACCTAGAGGCATATCTGCTCGGGATATTGACTTAACTTCATTTAATTTTCTTGGCTCTATTTTTTGGGACTTTACCAACCATTCATGTATTCGAGTTGGAGTAGCTGGCAATCGTATATCGTCATGTCCTATTGCATCAGCAATGGCATTCGCAATGCATGCCGGGGTACTCATATTATTTCCCTCACCCAATCCTTTGGCGCCTAATGGCGTAAATGGGCTCGGCGACTCCATGTGAATAATTGTCGGAACAGGAATCTCACAAGCTGTGGGTACTCGATAATCCGCGAATGTACCCGATAAAAAATTACCATCCGAGCTATAAACAAACTCCTCAAATAATGCAGCGCCAACACCTTGACTAAACGCACCATAAATTTGTCCATCCGCTAAGGCGGGATTCAAAATTACTCCAGCATCATGTAACGTAATATATTGATCAATCTTTGCCGTACAAGTTATTGGGTCTATTTCAATACCACACACATCAAGCGCAAATCCATATGCCGCCGATGTATTGATACGGTCTTTTTCATCCGTTGCATGTAATGTCGAAGCACTCCAAAACACAGTTTCACGAAGCGCTAAAGATTTCTCATCTCCAACAGCTTGCGCAACAAGTCCAGGCGCCCAATGAAAAGCTCCACATATGCGTGAAAATGGCATATTTTGATTTGTCTTGGGGTCTGTGATGGTGTCGTTCGCAAACACCAGTGCATCATGTTCTGCGGCTAATACATGTTTTGCGTATTTTAAAATTCGTTGCTTTAATTTATCAGCTGCTAAATGAGCGGTTCCCGCAACAGCCCCAGCAAAGCGGCTTGAATAATTTCCTGCCGCAACTGACCAAGCATCTTTATGTGTATCAAAATCAACATTGACCGTAATGACTTTTAACGATACTCCAAAAACATCAGCAACAACTTGTCGAATCACAGTTTGATGTCCTTGACCAGCTGGCGCAGATGCAATATTTACTAACACACCTCCCAGGGGATCAATACTGACGGTGACCGAAGTTATCGCGCCATTTTTTGGCCCAGCTTTATCTCTTTGTTCCTTGGTAAGTACAGTGGCAATATATCCCATATTAGAGATGGATGGTTCCACAATCGATGCATGTCCAATGCCGTACCATCGACCTTCTTTCAATGCCTGTTGTTTACGTTCAAGGATTTTTTGATAAGCAGTTGACTGCTTCACTAATTCTTGTGCTTGTATATAGTCCCCTGAATCCAATAGCGCGCCTGCTGCCGCCTGAAATGGAAACTGTTCTTTTTTTACATAATTTAACGCGGTGATTTCAAAATACGTTTTATTCAGGTGTTTAGCAATCTGATGAACTAAACGCTCTAAAGCAAAATAAACCTGCGGTCCACCAAATCCCCGCACTAAACCTGAAGGCGTCTTATTAATGACCACAACACGATTACGAACTAAAAGATGTTCAACATCATAGGCCCCCGTTAAGCAGCCATGCATGCGATAGAGAGTTGCCGGCTCAGGGGCTCTTAAATAGGCGCCGCAATCTTCTAACTGATCATAATCAAGCGCCAATATTTTTCCGTCATTAGTCACTGCCGCTCTAATGGTGGTGGATCTTGCCGTGGCTGATGTAGCAGCAACTAAATGCTCTAAGCGATCCTCAATAAATTTTACGGGCCGCCCTATCTTACGTGAGGCTAGGCAACACAACACAATATATGGCAAAGCAGATTGCTTGACTCCAAAACTACCCCCTGAGTCAGATGGGTATTGATGACGCAACTTATTTGCGGGAACATTCAGTGCCATTGCCATCACCGTGTGCAAGGAGAATGGCCCCATAAAATTTGATGTCACTTGATAGGACTCATCCGCTTGAGACCAACTTGCTATCACACCGGAAGTCTCAATAGGTGTACAAGAATTTCGGGGGTAATCAATATCGATACTAATGACATGATCTGCTTTAGAAAAGGTTTCCTCTGGGTTGCCATAACGAAATGACCGATCTGAAACACAATTACCAGTGGTTCCGGGATGAAGGATGATCGCATCATCTTGTATCGCTTTTTTTACATCAACTAGCGCAGGTAATGACTCGTATTCAATCTCTACTAATTCAACACCATCCTCTGCTAATGCCCTCGACTCCGCAAGGACCATCGCGATCGGTTCACCGACATAACGAACTCGATCCATGGCGAGAACCCATTGACGCATCTCAGACTTCACAGCACCTAACAACGGTTTTGAAAATTTAGCAATATCTTCCGGGAGCAAAATCTCACGAACTCCTTTGAGGGCCAGTGCTTTCGATGCATCTATTGAAATAATTTTGGCGTGTGGCAAGGGCGAACGCACTACTGCTGCATATAAAGTACCTGGATAAATAGGTAAATCATCCATATACTTTCCAGCACCTCGTAAGAGAGCTGCATCTTCTATGCGTTCAATCGCTTGTCCCAGTAACGGAGAATTCAACCTGCCTCCAATAATATTTATTATTGATTAGAGTTTATATCTTTTGGATAATTTGCCTTAATCTTTAATCCTAGAATTATCCAATCAGTCCGATTGTTTAAGAGGAGCGAGTAGCTTTTTCTACTTGACGGCGATAAAGGCTAGGTACAACTCCTTGATGTTGGCGAAAAAATCGAGTGAAATGACTTTGCGCAGAAAACCCTAAAACATCTCCAATTTCAATGAGGCTAACCTCTTCAGATGCTAATGCAGCAAATGCAAAATCCATCTTAAGGACATTGGCATATAAAAGAGGAGATAAACCAGTACAACGCTTAAATAATTCAAAAAAATGCGATCGAGATAAATTAACTGCCGCAGCTATGGTTGTCAAATCCTTTGGTGCATCTTCTGATAGTCGCATCATTTGCATCGCACGTCGAATCCTAGGATCCATGTACGCTAAGTTACTATTAGGTTGCCTAATAATGGATGCATTAATAGCCTCTCGAGGATCCACAAAAGAAAGTGTTAGGCTCAAAAGTAAATTTTGTAAGCGCTCTGTCGTGATGGTATCTGACCACCACAACTCCATCACAACTTTTTCAATAGATAATTTTTGCTCCTCAGACAACTTAATTGTAGATTCTGAAAAAAATCGAGGATGATTACTATTAATAAAGCTTTTACTAAAAGTGGCTAACCAAGTTGGTTCTAAGTAAAGAGCCAAGATTACAGTTTGACCATCGCCCTGAATATCGTGTAAATATGAATGTTCTTCCCAGGCATTAACCAAAACTGCATTGTCATTAGTTAATGGATAGCTTTGCCCACGCACTCGAAAAGCCGTATCTGGCCCCGAGGCTTTAAGTAATAAGTGACAATGATGGTGTGCATGCGATATTAATGGCGCATCCATTTCTAAGAGCGCAACACGACCAAAGTCACCATGAAATAATCGAATGGGTATAGACATAAGTTCTCCAAGATACACATTTTATTAGCACTTTGGTAATTTTTTTCCCTAGTAATTACCCTTGTTTAATATGTACAGTTACCTAATTGTCTGATTTTTTTCACTTATTGAGCAATCCATTAAGAGCTAATAACAAAGATTAAAGACCTAGAATACTCGTATAGGATGGATAGAGCGTACCTTTTAATATCCTTAACTTCTATCTCATATTGCATTTATTTTAGGGTTTTATTTCCCCCGAAAGAGCTCTCGGTGTAGTATATTTTTAAAAAGACTTATTAAATTAGCGTATAGCTCTTTTAGGAGCCCTATTACGCAACAAGACTATAAACTAGAAATTTGATGACAATATCCCCTCCCAATATTCCTACTAGTACTATCGATCCATTTTCGGAAGAATATATTCTTAGGCCATATGCTTTTCATGAGGAATTAAGACAATTAGGGCCGGTTAGCTATCTGAGTGACTTGGGGGTATTTGTCGTTACACAATATGAATATGTCAAAGAAGTTCTTAATCAACCTTTGGTTTTCTGCTCTGGAGCTGGTGTAGGTATTTCCAACTTTAAAAAGGATCCTCCATGGCGTGTGCCAAGCCTCGTTTTGGAAACAGATCCTCCAGACCATACTAGAAACCGTGCCATTATTAGTAAAGCTCTTTCACCGATTGCTTTAAGAGCTCTAAAGGCTCAATTTGAAGCAGAAGCCAATTTGTTAATTGATCGCCTTTTAGAAAAACGAAATTTTGATGCTGTAAAGGACCTTGCTGAAGCCTTTCCATTGAAAGTTTTTGGTGATGCCATTGGCATTACTCCCAACGAAAGGGAAAAGGCAATTGTTTATGGAAACATGGTCTTTAATGGCATGGGTCCTAAAAACGAATTATTTATGCAGGCAATGTCACGCGCTGATGAGATTAATCCCTGGATTATGAATGTATGTCAACGAGAAAATCTCTCTCAATCAGGATTGGGAATCCAAATTTATGAAGCTGTTGGTTCTGGGATTTTGACGGAAATGGAAGCAACCACTCTTGTGAGGTCTTTTTTATCTGCAGGAATTGATACTACTGCCCATGCCATTAGTAATGCAATCTATAGCTTCGTCTCGTTTCCAGATCAATGGATAAAGCTTAAAGCCAATCCTCAACTTTCAAAATCTGCGTTCGAGGAAACTTTAAGATTTGAGTCTCCCTTCCAAACATTTTTCAGAACAACAACCACTAATGCCAAGCTCGGCAATTACGTTATTCCAGAAAATGAAAAGGTCATGCTCTCGCTAGGATCTGCTAATCGAGATCCCCGTCAATGGGAGAGTCCTGAACTGTTTGATATTTCAAGAATTACAACAGGGCAACTAGGCTTCGGGACAGGCATTCATGGCTGTGTTGGTCAAATGCTAGCAAGGGCTGAGGTTGAAGCACTTTTACAAGTTATGGCAAAAAAAGTGACTGCGATTCGCTTTAACGGCGAGCCTAAGCGGCTATTGCATAATACTTTACGCGGCTTCGAATCATTGCCTATCGAATTTATATAAGAGAGATACAAATGCCAACGGTTCACTTTATTCATCCTAATGGTCAAACCACAAGTCTTGATGTTGATGTCGGAAAAAATGTTATGAGCACTTGTCGTGATCATGGTTTTACGGAAGTTTTGGCCGAATGTGGTGGCTCCGCTCTTTGCGCGACATGTCATGTGTACATCGATGAAGCACAAGTTGATCTCTTTGCCTTACCAAATGAAGTGGAAAATCAAATGCTAGAGTTTGTGGCCTCGGAGAGACGACCTACCAGTCGCCTTTCCTGTCAATTAACGATTAATGAACAATGTAACAATTTAAAAGTCTATTTTCCGCTTCAGCAAATTTAATATTTTTACTCTTTACTACGCTTAATCTTTGCTTTATGGTTTAGGACTTGGGTAAGTAACGTGAGAAAGATATTCGCCATTTTTATTGACTTTGACCAAAGTCATATCGCCTACTCCTACAACCTCTCCAGTAAATGCTTGAATATTTACATGGTGTGTAACAAGAATGATTGGCACTCGAGACTGTTTTGCTAATTCA
>JBAXKF010000015.1:0-44516 GCA_037137465.1 Betaproteobacteria bacterium | reverse complement strand
ACTGAGGTATTACCAACCCCCTTTGTCACCGTAAAGTCACTCGCGGATGGCGCCGTAGCAAACATCCCCGAACCACTCTCTGTATATGTCAACGTTAAGGTGGTATCTAAGACGCCAGCAGTGATCAGGTTGGGTGCTACGGTATCCACTTTTGCCACAAAGGCCGAAGAAGCTGCGCTGATATTGCCCGCAACGTCAGTTGCTGTGGCTGTGTAACTATACGTGTTGCCGTTCACTTTACTTGCGTCCGTATACGTCCAGTTTCCAGAGCTATCCGTAGTCGCACTGCCAATCACATTGCCACCTAGGGTAATATTCACAATACTATTGGCTTCAGCCGTTCCACTCAGAGCTAAGCTCGTGTTCTTCGTAATACCATCACTACCAGAACTTCCACTATCGTTACTCAAACCAGTAATCACCGGAGCGTTTGGCACCGTCGTGTCAATCCGCGCCACAAGAGCCGAAGAAGCGCCACTGGTATTGCCCGCAACATCGGTTGCTGTTGCTGTAAAGCTATAGTTATGCGCATCTAATAAAGTATTCGTATCGTGGTATGTCCAATCACCTGAACCATTCGCGGTCGCTGCACCTAAAGCAACGCCGTCCTGATAGACGGTCACCGTACTATTGGCTTCTGCAGTTCCACTTAAGGTTTGATCGGTAACATTCGTAATATTGTCACTACCAGAGCGGCCACTATCGCCGTTAATACTGACGACTACGGGGGCACTTGGTGCGACAGTATCAACCTTTGCTACAAAAGCAGAAGAGGCTCCACTGATATTGCCCGCAACGTCAGTTGCTGTGGCTGTGTAACTATACGTGTTGCCGTTCACTTTACTTGCGTCCGTATACGTCCAGTTTCCAGAGCTATCCGTAGTCGCACTGCCAATCACATTGCCGCCTAGGGTAATACTCACAATACTATTGGCTTCAGCCGTTCCACTCAGAGCTAAGCTCGTGTACTTCGTAATACCATCACTACCAGAACTACCACTATCGTTACTCAAACCAGTAATCACAGGTGCGTTTGGCGCAGCAGTATCAATGTGTGCCACAAGAGCCGAAGAAGCACCACTATTATTGCCAGCAACGTCAGTTGCTGTTGCCGTAAAGCTATAGTTATGCGCATCTAATAAAGTGTTTGTGTCGTGGTATGTCCAAGCACCTGAGCCATTCGCGGTCGCCGTACCTAAAGCAACACCATCTTGATAAACGGTCACCGTACTATTGGCTTCTGCAGTGCCACTTAAGGTTTGATCTGTAGTGTTCGTAATATTGTCACTACCAGAGCGGCCACTATCACCGTTAATACTGACGACTACAGGGGCACTGACTGCTGTATCTAAGGTAATTGCTAACGCAACAGAAGAGTCAGAAGTATTATTCGCTGAGTCTGTAATTTGTGCAGTCAAACTCTTGCTACCATCCACACCAAGGCTTCCAGAATCAAGTGTAATATCAGCATACACATTATTAATATCTGCCTGCAATAATGAGTAAGTCGTAATCTGCGTACTACCCAAAAAGACTGCAACGGTATCGCCTGCCACAGGTGCTCTCGCAGCTGTGCCGTTCAGTGTGACACGAATCGTCGGCGCAATCGCATTCGTAATCTTATCGCTTGCACTACGGCCAGTATCAGAGATTAAGCTCAGCGTTGGCGCATCAGGTGCCGTCGTATCGGAAGAGTTAATCGTCACCGCTTGAGCACTCAAAGCAGTAGCTAAATTACCAGCTATATCCTGAATAGCATTTGCATCTGAGCCAGGAGTATAGGTGACTAAGACATTAGAGTCGGCATTAGTAATGCCAGCGGCTAGCGTGAGTTTAACTTTATGATTTGCAGCATCCACTGTCACACTACTGACAGTAACTGAGGTATTACCAACCCCCTTTGTCACCGTAAAGTCACTCGCGGATGGCGCCGTAGCAAACATCCCCGAACCACTCTCTGTATATGTCAACGTTAAGGTATCTTTTGCTACAGATGCGGTCGCTAGAGTTGGAGCGGCGGTATCTAAGACCATCGTTCTTGTATCTATCGAATTGTTACCAGCAATATCAGTTGCAGTAATTAAAATAGAAATATTACCGTCCACAAATGCAGTTGCAGCACTATTAGTAGCCGTCAGATCAAAATTAGTGCTCCAATTTCCATTACTATCAGCAGTTACCGTATTGGCATCTGTATTGGCATTTGCAGCACTATCCGCGATCGATATTGTTACAGTACTTCCAGCTTCTGCTATACCAGTTATATTGACTGAACTCGCTTCACTAGCTTTAATTTTGTTGTCACCCATCAATGATGAGTCAGTAGCAACCAAAGGAGCAACAGTGTCATAGGTAAAGTTCAATGAGCCTATAGCACTCTCTATGTTGGCAGCGCTTAGTTGCTTGACTTCGACTAAATGGTTTCCTTGCCCTAATCCAACTGGAGTAAAACTGATGGAGGCAGTGTTTGGATTAGATAAACTTACCCACGAACCACTATCAATTCTGTAGTAAACAGTAGAGCCAACTTTATAGCCCGAGATGGTCATCTTATCGAGATTAGTAATTTTATCTACTGCCGAGAGACCACTATCGTAGCCTGAAGCTAAGGCAATATATGGTGTAGCTGGAGTTGAGTTATTGGCTAGAGCACCACTGCTCAATGACGCCGCAAAGTTTCCAGCCTGGTCTTGGACTTGTAATGTACTGTTTATATTAGGGATGTAGGAAACTGTAGCGTTTACTGAATCTGAGACTGCAAATCCTAGTGTGAGAATAATTTTATTAGTACCAAAACTAACTGCCGTAGGTGTATAAGCAACCCCATCAATACTAACCGCATAATCTGAGGCCAATGGCGGATTGGAAATCAGGAGTCCAGAAGCTGCTTCTATATAATTTAAGGTTGCAGTGCTAGTGCCTACAGATACGTTACCGATAATTGTTCCAGAGCTAAATACTGGCGCAGTCCGGTCTAAAGTGAGTCCTAAATTACTCGACAGGGTTGAACTGAGACTAATTTGATCGCCAATAGCTGCAACAATATTCTTAGTGCCATCAGAACCTAAAGTCGAGGTTTGAATATCAATATAACCTCTAGTAAGATCTGCTGTCGCAATAGTAGCCGCACCGATAATGCTAGCGCTACCACTTACCACATTTCCGTATGAATCAACCGTTAAGCTAGCTGGATTTAAATACAAGGTGACCATATCACCCGCTAATGGATAACTATTTCCAGTGCCGTTAAATACTACGTGAATATAAGGTGTCAATACATTCGTAGTTCCATCATTCGCGACGCCAGAATCTGATGCGGATAGGAGGCTTAATGTCGGTGCTGCAGCGGCAACTGTTGGAGCTACAACAGGTGGATCTGTAGTAACCATTAAATTACCAGCAATATCTCGCAAACCATTACTTGCAGGCTGCGCATATTCCACCCTAACAGCTCGACTCACCGTAGTTAATAAGACACTATTTGTTGTGGACTCTTCAGTAAGACTTGTAACTGCCACAGTATTGCCAAGCCCCATCGAAGTACTTGTAACAGTTTGAGAATTATTGATGCGATAGGTTCCCGCACCACCGGTTACTCCACTTATTTGAGAAGTAATCGTAGTCCCTACTGTCACACCAATACCATTCAGTACTAGGGTGTTATC
This sequence comes from Betaproteobacteria bacterium, assembly GCA_037137465.1. Lineage (GTDB taxonomy): Bacteria > Pseudomonadota > Gammaproteobacteria > Burkholderiales > Burkholderiaceae > Polynucleobacter. Next base: position 40,851 of record JBAXKF010000015.1, on the reverse strand, counting down.
TACACTACCGCTATCAAGACGACTGACCGTCAAAACGGTTCCGTTGATAGAGCCAGTGAAAGTGGTGACGTTATCATATGCAACAAATGCCGTCTTATCAGGGGCAGGATTTTGATAATCAACTCCAGATCCACCTGTATCTGCTAAATAAACACGAATAGTTACAGAGTTCACTGCAACCGCCCTACTCAAAACGGGTGGTGCCGCGTCCAAAGTAAACCCTAATGAAGCAGAGTTACTACTGACATTGCCTGCAACATCCATTTCTTTAACAATAATTGTTTTACTACCATCCCCAGATAGTGAGGCGGTACTTCCAGTCCCAACTGCCCAAGTAACGCCAGCATCCACACTATATTGCCAAGTAGTTCCGCTAGCTGATTCTAAGCCACTGACTTTCACAACACCAGAGTTGGTGATTTTATCCATACTAGAAATACCACTATCTGTATTTAAAGATAAAGTGGGTGTGCTAGGATTTGTTGTATCCAGAGTAAAACTCAATGTGGCGGTAGCGCCATTAACACCTGATGCGCTAATCTGCCTCACAACAACAGTTTGTGTACCATCTCCAGAGTAACTTGGCGTAAACCGTGTAACGTCAGGATCTAAAGTGATCCAAGATCCAGAATTCAGTTGGTATTGCGCATGATTTCCCAAAGCTAAGCTTGCTAAATTAATCACCCCACTATTTGTAATTAAGTCAGTTGAGAGATAGCCTGAGTCATTATTTAATGTGGGAATAAGTGCGGCTGGCGCCGCTAAATTTGAAACTGAAATACCGGATAAGGCTACAGCAAAATTAGCGGCAGCATCTTGCAAGGGATTAGTTCCTGGAGTATAGGAAACAGAAATGGTGTCAGTATCAACAACGGCATTAGCCATTGTTAAGGTAACGTTATTGCCCGAAATTGCGACTGCGCTAACTGTGGTAATAGCGCCATTTACTAGTACTACGTAATCTCCAGCGGCAGGTACTTTCCCGGAATAAACTCCATTAGTATCGGCATATGTTAGAACTAATGAACTGCCAGTGATTGTTGCCGTTGAAATCGTAGGCACAATACTATCAACTGTAAATGTGTAGCTTGACGAAGTGCTAGAAACATTTCCTTTAGCATCTGTCTCAGTAGCAACAATTTTTTTGGTGCCATCGGCACCCAGTGAAGAAAGAGCAACGTTGACGAATCTATTACCAGATGTGATCGAAGTAACATAAGCGCTGCCTAATAATGTGCCAGAAGTACTATCTGCATAAACCTTGATTACATCTCCGATTACCGGCGCAGTAGTTCCACTAGTGGTAGAACTAAGTGCAACCTGAACGGTGGGAGCCGAAGTGCTCGTAATATTGTCACCCACTACACCAGAGTCCGATACTAATGTAATTGCACCTGGCGCTGTTGGAGCCGTGGTGTCAGCAGCAATATCAGTCACTGCTTGTGCGGTAAAGCTTGCCACTCCATTGCCAGCTATATCTTGTAGGACATTGCCAGATCCAGGCTTGGTGTAAGCCACGGTCACATTGGCGCCACTAAGTGAGGTGGCTAAGCCTAAAGTTACGCTATTCGTTGCACTATCAACCGATACAGAATTAACAGTAATAGTCGTAGTACTATTTTTCACAGTAAATGTACTTGCTACAGGATTAATGTTAGCTAATCCAGTTCCAGTACCATCCCCTAGATTTATTTTAAGCGTTGTACCGTTTACGCTTGCGCTAGCAAAGCTTGGTAACGCGGTGTCTAATACAAAACCTAATGAGGAAGAGTTATTGGTTGTATTACCTGCAACATCAGTCTCTTTAACAATAATAGCTTTACTACCATCACCGGATAGAGTTACTGAAGTACCAGAACCTGCAGTCCATGTTAAACCAGCATTTATACTATATTGCCATGAAGTCCCTGAGGCTGATTCAAGTCCACTGACATTAACGACTCCGGTATTAGATATAGCATCTGTACTACTTGTACCAGAATCTGAATTTAACGCTAGCGTTGGGACATTAGGTGCCAAAGTATCGAGTGTAAAAGCGATATTTGCTGTCGCGCTATAGAACCCTGAAGCACTAGCTTGACGTACAACAACTGTTTGACTTCCATTACCTGTATAGCCTGGAGTAAATTGCGTCACACCTGGAGATAAAGATACCCAAGAGCCTGAGTTCAATTGATATTGAACATAGTTAGAGCCGTTGTTTTCCAGTCCATTGACTTGAAGCACACCTTGATTGGAAATTAAATCACTTGAACTGCTTCCATTATCATAAATCAAACCTGCAGAAGCGCCTGTAAGAGTTAGTGGCGCGGGTAAGGTTGAGTTAGTCACCAAAAATGAACTTAATGCACTTACAGAATTTCCAGCAGCATCTTGAATTGGATAGGTGGTGCTACCCCCGCTTGTTAAGGCGGGAGTATAAGAAATAGATACAACATCCGTATCAATAACTGCATTCGTACTCGACAAGTTGAGGGTTACTTGATTCCCAGAAATCGATAAACTGCTAACGGAAGTAGATACTCCATTTACCAATACAGCGAAGTCTAGCTTAGCCGGTAGTTTTCCAGAATAAATACCATTGGTATCGGCATATGTTAGAACTAATGAACTGCCAGTGATTGTTGCCGTTGAAATCGTAGGCACAATACTATCAACTGTAAATGTGTAGCTTGACGAAGTGCTAGAAACATTTCCTTTAGCATCTGTCTCAGTAGCAACAATTTTTTTGGTGCCATCGGCACCCAGTGAAGAAAGAGCAACGTTGACGAATCTATTACCAGATGTGATCGAAGTAACATAAGCGCTGCCTAATAATGTGCCAGAAGTACTATCTGCATAAACCTTGATTACATCTCCGATTACCGGCGCAGTAGTTCCACTAGTGGTAGAACTAAGTGCAACCTGAACGGTGGGAGCCGAAGTGCTCGTAATATTGTCACCCACTACACCAGAGTCCGATACTAATGTAATTGCACCTGGCGCTGTTGGAGCCGTGGTGTCAGCAGCAATATCAGTCACTGCTTGTGCGGTAAAGCTTGCCACTCCATTGCCAGCTATATCTTGTAGGACATTGCCAGATCCAGGCTTGGTGTAAGCCACGGTCACATTGGCGCCACTAAGTGAGGTGGCTAAGCCTAAAGTTACGCTATTCGTTGCACTATCAACCGATACAGAATTAACAGTAATAGTCGTAGTACTATTTTTCACAGTAAATGTACTTGCTACAGGATTAATGTTAGCTAATCCAGTTCCAGTACCATCCCCTAGATTTATTTTAAGCGTTGTACCGTTTACGCTTGCGCTAGCAAAGCTTGGTAACGCGGTGTCTTCCACAAAAGTGTGAGTGTCTGTGGTGTTATTCCCTGCAGAATCTGTACCTACGACCGATACAGTGTGAGCACCGTCTGATATTGTTGTACCGTATGCATAAGACCAAGTAGTTAAGGTGGGGTTCGTAGCGGAGCTAGATATTAAGGCAGAATCCAAATACACCTTACTAATGGTAGAACCTGATTCAATAGTGCCACTAAAAGTTAATGTATTGTCATTAGTAATAAAGTCGCCACTTGTTCCTGAATCAGAGCTAATTGCAGTCACTGCAACGGTTGGTCCTGTTGTATCGATAACGAGTGTTTTAGCTGTGGAAGCAGATGAAGTGTAGCCAATAAGGTCAACTGTTTCTTTTGCGGTAATTTGGTAAGTATTTTCAGTAATGGCAATTAGTGGTGTAAAAGTCCAATTACCACTAGAGTCAACCGCCGCTTTTCCTAATAAGGCTGTATCAGCATAAATAGATACTAATGATCCAGCATCAGCTGTTCCCATAATGACGGGGGAAGTATTGTTTGTTTTAACGCTACTAGAAGTAATAGCATTTATGCTACTTATCACTGGTACGCCTGAAGCACTCAGCAACTGATAGGTTTGACTAGCAACTCTTCCGAGTTGCGAAGGGGTACTTCCTGTATTAACCACTCGAAACTGAATAGCCCAGGGTGTAAATTGAGCACTATCAGCATAACCAGTCTTCAAGGTTTGCGAAGTCCACGAAACATCTGTTGAGTTTGATGCGACAGATATGCTCGACCACTTTAATACTGAACCAGTATCTGCAACACTACTAATATTGCTTACCTTATCCGCATACTGAAATGTAGTAGATGTAACAGCGGTAATTATGAAGGAGCCATTAATCACTGTGTTTGTAGACGCAGATATATCTACTGTATCCAACACAGAATAACCATGGGCAGATGCAGTAGTAATGGTGACTACATTCGTAGCTACCGTAATATTCGTAATTGATTGTCCACCAACCACGCCTTGCAAAATCTCATGAGCGCCCAATGGAGTGCTCAGAGTTGCAGATATATCTTGAGTAGCAGTTCCTGTTACAAAATCGGTAGTGAAAGTTCCAGTATCTGCCGATATGTGAATATTGTTTACCGAAGTTGTAGGAGTGGTTGCATCAATGACTAGCGAATATGTGACAGAGGTAATATTAAATGCACTATCTTTTGCTGAAAATGCATGCGTGCCATTATTTAATGAGGTAGATGGTGGAACATCAAACGTCCATGCACCTGAACTATTGGCCTGCGTGGCACCCAATAAGGTACTGCCATCATAGACGTTGATCCGCTCATTAGCGCCTGCCGTTCCTATCAAAGTTGGGTTTTGATTGGTGGTGGCAGTTTTAGCTATGTCCGCCGAAGAAGCACCGGTCCAAGAGGCGCTGGTTAAGCCTGTAATTACGGGCTTTATTCCATATACACTGTCTATCACCAGAATATAGTTCTGTGAAACATAGGTATTATTACTATTGACATAAGAAGCTGTAATAGTATGCGTACCAACACTTAAAGCCTTAGAGGTCGGAATCGCGAAAGACCAAAATTTTGTATTTTTTACATAGACAGTACCTAATGAGGTTGACCCATCTTTAATCGTAACTGTTCTTCCAGTACTCGATTTAGAGCTTAAAGCTCCAGTAATCGTTGGCGTCGTGAGTGTCGTTGCTAAATGCGCCACATCAGCACTAGAAGAGCCAGTCCATGAAGTAGGGCTTAAATCAGATATTAAAATCCTCGCTCCAGCGGAGGTTGAAGTTAAGCCTGACTGTATGTTGTTGTAGGTATATGTCTTAGTATCCTGAACCACACCCAAGCTATCAATAAGAGTAGCTTGTAAATTGTAAGTACCCGTGGGAAGATTTGACCAAGCTGCATAAAAATTTGTATTTGTTACTAATGTTGCTGAAAAACTTTTCGTTACATTTGCGGTTAATCCAGCAAGCGCGTAATCTACCTGTGCAGCCCCGCGGCCTGATGGGTCAAGTAATATGAACTGTATTGTGAAGTTTCCAGAACTGGTTGGTGTTACCGATGCATTAACTACGGCGCCCGCTTCACTCAGAGCAATCATCGATACTGTTGTGTGAGCACCGCCATCCAACACAAAGGACGCTAAGGAAGTTCCAACGACCCAACGACCACCATTACTGGCTTGTGTTTGCGTCCCATTATCATCTGGGATAATACGGATACTGTAATTACCAGTTCCTTGAGTTTGAAGAATAGCCTTAACATCTAAGGTTGTATAACTCCAGTTATTATTGGTGCCATTTAAATAACCTATGAATTGAAAATTACTATCCGTTGGGCCTTTTAAATAAACTCCATCCCATTCAGAATTAGCGTTACCTATAGCGTAATAATTTCCACTACTATCTTTTAGTCCATAATCAACGTCATAAGCGCGTATGATTAATTGGCCAGAACTTGTTGGGCTAGTGGTGATGTTAATCGGATCAAACTGGATTACTTTTCCTGCTCCAATGAGTCCTGACGTAACTCCTGTTGTATCAACGTTACTACCTGTAACAGCGCTGAATGTTCCTGCATTTAGCTCATATTTATAATCTTGGTATATTGAATCCGTAAAAACAGATGACGTGTTGAAATCACCTGTATGAGACTCTAATAACCAGTTACCGCCTAGATCACTTGCGCCAGTGGTATCTGAGGATGCAGAAATATTTTCTTGAGTAAGGATATGTAATTCATTAACAAGCGCTGTTCCAGAATCGCCAGAGGCAATATCGCAACCGTATAACAAAATATCTGCATTAGCATTCATATGATTCTGCCAAGTAGCTAACTCTGCAGAAAATCCATCTAACTGAGTGACGCCATATGGCTTATCACCAATAATAATTTCTCCTGCAGCGCCATGTGAAACTATATGTACTGCACTCACATTCTGATAATGTGAAAGTACATCAGTCATTTGCGACCATGGGTTTTGGTTGTTATCTAACAAATAAATATCAACGCCACTGCGCGAGTCATTAATTAAAGTTTGATATCCAGCTACAGTAGTGTCTACAAATAAAATTTCATTAGAATGCTGGGTAATTACCTGACCTGTAGAAAGATCTAGCGAACTAGTAGCGACCAATGGCGAAGTTGTATCTACAACAACCTGTTGATTTGGGTCTGCGAGACTAGAATCTAAAGTGAAATCAATTGATTGGGCAGCGCTTACATTACCAGCTATATCGGTCTGCCTTACTTGCAGATTATAAATCCCATCAGCACTACCATCAGTCGCCGGTGCTTGATAAGTACTTCCCCAAACTCCATCTTGACCATTCAAGCTAATTTTATATTCTATTAATGTGCCCTCACCTGCATTTGAAGCTAATTGCATTATCCCGTCAGATGAAACTAGATCTGTATCGTATCCATTGTCTAGTCCGCCAGATTGAGCATTTACTATGCTTGCATGAGGAGTATCCGGGGAGATGCTTTGTAATACAAAATCGATCGTCTCTACCCCGCTTTCATTACCCGAGGAATCGATTTGTTTAATATCAACTTGGTAATGGCCATCTTGTGTACCATCATTTTGAGGCGTGATATAGTCAGCTTGCCAATTTCCGACCACACCATCTTTTGTTACACGGTAGGAAGCTTGATTACCATCCACCACATTGGTTGGTGCAATTAAATCAGCATATTTTGTTACAGCATCTAATGCATATGCACTAGAAACACCATTAAAGCTATCCATAGCAAGAGTTGCATTTGGGGTGACTATTGCTTGGATTGTCTTCACTGCATCTGCAGCTATAGCGCCGTCAAAAACAAAACGCTGTTCTAGTTTGAGGGGTAATGGCTTTAAACGACTGCCGAATTTACCCCGGCTTGTCATAAGAACATCCAAAGTGCGGCAATGGCCATGACAATTGTCGCAATCCAGCCCAAAGTTACTATCATTTTAGAAGCAACAAAAACCCCCATGACAGAAGATTTAGTCGATAAGAGCAAAATCACAATCATTAAAGGTACTGCAACCACGCCATTAATAACTGCACTCCAAAATAACGCCTTCATTGGGGTTATTGGGGAATACTGTATTACTAAAGCCATCAATACACTTAAAGCGATGACTGCATAAAATCTTTTTGCCTCAAGCGCAGTATCCTCAAGGCTTGATCTCCAGTTAAATACTTCACTCATAGCATATGCTGCAGACCCTGCCAATACTGGGACTCCAATAAGACCAACTCCTAAAATACCTACGGCAAAAAGTACAAAAGTAAAATTACCTGCAATTGGCTTTAAGGCTGATGCTGCCTGAGCTGCATTATTGATATCTGTAATACCTGCAGCGTGTAATGTAACTGCTGTGGCCAAGATAATAAAATAGGCGGTTAAATTAGAGTAAAGCATTCCTCCCCAGGTATCCCATTGAATTCTTTTTAGTTCTGTTTTAGCTACCGAATCGGCACCATCAAGAAGGCTTACTTGATGATGTAATTTCATGTCCTCTACCTCTTGAGAGGCTTGCCAAAAAAATAAATAAGGACTGATGGTTGTCCCAAATACGGCAACGATGACCGCTGCAGCACTTGCATCTAAAGTAAAAATTGGTAGGAAGGTACTCCACAGAACATCTTTCCATGGAACCTCCACCGTAAAAATTACAGCAATGTAGGCTAGTAAAGATAAAGTTAGCCACTTTAAAAAATTGACATACCGATGATACGGAATCAAGATTTGCATAGTCAGTGTAAGGACAACAAATACACCAGTCATGATGTGCCAATTAATGCCTGTCACTAATTCTGCAACTTCACCCATAGCGGCAACGTCTGCAGCAATATTTAACACATTAGCGATGAAGAGTAGTGTGACTAGAAAAAATAAAACGCCTGGCGGGAAATGTTCTTTGATATTGGCAGCTAAACCCCGGCCTGTTACCCGACCGATTCGAGCACAGAGTAACTGAATTGCAGACATGAGAGGGAAAGCAACCGGCATGGTCCACAGCATATTAAACCCGAACTGTGCACCCGCCTGAGAGTATGTAATTATTCCACTTGGATCATCATCGGCGACTCCGGTAACAAAGCCAGGACCAATTTTGTACATTGGATGTGCTTTAATTTGCACCCAAATGTGTTTAATGCCCATTATAGTAGTGTAAGGCAATGATTTTCATCACTAATCTTATCACTTCCTACACAATAAATAGATATATTCTTACAAAAATTATAGATATTTACCCAATGGTTAACCCTAACATTAATAATAAGTAAGTATTTACATTATCTAATGCTTATAAAATCTTTCACTTTTTCAATATTTTCGGGTCCAGTCTGTATTTTTCCCTCTTCAATCATTTGATTGATTTGAGTGACTACCTTGTTGTATGGCGTAGGAATGCCGACTATTTCTCCTTTTTTAACAACTAAGCCATTGAGATAGTCTACTTCTGTTTTTCTGCCTTTCGCATGATCCTGTACTACCGCATTTCTCGAGTTTTTTCCTAAATGTTTTAAGAGAGTATGCAAGAGCTTATTAATTACATCGGCACTTGTGCCCTTAAAATCTTCCTGCGTTAGTCCAAAGATGGGTTCAATTTCCATACCTAGTGCTCGCCCAACATCATATGTCTCTTTACCCACTTCAAAAGCTAATTCAAAAAATCCTGGTAATTGTCCAGCCTCGTAGGATTTAATTCCTAGCATTCCAATCGGTCCTTGCGTCATTGTGTTCGAAATCAATTTTGACCATTTAGCACCCCAGATATTACTGGTCATCTTTGTGGTGGCGCAATGTTGAAATAGATCTTCTAATGCCTTTAATCTTGGTGTCATGAGCCCATGTAGTTCCCCTGGACTAAACCACGTTGTGGTCCGTGTGGTATTTCTTACGACATACCCAGGTTCAATTAACTCAGCAGATAATTCGATGACGCATCCAACTTCACTTTGATAACCAATAATTGGGGCAATGATTTCATCGTTTAAGCTATTTTGTAAGCCGACAAGAACACCCGTCGGTTTTAAATAGGGCTTAATAAAATGGGCTAACCAAGCGCTATCATATGACTTGGCAGCCAAGAGCACTAAATCAAATTGCGGTTGCAGAGTGAAGATTTCGTGTAAATGATATGCCTTGACGGGTATCTGGAGATCTAGGTCAGGCATCTTAATATGCAAGCCATTTTTTTTCATCGCTTCAACATGCGACGGCCAATGATCAATGAGTGTGACATCTAGTCCAGCATCTGTTAAATCAGCACCAACACTGCTGCCAATCGCACCACAACCTAGAACAGCAATTTTATGAAACATAGCACAGCCTCCAGCGATATAAAAAAATGATTGATAGTCAATGAGCTTTATACTACATAAAAATCCAGTAGATGATTTTTAATAAAATTATGGAGACCGTGAGTGAGAAGTTATTTTTTCCTGTTTAATCATTCGGGCAAGTTTGTTTTTTTTATCTTGTTTAATGTGTTTTTAAGTAATGCGGTTTTTGCCCAAAACAAAGATTTAAGTACTTCTAATACATACCCCAACCGAACCATCAAAATCGTAGGGCCAGGCGCTGGCTCAGGGACTGATATCACCGCGCGTATTTTAGCGAAATACCTCAGTAACTATTGGAAACAACCGGTCATTATTGAAAATCGTCCCGGTGCAGGTGGTTCAATTGGCATCAATACAGTGATTAACTCCCCTGCTGATGGCTATACCTTATTAGCGAATTCTGCAACATACGCCATTAACCCTGCAGTCTATAAAAAACTTCCCTATGATGCGGTAAAAAGTTTAGCGAATGTCAGCATGCTAACAACAACTCCTTATGTTCTTGTGACGAATGCCAATAGTCCTTATAAAACCTTGGGAGATCTCATTCAGGCCACTAAAAAATCTAATAACAACCTTTCCTTTGGATCTGCTGGTATTGGTAGCTCAACTCATCTTGCTGCCGAATATCTTCATCAAGCTACTGGCATGAAAAACACCCATATTCCTTACAAAAGCTCCCCAGAAGCGATTCAAGATGTTTTAGCTGGAAGAGTTGATTATTTTATGGCTCCATTTGATACGGCTCTATCCTACTTAAATTCGGGTAAACTTCGTTCCCTAGGCATTACATCAAAAGATAAACTAAGTTATTTTCCACAGTACGCAACGATTGCTGAACAAGGTTACCCTGGTTTTGATATTGATTTTTGGGTGGGCATTTGGGCTCCAATCGATGTACCTCAAGACATCTTAAAAAAGATCAATCACGATATTAATAAAGCGATGCAAGATCCTGAGATTAAGGCAACATTTGATAAAGCAGGTATCCAAGTACGTGAAATGGACCAACAACAATTCCATCAATTTGTTACCAATGAAATGAATAAGTATGCAAAGATTGTGAAATTAGCAGGTATCAGTCAAAATTAATCACCCACCCTAGAGAGTAATATGGCAAAACTTCGACACATCACACTAACAGTTCCTGATCCTGAGGCTGCTGCTCAGTTTTATATGGAAGCATTTGACATGCAACGGGTTGGTGGGACTGACTGGGCAAATGCTAAAGGTGTGTACCTGAGTGATGGGGTAGTCAATCTTGCACTTCTTTGCTATAAAAATAATGATGCGGCTGGAGAACGTGGGGCTGACTTTGTTGGCATCCACCATTTGGGATTTTGGGTTGATGATGTTGCTCAAACCCGTAAAAAAATTGAGGCTCAAGGTGGCTCTTATTGGATGGGGGATGTAAAGCATGATGGTGGTTTTTATGAGGTCAAGTATTTTGACCCAAATGGCGTTGTAGTCGATATTACGGAACACGGTTGGAAGGGTGCTACAAAGGATGTTGTAGCGATTGATATAGAGAAAAAATAGAAAGTTCTTCCATGAAAAAATTATTTAGCATTATTTTTTTAGTATGTTTTTTTTCAAATGCTTGGTCTCAAGTATTCCCAAGTAGAACTGTAAAAATCGTTGTTCCTTTTGAAACAGGCACACCTGATTCTATTTCACGGATCCTTGCACCACAATTATCAAGCCTGTCTGGTCAATCGTTCTATGTTGAAAATCACCCTGGTGCAAACGGAATGATTGGTGCTGATTTAGTTGCAAAAGCAAAGCCTGATGGCTACACATTACTTGTTACCTCCTCTTCTATCGCAGTCAACCCCAATTATTACAAAAAACTCAATTACGATTTATCGAAAGATTTAATTCCGGTGACTAATCTTGGCAATGTCGAAGCACTGCTGGTAGTCATCAATGCTAAATCTCCTATCAAGAATTTGAATGAGTTTTTAGCCTACGCTAAAAAGCCCGAGAATAAAGTTTCCTACGGCAGTCCAGGTAATGGTAACCATCTGCATATTGGAAGTGCCCTCTTTAATCAACGTATGGGACTGAATATGGTTCATATCCCCTATAAGGGTGCTGGCCCTGCTACGGTTGCATTACTGGGTGAGCAAATACAAGTCCTCATTACAACCCCTTCTTCTGTAATGCCTTTTATTAAAGATGGTCGTCTGCGTGCGATTGGTTTTACAGGTTTAAAACGCTCGTCATTAGTGCCTGATGTGCCAACGGTTGCAGAGCAAGGTTTTCCTAATTTTGAAATCGATGGTGGCTGGTTCGGATTATTTACCACCGCAGGAACCCCAAAAGAAACTGTACTGAAGATGCAGCAACTCATTCGCCAAGCATATGATAAAAAATCTGTCTCAGATAGTATTATTCAAAACGGCTTAGATCCTGTCGCAGATTCTCCTGATGCTTTTAAAACATTTGTTGATGCTGAAGTTGCAAAATATGCGGCTCGTCTGAAAATTTTAAACATTCAGGCGGAATAGTTATACCGCTGTTGCTATTCTAATTTTGCTCCAGAGGCCTTCACTGCTTCCATCAGGCTTGGCGCTTCTGCTTTGAGTTGCGTCATAAATTGCTCGGGAGATTTTGATAGATTCAGATCCATTCCTTGTGCGGCAAGTCGTTCTTTAGATAATGTACTTGCCATTCCTTTTTGTGTTGCTTGAAAGAGTTTCGTAATCACCTGACTAGAAGTTCCTGTAGGTGCGTAGAGACCATAGGAAAACGTGGAATTGTAAGCAGCTAAACCGCTTTCTTCAGCACCAGGAATCCCTGGTATGGCAGGTGAGGCTTTTGCCGATGTCAGTGAAATTGGTTTTAAGGTCCCATTTTTAATAAAGCCCATCACTGTCGGTGGTGTGGCAAACATCAATTGCGTATCTCCAGCGATGGTTGAGACGGCTGCAGGACCCCCTCCCTTAAACTGAATTGTCGATAACTTAACGTTAGCAATCGTACTAAATAATGCAGATGCTAAATGTGGCGTCGAGCCATTACCTGAGGACGCATTAAATATTTTCTCTGGATTGGCTTTTGCGTATTGAATCAGTTCATTTAAATTTTTATAAGGGGCTTGTGGATTGGCGCAAATAATCATTGCTCCAGTCGCGAGGTTAGAGATGGGAATGAAATCTTTCTCTACATCTAAGGCCATCTTTGGATATAAAGCCCGAATCTGCGCATGTGGCCCAGACATCGATATCGTATAACCATCTGGCGCTGATTTTGCTGTTAAATCTGCTGCGATTGCCCCGCCAGCACCAGGCTTATTTTCTACAATAACGGTTACGCCAAGCTCTTTACTTAACTGCTCGGCTGTAACGCGTGCCACAAAATCAGCTGCGCCTCCAGGTGGGTATCCCACGATCAATCGTATCGGGCGATCTGGATAATTATTTTGTGCAAATACAGATGAAACACTCATCGCAATAACACCAAAATACAGAAACCCGCTCATCCATACTTTCCGCAATTGATGGACGTGTGTGTTTAGTTTCACTAGATAGACCCATCCTCTTTTAACGCCTGAATCTTGTCTTTTGTGAGTCCGAACTCTTCTAAGATCTGGGTCGTATGCTCACCTTTAAGGGGCGTACTTGTTTTTATTGCAGCGGGGGTTCTCGATAAACCTATGCTTTGATTGAGAAGTGTGATTTCACCAAGAGTTGGATGTGTTACCTTGGCTGTCGCCCCTATATGTTGCACTTGGGGGTCAGCAAATACCTGATCCATATTGTAAATTGGGCCACAAGGTACGCCATGCTCGAGGAGGTAATCAACCCAATCGTCAGTAGTTCGTGTTTTTAAGGTTTTACTAATTTCAGCATTCAGTCGGGCACGGCCCTCTGATCGACCTTTTCCGGATTTAAACTCTTCATCGTTGAGTAAATCGTCACGCTCTAGGGCGCTGGCCAATTTCTCCCAGATGCCCATACCTGTTGCAGCAATATTAATGTAACCATCAGCGGTTGGATATGCCGAAGTAGGCATAAAGGTTGGGTGATCATTTCCCATTTGCTTGGCAATTTCACCTTTCATGGTGTACCTAGCCGCCTGAAAATCAAGTAAGGTTAATCCTGCTTGTAGTAGATTGGACTGAACCCATTGGCCTTCGCCACTTTGATCTCTCTCCACTAGGGCAGTTAATACGCCCATGGCCGCCAATAATCCTGCAGTAACATCGGTTACTGCACCACCGACTCGCATCGGTCCTTCCCCAGGTGTGCCTGTGACGGACATGAGTCCAGACATACCTTGTGTAATTTGATCAAAGCCAGGGCGATTGACGTAGGGTCCATCTTGGCCATATCCTGAAATGCTAGCGTAGATGATTTTTGGATTAATCATTTTCATCGACTCATAATCGATCCCTAATCGAAACTTCACATCAGGGCGATAGTTTTCGACAATCACATCGGCTGTTTTTACTAAAGATTTAAACAGCTCAAGTCCTTGCTCTGTTTTTAAATTGAGCGTCATTGAGCGTTTATTGCGATGTAAGTTCTGAAAGTCAGGCCCTTCCCTAGGTCCTGCATATGATTCATCACTGACGTTTTCAATTTTGATCACATCAGCTCCAAAATCAGCTAAATGCCTTACGCATACAGGGCCTGCTCTAACGCGGGTCAGGTCTAAAACACGTAAATGTGCTAAAGCCTTGGATCCCGCTATTTTCCCCATCTCAGTTCAATTTACCAATCTGTTTTACGGCTCTGACCATACGATCACCGTCTTCTTTAGCAAATTTTCTAAATTCTGCCATATCAAGATATTCATAAATCATGCCGCGCTGTTGCATCATAGATTCCATCTCTCCAGAATTTGCCACTTCACGCACTGCATCTCGTAAGGTTTTAATAATCGGCTCAGGTGTTCCTTGTGGAACAAATACGCCATTCCAGATATTGAACTCTGCATCAAAACCTGACTCACGATACGTCGGTACATTCGGTAGAATTTTTAATCTTTTCGAGCCTGATACAGCGATGGGTCTTACCTTGCCTGATTGTATTTGTGCCATCGCTACTGACGGAATCGCTGTGGTAATTTCAACTTGATTACCTAGTAAAGCCATCATAGATGGCCCACCTCCACCAAATGGAACTTGAGCTAACTTGATTCCTGCTGCATGCTCAAACATCACAACGGATAAATGGATCGGACCAAAGTTTCCTGATGAAGAGTAATTAATTGTGCCTGGTTTTTCTTTTGCTGCTTTGACTACATCTGCCAAATTTTTCCATGGTGAACTAGAGTTAACGAGCATCACCATTGGGTCATTCGATATCATTGCCACAGGAACTAATTGGTCTACTTCATATAAAGATGTTTTACCTTGTACGCGTTCTGCTTCAGGTGAAACCATAATGGAAGATAGCCCCATTAAAATGTTGTACCCATCAGGCTTTGCCTTTGCTACAAATGAATTTCCAATTTGACCACCGACGCCGGCTTTAAATGTAACTACTAGAGGTTGCTTTAAGACTTTACCCAATACATCACTCAGAACCCTTGCATTGGCATCCGATGATCCTCCAGGAGGATTTGGCACAATTAAATTGATAGGCCTTGATGGATATGGCTCATCTGCAAATGAATGTCCTGCAATCAAGCTACACAGAATAAAAGTAATGAATTGACTGAATTTCATGAACATCTCCTAATAATTAATTTTCTTTACTATTTTGTTTCAGGCTCTATCTTGGCTTCTGTAACAATCCGATTGAATTTTTTCATCTCTGATTGGAAGTAATTCTGAAAATCTTCTGGTGAGCCGCCTTTAGGATAGATTCCTTTCGCCTCTAACTTCGTCTTAATTTCAGGGTCACTGATGGCTGCCTGAAAAGCTTTATTTAATCGCTCAACTATAGGTCTAGGAGTATTTGGCGGTAAAAATATGCCAAACCACGTATCAATCTTAATGCCAGGAAATCCCATTTCTGCAACCGTTGGAATTTCTGGGGCATCAGCCAAACGATTCGGTGCAGCAACCGCTAAACCATGTAATCTTCCGGCTTTGATTTGCGGTATTGCAAGTGATGTTGTTTGAAACGTGACTTGCGTTTGTCCAGAAATTGCAGCAGTAACCGCCTCTGGTGAGGTTTTATATGGGATATGAGAAAGGCTAATTTTTGCTTCAATATTGAGAAGTTCTGTTGCTAAATGTCCCATTCCACCAACGCCCCAAGATGAGTAGTTGTAGGTGCCTGGAGGCTTTGCTTTGACCATATCTACAAACTCTTTTAAGTTGCGAGCCTTGACATCACTATTGGCTAATAAGACTAGGTACACATTACCAAGATAAATTACTGGCACATATTTGCGAGGATCATAATTCGTTTTACGCAAAAAAGGATTTGCTGCTACAGAAGCTGATGAAAAAATTAATGTATAGCCATCGGGCTTAGCATTAAAGCCCATCTCTTCTCCTAAAACACCATTAGCCCCAGATTTATTTTCAACAATCATAGGCTGCCCTAGATAGTTAGTGATAAATGGTTGTATGGTGCGCGCAAAAACATCTGATGTGCCGCCAGGACCCATTGGTACAATCCATGTAATGGGTCGATTTGGGTAATTCGAGTCCTGCGCTTGCGCAATTTGAGTGAATGCCATCAAAGCTATAGTCACTACCTGAATAAATCGTCTCATCATTTCTCCAATTATTTTTTACAACAAGTTCAAGTCATTGATACTTATTAATAGATGTCATCTTTTGCGTCAATAGGCAACGAAACTGGGCGCTTTAATCGTGCTGATAAATCAAATGCTTTTGTCATCATTAAATTTTTGTGCGCATCCGCAACTGTTGCTGCTGGCGTAGGTAAATTCAAAGAGACGCGATTTAACCAAGAGTCTGTTTCTTCGCGCATCGGTCCTCGTAACTCACCTAATGCCATATCGCCTGGTGGGTAACTTCCCATAAAGTCGACGCGGCGGGTATCGTCAGGCGCATATCCCTCACCTTGCGATTTTGAAGTTGCTAATACGATATCCCGGTGGGTGTCATCAATCGTCAAGACACCTTCAGTACCAACGATTCCGACATCAAGACTATAGACAGCTCCTGGCCATACAACCGGTAAGGCCCATGAAATCGTAGCTTGATAGATGGTGCCGTCCGAGAATGTGACAACACCACTCGTGGCATCAATACCTTTATACTGCGGTCCCAACGCTTTATCTATTGCTCTTGCATATACTTCTACTGGTGTTTTTCCCTGCATCATCCACATCACAATGTCTAATGCGTGGGTCCCAGAAATCACCATGGGTGAAATACGTTCTGGATGTGTCGTGCGTTTGTAGTTATCTATTGCCACTAAACGGTTCATGAATGCGCGTGTGGAAACAAGTGTGATATCGCCTAACTGTCCGGAAGATACTTTTTCCTTGGCTGCTAGCCAACGACGTCTAAAACGCTGGGTATAACCAACAACTGCATCAACACCTGCAGCTTCAATGGCGGCGAGTACTCTTGCAGAATCGGCTAACTCTGTTGCTAATGGTTTTTCAATCAGCATGGAATGCCCACGCTCAGCTGCCTTTAATATTGGGTCAACGTGAAGATGCTCGTCCGTAGAAATAATTACTGCGTTTACTTCGGGACGATTAAGTAACTCTTCATAATTATCTGTAACAAAATCTGCCTTGAGTTTTTCTGCAACCAATTTGGCCCGCTCAGGATTTTTTTCTGCAATGCCAATCCATCCTACTTGTGGATGACGAGCGGCTACTTCTCCTCGAAATAAACCAACTCGCCCTGCACCAACAATTGCTAAGCCTAGATTTTTTGCTTGACGATCACGCATGTTTTATCCATTCACCGCACGAAGTTTTTCTTCTGAGATTGGCAAGTAGACTGGCTCACCTGTTTCTGCAGAAAGATCAGCAGCCATATACACTTCCATCACTTGGCGTGCCTGCTCACCTGTCACTAATACATCTCGATCAAGCGCTACTGCTTCAATAAAGTGAATCGTCTCATAAGCCATAGGGCCCGCATAGACATGGTCTACTTGCTCACCAGGCATCGTTGACATTGGTAGTTGCATACCATTTTTCATGGTATTTAGTACTACATCTTTATGGCTATCATCAACTAACAGGGCACCTTCGCTACCAATAAACTCAATCCATGTGGATGAGAAATTTGGGTATCCAGGAGGCAAGCTCCAACCACCACCAACAACAAATGTCAGACCACTGTCCATTGTGACCATTACCCACTGTGTATCAGGAATATCACCGCCAGTGGATTCACGCATAGCGCCATAGTTCACTTGCGAATACACCTTCACTGGTTTTGCTGGCTCTAAACACCAAAAGACAAAATCTAAATCATGAGTTGACTCCATAGCGGCAGGAGATAATTTCACCCGTCCACTGATCTTCTTACCCAAACTACGAGTGATGTGGCGACTCACCAAAATGCTGACTGGGCGACCAATCGTGCCATCGTTGATGGATTTTTTGACATACGCATATTTAGGGTTAAAACGCTGAGAGTAACCAATTGTAAATTTAAGTTTTTTTTGCTTTGCAATCGCAATGAGCTCATCTGCTTCTTCTAAAGCGATCGCAATCGGTTTTTCTAAAAACACATGTTTACCTGCTAATAATGAATCTTTTGCAATGGGGAAATGTGATGTCTCAGGTGTCGCTGAAATCATGACTGCATCAATTTCTGCAATTTTAAGAAGCTCGCGATAATCGGTTGTTGCTAAGGTTGGCTTGACCTTATCCGTCATCTCTTTAAGACGAATTTCATTCGTCTCAGCAATGTATAAGTTTTTTACTAATGGATTGTGATGGGCGGTTTCCGCACGGATACCACCACACCAACCAGTACCAATCACTGCAACATTAATTTGCTTCATTTTGTCTCCCTTTGGAATCTGAAAAATATTTTTTTCAATTTTACATGGCTTTTTATGTCTTAAGCAAATTAGATGATTTCTTCATAAAAAAGCCAAATAATCGCTAAAAAGGCTATTAAAAGCAAGTTATCTACCGGATTTTTATCTTTAGCTTCAATACTGAGTTATGGCTTTTCGCTATGGCTTTGCGATTTGGGGTGCAACACCCCTCAAACCTGAATGCGCGACTATCTCAGCCAACTTACCAGAAGTACTCATGCTGTCAATCCATAGATTCACTTTTGGGATAGCAGCGGCTCGATCTTTTGGTACTCCAATAGCCATCGATTCGTAACCAATGACGTCCGCAAGTACGCGTGATCCGGGAGCGGAATCTGACATTTCAAACAAGATGGCTTTGTTGCTTGAAAAAGCATCAATCCTTCCAGCTTTTAACATCGCAATTGCACTCGTTGTGGATGAAGTAGTAATAATTTGTGCATTTTTGATGACTTTAGAAAGCTCTTTTTGAGAACTACTTCCTTCGCTTACCCCAATTTTTCGGCCAACAACATCAATATCCGCAAGACTTAAAATGCCTCGCTGTGAGCCAATGAGGTATCCTTTTTCAATTCTTAATACAGGATTTGAAAACGCAAAATCTTCCAATCTTTCAGGGGTTGCATTGGTAAATATCATATCTACCCTGCCTTGTTTAGCAGCAGCTAATACATCGGCATTTTTGTCAAAAATAATTGGGGCATAGGCATAATCCAAATCATTTGCAAGCGCACGCCCTAATTCAAAACCAACACCTCTGGTATCTTCGATGGTTTTACCCTGCACGATGGAAGTGGGCGACCCCTTGTACAAGCCCATTTTAAGACCACCTGATTTACTCAATATGGATGAGGATGTATTTGCGCAGCCATATAAAATAGCTACAAGAACTAATACCCACAGATGCCGATATTGTTTAAGTAGGTTCATTCTTAATCGTGGCCTTAAGTGGGTGATTGATTAATAATTTGATTTAAGGCCTCATCATACACGCCATCGATGAGAACAAATATGACCGTACTTGGCTCTTTGGTGCGATTGACCCAAGCATGATTGGTGCCACACTGAACTAAGATATCCCCTGCTTTTAATATCACTTCAGAATCATCTAGTAGCATCGTAATCTCTCCAGACATAACAATCGCATAATCCATTGTCTGCGTTCGATGCATTAAAGGGTGTCTACCAGTTTTTTCGAAAGTAGATCCAGCTTGATTTCCTAATGAAGCGAATAAAGCTGTTGATGACTCTACATCCATGTTTTTCATTTCTTCTGTTTCTGGTGGGAAATGATTGACTCGAATGACGGTGCCATTTTGAGTAGGTAATTGACGCCTAGGCCCTAGCGTGGTTTCAGCTTGTTGCTCTGTTATTAATGCTGGGGTTTGATGTGTTCTAAAAATATCAGTTGAAAAATATCCAGGACGAATAGGGATTGTATGTACATAAGGAGCTGGGCCATCTGAAATCACCACAGCTTTTCCATTCTCATCATGCCCAGTTACTACCCGTCGTACCATGCCACTCATTAAGCCACCTTCGTTGTTATAAAGTTATGAATCATTTCTGTACAGCCAATCGGATCTTCACGAACTGCAATATGCCCACAATCTGGCATATCGATGTAAATAGACTGTGGAATATTTTTAGCAATAATTTTGCTAAATAAGGCTGGTATCCAAAAGTCTCTTCCGCCACAAGTCACTAATGTGGGACATTTAATTTCATGTAGGCGCGAGGTAATGATGGTGTCATTTTCTTGGCCTGGTAATTTTCTTCCCCAATGCAACATGGATTTACAAATCATTTCATATCGCTCGGGGGTGTGCTCACGGACTGAACGTAAATGCGCTTCTAAAAATTGATCCGCATTAGGGCTATCCAAGAATTCGTGGCCAAATGTCCATAAGGCGATGAAGTCACGCATATCGACGTCCATACCCAACTTATGACATAGCCTAATTCTTAAATTCAAATTAAGTGTTATGAATCGATTTAATTCAGAAAAAGCACCAAATAGTAATAATGATTTAACGAGCGATGGATGTTGAAGTGTCATCGCCATGGCCATACTACCTCCATGAGAGGAGCCTAATATATGCGCTTTTTTAATTCCTAAATGCTCTGCTAACGCAGCAAAATCATCCGCCCAAATCTCGGAGGTTAATTCTTTATCTTTTAATGAGGACCTCCCAATTCCGCGAGGATCCAGCACAATCGTTTGATAATGCTTTCTTAAATGTGGCTCAATCGCATCAAAGTAACTCGTCCCTCGACCAAGTCCTGGCAGGAGAAAAAGGGGCTCGCCCTCACCTTTAACTTCATAATATATTTCTGTTGAATTGACCGCTGCGATTGCCATATTGACTTTCCTATTTGTTGAGATTAATTTTTTTACTTGCAATGAGTGTCGACCATGTGTTCGATTCATCTTTAATCAGTTGCGTAAATTTAGCGCCAGTTAATATGTAGGGACTAAAACCGGCTGCAATGAGTTTTTTCCTGAATTCATCATCGGATTGTGTGGATTGAACAATCCCATTAGAAATCATATTGATCGCTTCTTGTGACATCCCACGAGGCCCCATAATGCCAAACCAAGGAATCATCTCTACACCGCTATAACCTTGCTCTGTAATAGTTTTAACTTCTGGAAAGTTACTGCTGCGCTTACCAATCGTTGCGATTAATTTAACTTTCCCAGCTTGTATTGATTGCTGTGCAATCGATACGGCAATAAACATCCCAGAAATCTGCCCCCCTAATACATCAGCTAATGATGGTGATGCACCTTTATAGGGCACATGAATAAAATCAACGTTTGCAGAATTTTTAAATAATTCAATATAAGCATGTAGGATATTTCCGACCCCTGCAGATCCTAAACTCAACGGTGGATTTGCGGCTTTTGCTAAGGATACAAACTCAGTTAATTGCGTAGCAGAAACATTGTTTGCAATGATTAAACCAATCTCGGTTTGCGCGACACAAATAATAGGTACCAAATCTTTTTGTGGGTCATAGGATAAGCTGGGGTCAATTAATGGATTAAAAGTAATCATCCCAGAACTTACGAATAGTAAGTTTGATCCGTCTACGGGCCCTTGCTTTAGTGTGTTTACAGCCACCACTCCATTAGCGCCTGGGCGGTTTTCAGTAATAACAGTACTTTTTAAGTTTTTTTGTAAACTTTCCGCAATAATTCTTCCCAACACATCTGTAGGCCCACCTGGCGCAAAAGGGATGATCACTTTAATATTGCTAGGCACCTGTTGAGCAAAGGATATCGCCCCAAAAAACATCGCTAGTACTGCAAAACATGTGCCTGCGGACAGCTTAACTATTTTAAGTTTGCACTGAAAATTCACCATTGTCTCCTTTAGATATTGATTTTTATCTAATTTATTTTTTATAAGCTTACTCTATCTTAATATTGGCTGCTTTTATTAATTTTTCGTATTTACTTGCTTCTTGTTGAATAAAGTCATTGAACTCCTGCATCGTATTTGCAGGTACTGCAATACTATCCGCCTCTAATTGACTTTTAATTTCTGGGTTAGCCAACATACTATTAATTTCTTGATTGAGTTTTTCAAGCACAGGTTTAGGTGTTCCTTTCGGCGCAAATAATCCACCCCAAACAGTAAAACTAAATCCTGGCAATACCGACTCTGAAACGGTTTCTACGTTAGGTAGAACACTGATTCTTTTGGGCGTTGTAACACCGATTACTTTTAATTTTCCTGATTTGATCAGCGGCATAGCTGATGAGGTACTGGAGAAGAATAAATTTAATCTCCCCCCTAACAAGTCAGGTAATAAGTTACTCATCCCTTTATACGGCACATGTACCATGGTCATGTTGGTGCCAAGCTCTAAAGCTGCTCCGGCTAAATGACCCGGCGTTCCTTGTCCTAATGATCCATAAGCCATTTCACCAGGGGATTTCTTGGCCATTTGTATAAATTCAGCGAGCGTATTAAATTTAGAATCAATTGGCGCCACAATCGCTAAGGGCGCATTCCCCATTAAAACGACCGGAATCAACTCTTTCATTGGGTCATATCCCAAATCTTTCATTAATAAACGATTAACGACCAACTCTCCTGTTTGCCCTACTAGCAATGTATAGCCGTCTGACTTTGCATTGACAACATAACGCCCACCAATAGAACCATTTCCGCCTGGTTTGTTTTCTACGACGATCGGCTGCTTAAAGTTGGCATATAGTTTTTCACTAGATAATCTAGCTAAACGGTCCCCCATTCCTCCAGGGCCATATGGAACAATCATATTGATTTGTTTTTGTGGATAGCTTGTCTCTGAGGCCATTAATAATGAAGGCATCAACATGAAGAAAATAAAGCTAAAAAAAGATTTGACGTACTGCTGAACAATATCTCTATGCATGTTGTCTCCAAAAAGGATATGTATTATTTTATTCTTTATAGCAAAGTTATCATGTATTCTAAGGCATCAAATTGACATCTCATATTTCATGAATAACTTACCTTTGTCCAATCTTATCATTTTAGAACTTGGTAGTTCGCTGTCAGGTTCTTATGCTGGTCAATTGATGGCAAAGTTTGGCGCAAAAATTTTTATCAATGAGCCAGCACCCTCAGGTAGCCCATTACGATACCTAGTTCCTGCTGATCACCACATCAAATGGTGGAATACCATCAGTAAAAATAAATTCTCCATCACGATTGAACCTTCCTCTTTACCAAACAACTTGTTAGTTAGTGATATCTTGAGTCAAGTTGATGTTGTCATAACCGACATAGGCCCCTCTCAATGGGAAATCGACCCTTGGTTAAAACACTATGCATCCTGTGTGAAAAAACCTTTAGTGATTGATATTTATCCATCAGGTACAGATATGTCGCACCTCTGGCAAGGATCTTCACTTGCCGAGTTTACTGCTGCTAATTCTGGAATGATGCATTTAACAGGTTGGGAAGATGGTCCTCCAGTGGGTGTTGAAGCACCAATTGCTGAGTACCTTGCTGGAACCATGGCAGCATCTGGGGCATTAGCAGAATTAGGCTTTTCTAGAAATAACCAAACATCTCCAAGGCCAATTTCTATGGCAATGCATGAAGCCGTTCTGCGGATGATTGAATGGCAATTACCTATTGCCGCATTAGAGGGTAAGCCTGTTTTACGCAATGGCAATAATTTTCCGATGAATGCAGGCATTTCTAATATGCCACTCACCAAAGATGGTAAATACATCGCTATATCTGCGGCAAGTCAAGAAGTTGCTATGCGTCTTTTACATTTAATCGGTGGCCCTGAACTTGCAAACGACCCTGATTACGCAACACCCAAAGCCCGTGCAGATCACATGAAAGATCTTTATATCAAGCTAAATGCTTGGGTATCTACAAAAACTCAGGAAGAGATTTTACGCATCGCCAAAGAAGCAGATATTGTGGTCGGTCCTATTTATAACGCGCTTGATATCCTTCATGAACCTATGGTGATAGAGCGGAATAATTTGGTGACCATGCCATTAAATAGCTCCTCAGAAACTCTTCAAATTGTGCGCATACCTAAGTCATCAGGTATTCGTCTAGTTGATTTATGTAATGCTCCTGACTTGGGTGTTCACACTGCAGATTTTCTGCAACTTATTTCTCAAAAAACTCTTAATCAACCAGCGTAATTTTATGAATCTATCCACATCAAATTATTGGCCAATTAAATCTCTTTTATTTGTCCCTGCAAATCGTGAAGATTTTGTATTGAAGGCAATGCGCTTTAAACCACAAGCAGTAATTCTTGACTTAGAGGATGCGGTTCCTAAACAAGAGCTTGGGCAAGCACGTCTTCAAGTAAAAAAGTTGATGAAAATCTTGCATGATGACCATATCATTTGCTTTGTAAGAATTAACTCTTTACAAGAAGGTGGGCTTGATGATCTCAACTTTATAGTTTGTGAACATCTTAGCGGCATTATGGTCCCGAAAATTGAGTCCGCAAAAGACACAATTCTGATAGACCAACTTCTTTTAGATTTAGAAATTAAAGCAAATTTACCTCCTCAATCGATTGATATCATCGCACTTCCAGAAACAGCTTTAGGTATTTATCAAGGCTTTGAGATTGCCAATGCTAGCCCACGTGTAAAAAGTCTAATGACCGGTGTCAGTGGCCCTACCGGGGGAGATATAGCAAAAGCGATTGGGTATGAAGCATCACCAGAAGGCCTCGAGCAGCTCTATTTACAAAGTAAGATCGTTCTCGAAAGTAAAGCTGCAAATGCGCCGTATCCTATTGCTGGAATTATTGGTATGAATATTAAAGACTTAGATTACGTAAAGGTACTTATTGAACGCGCTAAGCAAATTGGTTTTACAGGTGTGGCGCTGATTCATCCAAGTCATGTGGAAATCGCCAATCAAGTATTTAGCCTATCCGCTGAGGATATTAAATACCACCAAGGTCTTGTCCAAACATTTTTAGATGCCAATGCAAAAGGTCAAGGGGCTACGACCTTTCAAGGTTCGATGATTGATCAAGCCATGTATGAGCGATCTTTAGCTATTTTAAAAACAATAGAAAATTAATAACCGCAATGACAAAGTCTCCAAATAATCAGCTCCCTCTTCAAGGCATTACTGTCATTGAACTGGGGACAATTATTGCAGGTCCATTTGCCGGTAGTTTATTGGCGGAAATGGGTGCTACCGTCATTAAAATTGAGCAACCAGTAGTTGGTGATGGCCTTCGTCAATCGGGGCCGAAAATCAATGGTGTTCCTATTTGGTGGGGTGTGGCTTCGCGAAACAAAAAATGTATTAGCCTTAATTTAAAAAACCCTTTAGGTATAGAAATATTTAAAAAATTGATTCAAAAAGCAGATATCCTGATTGAGAATTATCGCCCTGGTGTTTTAGATAAGTTAGGCATAGGTAGTTCAACTCTTCATGCCCTAATGCCCAAACTCATCATTTTGAGTATTTCTGGATATGGTCAGGACGGAAGCTACGCCACGAAGCCGGGTTTTGGGAAAATCGCTGAAGGCTTGAGCGGCATTATTCCTCTGACAGGAAATCCTGATGAACCTCCTTTATATACAGGATTTTCTTTAGCGGATGCAAGTTCTGGTTTGTGTGGAAGTTTTATGATTAATATGCTTTTGCTTGATCAAGATAGGAAGGATGTCCATATTGATTTGGCTCTATATGAACCTTTATTAGAAATGCTCGCGTTTCAGTTTCACTCTTCTAGTTCAGCTCCTATTCGTCAGGGCACCAACAATTCACATGGTTGGGGGATCCCAGAAAATCCTATTTCTTTTCCCGCTTTTCAATCTATCGATCATCACTGGTTCCAAATTAAATTAGATGCTAAAAACCGCTCTACTATAGCCACTGAATTTGACTTACCTGGTGATGTGCGTGTAAGCAATGCTTTAAGAGATTGGTCTGCGTCTACCACTATGCAAGAAATATTTTCTGTATTGGGTGACCTAGGCGTCGAAATTTCCATCGTTCAAAATGGGGAAACTCTAGCGTCCAACCCTTACTTCACTTCACGCGGTGATGTTATCCAAGCAGATCATCCTAGTTTAGGTCAATTTCCGGTACCGGGATTTTTTCCAAAATTTGAGCGCTCAGATCAAAATACTGCTTTTCGAGCACCTCAAATTGGTGAAGATAACGCATATGTTTTAAAAGATTTTTTACATATTGATCATGATGAGTATCAATTACTGATAGATCAACATATCATTTGAATATCTATTTTTTATGTTTTCTGTGAGTCCCAACTTTTCTCACTAAGCGCTAAAGTTCTTAACATTTTTCGGTCAATCTTTTCAGTATTTGTGAGGGGGAATTGATCAATATACTCATAGTATCTGGGTATCATCGACGCCGGAAGCCTACTAGATAGCCATTCTCTAAATATTTTAATATCGGCCAAATTTTTCTTCGGTGCTCCTAAAATATAAACCCTGATTTCGTCTTCACCATCAGCCGCCGGATATCCAACAGCAACGCAATCAGCCACATCTGCATGAGTACGTATTTCTGTTTCAATCTCAAATGGCGAAATATTTTCGCCTCGTCTTCGAATTCGATCTTTATCTCTTCCGGAAAAATAGTAATACCCTTCTTCATCTTGCCTCATAAAATCAGAGGTTTGATACCATAAATGTTGTATGGCCGATACCGTAGCTTCGGGCATGTTTAAATACTCTGTCATCATGATGAATGGGCTTTTTGGCCGACATACTAGTTGTCCCTCTTGACCAGGCTGAACGATATTGCCATGCTCATCGACAATAGCCAACTCCCAATCCTCATGGCACTTACCCATAGACCCAAGTTTTCTCTGTCCATATGGCGTATAAATTACTACTCCAATTTCTGTTATAGCAAATGATGACAACATGTGGACTTTAAAGCGCTTTTCAAAATCTTCATCATATAAGACGTTGTAAACAGCTCTTAATTGATGGTTACTGTCATACGGGGTTGCTATTTTGGACTTCAAAATGGCTGGCATGGATGGTGTTAGTAATGCAATCGTTGCTTGTGACTTTGCAACTGATGACCAAAACTGTGATGCGCTAAATTTCTTTTCTAAGTAAAATTGTCCACCCACCATGAAAACCGGTAAGACTCCCTGTCTTGACCCAATCCCATGGAATAGGGGTAATGCGTTATATACAATATCTTTTTTCGTCAAATCTGTTATCCGTATAAAGCTACATGGATTGGCAAAAAAATGTCCATTGGGCATCATCACCGCTTTAGATGGTCCTGTAGATCCTGATGTAAAGAAAATAGATTGAACATCACTGAAATGCGATTGCGACACATATTGATGATCTTCATCTTGATACAAGTCAGCTATTTGCTTAAGTTTTGAGTTTTCCTGCATCTTGAGTAATGAATTTGCGTCAGACTCGATCAGGATTAAATGCTCAAAATAATTATAAATAGATGGGTCAATTTCTTGTAATTGATTGAGCACCTCATTGCTTATAAATGCGTATTTACTTTTACAGTTGGTTAATACTTGTTCAAATACACGCCCCTTTAAGCCCGGATTGACAAATGCAATTTGTGCGCCTCTTAAGTGAAGTGCAAACCAAGTAATAACATACTCTATCGAATTACCTGCTATTAAATTAACTAGCATTCCCTTATTGATTCCCAGGGAAGCAAGTCCGTGCACAAGCCTCAAAACTTTTTGTCCAAATTGAGCGTAGGTATAGTGCTCTTGACCATCGGTTATAAATGCTTGTGTCGCATTTTTTTGAATGCTATTAAAAAACAAGGGGGGAAATGTTCTTTGTTCTAAAGGAAGATTTCTGAGTTCTTCTATCTCAAAAGATACGTCAAAATGATTGGTCATCCTTTAATTTCCTGGCACCAATATGAGTCTGCCAAAATTATCTGTTGATTGCATCATTTTTTCATGCGACTTAGCTGCATCTTGTAGGGGATTATATGAATCAACAATTGCTTTTATTTTTTTATCAGCCATTAACTCTAGTGCTTTAGCCATATGTTCCACGCCTGGTGCATATGAACCTAATATTTGTAATCGTTTGAGAAGTGCAATCGCTGGCCGAAACTCCGCAACACCTCCCTCGACTTCTCCAACGCAGACTAATCTGCCATAAAGCGCCATAGATTTCAAGGTCGACTTGAAATTGGATACTCCTACAATATCAATACCAACATCTACCCCTTGACCAGAGGTCATTCTCGTTACTTCACTGCTCCAATCGCGATTTTTTTCAGTCACAATCACTTCATCGGCGCCTAACATTTTCAATTGATTTACTTTTTTACTACTTGAGGTAGTTGCTATTACAAAAGCACCCGCTAATTTTGCAAGTTGTATTGCATGGACGCCTAAACCTCCAGACGCACCTGTGATTAAAACTTTCTCACCAATCTGAACTTTACCTATATCTCTTATCGCCCGAATCATTGTCCCAATACAGGCTGCACTCATACAGGCCTCTTGCAAATCAACCGCATCAGGAACTTGGTAAATACTATCTGCTCCAACAAGAACATATTGTGCATATCCGCCATTAGCATCCTGACCAATAAACCATGCACTTGCACATGATTCGGATCTGCCCGTATGGCAATACAGACAAGTCCCGCAATGCCCTCTTCTTGGCAATGAAGCAACGCGTTGTCCAGTTGTGAATTGATGAATTTGTGATCCAGTTTCCACAATGGTTCCTGATATTTCAGTTCCGAGTATGAGTGGAAATTCAATATCGTTACTTTTATCATTACTGGCTGTTCGATAGGCAACGGATTTCTTGCGAATGGTTCCTTCTCTAATGGATAAATCTTTCCTATCAATCCCACACGCAGCAACTTTCAACAAAATATCACGTGGTCCCACCTGCGGAATTGGTGCTTGACCATAAATCAATACTTCAGGACCCCCAAAAGAATTGATTTGTACCGCATTCATCATCTGCGTCATCTATGTTTCTCCGAGCTATAAATAATCGAGGTACTTACTGGTCCCGGAGCAATGTATTGGATATGCTTGGCATCTTTAATTTGCCGCGCATCGCACTCACCTCTGATTTGTCTGATTGCCTCAATATTTAAATTCCAACCCTGCATATAACTTTCGGAAAGATGGCCGCCACTGGTATTTATGGGCAAGGCGCCATTCAATCGCAGACGGTCACCTTTTACAAAGTCTCCTCCTTCACCCTGCTTGCAAAATCCAAATCCCTCTAGCCCAAAGATGACTGAGGGGGTGAAGTTGTCGTAAATCATGAGTCCATCTAACTCTGATTGCGGTATGTCTGAATCAGAATAAATATATTGGGCCACATGATTCATTGGTCCCCAATTAAAATCCTCAGAAACAATCCCATTAGCTAGACTCGATGCTTGTCCAAATCCGCGTATATAAACCGGTTGCTTTGCATAATCAATGGCTCGATCATTCGTCGTCATGATCATCGCAATCCCCCCGTCATTAATTTGGCAATAATCAAATAAACGTAATGGTGCACAGATCATTTTTGATGATTGATGATCTTGAATCGTCATGGGTTTTCTTAGTACAGCCTGCGGATTTAATTGGGCATGGGACCTGATACCCACTGCAATGTTGCCTAAGTCCTCAGACGTCGTGCCATATAGCTCACAATGCCTTTGAAACATGAGCGCATTCACAGCACCCGGTGAAGTCATGCCATAAGGAAACCATAGCTGTTCAGCTGCCGTGTCGTAACGATCACTTTTACCGCCATATGTTGAGCCACCAGATTTACCATCATTGCCATAAAATAAAGCAATTGTTTTGGCCTGGCCTGTCATTAATGCTAATGCAGCTATCTGTATAGATACGCCACACAATCTGCCATTCGGTGGTTGTATAGAAATAAATTCTGGATTAATACCAGTCATTTCGCATATCTTTTGATAGTTACCTACCCGGTGCGTCACAATCCCGTCAATATCCTTCGCTTGAATATTGGCGTCTAATAAGGCATTTTTGAATGCCTTTACCGCAAGCGAGTTGGAGTCCTCCTCCGGGAAATTGCCATAAGCAGTATTTCCGACTCCGATAATGGCAACATTTGGTTTTGTTCGCATGTTTATTTCTTAATTAAATCTAAAAATTTAGGGTTATTCAAATGCTGATTCCATGCGCCTTCTCTTTCTAAGAGTAATGCTTTATATTGCTCCGGATTTAAGTATTCAACGGATATCGCACTTTTTCGCATTAACTCCTTAAAGTTAGAGTCTGCAGCTGCCTCTGCAATCGCCGCTGATATTTTTTGAATCACTTGTGGCGGTAAATCTTTAGGGCCTAATATTCCATAACTTTCACCATCAACATAATTAATACCTAATTCCCGATAAGTGGGTACCTCAGGTAAAAATTCAGATCGTTTGGATGCGGTTACAGCAAATGCTTTAATTGAACCACTTTGTAAATGCGCCATTGCAATATTAGGCAAAACAAAACCAACATCGACATTACCGCCAATCACTGCCGTCACAACTTCTGCTCCGCCTTTATAGGGAATGTGAGTTAGTAGAAAGTCGCCGTATACCTGAGGGCCAACACCAAATGTATGTCCTGCCGTACCAATCCCTGGGGTTCCATAATTTAATTTTCCTGGATTATCACGAGCATACTGAATTAACTCTTTCAGATTTTTATAGTTATTACTTGGATGAACAATCATTACTCCAGTAATTGAACTAATATTCCCTAAAGGTGCAAAATCTTTTAAGGAGTAGCTAATGTCTTTTCTGAGTGATGGCACCATTGTTACTGTTGCCATTCCTGTAAAAAATAGTGTGTAACCATCCGGTTTCGCTAATTTGACATTATTTGCGGCAATGACCCCGCCGCCGCCAGGCATGTTATCAATAATAATTGGCTGCCCTAATTTAGCGGATATCAGTGGCGCTAAAGCCCGAATCTGGACATCAGAGGCGCCAGGTGCAAAGGGCACCACGATGTGGATTGGTTTATTTGGAAAAGAGTCCTGTGCGTTTGAATAAACACAGAATAAAGCCAGGCAAGTAATACCTAACTTTTGAAACATAGGAATGATTTTTTTCACAGCAGTCTCCTTCTATAATTTAATTGTATTTTCTAGCATACCTTTTGACTTAACTTTACAGCAAAATAATTTACCTGATAAAGGCTGATTTTTTATTTCCTCATCAGTAAGTCCAAAAGTCATCGATGTAATAAATAATGTATCTAAATTCTTTCCACCAAATGTTAAGCTGGTTGGCTTCTTCACGGGGAGGTGTATCTCTTCTTCGATAAAACTGTCATTACGTATTTTTAATAGTTGGCTTGCATCAATTTCCGCAACCCATAAAAAACCATCTTGATCCATAGCGCAACCATCAGGTCTCCCTTTTCTACCAGCAAAATCCATAAAGACACGTTTATTAGCTATGGTTCCATTTTCAATATCGAAGTCATAAGCATAAATCTTTCCAGGCCTTGAATCACAGAAATATAAAGTTTTATCATCTGGACTCCACGCAATTCCATTGGACATCATCATTGAATCATCCATCGACTGAGCTTGTAAGCTTGTGTCAACCTTATATAGCCGACCTAGATTATTTTTTAATTGGCGGTCAAAGCTTCCAATCCACAAACGCCCCATTGAATCAGCCCCACTATCGTTTAATCGCTCTTCACTAAAATCGATTCCTGGTACTTCAAGATGAGTAATCTCGTGAGTTTGAACATTAAAGATTGCTAAGCCTTTTTGGAAGCCTAAGATTAAATTACCATCTTTTCTTAAACGGATACTTGATGCTCGTGAAGGCAGCTGAAAGACTTGTGTTTTTTGAGTACTTACATTGTATTGATACAACTTAAGTGGTTTTAAGCCTACATCAATCCAATATACCGAATCCATGTCAGCATGCCACAATGGGCCTTCACCAATCTCATTAAGCTCTTCACTACATTGTTTGAATTCATAGCTCATTGCAGTTTCCATGCATTTGGTGTGAGGCCATCTCTCATTAACTTTAATTTCTCAACCTTAAATGTTGGTGTATATGGCAAACGTTCAACAAACTCGATATAAGATGGCCACATTAATTTAGGTAGTTTTTGTTTAATCCAATCTGCTAACTCTTGCTCGGATAAGTGCTGATCATTTTTAACAACAATCAGTCGAATATCATCTTCTTTGCCGTTGGGTAATGGTAATACAACACATTCATTCACGGCAGTATGTGCGTTAATAATTTGTTCAATATCAAAGGATGAAATGTTCTCACTCTTTCTGCGAATCCGCTCTTTTGCTCTATCGACGAAGTAGTAATAACCTGCTTCATCTCGCCTCATCATATCGCCAGTATGGAACCAGAGATTTTTAAAGGCTTTCACTGTGCTATCTGGTTGATTTAAGTATCCTTGCATCATAATGAAAGGTAGCTTTGGTCTGACGACTAATTCACCTACTTCACCAACGCCAATGCCTTGGTCATATTCATCAACGAGTTTGGCTTCCCAATCTTCATGAACTTTGCCGCACGAGCCTATTCTTCTTTGCTCCCAATTAGAATACAAAACAAATCCTGTTTCTGTCATGGAAAATCCCTCGACTAGGGGAACTTTAAAGCGCTCTTCAAATTCCTGTGAATAATGCGAATTAAACATCACTCGCAATTGATGCTCTTTTTCATGCTCATTGGGCGCTTGGTCTAAAAGTGCTTTTGGCGTACTAAATAATGAATGTCCAACTGTCGCTTTTGCCCGTACGACCCGCTCCCAATATTGTGCGGCTATAAACTTGGGGGCGACGCTCACTGTTGCTCCAACTAATAAGCACGGTAATACGCCTAGTCTTGCTGCAAAGCCATGGAATAAAGGAAACGGTGTAAATAAAACATCCTCTTGTTTTAAACCTACCACTCTGATTAAACCAATTGCTGCTGAAAATTGATGTGCATTTGTTGTTTGAACACCTTTTGCAGGACCAGTCGTTCCTGATGTGTAAAAAATGGTTTGTATATCTTGGTAACTTCCTTCATGAATAAATTCAGGCTGTAATTTTGCATCTTCTAACCACTCGTTAAATTGTATGATTTGCGCTGAAAATTCAGTTGTTGGATTCCAGTCTCCTACAATCACAATTTTCTTGATGGTTGCAATAACATTCTCTGGAAGTGTTTTTAATACCTTGAGAAAATCTGCGTGGATGATGATGGTTTCTGCCAGAGAATCAATAAATGGCCTTGCAAGTATGTCCCCCATTAAATGGGGATTGATGGGAATATTGATTGCCCGGACTAAGGCACATCCAAACCAAGTAAAAACCATCTCTGGGCAATTGGGTAACATCACCAATACACCTTTTTGTGGCTTTACATTGAGCTTTAATAAACCTTTTGCGACCGCTAATGATTTCTCATGAACCTCGGAAAATGTCCATGAACTATTCTCAAACTCTAGAAAAGTTTTATCCCCGATGAGTTGCGATTGCTTCTCTAGGAAAGTACCAATCAAGCGCTCTTCAAGCGGTATATTAAACACTGTATTACTCATTACTTGGAGTAAATTTGATTAATGTAATTTCATCTGTAACGTCTTCAAAGTAAGCTTTTACTCGGAGGCCAACTTTGAGTTGAGTTTGCCCTTGGTTCACTATATTACTAATTAATCTAGGTCCCTCATCTAACTCCACCATAATTACCCCATAAGGTAAATCTTCCGCAAACTCAGGAAAATATTTTTGATGAAAAACACAATGCGACCAGATGGTTCCATTTCCACTGAGGGTTTTCCATGCAAACAATTCAGAGCCACACTTGGGACAAAAATCTTCAAATTGCGCGCGAATATATTGGCAAGTTTTACATTGTGGCAACTGAATCGATTGATTTTTTGCCGCATCCCAAAAAGGCTTACTGCGCGCATCTATTAACGGTAAGGGTTTCGTATAGTTTTGCTTCGTCATCTCATTGTGTCCCCAGCATATATTGCTACTTATAGTCACAATATAACAAAAATGTAATTATTGACAATATTAGTCATTAAGAACTAATATACAGACTAAGAATTTACCTTACAAAATAGATAAATATAAATATAAAAAGCCAATAATTGGCAAAAAAGGAGACGTAATGGTAAGTAATACACTCGCTGGTGATGGTTCAAATGAGTCATCTGAAATCACTAAATATCAAAAGCTTGTTCTTTTATCAGCCTTCTTAGGCTGGATGTTTGATTCGATGGATTTAAACATTTTTACTTTGATTTTATTTCCGTGTATCAAAGAACTGATTCAATCAACTAATCCTGCTGAAATCGCAAAAATAGGTAGTCTTGTTATTGCCATTAAGTTATTTGCTTGGGGTATTGGTGGTGTACTTTTTGGTATTGCTGCAGATCGCTATGGTCGCGCCAAGATCATGGGTGTTACGATTTTAATTTATGCTCTTTTTACTGGCCTTAGTGCATTTGCAACAAGCTGGGAAATGCTAGCCGTCTTCCAAGCTTTGGCTGGTATCGGCATTGGTGGTGAATGGGCTGCAGGTGCAGCAATTATTGCTGAAACATGGCCCGCTAAAAATAGAGCTCGCGCAATCCAAGTGATGCAGCTTGCCTTTGCGGTTGGATTCTTCTTAGCTGCCATTAATAATTTACTTCTCGGTCAATATGGCTGGCGCGTTGTAATTGGTGTTGGAATTATTCCTTTATTTTTGACAATCTTTATTCGTCGCTATGTGAAGGAGCCTGAAAGATGGTTGCGTGTCAGCGAAGAAAGAAATAAAGATCCAAAACAATCTTCCAATTGGAAGATATTTACCGCTATTTTTAGTAAGCCCCATTTAAAGAATACGATTGTGGGTGTTACTGTTGCCTCTGCTGCCATGCTCGGCTGTTGGGCAGGCTTGGCTTTATTACCAACCTGGATTATGCAATTAACCACTGCTGCAAAAGCAGGTAATCCTGTAAGTATGGTGAGTTATGCCTTTATGCTCATGATGGTTGGTGCTTTTGCTGGCTATGTGAGTTTAATCTGGTTATCAGACTTCTTGGGTAGAAGAAAATGCTACTTCCTCTTTTGGAGCCTTGCTTTAGTTTCTTCTCTTTATTTATTTACTCAAGTAAATGACATTTACACTCTGATTTGGTTCATGCCGATCTATGGTTACTTCGTAATTGGTGGCTTTGGTACTTTTGCAACGTATTTGCCTGAATTATTTCCAACGCGTGTACGTGGGACTGGGCAAGGCTTTTGCTGGAATATGGCACGCTTTTTAACTGGCTTTGGTCCTTTAAGTGCTGGATTTTTAATCTACTCTATGGGCTCTATTCCTAAAGTAGCAGCCACCCTTTCTTTGTTTTTTATTGTTGGTTTAGTGGCTATCTGGTTTGGTCCAGAAACTAAAGGTATGCCTCTTGAAGATTAATATTTATTTTGAATAAGGTTTGATTGTGAGTAATTTAATAGTAAGTGTTGAAAGTTCTGTCGCCCGAATCGTCATTAATCGTCCCGAAGCGGGGAACCGCTTAGAAATGTCCATGGTCAAGGAAATGACTCAGTTGATTAATGACTTTAGTTTTAATATGGATGTCAAAGTGATTCACTTGACAGGCCAAGGGGAGGACTTTTCTCAAGGTCGTCAATTACATAAGCCTGAGCCTGGCAATATCCCTCCGAAGAAAAGCGCTAATCAAATTCGTGCTGAAGTAACTGATCCCCTTTTGGCAGTTTATGCGGCAATGAAGTCTTGTCAAATTCCTCTTGTTTCCTCTGTATATGGCGGTGCATTTGGTTTGGGGTGTGCAATTGCTACATTATGTGACATCACCTTAGCTTCTTCAAAAGCACGTTTTTCTTTGCCAGAAATGAAAAGTAATTTACCCCCAACTTTGGCAATTTCTGCTGTCATGCATGTCGTGCCAAGAAAAGCACTCGCTCATTTGGTATATTCAACAGATGAAATCGATGCTCAACAAGCTTTTGAATATGGTTTTGTGAGCAAGATTTTTTCAGCAGATCATTTTTCTGAACAGGTAGATGACTATATTGCAAAATTAGTGACTCGTGATCGTGCGGCTTTATCTGCGGTGAAAGAATACTTAAATCTCGCCCCTGGTAAAGATTTTGAAATCGCTGCTCGTTATGCGTCTAATCTCTTGTCCGGAGTTCTGGCGTCTCAATAATTATTTATTGTTTTTAAACTTTCTTTCAGAAACTTACATGGCTTTAATTATAAAAACATCTTTCATGGCAAATGCTACGAGGGATAAAGTATGGGATCTCATTACTGATATTGAAAAATCAGCTCCTTGTTTTCCAGGTGCTGTCTTAGGAGATAAGTTGCCTGACGGGTTCTATCAAGGCGGGTTTAATGTCAAGCTAGGTCCTATGACTTTTAATTTTTCAGGTAAGTTTGGTTTTATTGAGCTTAATGCGCCAAATTATTTGGCAAAAATTTCTGCTAGTGGTACTGATACTAAAGGACGTGGTGGTGCTCAAGGGTTAATTGATGTCGAACTAGTCGAAGTGGCAAATCAAACTCAAGTCAACATCACCTCAGATGTCACCTTATCTGGCTCTGTTGCCCAATATGGTCGGGGCGTTGGCATGATTCAAGCGATTTCTCAACAATTAATTAACGAATTTGGTAAAAACCTTTCTGCAATGATTGTGGATGAAAAACCTTCTCAAACAATCGAGGCCGACTCCCCTGATTCTCCTGAGTCGACTAAACCCTTAGTTGGTGCCCCACTAGCAAATAATTCTATACAAGTTCACCAAATTTTATGGCAAACTTTGATGGCATGGATTAAAAGTATTTTTATTAAGAAAAGCTAAAATTAAATTATGAAACCAGTCTCATTTACTTATCATAAGCCTCAACAATTAAGTGAGGCTCTTGATCTTGTCGCTCAACTGGATAATTACAAAATTATCGCAGGTGGACAATCATTGATGCCCATGATGAATTTTCGTTTTGTGATGCCTGATCATGTTATTGATTTAAATCAGGTTAGTGAGTTAAGTCATATCTCGAAAGAGAGTCAACATTTACATATTGGGGCTATGACGAGACAGCAAGCGATTTACTCTTCTGCTCTCGTTCAAGAACACATTCCGCTAATTACCCAGGCATACTCCTTTGTGAGTCACCGTCAAATTAGAAACCGCGGTACTTTCGGTGGCAGCTTGTGTCATCTTGATCCTTCTTCTGAGCAGCCTTGTTTTACAGCGGCGTTGGATGGTGTGATTGAGGTCGCTAGTCAATCAGGTAAGCGTGAAATACCCATTGCGAATTGGACTGCAATGTATATGACTCCTGATTTAGCCCCTAATGAAATCATGCTCGGCGCTAAACTGAGTATTTGGCCCAAGACGCATGGCTGGTCATTTATGGAGTACTCGAGAAGGCATGGGGACTATGCAATTGTTGGTGTTGCTGTACTTGTGAGTCTTAATGCGGCATCAACGATTGAGAAAATATCCATTGCTCTTTGTGGTATTGACGCAGCACCTGTCAGACTTCTCGATACCGAAAATGCATTAATCAACCAAGCTGCAGACGAAAATGCTATTCGTATGGCTTTAGACGATATAGAAAAACTTCCTAATATTATGGAAGATGCTTTGAATACGTCTGACTATCGTCGCCACCTCGCCAAAACATTAACTCGACGCGCTATGCTTGAAGCATTTGAGCGCGCTAAAAAAAGGATGTCATGATGGATCTTCATCGTATAAAAGTACATGTGAATGGTAAAACCTATGAGCGTGAAGTCGAGTCCCGTAGGACTCTGGCAGATTTTTTGCGTATGGACTTATCCTTAACGGGTACGCATTTGGGTTGTGAACATGGTGTCTGTGGTGCTTGTACTGTATTACTCAATGGTAATACTGCTAGGGCTTGTCTTACTCTTGCAGTACAAGCTGACCAGTGCGAGATTACGACAATTGAAGGTTTGGCTAACTCTGATGGCACTCTGTCAGTTCTCCAACAAGCCTTTCAAGAATGTCACGGTCTTCAGTGTGGCTTTTGTACTCCTGGGATGTTAACAACCTTGACTGAACTATTAAATGAAAATCTCTCTCCTACTGATGCTCAAGTAAGGGAGGCTATTAGTGGCAACCTTTGTCGCTGTACTGGCTACCAAGCAATCGTTGACGCTGCGTTACTTGCAGCCCAAAAATTAAGAGATCAAAGAGTATGAACAATCATCAAGAAGGCTCCCTCTTACCTAATGCACGTCCTGACCAATTTATTGGTTCAAGAATCCAAAGAACCGAAGATCATTTACTTTTGCAAGGTCTTGGTAAATATGTTGACGATATACCGCTCACTAATGTGCTTTACTCTGCATTCGTTCGTAGTCCGCATGGTCATGCAAAAATAATTTCGATTGATATCAGTAAGGCTAGTCAATTACCAGGTGTGCATAAAATTTATTTGCACAAGGATCTTCCTGAGTCTGCCCAAACCCGTCTGCCTATTCTCGTTCCTAATCCTTCTATCAAACACTTGATGATGCAGGAGGTTTTAGTAAGTAAGGAGGTCTGCTGTGTTGGTGATGCTGTGGCTTTTGTGGTTGCAGATAATCGCTATATCGCTGAGGATGCTTGTAATTTAATTGATGTGGAATACGAGATACTGCCTGTTGTGGCTGATTGCTTAAAGGCGCTGGATGCTGATGCACCTTCTTTTTTTAGCGGAATTCCGAATAATCTCGCCGCACAATTAAATGTCAATTTTGGTGAGGTTGATTCTGGGTTTGCCCAAGCAACTCATGTTGTTCAAGAGGTGTTCTGGAATAATCGTGGCTCTGCACATCCAATGGAGACGCGTGGCTATGCCGCCGAGTATCACCCTGCAACTGGACAACTCACTGTCTGGTCTTCTGGTCAAACGCCTCATTTAGAAAAGAAAAACTTAATTGATCTCTTAAAATGGGATCCGGAATTTATACGGATCATTCATAACGATGTGGGTGGTGGCTTTGGACCCAAAGCTATCTTCTATCCTGAAGAAGCGATGGTTGCAATTGCGGCTCATGATCTGCGACGCCCAATTAAATGGATTGAGGATCGCCGTGAGCATTTTTATACAGCAACTCAAGAGCGTGATCAATGGTGGGATATTTCGATTGCCCTTGATGCGAATGCCAAAATACTAGCCATGAAAATAGATATGACGCATGATAATGGCGCCTATCTTCCTTGGGGAATTATCACCCCTTACATCGGCGTAACAACAACTCCTGGTCCTTATGTCATCCCTGCGATTGATGTTAATCTTAAAGTGGTTTATACCAATAAAAATGCGACCTCGCCGGTGCGTGGCGCAGGTAGACCACAAGCAGTATTTGCAATGGAGCGTATTTTAGATAAAGCCGCTCGCCAATTAGGCCTTGATCGCGCTGAAATCCGCCGTAGAAATTTTATTCAACCGGAACAAATGCCTTATAACAATGGTTTCATCTATCGCGATGGAAAACCAATGGTATATGACAGTGGTGACTATCCGCAGTGTCAAGCTGTCGCTTTAGAAAAAATTGCTTATGATGATTTCCCCGCAAGAAAAGCTGCCGCTTTAAAAGAAGGACGTTATTTAGGCATTGGTATTGCTAATTTTGTAGAAGGTACTGGTCTTGGTCCATTTGAGGGCGCTACTGTGCGCGTTCAACAAACTGGCCGTATCACAATCTTGACTTCAGCATCTTCACAAGGGCAAGGTCATAAAACTACTTTTATGCAAATCTGTGCTGACCAACTTCAAGTTCCTCTTGAAATGATCGATGTCATTACCGCTGATACAAATGCCATCTCGATGGGTATTGGTACTTTTGCAAGCCGGGTAACTGTCAATGCGGGAAATTCTGTTTTCTTGGCGTCTCAAAAAGTAGCAGATAAGGTTAAGGGCTTGGCAGCATTTTTAATGCAAACTCGTGTTGATAATATTCAGTTATTAGATGGTCACGCCATCACAATTGATAATCCATCAAAAAAGAAATCTTTTGCTGAATTAGCGCGCGTCTCTCAAGGAATGCCAGGGTTTTCATTTCCAGAGGGTGTCACCAACGGCCTTGAGTCTACTGAATATTTTGCACCTTCTCAATCTGCCTACTGCAATGGTACCGCTGCTGTCGAAATAGAACTTGATCGTGATACATGCCAAATCAATATTGTGAAATATGTGATGGCTCATGACAGTGGCAATCTGATTAATCCTCTATTGGTTGATGGTCAGGTGCAAGGCTCAATCGCTCATGGTATCGGTAATTCCACTTTAGAAGAT
The DNA here is from genome assembly GCA_037137465.1 of Betaproteobacteria bacterium. Lineage (GTDB taxonomy): Bacteria > Pseudomonadota > Gammaproteobacteria > Burkholderiales > Burkholderiaceae > Polynucleobacter. The sequence goes on along the minus strand of JBAXKF010000015.1, from coordinate 448 downwards.
ATGCAGTACGACGATCAAGCCCAACCCATCACAACGAATTTTGGTGAGTATTTATTGCCAATGGCTACCGACGTCCCTAAAGCAGAGATGTATCACCTCAATTCCCCTTCGCCGCTGAATCCCCTAGGAGTTAAAGGTGCTGGTGAGGGTGGCACAATTCCCGCTGCCGCAGCGATTGTCGCGGCAATCGAGGACGCCATCTCGGATACTGGTATTTTTCTGACTCAAGCACCAATGACGCCACCACGTCTATTTGAAATTTTGAAAAAAGCTGGGGCCTACTCGTCTGTTACTTAGTGATGTTGCCTTCTTTGGCAATCTTTCGATTAACTTCTAGGCCGTCCTGAATTTGCTTTTTAAATTCATCGGCAGGTGTTGCAACGATTTTAAAACCAATATTATCGAAAGCCTCTTTGACTGCAGGGGCTTTCATACTGGCTTGTAATGC
>JBAXKF010000014.1:0-45148 GCA_037137465.1 Betaproteobacteria bacterium | reverse complement strand
TTTCATTTGGCTACGACCTCAGGTAAGTTCACTTTGGCTGGGGGAGACCCAAGTACCGCCGAAGAAGGGTTGCGACTTAAATTTCTGGACAAATCATTTAACTGCTCTACCGTTTGCTTGATTTGCTCCATCGATATCTGCGAATCCCCTTCAATACTATTTAATTTTTGACGCAGAGCAACTGCGCTACTAGAGGCCTGTTGGGTCAGGATATCAAGGTCTTTATTGGATGTTATTTTATTTAAATTCTTAATCAACTGATCTAAGTCTGCTACTGATTGCACAAGGCCTCGCTGGTTTTTACCGTCACCAACAACCAATTTATTTAAGTTCGTAATAAGTAGATTGAGTTTTTCTTGTGTCGCAGCTAAATTCACATCATCAGCAATATGCAATGCTTTTTGGATGCCCGCAAAGACCATATCTGCCTGGCTAGGAAGTGATGGTACAACGGGATATTTTGGATTCCAATCATATGCTAGCTCTGGATAATTTTCAGCGTCGGCTAGTGAATCAAACTCAATATAGTTAACCCCTGTAATGCCGGCAGCTCTGACCCTTGCCCTTAAGTTTTTCTCAACAAGATTTTCAATCTCTGAAGCAATGTCGTCAGGACCTTGATCATCACGTCGCAGAATTTCTATACGGATCACGACATATTGTTTTTGATTGGCAACTGGGACTTTTTTTTCATAAATCGGGCCAGATAGTGCTATTGAATAAACACTCCCAATTTTTACGCCACGATAACGCGCTGGCGCACCCACCTCAAGGCCTGTTACAGAGCCTGATACGTAGGTTTCTACAATGGTCGTTTTTTTATTGAAGTTGCCCGCCCCAAAGATAAGTGTTAGCACAATTAATAATGCAATGCCGGCTAAGACAAATAAGCCTAAGCGGAAATAGTTTTCATTTTGTCGACTCATGATGTGCTCGTGTTAATTCGGTTAAAAAATTCATAGGCTTTTTGATTTTCTTTCTGCGTCTTTAATACCTTTGGATCTCCTTGGGCAATAATGCCTTGCGCATCCTTATCTAACATAATGACGCGATCTGCTATAGCCTCAATACTAGCAAGTTCATGCGTCACAATCACAAATGTAATGTCCAAATTACGTGCTAAATCAATAATAAGCTGATCTAAACCCGCCGATGTGACTGGATCTAATCCTGCAGACGGTTCATCTAAAAATAGTATTTTTGGATTTAGGGCCATCGCTCTGGCAATGGCTGCACGTTTTTGCATACCACCGCTAATTTCACTTGGCATCATAGTTTCATATGGCAATAGGCCCACCAAATCAAGTGTACATCGTGCAATTAAGTTCATTTGCTCTTCAGATAGTTTGGTGTATTCCTGCAAGGTTAGTTTGACATTCTCGAGTAAGGTCATCGAACCAAATAATGCCCCTTGTTGGTACATCACCCCAAAATCTAACATGACATCTTGACGCTCTTGCCCCTGCGCCAATGTTAAATCTTTACCTTGAATCAAAATCTTGCCACTGAGAGGCTGATATAAGCCAAAGAGATTTTTTAATAGACTCGACTTACCACAGCCAGAACCACCTAAAATCACAAATATCTCACCTGAATTTACAACAAAGTTCAAGTTTTTTGATAGGACACGATTGCCATATCCTACAGTCAGGTCAATCACTTCAATGGGATACATTAGAAGCCCGTCCTGTAAGAGATAAAAGCAAATATACCGTCTACAAATACAATTAACACGATGCTACTCACAACGGATCTGGTGGTTGAAATACCAACTGCTGCCGCACCAGTGCCTGTTTGCATGCCACGCATACAGCCAATACTAGAAATCACAATACCAAAAATTACAGATTTAACTAATCCGGAATAAACATCACTGAGGTTAACCATGTTAATCAATCCGTTATAGGATGTGATTAACGGGATTTTATAAAGTGTCATGGTCAGTACAACCGCTGTCACACTAATTAGGTTTGAGAATATGGTCAATATCGGTACAACGATGATTCCTGCGATTACTCGAGGCATTACTAAAAACCGGATGGGATTAATACCCGCTGTGGTTAAGGCATCAACTTCATTGTTGACTGTCATAGTCCCAATTTCAGCAGCAAATGCTGCTGAAGATCTACCTGCAAATAAGATGGCGGTAATCAACGGGCCTAATTCACGAAAGATTCCTTTTGATACGAGTGGTGCCACATAGGAAGAGGCTCCAAATTGCATTAGTCCCACCGCCGTTTGAAAAGCAAGTATCACACCAATTAAGAATGCAACTAAGGTAATAATAGGTAGTGCAAATATACCCGCTTGAGAAGCTACTTTGACTAAGTCACTCCATCTCAATTCGTTTGGTTTACGTAAGACCCAAAAAAAACCAGCGGTTACTTTGCCAATGAAAATAACCATATTCTTTACGTCTTGATACACTTCAACACATGCTCTACCAACTGAAGATACAAAGCCTTCTTTTTCTTTGATTGGTGGACTTGGATACAGCGGATCAATTGGATGAAAGCGACGCAATAAAGCCTGGTACTTTGGGTCCAATCCAATCAGTTCTAATGTGCCTTGATGAGTCTCTTGCTCGTGTTGCAAATCAATAAAAAAAGCAACTCCAGAACCGTCGAGATATTGAATCGAAGTAGCATCAACACTTAACTCTTTTTGTGCGGAAGAGTTACCTTTGAGCCAAGTCGCCTGACGCTTTTTAACCTCATTCCAAATACCTGAAATAGATTGCGTGTCCATATAGCCACTTAAAACTAATTTAGCTTTTTGAGGCGAATGAACTACCCATTGCATTTGTGGAGCAACTTCTTCGGTAAGAGTGTCTTTCAATGCGTGATTTTCTTAAAATTGAATATTTTTCAATTGTATGTCATAGATATGAAATTAAAAAAGCCAAGCTTACAACGTAAGCTTGGCTTTGTGAGTAAAAACTGAGTTCTTATTTTTTAGGGATAACAGGACATAATAAGTAAGATTGATGTCCAGGACCCGTATGCAGTGTGACTTCACCGTCAAATATCTCAGGGGGACGATCTCCTGGGTGATTATGGGTAAATGGTCCTACGCCAGTAAATGGATATTTCATATTGGATAACCGAGCTCCAGTTGCGCCAGGATATACATAATCTTTACCTCTTACTGTAAGACCAATTCTGTATCCAGCGGGTACCACAATACTGGTCGGCAAAATCTCGATATCGAGTTCATAGACTTCACCTGGCTTTAGTGGTTCTTTTTTCGTATGCGGATGGTATGGACGATAAGGTACGGATAACTTAGGGTCTAACTCACGATGCGAGGCACGTAACCAACCTTGTGCAATTGGCGTATTCGGATCTAATGCACCTTGAAAGGTGATCTCTTTCATGTTCGCATCAAATATTCGCATAATTAAGAACATATCTGCATCAACAGTGCTCGAAGAAACAAATAATTTAGCTGCAAGCTGTCCAGTGATCTCTGTTTCTTGCTCAAGCGGCGCCGTTAAGAAAGTAACGCCTTCTGATAAACCTTTATAAGTCAACTTACCTTCTTTATCGACAGCGCCAGTCCCCATGTTCGTACTTGTTGCATCAATGTACATCTTGGTCCACTGGGTTGATGCGAGTGGCCAAGTTGTTTCCGCACGCTGTGTAAATTTCTCACCAGGGTGGCGTACATTTAACAATACTTTAGGTTGCTGATCCCAGCCGTTTTTTTCACCTTTGAGGAAGTGGTTAAAAAACTTCAATTGCATAGTCCGGCCATAATCGGTATAAAAATGTGTCCAATGTTCTATGCCATGCATTTCTAACCATTTGTGTTCAGATGCTGAGCGAACGAATCCTTCAACGTTCCCCCGAGTATGTAAACCCTGACCACCCCAGTTTCCAGCTGATAAAAAAGGTACTTTAATTTTGCTGTAGTCGGGTGTTCTTGATTTCCAAAACTCATCATCAAATTCGTGTTTGTATGTCAGTCCACCAAAATCGAAACGATTGGCGCCTAACTCTTCAGTAGTCAATGTGTCTGGTCCAGACACCCAGTCACCAGTAATCTTGCTGCGATGACCATTTTTACCTAAACCGTATTGCACTGTCTTGACCTGCATGTCATACCAGTTTTCGATAAAGTTACATAAAATACCGCCGTGATGACTCAGGTCGCGGTAGAAGTCGTTTGCACCTTCCCAAATACACATCGCCGTTAAGTGCTTAGGCTGCAGCGCCGCAACTTGCCATTGGTTCATGCCGTAATAGGAGATCCCATTAATACCTACTTTGCCGTTGGACCAAGACTGCGTACCTGCCCAATCAATACAGATTGCAAAGTCCTGCGCTTCACGAGCACTCCACAACTCCACATAACCTGGGGAGCGGCCGCAACCTCTAGAGTCAACACGAATCACTACATAGTCTTCTGGCACCCATTTTTCCGGATCCACAACTTCCCATGACTGAAATTGATTCGTCGAATTCGCACCAACCTCAGGGTAGGTTTCAATCATTCGATCCCAGCACGTTTTATAAATTTGCTCGAAGTGCAAATATTTTGCATAAGGACCATACGTAATAATGGCAGGATACTTCCCTTCTTTGATTGGACGAAAAATATCCGCTCTTACTTCTAATCCGTCATCCAATTTAATTGGAACATCCCAATCAATTTGCATACCTGCACGTACTTCTGATTTAAAACTGCCCATACTTCTTAACTCCTAATATTGGTTGATGTACTCAAAAAATTCATAAATCATCGCGTCCTGTAAGGGCCGCTATTTATATGGCTTTAATTCCTAAAGCACGCTTTGCATTACCGCTTAATAAAGCAACTCGCTCTTTATTGTTGAACTGTGTTTCCATAACTTGTCCAATTGGATCTAAGTTCCACGGAATTGGTTGGTCAGTTCCAATCATTAACTGACTTGTTCCAACCTGATTAGCTAAATGACGAAGAGCCTCTGGCGTAAATACCAAGGTGTCAAAGTACAGTTGTTTGAGGTATTCGGTTGGCTTTTTCTTGAGCACAATTTTAGGATCACAATTACTTGGTGAGATAAAGCAACTGTGGTCCATACGCGGCGCATAAGAGCCCAAGAAACCACCGCCATGCGCTGCGATAAATTTCAAAGTAGGGAACTTATCTAAAGTACCTTCGTAAATCAAATGTTGTAAAGCAATTGTTGTGTCTAATGGATTACCAATCACATTGGACATCCAACCATTGCCCTTGAATCGTTTTGCGAGTTCAGGAGTGCTTTGTGGATGCATGAATAAAGCAGCTCCCAGCTCTTGTGCTTTAGCCCATATTGGATCAAATTTTGGATCTGAAAACTCTTCACCAGCGACATTGGCCTGTATTGCAGCCCCTACCATGCCTGGTGTCTTCATGATGGCTTCTAATTGTTTGACGGCTAAATCAGGAAATTGCATCGCTAAACATCCAAATGCTGAAAATCTCGTTGGATGTGCAGCACATAACTTTGCTAAGTTGTCATTATTGATGCGGCAGATTTCTGTCGCGAGTTCACGGTCTTTCCTATACCAAAAGGTATTCACCGAAAGAACCTGCATATCAATACCCATGGCATCCATGGAGGCGAGACGTGTTTTCACGGCTTCTGCATTTTGCAAAGCAATGTAGTGTTGTGGACCACCGCGCACTGCACCATTGACTAATGTTCCAGCGCCACCAAGTTCAACGGCTTCTTGAAAAAAGCAATGGGCATGAACGTCAATCGTCTTGACAACTTTGCCGTCAATTATTGTAGGCTTGCGTTTTGTTCCCTGTAAAGGGTGCGTAAAATTGAGCAGTGGATCATTTCCAGGATCCTTTCCACCAAGATCTCTTGCTGTTTGGGCAATTGCTGAATCTAGCATGCTGCAAGAGCAAAAAGTAAGTCCTGAAAATATGGTGTTTTTCAAAAAACCACGTCTTGTATTCATCTTAAGTCTCCTAGTTATTATCTGGGGAATTTTCCCTCATTATTTCATCGTAATCGATGTTTACTCAATACTACTATGAGGGTTTTCTCTGAGCAAGCGCAAACTCTTATACGGTAATGGTTTTCATCAAGCTATATAGCTCATTTTGCCCCTCAAAACCTATCCCAGGACGTTCTGATAAGGTAATCATTCCCTCCTGAATGCGTGCATCATCATTAAATCCGGCAAAAACTCCAAATACATCTGGATAGGCCTCACATCCGCCCAGCCCAAAGCCAGCAACAATGGCTAAAGTCATCAAATTGCCTCCGTGAGGGAATACTGAATGCCTATTCCAGCCCATAGTTTTCATGAGGTCTAATGTTCTTGAAAACTGCACAATCCCATAGGACTGAGGCACATCTATTTGAATAATGTCTTTCGCGGATCGTAAATTGCCAAATTGAATTAAATTACGAACATCTTGGGTTGAAAATAGGTTCTCCCCCGAGGCTATAGGCGCATCATAAAACTGCACTAACTCACTTAGCAGTGAAAAATCTAATGGGTCTGTTGGTTCCTCTAACCATCTGAGTTGGTATGGACGTAATGCTTTTGCATACTCAAGTGCGGCTGGTCTTTGCCAAGCCGCATTGGCATCAACAGCTAAATTTTGGGCAGATCCAACAGTCGCTATCGCGGCTTCTAAACGCTTAATGTCTTCTGCTAATGGTGCCCCGCCTACCTTGACCTTCATGATCTGATAGCCTTCATCCATTCGCTTTTTGATTTCAGCTTGTAATTCTGGAATTCCTTTTCCTGGCGCATACCACCCGCCCCCAACATAACAAGGAACTTGTTTTGGAATCTGGCCTTGATTAAATTGATTCGCCAGTACTACATAGAGGGGTTGTTGCTCAATTTTCGCAACCAAGTCCCATATGGCTACTTCTATCGTGCCAATCGCTACCGAGCGCTCTGTATGCCCCCCCGGTTTTTCACGCTGCATCATCAACTTTAGAAGTTTTTCTGGGGATAAGTTGGTACCAGCTTCATTGAGGTAATCCTCGGGCTTGGTTTTTAAAATTCGAGGAATAAAGCGATCTCGCATTTGGGCACCGCAGGCATATCTTCCGGTGGAATTAAATGCATAGCCAATCAAAGGTTTGCCGTCTCGAATGACATCAGAGATCACTGCGACAACCGATGTTGTCATCTCTGAAAAATCAAATACAGAGTTTCGTAAATTAGACTTTAAGGGAACACTTATTTCTCGAATATCTACAATTTTCACAACGAGCCTTTTGAAACGATTAAGTTAGGGGTGCAGTTGAGTACTTTTGATAACCAGGTCTTGCCTGCACTTTGGCATACCAAGCCTCTAGGTGTTTCATCGAGGGTCTTTCGATTGGTAAATTAAACCAACGATAGCAAAGTAATGCCAACGGAATATCTGCAATCGTGAAATGACCCCCAGTAATGAATGGTGTCTTACTGAGTTGCTCATCTAATATGGCTGCGATATTAATGAAACTTTTACGAATGGTCTCAAGTTCTTCTAAATTACGCTGATTTTCAGGCGTTCTAATCCAGCCCCAAAATAAGTTTCTCATCGGTGGCCAACCTACCGTGTTGTACCAATCAAGCCACTGATTAATTCTGGCGTTCAGTTGTACGTCTTCAGGATATAAAGATTTACTTTGATCAAACTTGCTTGTTAAATAACGCAAAATACTGTGAGATTCCCACAAAATGAAGCCGTCATCGTTAATAGTGGGCACTAAACCATTTGGATTTTTACTTTTATACTCATCTGTTTTATTGACCCCAAATTCCATACCAGCATCAATGCGATGAAAGGGCAAGTTCATATCCTCACATAGCCATAATACTTTTTGAACATTGATGGAGTTTAGCCGCCCCCAAATGGTTAAATTACTCATTGATGCCTCTTTTGTTTTAATTTATTGTTTTTGATTATCGTTACTTTTGAATGATAATCATATAATAATTTAAATAACATCAAGAATTGAGACGGCTATGAAAAAAAATTCTCTGCAATTTGTATGTGGTCTATTAAGTATGTTGAGCATCTTTTTTACGCTTCCCTCACATGCTCAGGAATACCCAAATCGTGTTGTGAAAATTATTGTGCCATTTGCACCCGGTGGGCCATCCGATATTATTGGACGCCTTCTTTCACAAAAGCTTTCGGAAAACCTAGGTAAATCTTTCATTATTGAAAACAAGCCTGGGGGCGCAGCTAATATTGGTATTGCTCAAGTGGCTAAGTCTCCTGCAGACGGCTATACCTTACTCTTAGTCAGTAGTTCTTTTGTAATTAATCCATCCTTGTTCGCAAACCCTGGCTATGATGCCTTCAAGGATTTTGCACCTATCGGCTTGCCTGTGAGCTCACCAAACATCTTAGTGGTGCACCCTTCTTTTCCAGCAAAAAACATGAAGGAATTTGTACAAGTTTTAAAAGCAAATCCTGGTAAGTTTGATTATGCTTCTCCGGGCAATGGTACCGGACCTCATTTGAGCGCTGAATTATTGGTTTTGAAAGCAGCTCTAGATATGAAGCATATTCCTTACAATGGTGGCGGACCTGCTCTGCAAGCGGTGCTTGGTAACCAGGTACCTATTGGCCTGTCTGCTCTCCCACCGGCAATGTCACAAGTCAGTGGTGGCAAATTGGTGCCGATTGCCTTAACAAGTAAATCCCGGATTGCTACTTTACCCAATGTTCCAACCATTGCTGAGTCTGGGTTTCCTGACTTTGAGGGTGATACGCAACAATTTGTAGCGGCTCCTGCGGGTACTCCAAAGGCAATTGTCGATTTACTCAATACCGAAATGACAAAAATAGTAAATGCCCCTGATATGAAAGAGAAATTAAATGCTATGGGCTATATTGTTTCAAGCCCTACTCCGGAGCAAACAAGTCAAATCATTAAAGTGGAAATTGATAAGTGGTCCAAAGTCATCAAGTCAGCCAATATCAAACCTGACTGAAATCTTTTTTATTTGTCACAACTGATTTAAAATCTTTCAACATAATCAATTATCAATCAGGCATTGTGCTTGAATTGCCTACTTTTTAAGGAATCCTAATGAGTGTTAGTGATACAGAAGTTCTACAAGAAAAACAACGTATTCGTGAAGTTGTTGAAAACTGGGTCGTTTGGCGTGACTCTGGCCAATGGGAAAAATTTAAAACGGTGTGGCATAGCGATGGTGTCATGATGGCTACTTGGTTTCAAGGGCACTTTGAAGAATTTATTAAAGTGTCTATTGAAGGCTGGAATAAAGGTGTCAGTATTTTGCATTTTCTGGGTGGTTGTAGTGTTGAACTCAAGGGTGATCGTGCGATTGCACAAACCAAAATGACGATTACTCAACGCGGTCCAGTTGATGGTGTGATGTGTGATGTTGTATGTACTGGTCGTTTTTATGACTTTATGGAAAAACGTGAGGGGCGTTGGGGCGTAGTCCTGCGTCAACCGATCTATGAAAAAGATCGTCTCAATCCTCTTGATCCATCATCTCATCTTGCGCTTGATCAAGATTTATTAAATCAATTCCCTGAAGGATATCGTCACTTAGCTTATATTCAAACAAAATTAGGCTTCACAGTTAAAACTGATATGCCGCAATTAAAAGGGCCTGCTGTGGAAGCGTTATATCAACGTGGTCAAGATTGGTTAAATCATGTCAAATAAGTATCTACGTCTTATTGCATTTCTCATTCTTGAATTAGCCATCTGTTGTGGCGTTCAAGCCCAAACCTCGTTCCCTGATAAGCCTTTACATATTATTGTGCCGCAACCTCCTGGTGGTGGCTTTGATTTTGTAGGCCGAGTATTGGGGGATAAATTAGCTCCCTTGATGAAAGAAAACTTTGTTGTCGAGAATAAGCCTGGTGTGGGCACGGTTGTTGGGACAGATTATGTAGCTAAACTTCCTCCAGATGGCTATACCGCGGTTGTTGGTTCTATTTCTAATATGGTCATGAATCCATGGCTTTATAAAAATTTACCTTATGACCCCATCAAGGATTTTGTTCCTGTCGGTCTTGTTACTAGTTATAGCTACACATTGATTGGGCGCAAGGGTTTACCATTTAATGATCTCAAAGGATTGATTAAATATGCTCAAGAAAATCCCGGAAAACTAACCTATGCGTCTGGCGGTAATGGCACTGGACAACATGTATTGGCTGCTGCACTTTGGAAGGGTACTGGGGTAGATTGTGTTCATATCCCATACAAGGGCGCACAGGCTGCCTATACCGATATTATCGGTGGACGGGTGGATTTATTTTTTGATCTCTCCCCAACAGCAAAACCGCATATTGATGCAGGTAGTGTTGTGACATTTGCAACTTCAGGTGCTACTCGTAATCCCAACCTGCCAAGTGTTCCAACGATTATAGAAACTGGCGTTTCAAATATTCAGTTGGAATCTTGGTTTGGCTTGTTCTTACCAGCAAAAACCCCTGCAGCAATTGTTACTAAATGGCAAGAAGCCTTTGGTCAAGTCGCTAATCAAGCGGATGTCAAAGATCGTTTTGAAAAAGCGGGTGGTAAACCTATTTCTCCATCACCAGCTGAAGTAAAAAATATTGTGCAAAACGATTACAACCGTTGGAAGCAACTTATCTCGGCTGCAAATATCAAAGCGGATTAATGCTTTAGCAAGTTAGTCAGAACCAACACTGACTGACTTGCCCATTCTTACCTCAATGGCATTTTTCAGAAGAGCGGCACTGCGAAAGATGCCATGGGCAAATTTTCCATATGGCATCATGAGAAAAAATCCCATCACAAATCCTAAATGAATACTGAGTAATATGCCCATATAAGAAGTCTCTCGAAGAGCTAGTAGGGCTAATCCAGAAATGCTAATCGCAAGTAAGGATGAAATAAATCCGATATCCATCGGTTTTTGAGCAGCATCGCCGTGAAGAGGATGACGATTCAGATTTAAATACAGCAATCCTATCGGCCCAACGATCAGTCCAATACCACCCACAGTGCCCAATAATACGGGTAGGCTAGTGTATGAGTATGGCGCTTGCCAACCCAAGAAATAATGGAACAAAGTAGCAACGCTGGTTGCAGCAAAGCAAAGTAAGAATCCATAAAATGTCATGTGATGAAATCGTCTGCGCCACAATGAAAATGCGTCATCTGCTTCATTACATCCTTGATTATGACCGCCACCTAAATTTTTTAATGTCAAAGCATCATAGGCGGCATCTTTTGAGGCACTTAGCATCATCGGGTCTGTAGAAACTGCTCTCCAAAATTGCTGAACTCCCATGGCCATCGCAAGCATCATCGCCAAAAATACAAACCCGAACAACAATGCCAAACTGTTATGAGGGAAGATCGCGTAAAAGTTTCCATCGGTATTGGTGTTAAATAATGTAGCTGTCTTTGCTTGAAGACCAACTAAAAATAAAATGATGCCTAAGGATGTCAACATCGTTAGGGCAAGACCGTTTTTTTGATATAAAGAACCTAGTTGTTTTGGCCAGGCATAGGTTTGATATGTCTCTAAACGAACTTTTGCCATGGCTTGAGGGATGTTAACCCCGAACTCATTGGGCGGGGCATACTGACAGGCGTGTAAGCAAGCTCCACAGTTATGGCATAAGTTCGCCATGAAGTGAACGTCGGCTAAATTAAAGTCTAGGCGTCTTGTCATTGACTGAAAAGTGGCACAAAAGCCTTCACAATATCTACAAGCATTACAAATTTGTAACACTCGTTGAACTTCTATTACTGCAGCAGACGGCTCATTAAAGTTCTTCGCATCTGCTATTAGCGTATTAAGCGTTTGCATGTGTTTCTTTCATATTCATAACTGCTTGTGCAGCAGATTGCCCTGCTATCCTGCCAAAAATCGTACCAATCGACATGCCTATTCCGGCGGTATATCCTTTACCCAATACATTCCCTGACATCAGCTCACCAGCCACAAATAAATTAGGACTTGGCTTTTGATCAAAGAAAACAGCGGCAGTTTCGTCTGTCTTTAAGCCAAGATAGGTAAATGTAATTCCGGGTCGTAATGGGTAAGCATAGAAAGGCCCTTGATCAATCGGTAGTGCCCAATGCGTTTTGGCGGGTGTGATATTTTCTGTATGACAATCATCCTGTATATTGTGGTTAAAAGTTCCAACGCTACATGATTGATTGAATTCATTGACAGTTTGCTGGAGCGCATTCTCATCTAACTTTAACTGCTGCGCTATTTCTGCAATAGTGTTGCCTTTAATCGCAGAAAATACGGGCGGCATAAAACGACCGATCGCTTTCGAATCAATAATCGAGTACGCAATTTGTCCTGGCTGAAGCGCTACCAAACGCCCCCAGATAGCATATCGCTTGGGCCAAAAATCTTCACCTTCATCATAAAAACGTTTGGCGTATTGATTCACTACGATACCCAAAGATACGCAATCAAGACGAGTACAGATACCGCCGTCATACGCAGGTGAGCGTGCATCAATAGCCACACAGTGCCCTTGCGTTGGATCGCCGATTTGATCAACACCTTGATCTAATAAGTTTTTAAGCACATCACCACGGTTGTATTTGGTGCCACGGACTAAAAAGTTATCAGCTGGCCATTCACCATTTTCATTCTGACCCCAAGCCTCTCTTAACCACTCACGGTTGGATTCAAATCCTCCGCAGGCTAATACACATACTTTGGCTTGTATCACTTCGCCATTATCTAAAACTACACTTTTGAACTCACCCTGTTCAATCACTACACTCTTTACGGTTGCTTCATAGCGTATTTGAATACCCAGTTTTTCAGCACTTCTAAAAAATGCGTTGACCAATGCTTTTCCACCACCCATAAAGAAAGCATTCGTTCTTGCCACATGCAAGGTTCCTGATAAGGATGGTTGAAAGTGCACACCGTGTTTACGCATCCAGTCTCGAACTGTCGATGTGCCACGTATCACTATACGGGCTAATTTTTCGTTCGTTAATCCACCAGTGACTTTTAAAAGGTCCTGCCAAAACTCTTCTTCGGGATAGGATTCCATGAGAACATCTTGCGGGGCATCGTGCATGCAGCGTAAATTACGTGTGTGAACTGAATTTCCGCCACGCCACTCGAAAGGCGCAGATTCTAATAAGAGTACAGAAGCACCTGCTTCGCGCGCTGTTAACGCAGCACATAATGCTGCGTTGCCCCCTCCAACAACAATAATATCAAACATATTTGCCTAAAATTTGTGTAGATTTTATGACAATTATAGCCGTTTAGTCGTTTGTATTCTTTTGATTTGTTTAAATTTTAAATCCAGCAAAGGTTTCTTTTGCAAAGATTTCTTCCATGCTAAACGCACGCTTGAGTAGTCCTTGGTCACAGGAGTACCGCATCAAGGCTTCAATATTGTGTTTCGTCCCAGAAATATTCCAAGGCCAATAATCTTCACCCATTTCACTTCTTACTTGATCTAAGTAATAGTTCATCCATGGAAACATGGTTTTTAATACGACGGTTTCTTTCATGTCTTGATACACCAACTTTTGTGATGCCACAAAGGCTTTATATAAAGACATGGCAATCCATGGATTGGCTTCATAGACGCTGCGCTTGATCACGATCACGTGCATGATCGGAAATATCTTTGATTTTAAATAGTACTCACGTTCAACTTCTCCATACTGTGGGAATAGTCGCTGAATATGCGGATTGCTTGGGTTAAAACATGATGGCGTGCGAGCTGTATACAGGGCATCTATCTCACCATCTTTAAGCATTTGCGATAAAGTCTGATGCGGGGCAATTGGCTCTACTTTAATATTGGGCGGTAATTGCAGTTTGATTTTTTCACTGCGACCTGGTTGCTCAGCCCCACCAGTTAAATAGTTGACTTGATCAAATCCAACACCATAGTCATCTTGTAAGATCCCGCGGATCCATACTGCTGCTGTCATTTGATATTCAGGTGTGCCAACACGTCTGCCAATTAAATCTTTTGGCTCTTTAATCCCTGAATTGGTATTGATGAAGATTCCGGAATGACGAAAGGCACAAGATGGAAATACTGGAATAGCAATGAATGGTCTTTCAGGCTTTTGTAATGAAAGTAAATACGATGAAAGAGATAATTCTGCGACATCAAACTCTTGATGGTTTAATGTGCGGAAAAAAATCTCTTCTACCGGTAAGCTTAAATAATTGAGATCAATACCCTCTGGAACAATGCTTCCTTCCATTAACGCACGGGTGCGGTCGTAGTTCCAACAGGCAAGCGTTAATGGTAGTGTTGACATTGTTGTTAAGCCTTAAAGCCAGTTTTTTCATAAAAATAAACAAGTGCTGCTTCAGCAACTACTTGATCTTCTACTGCTGTGCCAGAACTTATGCCAATGCCGCCAACAATTTGACCATCGACTGTTACTGGAAATCCGCCACCAATAATACTAAAGTGACCGCCATTCGTAACGTGGATTCCAAAGGTGGATTTTCCAGGTTGGCATAGTTCGTTATAAACATGCGTTCCCTTACGGGCAACTGCTCCAGTAAATGCTTTATCAATCGCAATTGGTGTGCTACTTACTTTTCCGCCATCCATACGATCAAAGGCCATTAAGTGTCCTGACTCATCGGTCACCGCGATACACATTGGTATATTCATTTCTGATGATTTTTGGGTTGCCCCTTCGATCAGCACTTTTGCTTCTGTTAGGGATAATCTTTTAATCGTTAACATCTGTTTCTCCTTAAGTTGTCTATTATTCTTTGATGATATTTTGGGTAGCTAATATTTTTTGATATTTAGCAAATTCTACTTGCATGGACTTATTGAAGACGTCTCTCGTGATATTTTTTGGCTCTAATCCTTCTTCAATCAATTTTTCACGCATTGACGGCTCTTTTACAATTTCATTTATTTCTTTATTGAGTAAATCTAAAATAGCAGTCGGGGTTCCTTTGGGGGCAACAAAGCCAAACCAACCAGATGCATGGTATCCAGGCAGTCCATCAGATATTAATGGGAACTCTGGATATTTGGTCATTTTCTGCGTACCCGCAACGCCTAAGATTCGTAACTTCCCACTGCGTTCGTGTTGAATAATGGATGGCATTGGATTAAACATAAACTGCACACTCCCACCAAGAAGGTCATTTAATCCTTGTGAACTACCCTTATATTGCACTTGGGTGGTTTGTATGCCAGCAGTCATGCCAAACAATACGCCCGCAAGCCCTTGTGTTGAAGCCGTACCACCAGAGGCCCAGTTCAACTCATTGGGGTGAGACTTTCCATATTCGATGAAGTCTTTAACTGATTTAACAGGTAGTTTGGGGTTCACTGCTAAAACGAGTGGTGCATCTGCAAATACACCAATACCAGTGAAATCACCCAAAGGATCATAGGGATGATTTTTAATGATAGATGGTGTCATTAAAAATGTTGGCGTTGCAAGTCCTAATGTGTATCCATCTGCTGCGGCTTTAGCAACAAAGTTCATGCCAATGGTGTTACTGCCACCACCACGATTTTCGATCACCACTGATTGTTTTAAACGAAGACTTAATTGCTGTCCAATTAAACGCGCCACTTGATCAGCACCTCCCCCTACAGCATAAGGAACGATGATCGTAATTGACTTTTTGGGGTAATCCGTTTGCGCAATTGCCCAAGAAGAAAACAATACTAGACTTAAGGCAATGAACTGTGCCCGCAAAAAAACCTTCACAAACTACTCCTTATTTAACCGGAAAATCCGTTGTTTTTAAGTACGCCTCTAAGGCTTTTAAATCGTCTCCACCAATGGGTGGGTGCGGAGGATATGGATCACCCGCTGACATTCCAAGTAGTTTAAACGAAGCCTTCATTGTCGGTGTAAGTCCATGACCCATCCATCGATTTGGGTAAGTGGCAAACTGTAATTGCAAGCGGGTGGCTTCTTTTAAGTCCCCTTTAATGAATGCCTGAACTACTTTGTTGGCCAAATATGCTGCAGGCGGCGGTAACGTGATACCGGATCCACCGAGTTGCAAGGTAATAAGTAACATTTGCATCGTCGTGAAATATTTTGCATGACCAGCTAATTCAATTTCAGCAATGAGTCTAGATACTCGTGATAGGTCTCTTGAACTTTCTTTGATGTAATCAATCCCTTTGAGCTTGGATAGCGCAATCGTGGTTGGTATCGATACGTTTGCTCCTGGTCCAGGGTTGAGATAAAGCACCATTGGTACTTTGATTTCACTCAAAATCGCACCAAAATAATCCAATGTTTCTTGATGGGAAGGCTCGCCACCAAAAGCTCTCAGTGGAGCAAGTAACTGCACAGCCTGAGCACCTAAATCTTGTGCGTAGTGGGCAAGCTCAATGGCTATCTTATAAGATGGATGAGAGATTCCAACTGCCACAGGGCATCGATTACCAACAAAGTCGATCGTTTTTTTAATGAGCTCTTTGCGTTCTTCTAACTTTAAATAATGGTATTCCTGCGCTTCAACACCAGCCGCTATCACCATTGCGGCATTACAGTCGTCAACTACATAGTTAACGCCTTTTTCTAGTAATTGATAATCAACTTGTTGTTGATCATTGAACGGCGTTAGGGGTGGGATGATCAATCCCGGTAGTTTTAGCTCTAGGCTCATTGTGTCTCCTCCAAATTTGTATTATCGATTATACGTATGCAGGCTTATCTTCTAATTGCTTTACCTGAAATCCTGCTACATTTTTATATTCGTTTAGTATAGCTTCCATTTCTGCTTGGCTAATGACATCTTCGATCTTATTAAACCGTTTACCACCTGTGCGTTCATGAACTACTTTTAAAATTGTATCTGGTGGATTAGCGCGGTTCATCAATACAACCTTACCCGTTGCTGCAACGCGCTCTTTATCGTATTCCTGAAGAGCAGTTTCATTCACGCCGTGACGTTTAAACGCCCCGGTTAAAAATCTAGCATCCAGTATGGTTTGTCCGGCGCCATTTGATCCTCTTGGATACATCGGATGAGCAGCATCTCCCATTAATGTGACACGCCCGTTTGTCCATGTCGGTAACGGATCACGATCCACCATCGGATAAACCATGAATTTTTCTGTTTTTTTGAGTAGGCCTTTGATATCGAGCCAATCAAAATCCCATTTGTCATAAGCGTCATAAAAATCTTCTAATTTAGCCGCGCCATGAAAATTCCATTTTTCTGGTTTTGGACGAATTTGTGTGGCAACAAAATTCATGAGTTGGTTACCTTCATCATCAATATTGTTCCTGATGGGATAAACCATGATTTTACCCACCGGCATCCAACCGGCACGTATGGTATCAGCACCACTTAAGAAAGGCTTAAATGGGGTTACCCCACGCCAAATCGTGTAGCCAGAATACTTAGGCTCTCCTTCATTTGGGTATAACAAGCCTCTTAAGACCGAGTAAATGCCGTCGCAACCAATCATTACCGATGAACGAACAGAAGGTAATGGCTCGCCATCACGATTAACAAAGTGCGTTGTGACACCGTGATCATCTTGTTCGTAACTAACAAATTTATGATTAGTGGCGATGACATCATCACCTAGGCGCTCTTTTGCAGCGTCGAGTAATAGCATTTGTAAATCACCACGGTGGATCGAAAATTGTGGCCATTTGTAGCCAGCAGCTGTGCCGACAACTTCGCGATAAATCAACTGCCCATGATGGTTATAGTACGAAGCATCTTTGGTGCGAATACCTACATGGTCAAGGGCACCTAATAATCCCAACTCCTCTAATTCCCGTACAGCATGAGGAAGTAAATTAATGCCAGCACCTAAAGGCTGTAATTCTGTGACAGCTTCATAGACCCGACTTTTGATTCCAATTTGATGCAAACTGATAGCTAAAAATAGTCCAGCAATCCCCCCGCCAACAATCGCTACTTCAGTGTCTTTTTCCATGCTTTGTCTCCAATATGAATTTTAAATTTAATTGATATTTATTTCTTTGTCCAATACTCAAAAAGTGTTAAATTGATACTTTATAAATATAGTTAAAGGCTATTTTCGATGGAATTAAGACATTTGCGCTATTTTGTCGCCGTCGCCCAAGAGGAGCACATGACACGAGCGGCGGCTAAATTAGGTATTCAACAACCTCCTTTAAGTCATCAAATTGCACAGCTTGAAAAAGAGCTTGGGGTGCAATTGTTTTTTCGTCAGTCGCGCCGTATTCAACTCACTCCTGCTGGGAAAGTATTTTTAGGGGATGCGCGTGCAATTCTTGCGAGTGTCGATCAAGCAACTCAGCGCATCCAACGTTTTGATATGGGGGAGGAAGGTAGTATTCGCCTAGGCTTTACTAGTTCTGCATCCATGCATCAAATGACCCCGGACTTAGTAAGGGTATTTCGTGAAACCTACCCGCTCATTACTGTCGAAATTGAAGAAGGCGCGGCTCATGATCTGATTAATGCCTTAGAACAAGAACGGATTGATATTGCCTTTTCTCGTTCTTCTGTAAAACCTTATCCTGGTATTGCGAGTATGGAACTCTTAAAAGAGGATATGGTGATTGCAGTTCCTGTCAATCATCCTTTGACTAAATTGCCGAATGAAACTATCCGCCTTAAAGATCTCTGTGATGAAAATTTTATTTTTTATCAACAAGTCAATGGCTCTGGCATTAAAGAATCCTTGATCGAGGAATGCGCCAAAGTGGGCTTTGAACCTCGGTCAGCGCAAATTGTTTACCGGATTATTGGCGCCCTTCACCTCGTTGCTTCGGGATTAGGTATTGCCATCGTACCTAAATCAATGCAGGCGATTCAACCAGATAGTATTGTCTATAAAACATTTGAGCCTGATTCTGTCATCACCGTCCCCTTGAGTATTGCCTATCGCGATAACTCTTCAAAATTAACTGTGAAAAGATTTCTTGCTCTTTCCAGCGAATTTACAAGTAAGTGGCTGACATCGCATTAAAATAGAGTTTTCAAAGGGTTTCATGTCAAATTCAAAAGCGCCGTCATTTGCCGCCTTCAAATATGTGGGATTTAGATTTCATGTAGCCACATATATGCTAGCGATGATGGCCGATAGCGTGGAGCATGTGATCAGCTATTGGATGTTGTATCAAAAATTCCATTCCCCTGAGCTTGCTGGTTTTGCTGTTCTTTCTCATTGGCTACCTTTTTTGTTTTTTTCGGTGCCTGCTGGTGCACTTGCAGATAAATACGATCCAAGAAGATTAATCCAAGCCGGAATTTTTCTGTTTATGCTTTGCTCTTTAGGCTGGGCATATTTATTTATTACTGATTCAGTTGAACAGTGGCATGCCATGATTTTGTTAGTGTTGCATGGTTTTGCTGGAGTACTTTGGCACACCATCTCACAAATTCTTTTATACGATATTGTTGATACTTCTGTCTTACCTAGTGCTGTTCGAATCTTAGCTAGTGCCCGTTATCTAGGTCTTCTCATTGGTCCTGCTGTTGGTGCTGGCCTCATGTTAACGGTTGGGCCAAAGTATGGTTTGATTGTGAATGCATTTTTATATCTACCCACTATCTTATGGCTCTGGAAGGCTCCTTATGGCCCAGCTTTTCGTATTGGTGAAGCGCCAGTTAAACGTGCTGTTAAAGGTTTTCAAGATATTGTGCAAACCATTCGTGACATCTCAGGCAAAAGCGTCATAGTTTCGATGGTTTTACTGGCTGGCACCGCTTCGTTTTTTGTGGGCAATGGCTACCAAGCGCAAATGCCAGGCTTTGCAGAAGATTTAGGTCATGGTGATCCCGGCCTTTTATATAGCCTCTTGCTTGGAGCGGATGCAGCTGGGGCATTGATTGCCGGTATTATTTTAGAAAGTCGTGGCTTTTTAAAACCTCACCCCAGAACTGCACTCATTTTGGCATTTTGCTGGTGCGTGATTTTGCTTACCTTTGCCATAAATCAAAATTATTATTTTGCAATTGCCTTACTTTTAATCTGTGGATTTTTTGAGCTTTCTTTTAACTCAATGGCGCAAAGTATTGTTCAAATCAATGCACCAACTGAGATCCGTGGCCGTGTAATTGGGCTTTACAACATGGCGGGACTTGGTATGCGCGCAGGTTCTGGCATTACCGTTGGTCTGGTGGGTGGCATGATTGGGATTCATGCCTCTTTAGCCATCGCTGCTGCAATCCTCATGTTCATCATCAGCTTTATTTTGATGCGTTACGGACGATCACTTTAATAACGGGGGCTTTTCTTTTGCGAAGGGTGTTACCTTCTCCCACGCATGTCCCATTTGGAGTAACTCAAATTCGCCTTGAGGCTTGCCAATCAATTGCAAGCCAAAGGGGACTTGTTTCTCAAAGCCCGCTGGCACCGCTAAGACTGGAAGGCCCGCAAGCGTGGGACCAATGACCACCTCCATCCAGCGGTGATAGGTGTCCATCTCTTTACCTGCTATCGTTTGTGGCCAATGTTGTTTTGCATCAAATGCAAATACCTGTGCACTAGGCAAAACTAATACATCGTAGATTTGCAGGAGTCGTTGTAATTCTTTTGTCCATGCAGTTCTAGTTACGGAAGCTGCAAATACCTCTGATGCTTGTAAGCTAATCGATTGTTCAATTTCCCAAATGGCTTCTGGCTTGAGTAATTTGCGGTGCTCAGCATGTAGATAGAGAGGCATTAATTTACCTCCTGTCACAAAGGCTCTCAAAATAATCCATGATCGCCACAACTGTTGCATATCAAATTGTGGTGTTACAGATTCAACAGTACATCCCATCGTCTCAAAATACGCAAGGCTTTGTTGTGATCTTTCTAATACCCCCTCTTCCATGGGGAGATATCCTCCAAAGTCGCCTAACCAAGCTACTTTTTTACCCTGCATGGATGCTTCTAGGGGCTGAGTAAAGATCTGGGGGGATTCTTTCAAAGAGAGTGGGTAGCGTGCATCATGTCCTGCATGAATCGATAACATCATAGCAAGATCAGTCACGTTTCTCGCCATCGGCCCATCTGTGGGTAACTGGTCGTAATACACTTCAAGTCCATTACCAGAGGGAACTCTTCCCATCGACGGCCTTAAGCCATAGACATTATTCCAGCCACTTGGATTACGTAATGAACCACCAAAATCACTGCCATCAGTGATCGGTAACATCTGTAATGCTAAGGCTACGGCAGCGCCACCACTACTACCACCAGCTGATTTGGTTTGATCATAGCTGTTCAGCGTCGTACCAAATAAGGTGTTGTAGGTGTGCGACCCTAATCCAAATTCTGGAACGTTGGTTTTACCAATCAAAATCCCACCTGACTGTCTCATACGCTCTACCGCGATAGAGTCCTGCGCATTCAGATTATTCTTCAAAATGGGTGAGCCCATCGTTGAAGCAATCCCTTTGGTGCCTGCTAGATCTTTTGGCGCAAGTGGGAATCCATACAAAAACCCTTTATTGCTGGTGCTGTGAAATTGCTGGTCTTTTTCTTTTGCAAGCGCGATTAACTGCTCTTCTGGCAACATGGATATGATGGCATTCACGCGGTGATTGTGCAGTTCAATCTGCTCTAAATATGCGCGCATCACTTCTTCGCAGGATACCTGCCTATCATGTATCAGGCGTGATAACTCAATTGCACTATAGGTAATGAGATTTTGTTGCTTCATGAAAGACCTCAGTCAAATAAATTGATTCTACCTAATTTCGCGTCTTTAAAAAATAAAAAGGGGGATATTGGAAGATCTGTTGATTTCAGATGTTTTTTTGATATCAGAAGTAAAATGGTGAAATCTATGTTATTCAAACGATCATCCTTGACCATCTCAAGAGAAGAAGCTTGGTGGGCACCCATGAGGAATCGGGTGTTTGCCATGCTTTGGCTAGCTTGGATGACATCGAATATCTGTATGTGGATGAATGATGTGGCTGCCTCTTGGATGATGACCAGCTTGTCTTCGTCGCCAACCTTGATTGCATTAATTCAGACGGCCTCTAATTTGCCGGTATTTTTGCTCGGCCTACCTAGCGGCGCCTTCGCTGACATCCTAAACCGTAAAAAATATTTTATTGCAACCCAGCTGTGGATTGCTCTCAATGCCGCCGTTCTGTGTTTTATGACTTTTACAGACTCACTCAATGCTCCCCTGTTACTCTTTTTAACTTTCACCAATGGTATTGGTCTTGCCATGCGTTGGCCGGTATTTGCTGCGATTGTTCCAGACCTTGTAGTTCGTGAGCAACTGCCGTCTGCTCTGGCCTTAAATGGTGTGGCGATGAATGCTTCAAGAATTATTGGCCCCCTTATCGCTGGTGCTTTAATCGCGAGTGCTGGTACTGAGTATGTTTTTGCTCTTAATATGGTTTTATCTTTGGGATGCACCGTTCTGATTTGGCGCTGGAAATATACTTCAAATGTTTCGCCATTGCCAGGTGAGCGATTCTTAGGTGCTATCCGTGTAGGGATTCAATACGTCAAATCATCAGCACGCATGAAAGCGGTCCTTTTGCGAGTCTTTATCTTTTTTGTACAATCTTCAGCTCTCATGGCATTGTTGCCGGTCATCGCCAAAGATCACTTTAATGGTGATGCCAGAACGTTTACGATCTTGTTGTCTTGTCTTGGCTTTGGTGCGATTATTGCCGCTTCACAATTACCTCGTATTCGTCATAGTTTTGATAGAAATCAACTGGTTCCTTTAAGTCAGATTTTGCAAGCATTAACCTCCATCGGGGTAGTTCTTGCGCCATCATTATGGATAGCCTCCATCATGATGATGCTCAGTGGCGGCTTTTGGATTTTGACAGCAAACTCATTATCGATTTCCGCACAACTTGCTCTTCCAAGCTGGATAAGAGCAAGAGGTATGTCCATTTTTCAAATGTCGCTGATGGGTGGAAGCGCTATCGGCGCTGCGATCTTTGGTACGCTAACATCCTATTCCAGCGTGACCTTTAGCGTCATCTGTGGCTCTGTCTTTGGAATTATTGCGGTTTTATTAACGAAGCACCTTAAGATCGAAGGTGGTCTTGAAGAGGATATGACTCCTGTATGCCCTGTGGAGCACCCAATACCTGATCGTGATATTGATCTTCAGGCTGGGCCGGTCATGATCTCTGTTGAATATAAGATTACTGAAATGTTTCTGCCGGCCTTCAAGGAGGTAATGCAACGCTCTAGAGACGCTCGCTTACGGCAAGGAGCTATGTCTTGGAGTATGTTTGAAGATGCCGAAAAAGCAGGCATGATGGTTGAAAACTTTGTCTTCGAAACTTGGGCTGATTATCTGCGACGTTTTGATCGCTTTACAACCAATGATTTAAACCTTCAAGAAGAACGTTTTAAATACCACGAGGGTACTGAGCCTCCTAAAATTATTCGCCGAGTAGCAACGAGCTTTAGTGAGAATAACTAAACCAATTAGCTGTGCTTTTATTTTTTGCTTAGCGCTTGCATAGCTAGCGCTGCAAGTTCCCTATCATCTTGTATGTCGCTGCCACTCAGATGATCGAGCACCGCCTTATGATCGTCTTTTAGTCGGTTTTGACTTAACTTCAATTTACCTTCTATCGATTCAATTTGAAACTCTAATCCGCATAGCACCGAAATCATTCCATCCGTGAATTCGACCGGGGCATCACTCACTTCCCAATCTGAGTTTCGCTTTACTTCCTGTGCGTTAGTCATTTTTTCTAAATGATTTCTAATCCAATCTTTATTTTCTTGAATCTGTATTTTTCCTCGCACATGTACAACCGAATAGTTCCACGTTGGCACAACCTTACCTGTTTCTTTTTTACTCGGATACCAACTTGGGGTGATATATGCCTGTGGTCCTTGAAAAATAAGTAGTGCCTCGACTTTATTTGACTCTCTTAAAAATGTATACAAGGGATTTACTTTTGGAATATGCGCTTGTAAGGTTTGCTCTTCATAAAACCAAGGCAAATGGTTAGCTTGTGCCAAGCCACTCTCAATGGTCACTAATACTCCAAGTGGGTGCTCTTGTATAAAAGGTATGAGCAGCTCAGGGCGTTCTTCTTTAAAGTGTTTTGGCAAATACATTCATAGTCCTTAGGGTATATCGAATCATTTAAATATACCCCAAGCCAAATATCACAACCACTTTATTTTTTTGAAGCGTAAAAAGAGGAGATAACAACCGCCAAAAATAATAGTTAATGCCATGGGATAGCCTATCTTCCATTGCAATTCTGGCATAGCCTCAAAGTTCATCCCCCAAATACCCGCAAACGAAGTTGCAAGTCCAAAGATTCCCGCCCAAGCAGCAAGTCGTTTGGTTATTTCAGTCTCATCAATTGTTACTAAAGAAAGATTGACTTGTATGAGTTGCGATAAAGCGCTCTCGAGGGTATCAATTCGATCGACCACCCGCTTGAGGTGGTCTTGTAAGTCTCGAAAATACTCATTGAGCTCTCCACCTTCAAGCACTGGAGGTAATCTGCCGCCGCTAAAGTTGGCAAATTTCTCCAACAAGGGTACACAGGCATGTTTAAGGGTTGAGACTTTTTGTTTCATATAGTAGAGGGTTTCGACGTTGCTTCGCCCCATGGTTTTCGTCTTCGTAAACACATCGCCTTCAACAACATCTAACTCTAATTCCATCTCATTAAGTACTTCAAAGTAGTGGTCGACTACATAATCAACCAATGCGTATAAAACATAACGTGAACCTAATTTGAGAAGATGGGGCTCATGTTCGCAGCGGTCTCGAACCCCTAAAAAATCCTGAGGACTATTTTTACGAATCGATAAAATGAAGTTTTTTCCGGTAAATATATCTAATTCACCAATCTGCAACTCTTTATTAGGTAATAAAGTGATTAAGTGGGCAACAGAAAATAAAACATCGCCGTACTCTTCTTTTTTTGGTCGTTGATTACTATGCCGCACATCTTGAATCGCTAGTTCATGCAAATCAAACTCTTCTTGCATACCCTGTATTTCTTGATTCGTTGGATCTTTTAAAGCAACCCACACAAATACATCTTCTTTTAAAAGATAGTCGCTAATTTCTTCAAAAGTGATATCGGCTAATTTATAGCCATCTTTATACGCTACGCAGTTAATCAACATAAAAAAACTCCTTCACAGTGTCCTGTAAAGGAGTTTAATGGCTAATTACTAAACTATAAAGTCAGATGAGCTTAAGCCTTAGCTGCATAAGCACTGCACCAACCATTACCAGCTACTTGCTTGGCAGGGAAAATTTGGCATCCACCAGCTGCAGATCCAGCAGCACCTTTATACAAGGCACATCCTGAACACTTCTGCGTTGCAGCATGTTTTGGGTATTTTGCTTTGTCTACTTTTGTAGTGTCAGCTTTGTATCCTAATCCGACGGCTTGTGCATCTGTCTCAGCTAACATAGGGTCAGCTGCAAAGGCTGTTCCAGCTGTAGCTACAGCTAAGCTAGATGCGGATAAGATCATAAATTGGCGACGGCTATTTTTCATTAAAGTTCCTTTCAATGGGGATTTGATTGCTACTGAGGTAAGAATAAACGATAAATGTTGTTTTATTATGAGACACGTAAGTTATTGATTTTTATAGCCTTGCAAATGAAAATGATTCTCAATTGGATTCACCCATCAAGATTTGTATCGACTTCCTAGTAAGGATAGAAACTCACGACGTAAATTAGGGTCCTTTAAAAAGGTGCCGCGCATCACGCTGTTGAGCATCTTCGACTCAGAGTCTTTTACGCCCCGCCATTGCATGCACAGGTGGTCTGCATCCATCACCACTGCAAGACCCAAAGGTTTCATTTTGCTTTCTAATACATCCGCCAATTGAATCACTGCCTCTTCTTGAATTTGTGGTCTTCCCATGATCCATTCAGTCATCCGTGCGTATTTGGATAAACCAATGAGATTACTGTTTTCGTTGGGTAATACTCCAATCCAGACTTTTCCCATAATCGGACAAAAATGATGGGAACAAGCACTCCTCACAGCGATTGGGCCTATCACCATTAATTCATTTAAATGAGAAATATTTGGAAATTCTGTAAGCACTGGCATCGATGAGTATCGTCCAGCAAAGACTTCTTTGATAAACATCTTAGCAATGCGATTGGCTGTGTCTTGGGTATTGTGGTCGCCCTCAGTATCAATAACTAAGCTATCCAACACTTCTTTCATTTTGGATTTGACTTCAGCGAAAATACCATCAATATCACCTGGCTCCAAATATTCGGAAATATTATCGTTGGCGTGAAATCGGACCTTGGCCTGCTTTAATCGTTCACGAATTTTGACAGAAACAGGGATACCTATATCTTCTGAAACTGCATTTTTATTGTCTTGGGTCATAGTATCTTTAATCAATAAGTTGTACTTTGATTTTCGCAGTAATTGAATAAATTTTCTTGATGAGGGATTTTTTTACTTTTTTTGTCCAATTTTCCCCTCGCTACCATTCATTAATTTCTGGATATTTGATTGGTGACGCCAAATTAATACAATCCCAATCATCAACACCGCAATACAGCTGATTTGCGATATTGTTTGCTGCAAGAAAAACATCAGGTAGGCAAATAAAGGCGCAAATATCGCTGTTGTTAATGCCGCTAGTGATGAATATCTAAAAAAGAATGCCATGATCAACCAGGTTGATAATGCCGCCAAACCTAATGCCCAGTGAATGCCAAATAAAACTCCTGCCGCAGTGGCAACTCCTTTACCTCCCTGAAATCCATGCCATATCGGAAATACATGCCCTAAAAATACAGCCAGTGCCACTCCGCCAATGAACCAGGCGGGCTCTGCTTGTTCTTGCAATATCCACTTGGCTAACATCACCGCAACAAACCCTTTTAATGAATCGCCCAATAAGGTAAGGATGGCGGCCTTTTTATTGCCTGTTCGTAAAACATTGGTCGCACCAGGGTTTTTAGATCCGTAGGAATGTGGATTAGGCAATCCCATCAGTTTGCTGACAAGAACAGCAAATGATACGGATCCTAAAAGATAGGCCCCAATAATAAGTGCTATTGCATAAAGGTCTGTCATATCATCCTCTGGGGTGATGTTGTTGATGAATGTTTTTTAAACGCTCTCGTGCAATGTGCGTATAAATTTGCGTCGTTGAAATGTCGGCATGCCCTAATAATAATTGAACAACCCGTAAGTCGGCGCCATGATTGAGCAAATGCGTTGCAAAGGCATGCCTTAAGGTATGGGGTGATAAATGTTCCTGTATCCCCGCTAGTGTGGCATATCTTTTAATCACATACCAAAAGGCCTGTCTTGTTAAACAGTTCGCCGTATGGCGCCCCACAAATAAATATTCACTAGTCTTATTTTCTAGTAGGGGTGGCCTTGCTTGTTCAATGTATTGCTGTAACCACTGCGCAGCTTCGCCGCCAAATGGCACTAAGCGCTCTTTATTACCTTTACCTCCAATAATATGGATAATGCCCTCGTTTAAACGTAGATGGATTAATTTCAGCACAATAATTTCGGATACGCGCAGGCCACTGGCATACATGAGCTCTAACATCGCCCGGTCTCTAAGTCCTAAATTCTCTTCTGTATTGGGCGCTTGTAATAAAGCCTCGACCTGCGCCTCAGACAAACTGGTTGGAAACCGCATGGCTTGTTTGGCTGGACGAAGATTCAGACAAGGATCCTCTGTTAATAGATTTTGACGAATCATATAACGAAAAAAACGTTTTAAGACCGTTAATCTGCGATTGGCTGAAGTTGCTTTATCGACGCGACGCTTGGCCATGAAGTCTGTGATTTCAACAACCGATGATTGCAGTATATTTTTCTGATGTGCTTGATCTAACCAGTGTGCATAAATCTCAAGATCACTTCGATAGGCCTCTAGGGTATTTTTTGATAACCCATCCTCAAGCCAGAGTGCATCAATAAAGCCACTTATGGAATCGATACTTTGACGTAAAATAAGCGATTGCTCTGGTGATTTATCCATATACTCCATATTTTCTTTGAATACCGCCTTTATCCTTCTCCCTGATTTTATGCTGATTCTGCTGGCGTGGGCTATCAATCGCTACACCTCAATTAATCAGAGTATTTGGGATGGGGTGGAGCGCTTGGTCTATTGGGTTCTTTTCCCTTGCCTGTTATTCAACTCTGCGATTCATGCGAAACTAACTTTTGCTGATAATTTTTACATGCTCGCCCTTCTTGCCTTTTGCATGTGTTCGATGGGGCTGCTTGCCTATGCCGCTAAGTGGTTATTTGCCCCCGATCCAATTAACTTAATTTCAGGTATTCAGACAACGTTTCGTTTTAATACGTATATCGTTTTAGCTGTTGCCGCAAGACTTGTCGATGCCAGCGGCCTTGAACTGATGGCAATTACGATTGCTTGTTTGGTCCCTATCTCAAACACCCTGTCTGTTTTCAGCTTATCGAATCGTGGTGGAAATCATGTTTTTTTAGAAATTATCAAAAATCCTTTTGTGATTGCAACAACTTCAGGTCTATTACTGAATTACTCCGGTGTTCATTTACCTGAGATGATGACCTTTAATATTGCTCGTTTAGGCAATGCTTCTATTCCTTTGGGTCTTCTGTGTGTTGGTGCGAGTCTGCGTTGGATCAGCACAAAGAATGATGGCGTATTGGTGATGTACTGGACATTCTTAAAACTCATCGCTTTTCCTGCACTTGCACTACTAGGCGCGAATTTGCTCGACTTGCCGCCGCATCAAAAACTCAATGCGGTTCTGTTTGCATGTATGCCTACAGCCAATAGCGCTTTTGTACTTGCCAGCAGAATGGGTGGTAATGGCTCTATCGTGGCGGTTACTATCTCAGTGATGACCCTATTGGCAGCCATCACTATTCCATTTTGGATTTACCTGGCGCAGTAAAAAGTTTAGTCTCTAAAATTATTGAAGTTCAGTGGCGCCTCTGATACATCTTTACGCAACATCGCCATCGTGTTTTGTAAATCATCTCTTTTCGTGCCCGTCACACGGACTGCATCTCCTTGAATACTGGCTTGTACTTTAATCTTACTGTCCTTAATGATGCGGACAATTTTTTTGGCTAAATCACCTTGTATCCCTTTTTGAATTTCAATGACTTGCTTGACCTTGTCACCTGAAATTTTGTCTTTTTTGCCATCTTTTAAGAAACGAACATCCACTTGACGTTTAGTCATCTTATTGAGTAAAACGTCTTTTACTTGTGCCAGCTTAAAGTCGTCATCTGCAAACATTGTCAGCTCTTGATCTTTGAGCTCAACTCTGGCATCTGACCCTTTAAAGTCAAAGCGCGTTGAAATCTCTTTATTGGCTTGTTCTAGACCGTTTTTTACTTCCACCATATCTGGCTCACATACGACATCGAATGAGGGCATCAAATTTCTCCTTGAATGAATGAATTCAGTAATAATATCTCTCTGTGCAGATATTATTCAATTTTCCTCTCAAATCGTTGAATTCTTTTGGTTTTGATATCCAAGCAAAAGAATTTGTTAGCGTTACGAATACTCAAGATCTGCTTGAAGCAGTGCAGTACGCTCGCGCCCGTGACTTACCGATCCATGTATTGGGCGGCGGTAGTAATGTACTGATTCATGAAGATCTTCCTGGTCTGACGATTCACCTGCAACTTTTGGGTAAATCAATGGTGAACCAAACAGCCACTCATACTTTGATTGACGTGTGTGCTGGAGAAAACTGGCATGATTTTGTGGCGTGGACTTTGGACAATGATTTTCCGGGTCTTGAAAATTTAGCCTTGATTCCTGGCACCTGTGGCGCCGCACCCATCCAAAATATTGGCGCTTACGGCCTTGAAGTGGGCAATTGGATTGACTCTGTTGAGGTGCTTGACCTCGAGCAACTCGATACAGATCTTGCTTGGCAAACTTTATCTAGGCAGGATTGTGACTTTACGTATCGCAACAGTATTTTTAAAACATTTCCGAATCGCTATATTGTGACCCAGGTACGCTTTGCGCTTCCTCGCCTGTGGTTGGCTAACTTATCGTATGCAGAACTTGCGAATTATTTTTTACATCTTCCCAATCCTACCGCGCAAGATGTTTTTGCTGCTGTTTGTGAAATAAGATCGAGAAAATTACCGGATCCTTTGGTCCTCGGTAATGCGGGTAGCTTTTTTCATAATCCACAAGTCAGTGAAGCAACTTACCTGGCACTGCTTGAGCAATTTCCCACGCTAGTGGCTTACCCTCAGGGGATGGTTGATGGCCAAAAGCGCTATAAGTTGGCGGCCGGGTGGCTCATCGATCAATGTGGTTTAAAAGGTTATCGACTAGGCAATGTCGGCGTTTATGAAAAACAAGCCTTGGTGTTAGTCAATTACGGTGGTGGCTCAGGAAAAGAGATCTTACGTTTAGCGGATCTTATTAAAGAAAAAATCCACGCGGTTTATGGCGTGGATTTAACTCAAGAGCCCATCATGCTTCCCCCTAATTAGGGAAGTAATTTAAGCAAAGTTTTTAGCAACAAATTCCCAATTCACGAGATTCCAGAATGACTCTACGTACTTAGGGCGTGCATTGCGATAGTCAACATAATAAGCATGCTCCCATACATCACAGGTCAGTAATGCTTTTGCATCTGTTGTAAGCGGTGTACCTGCATTACTTGTAGAAACGAGATCAAGGCTGCCATCTGCTTTTTTAACGAGCCATGCCCAACCAGAGCCAAATGTTCCTACTGCGCATTTTGTGAATTCTTCTTTGAATTTATCAAATGAACCCCACTTTGCGTTAATAGCGTCAGCAAGCGCGCCAGTCGGAGCACCACCGCCTTGTGGTTTAAGACCCATCCAGTAAAACGTGTGATTCCACACTTGTGCGGAGTTGTTAAAAATACCACCGCTTGATTTTTTCACGATGTCTTCAAGATCCATGCTCTCAAACTCTGTACCTTTTTGTAAATTATTCAAATTAGTAATGTAGGTTTGATGATGCTTGCCATAGTGAAACTCAAGCGTTTCTTTTGAAATATGTGGGGCTAATGCGTCTAAGGCATACGGTAATGTTGGTAATGCGTGTTCCATGTCTTCTCCTTGGGGGTTAAATCAATCAATGTTTGGATTCATTTTAAGCAGATATTTTGAAGCTTGCATTTTTTTGACAATTCTTGCAAATTTCATCGTTTATTCATCTGCGGATAACTCAATGTTGTCTAGACTCACCTGCGCAGTGCCTTTTGCCATTGCTAGGGTATAGCGCTTAGTTGAACTAAGGTCTTTGGGGTCGCGAATGGCTTGGGTGTCTTCTAATATTAAGGAATAGCCTCTTTCAAGGGTGCGCTGTGGATTTAAAGTTTCAATCTGAAATAAATAGTGCTCTTGCTGTTGTCGCCAATAACGGAGTTTTTCTTGCCAAACTCTCTCCAAACGATCTTGCAGTTGCTGTTGGCGTTGCCTCATTTGCGCGGGGTTGGGTATGGCATGTCCAAGGCGAAGGCTTAATTGATCAATTCGTTGCGCCTCCCTCTCAAGCTTGGTAGTCATCATACGATGCAGGAACTGGGCATATCCTTGTAAATTTCTTAATAACTCCAATCGATCTGGTGTTGCCATTTCAGCCGCTGCTGTAGGCGTTGGCGCTCTTAAATCAGCCACGAAATCTGCAATAGTAAAGTCTGTTTCATGTCCCACCCCACTAATAATCGGGATGCTTGATTTGGCAATCGCATAGGCAAGTTGCTCATCATTGAAGGCCCAGAGGTCTTCAATACTGCCGCCGCCCCTAACCAGTAAAATGACATCAACCTTTGCATCTACTTGGGCTTGGTGGAGTGCCTTGATCATGCCAGGTGCCGCTTCTGGGCCTTGTACAAGGCTTGGATAAATGATGACGGGGATATGGCTTGCCCTGCGCGCTAGTGTGCTTAAAACATCTTTTAAAGCAGCCGCCTGTGTAGATGTCACTATACCAATTGAGCGGGGATGAAGCGGTAGATCTTTTTTCCGTGCCGGATCAAATAAACCCTCTTTTTCTAATTTCGCCTTGAGCTTCATAAACGCTTCAAATAGTGCTCCCGCCCCAGCTTTGCGCATTTGCGCAACGGTAAGTTGCATATCTCCGCGTGCGGTATAAAAGCCAAGCTGTGCGGCAACTTCGACTTGATCGCCGTCTTTTGGGTCAAAATCTACAGAAAAGTTTCTACCCTTGAACATCACCCCATTAATTTGGCTCTGCGCATCTTTTAATTTGAAGTACCAATGACCACTCGGATAACTTTTGAAGTTGGAAATCTCCCCTCTAACCCAAAGGGTGTCGAAAGAGCTGTTAATGAGGCTAGATATTGCCTCATTTAACTGGCCAACTGTCAGGATTTCGCTAGTAAGTTCCATGGTCAATTCGTTGAAATGTTGGTTTTACAGGGGTTTTAGGGGAGAAAATGTCCACAGCCTTTATAAACAATAGAGAAATAGGTTTAATTATTGACACAATTTTGTATTAATATACTAAGTATATGTTTTTAAATGCTTTTTAAGTGGGTCTATGAACTCTTTTACCACCCTTTTATGACATTTTCAAGGATAAAATATTTTTCTTAAAAAAGTTCTGCACAGGGTTATCCACAGATAAATCTAGTAAAGTGTAAATATGTTAACAATTATTTCTGCCTCCGGTTGGACCATTTGGCCACTCCTCATGATTTCGATTATTGGACTTGCAATCCTCCTCGAAAGAGTCTGGTTTTTGCGTAAAAGTAAGATTGCACCTACGGAAGATTTGGAGCAAGCACTCACATTTTTAAGGAAAATTCATGTAGGACAAACTCCACAATCTACCGATTTGGACCAATTAGCTCAATCCTCAGCCCTTGGAAATATTCTTTCTCAAGGAATTGCCGCTTTTATGAGCCGTGCCGGTCAACTTCAGTGTTTGGAGTTCATGCGTGAGACAGCAAGTCCAACAATGGTTCGTCTGAATCAATATTTAAGTTCTTTAGCTACGATTGCCACCATCGCCCCTCTCATGGGTTTGTTTGGGACTGTGCTTGGCATGATTGAGATTTTTGGGAGTCAAGGCGCCAACGGATCACCCCAGCAATTGGCACAAGGTATTTCTATGGCCTTATATAACACTGCATTTGGACTTTTAATCGCTATCCCTGCTCTGGCTGGTTGGCGCTTTTTAAGAAGCCTCGCAGATGCAAGAGCTCACGACCTCAATGAAGCAACCCGTGTGCTGTTAAAAAATATGTTCCCTTCCTAATGTTGCAACATCGACCTCTCTTAGACTCTTCTGATACCCATCCAAATGATGGTCTTGGCATTGCTTATCAAGCGCCTGAGATTAATTTAATACCTTTTATTGATGTTCTCTTAGTTATTCTGATTTTTTTAATGATTTCTACAACCTTTACGCAATATCAGGAGTTGTCGATTACTTTACCAAGTGTGGCTGGAGAAAATGCCTCTGCACGCGTCAAAGAAATTCGCGTAGCTGTGAGTCGTGATGGTAAATATGCGCTAAACGGTAATGTGGTCGATTCCGCGAGTTTGATGGAAAAGATAGGCCTGATTGCGCAGCAAAATGAAAAAGCCAATGATGCCTCCCTAAATACGCTTCGCGTCGTGATTTCTGCTGATGCCAAAGCGTCTCATCAAGCGGTCATGCAGGTCTTAGAAATGGCAAGTCAAGCTGGCTTAAATAATATTGTGTTTGCAACGCAAGATAATCAAACCTCTTCTCAGAAAAAAAGATAAACCTTCCACTCTATGCGCCTCCAAGCTCCACGTTTTTGGGAATCGAAGGGACTCATTGCTCGAGTTCTTTGGCCCGTGTCTTGCTTGTATGGCGCCATTATTACGCTGCGAGTTTTTTTGTTTTCTTTGGGTGTTCTGAAAAGCCGGTCTCTGCCAGTCCCCGTTATTTTTGTCGGCAATATTCGTGTGGGTGGAACAGGTAAAACACCTATCGTGATCGCGCTAGCTAAAGATCTTTACTGGCGTGGCTTTAGCCCAGGAATTATTTTGCGTGGTTATCGCTCCAATCTTGCACCTGACCAAAGCCAAGAGGTTTTTGCAACAAGCACAGCGCAAGATACTGGCGATGAGGCTTTACTCATTGCTCAACAAGTAGGTCCACTGAAAATTCCTGTTTGGATCGGCGCTCATCGCCACTCCACGGGCCTTGGTTTATTAAAAAAGTCTTTGGGCTGTAATGTCATTATCAGTGATGATGGCCTACAACATTACCCGCTATCTCGGGATGTCGCGCGAAATGGTGGTCATGATATTGAAATCGTTGTGCGGGATTTTCGGGGGGAAGGTAATGGCTATCTATTGCCCGCTGGCCCTTTGCGAGAGACCGCCACCAGACCACGAGATATGACGCTTGATCTTGAGATCGCTTCTTCATTAACGGCCAATACCAGCACACGTATTTTTGCTCCAAATACGTATCAAGTTCCTTGCTTGATGCAAAAAGCCTATCAATTAATCAATCCCAAGCAAACACAAGATCTTACTTTCTGGAAAAATCAACGCGTCCTTGCGGTCGCTGGTATTGCTGCACCTGAGAAGTTTTTTACGCCACTGCGAGATTTGGGTCTAAATATCATTGCTCTTCCCTTAGAAGATCATGTGGATGATTCAGCCTTTAATTTTGATCGCTTTGATAAAGATAAAATTGATGTGATTTTAATGACGGAAAAAGATGCCGTAAAATGTAGTCATCTACGTGATGAACGTATTTGGGTAGTTCCTCTTGAAACACAATTGCCTCATGCAATGATGGATGTCATCTGTGAGGTAATCCACCGCCCTGCAAAGAGATCTTGATGGAAAAACGTTATTTAAATATTTTAGTTTGTCCCAACTGTAAGGGAAGCTTATCGCTCGATGAGTCTGCAAATGAACTCATTTGTGATTTAGATAAACTTGCTTTTCCGATTGAGGATGGGATTGCTGTCATGCTCATCGATCAAGCAAGACAAATTATGCCCGCTGTTAATGACTAAGAATAACTAAGTCATGACCACGCCATTTATTGCGGTGATTCCGGCAAGGCTGGCATCAACGCGCCTGCCTCGTAAGCCTTTGGCAGATATTGGCGGAGCACCCATGGTCGTGCGCGTTGCACAGCAAGCGGCAAAGAGTTTAGCAAGTCAAGTGGTGGTCGCTACAGATAGTGATGAAATTATTCACGTATGCCAACAACATCAGATTGCTGTCATCAAGACAAGTACTGCGCACCCTACAGGGACTGATCGCTTGAGCGAACTGGTGGTGATGCGCGGTCTTTCTGATGAGGCGATTGTGGTAAATGTTCAGGGTGATGAGCCATTTATTCCGCCAGAACTCATTAATCAAGTCGCCCAAGCTCTAGCCGATCATCCTGACTGCGCTATCGCAACTGCTGCTGTTGCCATTGAGGATGCTTCTGAAATCCATAATCCAAATGTGGTTAAAGTGGTCCTAGATGCCAATGGACAGGCTTTGTATTTTTCTCGCGCGGCAATACCATTCCAACGAGATGGTTTAGAGCCGAGTATTCCCTATCTTCGTCATTTAGGTATTTACGCTTATAAGGTACATTTTTTAAAAGCTTTTGCAGGCCTCCCTCCAGCTCCTATTGAAAAAATGGAGGCCTTGGAACAGTTGCGCGCCTTATATAATGGTTATAAGATTCATGTTCAGGTTTACCATGAAGTCCCTCCACCGGGTATCGATACTCCTGAAGATTTATTGGCTGCTCAATTAAAATGGGCACAGCTACATCAAAAATAAAGTTATTATGTTTTATTACGTTTTTTTAGAGGCTAAATGATGAGACTCATTCTATTGGGCGCCCCCGGAGCAGGCAAAGGTACGCAAGCAAAATTTATTTGTGAAAAATATGCCATTCCTCAAATCTCCACGGGTGATATGCTCAGAGCTGCGGTCAAAGAAGGCACTCCTTTGGGTGTGGCCGCTAAAAAAATTATGGATTCTGGTGGTCTTGTTTCCGATGACATCATCATCGGCTTAGTAAAAGATCGCTTAATGCAGCCTGACTGCATCAAAGGTTATCTGTTCGATGGTTTTCCAAGAACGATTCCGCAAGCTCAAGCAATGAAAGATGCGGGTGTTCCTATTGATTACGTTGTAGAAATCGATGTTCCATTTGATGCCATTATTGACCGCATGAGTGGTCGTCGTGTGCATGTAGCCTCAGGTAGAACTTATCATGTGCGCTTTAATCCTCCTAAGACCGAGGGAAAAGATGATGTTACCGGCGAAGAATTAATTCAACGTGATGATGACAAAGAAGCAACTGTACGCAAGCGTCTCGATGTCTATGACGCGCAGACTAAACCTTTGATTGAATACTATTCATCTTGGGCAAATCATGGTGATGCAAATGCCAAAGTGCCTGCACCAAAATACTCGAAAGTCCATGGTACTGGAAGTGTCGAGGACATTACTGGAAGAGTTTTTACTGCGCTTAAAGACTAAACTTGCTTACTTTGCTTACTTTGCTTTTTGAGTTATTTGATTGCCGCAAGCTCTTGCGCTAACTCTTGTAACGAGATAACCGTTACATCTTGGGAGGTTCTGTAACGTTCTTTTCCGGGGTAAACAAGGAACTTTTTGACTGGCTGCAAATCTTCACATGCTTGATGAAATCCGCGCTCTAACTTCGGTGACAAACTATGTTTAATTTCTATCGCCCATTGGGTTTGATCTGGCCAATGTAGTAATAAATCTATCTCAGCTCCTGCACTGGTTCGATAAAAGTAAGCTTGAACATCCATAGGGGCAACTGCAAGAAGGTTTTCAATCACAAAACATTCCCAACTATGCCCAATTACAGGATGAGATAAAAGTGCATCTTTATCCTCAATCTTTAATAAGGCATGGGCTATTCCGCTATCGCGAATATACACTTTGGGTGTTTTGACCAAACGTTTGCCAATATTGACATGCCAAGGCTGGATCCGCCTGACTAATAATAAATCGACGAGAAGGTCTAGATATTTAATCGCTGTTCTAGTGTCTACTCCTAGGTTATTAGCAAATTGCGCATGGTTCACTAAACAACCCTGATAGTGCGCTAGCATTTCCCAAAAACGTCGTAAGGTTTGTGCTGCAATGCGTGGTCCAAATTGCGGAATATCTCTCTCTAAATATGTCCGTATAAAGTTTTCTCTCCAACGCAAACTCTGTGGCGCGTCCTGCGCCAAAAAACTATCTGGAAACCCCCCTCTTACCCATAAATTTTCAATTCCTTCAGGTGGGATTTCCAAAATATTAAATGGGCCAAGCTCAAGATAAAAAACTCTCCCAGCTAAACTTTCACCAGATTGCGCTAACAAATCTAATGATGCAGATCCCAAGAGTAAAAACTGTTTATTTTTTACTCCTTGTCTTCTAGCCCGATCGATGATGCCTCGCAGTGAGGGGAATAATCCTGGCAAGCGGTGTACCTCATCAATAATGATCAATTGACCTATATGACTTTCAAAGTAAATTTCTGGCTCTTTTAATTTTGCAAGATCCCTTTGTGACTCCAAGTCTAAATAAAGGGCATTCCACTTTTCACCAACCTGCATCGCTAAGGTGGTTTTCCCCACCTGCCTAGGGCCGAGCAAAACCACCGCAGGGGATTCCTCTATAGCACGTGTGAGTTCATGGGTAAGTTGGCGATCAATCATCCTTGCAATTATGGACTACCAATGTATGATTTGCAAGGATAGGTGGCCAAAAAGAGCTGTTTTTCCTTATTTTTTCTTACTTTTTCTTATTTAAGCTCTTTTAGCGCTGATTCAAAGGACTCAATGTCCTCAAAACTTCTGTATACGGATGCAAAGCGAATATACGCAACTTTGTCTAATCGCTTGAGTTCGCGCATGACCATCTCACCAATCCGAGAAGTCGGAATTTCTTTTTCACCAAGGCTAATAACCCGCTCCTCTAAGTGAGCAATTGCTTCATCTAATGCATCTGAAGATACTGGCCTCTTGCGCAGTGCGAGTCGCATGGAGCCGACTATTTTTTCGCGGTTATAGTCTACCCGACTGCCATCCTTTTTAACTAAGGTGGGCATCGACAATTCAATACGCTCGTAAGTCGTAAAGCGCTTGTCGCATTTTTCACAACGTCGACGCCTTCTTACCGCACGTCCATCCTCAGAAACTCGAGAGTCTAATACTTGAGTTTCTTCATGAGGACAAAATGGACAATGCATAGTTGGTGATTAAGCTCCGTAAACTGGGAATCGTTGGGTTAACTGCTCTACTTCTTTGCGGACGCGATCAATTGTTGCTTGATCACTTGGATTTTCAAGAATATCAGCAATCCAATGACCTACCTGGACTGATTCAGGAACTTTAAATCCGCGGGTTGTCATGGCCGGTGATCCTAAGCGAATCCCACTAGTGACAAATGGTTTTTCTGGATCTTTAGGAATTGCATTTTTATTAACGGTGATATGCGCCAAACCTAATACGCGTTCAGCTTCTTTTCCGGTAATGTTTTTGGCTCGTAAATCTACCAGCATCACGTGTGATTGTGTTTTACCGGAAACAATCCGCAATCCCCTACTCACTAGAGTTTTTGCTAATGCATCAGCATTATCTAAAACTTGTTGTTGGTATACCTTAAAGTCTGGTTGGAGTGCTTCTTGAAATGCCACTGCCTTGGCAGCAATCACATGCATGAGTGGGCCACCTTGTAAGCCTGGGAAAATAGCGGAGTTAATCGCTTTTTCGTGTTCGGCTTTCATGAGAATTACCCCACCTCTTGGTCCTCTTAAACTTTTATGGGTTGTTGAGGTCACGATGTCTGCATGGGGTACTGGGTTTGGATATAAACCAGCCGCAATCAATCCTGAATAGTGGGCCATATCGACCAAGAAAATAGCCCCAACTGCTTTAGCAACTTTTGCAAACCGCTCAAAATCAATATGTAAAGAATAAGCCGATGCGCCAGCAATAATTAATTTCGGGCGATGCTCATGCGCCAAGCGTTCCATTTCGTCGTAATCAATGGCTTCATCAGCATCTAGTCCATAAGAGATGCTATTGAACCATTTGCCGCTCATGTTGAGTGCCATTCCATGGGTTAAATGCCCTCCTTCAGCCAAGCTCATTCCTAAAATCGTATCTCCTGGCTTTAAAAATGCCAGAAATACCGCTTCATTGGCAGAAGCTCCGCAATGCGGTTGGACGTTGGCAGCATCAGCGCCATACAGTGTTTTTAGTCTGTCTATCGCTAATTGTTCAGCAATATCAACGTATTCACATCCGCCGTAGTAGCGTTTGCCGGGATAACCTTCGGCATATTTATTCGTCAACTGGGAGCCTTGGGCTTCCAGAACAGCTGGCGATGTATAGTTTTCTGAGGCAATGAGCTCAATATGAGCTTCTTGACGCGCGTTTTCTGATTGGATCGCATTCCATAATGCTGAATCTGTTTGAGCTAGTGTTTGACTTCTTCGAAACATCTTTAAATTCCTTCATGAATTAGGGATAAAATATCCTCAGTCCTATATGATACAAAACAAGCAACAACTTGACATGAAAGTTAAGAAATTTCGTCTTTTTTGTTTTTAATCTCTCAACAACTGAAAATTAACTTATCCACATGCAACACGAAGATCTTTCCATTATTAGCCTAATACTCAATGCCAGTATTGTGGTTCAACTCATTTTGGCACTGCTAGTATCTCTTTCCATCGGTTCTTGGTCGATTATTATCCGTAAGGGCTTCGCCCTAGGTTCGGTCAAGCGGGCTACTGAGGAGTTCGAAAAGAACTTTTGGTCGGGTGGTGATCTGAATACCCTTTTAGAGGCCGCGCAAAGAAACCAAAAACAATATGCAAATTCTTTAGAGCGAATTTTTCAGTCTGGCATGCAAGAGTTTCTCAAAGCCAGGGATATTGATCCTGCTCGCAGGGCCATGAAAGCAACTTACCAACGAGAAATGGATTCTCTTGAATCCAATTTACCCTTCCTTGCCTCTGTAGGTTCTGTATCTCCTTATATTGGTTTATTTGGAACGGTTTGGGGCATTATGAATTCGTTTCGCGGTCTTGCTAATGTGCAACAGGCTACTTTAGCGAGTGTGGCGCCTGGTATCGCAGAGGCTTTGGTTGCAACAGCGATTGGTCTTTTTGCCGCGATTCCTGCGGTTGTCTTTTATAACCGGAGTGCGTCTGATGTGGATCGTCTAGCGATTCGCTTTGAAACTTTTATCGAAGAATTTACTAACATTTTGCAACGACAATCTCATGGCAAGTATCCAACGAAGTAGTCGAAATGGTCGCCGCCGGGCGATGTCCGATATCAATGTAGTCCCCTATATTGATGTCATGTTGGTCTTGCTTGTCATCTTTATGGTGACTGCTCCGTTTGTTAATCCAGGGGTGGTGAATTTACCAACGGTGGGCGGTGCTAAAGTGCAGCCACTGCCTCCTATTTTTTTGAATATTAATGAAAAAGAACAGATTAAAGTGAACGAAAGTGGTAGCGCTACTCGAACTTTGACCAGGAGCCAGTTAGGTGCTTTTGCGAGAGAACTTTCTTCTAAAAACCCTGATCAACCCATGGTCATCGCTGCAGATAAATCGATTCGCTACGAAGTTGTCATGGACGTCATGTCACAACTTAAAGAAAATGGCGTGAAGCGGGTTGGCTTGGCTGTCAAGAGCAAATAATTATGGCAATTGCTCAGGCTATTGGCTATAAGCGTTGGGAATACCCAGAACCTGGTACAAGAAAATCTTTTTTATTATCTCTTGCGGCGCATAGTCTGCTTGCATTGATGTTCTCTATTGGACTTAATTGGAAAACAAGCTCAACTCCTGCAGGTGTTGAAGTAGAACTTTGGGATAGCTCACCAGTGCAAGTGGAAGAAGAAGTTCCTCTTGAAAAGCCCGTTACCGTCATCGATGAAAAAGCAGAGATTGTGACGGAAAAGAAAAAGGTAGAACCTAAGGTCGAGCCACCTAAAAAAGTAGAGGTAAAACCAGTCATACCTCCAAAGCCAATTGAAAAAGAAAAACCAAAAGAAAAAGAAAAACCAAAACCTGAAGTAAAGGCGAAACCTGAGCCAAAGGTAGAAGCCCCTAAAGAAAAACCCAAAGCAAAAGAAGAGGTGAAGGAAAAACCTAAGGCTCCTCCAGTCGATGCGAAACAACAAGCCGCGGACGAAAAAGAACGTGCTGATCGTATCGCTAAACTGCAAGCAGATGCCAAAAACGAGAGTGGCGGCACTGGCGGGACTTCCGGATCAGGTACGGGGTCTGGTGGTGTTGCTTCACCGGGCTATGCGGATAAAGTGCGGCGAGCAATCAAGCCGCGTATTACTTTTACAAATGCGTCACAAGTAGATGGCAATCCGGCAGCCAATGTTGTTGTCGATTTAGCCCCAGATGGCAAAATATTGAGTAGGCGCTTGTCTAAGTCGAGTGGCTTACCGGATTGGGACGCCGCTGTTCTGCGCGCAATCGATGATGCAGGTAGCCTGCCAAAAGATGAAAACGGGACAGTCCCTAAATCCATCATGTTAATTTTTAGACCTAAAGACTAAAGATATTAAGTGGGGATTACAATAATAAATATTGTTCTCATCAAAACACACATGAAAAAAATAATCGCTGCTCTTCTAACTGTATTAACTGTGTTTGGGTTTTCGGGATTTGTATTTGGGCAAATGCAAATTGAAATTACCGGTGTTGGCCAAACCCAATATCCGATCGCTGTCACTCGTTTTTTAAATGAGTCTGGACTTCCTTCTTATGTGACGGATGTGGTGCGTTCGGATCTTGCTAACAATGGCAATTTCGCTAATGTGGAGCGCGGTGAAACAGAAATTGCTGAAAATGCTAAACCTGATTTTTCGATGTGGAGCTCCCGCCGCGCTCAAGCGCTTGCCATTGGTACAGTAACTCCTCTTCCCAATGGTCAGTATGAAGTGAAATACCGTTTGTATGATGTAGCTAAGAACCAATCTCTGGGTGGGACAACGATTACAGTTGATCGTAACAATTTTCGCAAAGCAGGTCATGCAGTCGCCGACGATATCGTCCAGCGCCTGACGGGTGAGCGAGGAATATTTTCTACTCGCTTGTCATATGTCCTCAAAAACGCTGGTAAGTTCCAACTCATGATCTCTGATTCTGATGGTCAAAATCCGCGTGAAGCTCTCTCTAGTAGTGAACCGATTATTTCGCCGTCATGGTCACCGGATGGCAAACGTGTCGCTTATGTTTCTTTTGAAAGTAAGAAACCTGTGATTTATGTGCATGAATTAGCAACGGGCAAACGTATTATTCTGTCCAACGAAAAAGGTAATAACAGCGCACCTTCGTGGTCGCCAGATGGTTCCAAACTTGCTGTTTCTCTGTCACGTGACAACAATACGCAAATCTATGTCATCAATGCCGATGGCTCTGGTCTTCGCAGAATTTCACGAAGCTCAGCTATTGATACCGAACCACAATTTTCTGCCGATGGTAAATCTATTTTCTTTACGAGTGATCGTGGCGGTTCCCCACAGATTTATAAAATGGGCTCTGAGGGAGAGAATAATGGTTCTGCTACGCGAGTCACTTTTAAACATGCCTATGCCACGAGTCCTCGCCTATCTCCTGATGGTAAGTATTTGGCTTATATTGCTCGCTCGGGTGGTTTTCGCTTGCAACTCATGGATCTGAGAAGTGGGGAAGTAAGCGCGCTCACCGAAACAAATTTTGATGAAACGCCTACCTTTGCTGCCAATGGTAAATTTTTACTGTATGCCACTAGGGTTAACGGTCGTCCTGTTCTTGCAGCCGTATCTGTGGATGGTCAAGTTAAGCAAGTGTTAAGTATTCCAGGAGCAGTCGTGCGTGAGCCGGCATGGGGTCCTTTTTTGAACTAATCTGGCAAAGAGAATTCATCTCTTAGCTGATAAAGATTAGATTTACGACTCTAGCCTTTAAAATGTATAACTATTATGGTGAAATGCCATAAAATGTTAATTATTCAGTTATTACTTATAAAAGGTTTCTAAAATGAAAATTTCAATCGCTCAGCGTATTCGCTTATCTCTTTTAGTCCTTGTAGCCTTAGGTCTTGTCGCCTGCTCTTCTGGTGTAAAGCTAGATGATGTGGAAGCAGCTAAGAAAAATACTAGTTCGGGAACGGATTCTAAATTCGCGAATGAGCCTTGGAATGATCCATCAAGCCCTATTTATAAGAAAAGCTTCTATTTTGATTTTGATAGCTATACCGTCAAGTCAAGTGACCAGACTCTGATTAATTCCCATGCCCAGTATTTGAATTCCAATAAAAATCAAAAAGTTGTGATTCA
This sequence comes from Betaproteobacteria bacterium, assembly GCA_037137465.1. GTDB lineage: Bacteria > Pseudomonadota > Gammaproteobacteria > Burkholderiales > Burkholderiaceae > Polynucleobacter. The sequence continues at coordinate 1,973 of JBAXKF010000014.1, read as the reverse complement.
AGGTAATACCGATGATGCGGGCACTACCGAATACAACTTGGCTTTAGGACAAAAACGATCTGATGCAGTGCGTAAATTACTCAGCCTTCTCGGTGTATCTGAATCACAAATGGAAGCGGTTAGTTTTGGTAAAGAAAAACCAAAATCGACTAGTCCGGATGACACAGGTCGCGCAGAGAATCGTCGCGCAGATATCATTTACATTAAATAATTGATTTTCTGAGTGAGTCGCGCTCATTTTCTTTTCTTCTTTTGCTTGTGTGGAGTCTTCATCAACTCCTCACAAGCTGCACTCTTTGAAGATGGTGATGCGAGAAAACAAATTAATGTACTCACCGAGTCATTAAAAAATAATCAAAAGGCAGTTCTTGAGTTGTCGATCTCTAACGATAAACTTACAAAAGAAAACCAAGAACTGCGTGGCAAAATCGAAGAGTTACAAAAAAGTCATGAAGAACTGAGTGAAAGTCTCAAAAGCTATTACACAGAACTCAATGATCGATTACAAAAAATAGAGCCCCAAGATATAGAAGTAGAAGGTGTTAAAGGTAGTTCTCAACCCGGTGAAAAAGAAGCTTACGATCTTGCCTTAAAGGATTTTCAGAATGGGGATCTGGCTAAAGCAAATAAATCTTTGAGCGATTTTATGAATAAATATCCTAGTAGCCCATACTGGCCCTTAGCAAAATATTGGCTAGCCAATACGCAATATGCTCAAAAAGATTACAAGGCTGGTATTGCTAGTGCGCAATCATTAATCAAAAGATATCCTGAACATCCCCGCGTTCCTGAGGCTTACAATACGATCGCCAATTGCCAAATTGAGTCAGGGCAAAAATCAGATGCACGTAAAACTCTTGAGTCTATTTCAAAGAACTACCCCAATACAAAGGCTGCAGAGCAAGCTGCAGCTACTTTATCCAAGTTGAAGTAAATGAATCCTAGTTCTGATTTTGCGATGTTTGCACCTCGTCATCTTGGCGATAGCGCCGTGGTTTTATTATCCGGCGGTCTTGATTCTGCAACGGTACTTGCAATGGTGAATCATCTTGGCTATTCGTCTTACGCTTTATCGTTTCGATACGGGCAAAGGCACTCATCAGAGTTAGACGCAGCTAGTCGCATCGCCCTTGAATTAGGTGCTAAGCGACATGAAATTATCGATTTAGATTTACGGCGTTTTGGTGGTTCTGCTCTCACCGATATGGCGCTTGAGTTACCTACTTCGAAAACAAATACTCCTCACCAAGATATTCCGATTACTTATGTGCCTGCCCGCAACACGATTATGCTGTCTTGCGCTTTAGGGTGGATGGAGGCACTAGGTGCAACTGATATCTTTTTTGGTGCAAATGCGGTTGATTATTCAGGTTATCCTGATTGCCGTCCTGAATATGTCAAGTCTTTTGAGACGGTCGCAAATCTTGCTACACGCGTGGGTGTTGAGGAACACTCGGTAAGAGTACATGCTCCTATCATTAAGATGACAAAGTCTCAAATCATCCAAGCTGGAATTGCGTTAGGCGTCGATTTTTCGCATACGGTTTCTTGTTATCAGGCGGATGAACATGGTCATGCTTGTGGGATTTGTGAATCCTGTCGTCTTCGTCAAATTGGTTTTCAAGAAGCTGGTATTGCTGACCCCACGAGGTATCAATCACCATCATGACACCATTCACTCTACAAGAACAATCTTTTATGCTTGAAGCGTTACAGTTGGCGATACTGGCTAGGGGGATTTCCGATCCTAACCCTCGCGTGGGCTGTGTGATTGAAAAAAATAATCAAATCATTGGTAAAGGCTTTACGCAAGAAACCGGTAGTCATCATGCGGAGATCATGGCATTAGAAGATGCTAAAAATCATGGCTATGATGTTCAGGGTGCAACGATGTACGTTACTCTTGAGCCCTGTTGTCATCATGGCAAAACGCCGCCATGTACTCAGGCTCTGATTGCTGCAAAAATTGCCCG
>JBAXKF010000013.1:0-46735 GCA_037137465.1 Betaproteobacteria bacterium | reverse complement strand
AGTAGCTTCTAGAAACCTCTTTAAATGGTAAGAAGCCATGACGTTCTTCACCATAGTTGACAAAGCAAGCCTCGAGAGAAGGTTCAATTCTTGTAATGACACCTTTGTAGATATTTCCTTTGCGTTGTTCCCGGCCTGAAGCTTCGATATCGAGATCAACGAGTTTTTGTCCATCGACAATCGCAACGCGCAATTCTTCTTGTTGAGTTGCGTTAAATAACATTCTTTTCATAACAGTTCCTTTTCAGAAAGCGTTGAGTCGAAGAGTATTTAACAGTGCGAAGATTGGGTAAACTGGGTGTTTACCATTCGGGACGCTATTTTGCATCCTAAAAACCTTTAATATTGAATAACTTATAAGTGATTCAATGAAACTACTTCGCATGCTCGCTAGGGCTAATCGTGCCTCTTGGCGTTCACAAAAATGTCTGTCAAAATTCTACTGGCGCTCAACAAGAGCTTTCAATTTCTACTCCTCATTTCAACAAGGGGGGAGCTACCTTGGGGAAAATGCCTTCCCTAGCTATAATTAATGCAAATACAGTAAAAACACATTTAGAAATATTCTTATTTTGAGATGCGTTGCAACCGCAGTTAATCATGCATTAGTGCTCGATTATATTGCAAAGTGTCTGTTTTTAGTGAAACTCCTACATATAAATACAAAATACTCTTAAAAAGCCCCTCATGTCTGAACCCAGCGTTAGTCAAATCACCATTTCTGCAGAGGAAGAAGGTCAACGGCTTGATAATTTTCTCCTAAAATGGGCAAAAGGGGTCCCAAAAAGTCACATTTACCGCATTATTCGGTCTGGAGAGATCCGGGTGAACAAAAAACGAGCGACAGTCACCACTAGGATTGCGCAGGGTGACATCATCCGGATACCCCCAATTCGAGTTGCGTATCGTGAGGATGTTTCCCATGATGTGGAAATTGGCTATTCGGCGAAGAAAGTATCTGAAAACCTGCCGATTCTGTTTGAAGATGCCAGCTTATTGATCGTCAATAAGCCATCGGGATTAGCAGTTCATGGTGGCTCGGGAGTATCTTTAGGTTTGATTGAAGCACTTAGAATCGCACGTCCTGAGCTGAAATATCTCGAATTAGTTCATCGTTTAGACAGGGATACCTCTGGAATCCTCATGTTAGCCAAAAAAAGAAGTGCGCTCACCACCATGCATGAAGAAATTCGGACAGGGCGGATGGACAAGCGCTATGTTTTGGTGGCGCATGGACAGTTTGAAGGCGGGCATGGACATGTCCCCCTCGAATACCCCTTGCACAAATATCTTTTACCTAACGGCGAGCGAAGAGTCAAAGTTGACCGCAACGGTCAGGAAAGTTTGACCATTATTAAACATTTGGGCTCGTCACATCAGCAGCAGAGTTTTGTCGCCGAGGCGATACTCAAGACAGGCAGAACGCATCAAATTCGCGTACATTTACAACATATCGGACATCCTATATTGGGAGATGATAAATATGGAGTTGCAGAATTAGATAAAAAAATTGGCGTAAAACGACTTATGCTTCATGCATTTCGTTTAGTCTTTACGCATCCGCTTACCAAAGAAAAAATGCAAATACAAGCACCTCTGCCGGCAGGCTTTTCGATTGAAACATTGGGTGGGTCGACTGAGATAAAGGAAAGATGAATACTGAATTACGATACGAGATGATTGTTTGGGATTGGGACGGCACGATTATGAACTCCACACCAACGATTGTTGATTGCATGCAAAAAGCGTGCGGGGATTTAGATTTGCAAATACCTGATGACGCATTGGCTAGCCATGTGATTGGTCTAGGGTTAAATGAATCGTTAAAAATCATCCTCCCAGACTTAGATCCAGGTGATTATCCCATCGTGCTGGAGCGCTTTCGGCACTATTACTTATCGCAAGACCATGAACTTATTTTGTTTCACGGTATTAGAGAGCTCTTAGAAGAGTTAAAAACTAAAGGGCATTTATTGGCAGTAGCAACCGGCAAGCCACGACATGGTTTAGATAGAACCTTACTTAATCATCGCTTAGAAAACTTTTTTCACGACACTAAAACTGCTGATCAAACGCGAGCCAAGCCACATCCGCTAATGTTACTTGAGTTGATTGAACGATGGAAGACACCAGCGCATAAAGTACTGATGATTGGCGATACCAGTCATGATTTGAAGATGGCAAAAAATGCAGGAGTGGACGCTATTGCAGTTAGTTATGGCGCGCACCCTAAAAATGAACTCATACTCCATGAGCCCCTAGCTTGTGTTGACAACGTCAGTGAGCTAAGAAACATACTTTTGGGTTAAAGTAGAAAAATAAAAATCAAAGGAATTTGTATGAACGATCAAGTTAATTGGGAAAAGCAAGCATTAGAGAGCTTGCTTAATGAGAATTTAAAAGACAAACGCGGCGAGCGACGTTGGAAAACCATTTGGCGGGTGATTTGGTTAGGCTTATTTTTATTCGCGGCATATACCTTTCTCAATCCATTTAAAAATAAATCGAGCAGTGTATTAGGAAAGCATACGGCGCTTGTAAATATTCAAGGAGAAATTGCGAGCAATACACCAGCCAATGCATCTGATGTCAATAGCGCTTTACAAGCTGCCTTTGAAAATCCAGACAGTGTGGGTGTTATTTTAAAAATCAATAGTCCAGGCGGATCACCCGTTCAGTCCGGCATGATTCATGATGAAGTTCTACGGTTACGAAAAGAGTATCCCAAAAAACACCTCTATGTTGTCATAGAAGATATATGTGCGTCAGGAGGCTATTACATTGCGGTGGCCGGTGAAAAGATTTATGTTGATAAAGCCAGTTTAGTCGGCTCGATTGGTGTGATTATGAGTGGATTTGGTTTTACCGGGCTGATGGATAAAGTAGGCGTTGAGCGCCGGGTTATCACTGCAGGAGACAACAAAGACATGATGGATCCATTTGCAAAACAAAATCCCAAAAATAAAGAAGCATTACAAGAAATGATTAATCAAGTTCATCAACAGTTTATTGACGTTGTTAAACAAGGACGTGGCGAAAAGCTTCAGAAAAATGACGAATTATTTACGGGCATGGTTTGGAATGGTGCGCGGAGCATTGAGCTTGGCCTGACTGATGAGCTCGGGACAATAGACTTTGTGGCTAAGGAAGTGATTGGACAAAAAGATATTATCGATTATTCCCAAACGGAGAATGTCGCAGAGCGAATTGCGAAGCGCTTTGGAGCTTCTTTTGGCACATCCTTTGCCAAAGCCCTGCAATCATTTTCTATTCAGTAATTAGGCTTGCATGACAAAAACGGCTGGTCGTTTATCGATGTTTTTAATCAAAGTAGAAACATCAGACTGAAGAAGTTTTTGCCATGCAGCGACTGGTAAGCGAATAATTTGCTCCGTTGCGAGTGTTAGATCGATCGCCATACAGACATTCGTACTCGGGTGAAGCGCCTCAGTTAAGCCGGTTAGCATCGATAAATTACGGTAGGGAGTTTCGATCCACAGATGTGCAGAGTGACTTTGTTTTGATTCATTTTCCATGGCCCTTAGTTTTTTCAAGCGATCAGGGGCTTTAATAGGAAGATAACCATGAAAGCCAAAATGTTGACCGCTCATACCCGAGGCCATCAGAGCAAGCATTAAAGAGTTAGGGCCAGTCAGCGGCCGAACGGGAATCTGTAAGTGATGCGCCATGGCAACGATTTCAGTACCAGGGTCAGCAATCGCAGGTAAGCCAGCCTCCGACATTAAGCCCATATCCCGCCCCTCAAGTAAAGGCCCCATCAAGTCAATCGCTTGGACTTCTTTACTCGGACCACGCCATACCGACATAGAGATTTCTTGAAGCGGTTTTTGCAGAGGAGTAATTAGATGAACAGCGCTTAAAAAAGCACGCGCAGTTTTTGCGTTCTCCACAATCCAGCAATCTAATTGCGCAGCAACCCCAGCCACGAATGGTGGGATAACCGATGCGATTTGAGTCTCACGATGTTCATCACCCAGAGTATTAGGAACTAAAAAAAGAGTACCTTTTTTCATTGGGAAGATGAAGAAGTAGGTGAACCCGGAATAGCGTAGCCTACAGTTCTGAGAAGACCGGATAAAGAAATCAGAGGAAGACCGATGAGTGCCGTTGGATCATCACTTTTAATTTTGGATAACAGACAAATACCTAAGCCTTCAGACTTAGCGCTGCCAGCACAATCATACGGTTTTTCGGTATGCAGGTAATTTTCTAGAATCGCATCCTCAAGATCATGAAAAGTCACCTTCGTTGGAATACATATATAAATAGAGCGCTGCGATTGGTGATTCATTAAACAAAGACCCGTTTTAAATACAACAGTTTTACCGCGCATCATTTGTAATTGCATAAGCGCTTTTTCATGAGTGCCAGGCTTACCGATGGCTTGGCCATTAAAGTCCGCAACCTGATCAGAGGCGATTACCCAGGCATTGGGATGTTGCTTGGCAATTACTAGCGCTTTTTCAATAGAGAGACGTTCAATCAGAGCGTCTGTTGACTCATCAGAAAAAGGGGTTTCATCGATATCTGGAGAAATGCATGTAAATGGAATGCATAAACGACTTAATAATTCTTTTCGATAAGGTGAAGAAGAGGCTAAAATAAGGGGAAGTTGATCTTTCATTGGATGATCTAAAAGAAAAAGTTATGTCTCAAAAAAATACACCTGTTATAGAACTCAATACTACTTTAGCGACTCTACGCCAAATTGATTTTAAGTCAGGACAGATCTTTCATGGTAAAGGTTTTTTCAGTTTTCATGATTTACCAAGAATTGATGCAGAAATTAAAAGTAGATATCCGGAGTATGACAACCACACGCAAGGCGTGCACTGGGAGTTGAGTACGTGGCTTGATGAGTTATCACAACATCAGCAGGACTATCGGATTCAACTACAGTTGCGAGCTACATATCCACTCGAGTGTCAGCGTTGTTTACAGGCGTTTGTAGATCAATTGCAATTTACATCGCAATTTATATTATTACCAACCCAAGAAGAAGTAGATGCATTTCCACTAGATAACGATGAAGAAGATGCCTTATTAATAAGTCATCAATTTGATTTAATTGAACTATTTGAAGACGAATTATTACTAAATTTGCCATTGATACCAAAACATCCCGATGGATTATGTGAACTTAATCATATTTATCTATCCGAGATTCACATGGATAAAGAGGGCATTCAAGTAAGTCAAGACGATCAAAAAGAGCGTAAAACTGCATTTTCGGCCTTAAAAAAGTTGAAATTTGATGCTTAGGACACAAAAGGATTAGATTTTTTAGTAAAAAAGTGTTAGAATCTTGGATTGTTTAGGAGTTACAACTATGGCCGTCCAACAGAATAAAAAATCCCCTTCCAAGCGTGGCATGCACCGTGCACATGACTTTTTAGTAGCCCCATCATTGGCTGTAGAGCCAACGACAGGTGAAGCTCATTTGCGTCATCATATTAGCCCAACTGGCTACTATCGTGGTCGTAAAGTAGTTAAGACTAAAAACGACTAATTTATTTTTGAACCTTATTAGGGTTTGAACTAAATAATGGATTCTCGAACAGAATTCATGGGCATAATAAGGTGACATGAGTCGTCTTATTTCCAACCTTCTCTGACATGACAATAACCATTTCCGTTGATGTAATGGGTGGTGATCACGGCATCTCGGTTACCGTGCCAGCCTGTCTTGATTTATTACATGATTATGAAGATACGCAAGTCATACTTGTGGGTAATCTTGCGGCAATTCAAAAGGCACTCAAAAAAGTATCCGCTGAGTATAAGCAACGAATAAAAATCATTGCAGCATCTGAAACCATTGATAGCGATGATTCAATTGAAATTGCTCTGCGCAAGAAAAAAGATTCCTCGATGCGCATTGCCATTGAACAGGTTAAAGAGCAGTCAGCTGATGCGATTGTCTCTGCTGGCAACACAGGCGCCTTGATGGCCATCTCCAGATACTTATTAAAAACCTTAAATGGCATTGATCGACCAGCGATTGCCACAAGAATGCCCAATCAAAAAGGTACAGGCACGACTGTCTTAGATTTAGGTGCCAACTCAGATTGTGAAGCATTTCATTTACTCCAATTTGCAGAAATGGCCAATGTGATGGTTCGCGTCATCGATGGAAAAGCCAGACCTACGATTGGATTATTAAATATTGGTGAAGAAGTCATTAAAGGTAATGAAGTAGTCAAACTTGCCGGAGATTTACTCAGACAAAGTAAGCTTAATTTTTACGGCAATGTAGAAGGCAATGATATTTTCAAAGGTACTACCGACGTTGTTGTGTGTGATGGCTTTGTGGGTAATGTGGCATTAAAAACAAGTGAAGGTTTAGCCAGCATGATTTCGCAAATGATAAAAGAAGAGTTTGGCCGCTCATTACTGACACGTTTTTTAGCTTTTTTAGCACTACCAATACTACTCAGGTTCCGTAAGCGAGTCGATCACCGCGCCTACAACGGTGCGATGTTACTAGGATTAAAAGGTCTGGTTATTAAAAGCCACGGATCTGCAGATAAATATGCTTTTTATGTAGCTTTAGTTAGAGCTTATGAAGCGGCGAAAAATCACATGGTTGAAAATATAGAAAAGGCATTTGAGCCGGTGCAGGTGAGCGATACTCAGGTGATCAACGCGCAGATGAGCGACACTAAGCCAGTTCTAGAAGACACTAAGCCAGTTCTAGAACCTCAAGTTTTTGCCACACATGTTCATCCCGAGATAAAATCTTAAGTTATGACATCTTTTGCAAAGATTATTGGAACAGGAAGTTATTTGCCCACAGAGCAAGTAGATAATTTTCAATTAGCCAATCGCATGGAAAAACTGGGAGTTGAAACCAGTGACGAGTGGATTTTTTCACGCAGCGGTATTAAATCACGACATTTTGCTAGCCCAGAACAGCTCACAAGTGATTTGGCAGTCCAGGCCGCATTAGCTGCTATTGAGGCGGCGAAGATTCAAGCCCGGGATATTGATTTAATTATTCTTGCCACTTCTACACCAGATCATTTGGGTAGTTTTCCAAGTACAGCCTGCGTTGTGCAAAATAAATTAGGAATAGACAATCAGTGCGCAGCGTTTGATGTGCAAGCAGTTTGTTCCGGTTTTATGTATGGACTACATTTAGCCGACGCCTTAATACGATCTGGGGCGAACAAGCGCATTCTCATTATTGGTGCAGAAACATTTTCAAGAATTTTAAATTTTGAAGATCGCACTACCTGCGTATTATTTGGAGATGGCGCAGGAGCGGTCATACTGGAAGCCAGCGATGAGCCTGGCATCTTAAGCAGTGCTTTACATGCGGACGGTTCTTACCAAGATATTTTATGTGTGCCTGGAAATGCCGTAGCTGGTGGGATTGAGGGATCAGCATTTTTAAAAATGGATGGTCAAGCAGTCTTTAAAGTTGCGGTTAAAGTTCTTGAGCAGGTAGCACTTGAAGTTTTAGAAAAAGCCAACTTAAGTACATCGCAAATTGATTGGTTGATTCCTCATCAGGCTAATATTCGGATTATGGAAGGAACGGCTAAAAAATTAGGCATTCCAAATGATCACGTGATTGTTACTTTAGTGAATCAAGGCAATACCTCGGCAGCATCAGTACCATTAGCCTTGGATGATGGTGTACGCAGTGGAAAGATTGTACGGGGACAGCATTTATTATTGGAAGGCGTCGGCGGGGGATTTACCTGGGGCGCTGCTTGCATCCGCTATTAAATTAGATACACAATAAAATATTTACTATGAATAAAAAAATTGCTTTTATTTTTCCTGGCCAAGGATCTCAATCCGTTGGTATGTTAGATGCTTTTGGTGATGACCTTGTTGTCCAAAGTACATTAAAAGAAGCCAGTGATGCGATCGCATTTTCGATTCAGGAAATGATTGCTAGTGGACCAGCAGAAACCTTAGCGCTGACAGAAAACACCCAGCCAATTATGTTAACAGCGGCGATTGCGGTATACCGTGCATGGTTAGCCGCAGGAGGTCAAGTTCCGAATATGCTTGCAGGGCATAGCTTAGGTGAATATACCGCTTATGTTGCAGCGGGTGCAATAGGCTTTCACGATGCGGTACCGCTCGTTAGGTTCAGAGCACAAGCCATGCAATCTGCAGTACCGGTTGGACAAGGAAGTATGGCAGCGATTGTTGGCTTGGCTGACGCGGCAGTGATTGAATTATGCCGAGCAAGTCAAGCAGCCACTGGAAAAATCGTTGAAGCAGTTAATTTTAATGCCCCAAGCCAGGTGGTGATTGCTGGGGACAAAGACGCAGTCGATGATGCTTGCTCCAAGGCCAAACCAGCAGGAGCAAAATTAGTAGCGCCGCTAGCAGTATCAGCGCCGTTTCATTCTAGTTTACTCAAACCTGCGGCAGATGCTTTAAGAGAGTACTTACAAAATATTGAAATACATGAACCTGGAATAGCGGTTGTTAATAATGTGGATGTAACGGTAGTTAATGATCCCATAGGTATCCGTGATACCTTGATTCGTCAGGCGTATTCGCCAGTGCGTTGGGTGCAGACGATACAATATATGTCACAACAGGGGGTAACGCATATCGTTGAATGTGGTCCTGGTAAGGTACTGTCAGGAATGGTCAAGCGCATTAGCCCTGAAGTAAAAATAATGAATATTTTTGATCCAAGTAGTATTACGCAAGTTTTAGAGGAATTAAACAACTAATATGCATGTTCAATTACAAGGTAAGGTTGCGCTAGTAACAGGTGCATCACGCGGTATAGGTCAGTCGATTGCTTTGCAACTAGCAAAGGCAGGTGCTTTGGTGATTGGAACATCCACAAGTGAGTCTGGAGCAGCATCGGTCACAGAAATGCTCTTGCCAAGTGAGCAGATTGCACATGCTGGCCGAGGAGCAGTTCTGAATGTTACCGAAGCAGGGGCATGTGATCAGATCATTGAAAGTATTGTAAAAGAGCATGGCGGTTTGCATATACTTGTTAACAATGCTGGCATTACTCAAGACCAACTGGCGATGAGAATGAAAGATGAAGAGTGGGACAATGTGATTCAAACGAATTTATCGGCTGTTTTTCGCTTAAGTAGAGCAGTTCTGCGGCCGATGATGCGTGCTAAAGGTGGCAGAATTATTCATGTGACATCGATTGTTGGCCACATGGGCAACGCAGGACAGGTCAATTATGCGGCAGCAAAAGCAGGGGTTGCTGGCATGAGTCGGTCGCTTGCACGCGAAATCGGCAGTCGCAATATTACGGTGAACTGTGTAGCACCAGGATTTATTGACACAGATATGACACGTGCATTATCAGAAGACCAGCAAAACGCTTTAAAGGGAAATATCCCTCTAGGACGCCTAGGTACGGCTGATGATGTTGCAAATGCAGTGGTTTTTTTGGCTTCAGATCAAGCTGGATACGTCACTGGAACAACTTTGCACGTGAATGGTGGTTTATATCTAGCCTAAAGCTTTACGAAACTGATAAAATACTTTTTAATTTAACAACATCCCTGGAGGGAACGCATGGACAATATTGAACAACGAGTTAAGAAAATCGTCGCCGAGCAATTAGGCGTAACTGAAGCAGAAGTCAAAAACGAATCCTCATTCGTCAATGACTTAGGCGCCGATTCACTTGATACCGTTGAACTGGTAATGGCATTAGAAGATGAATTTGGTATTGAGATTCCTGATGAAGAAGCAGAGAAAATCACTACTGTTCAATTAGCAATTGATTTTGCTTCTTCGAAAGCTCAAGGCTAATCATAGTGTCATTTGCAAGAGACCAACGCCGGGTAGTGGTTACCGGCCTCGGTTTAGTTAGTCCTGTTGGTATTACTGTTGCTTCAGCATGGGAAAACCTTCTCGCTGGTAAGTCGGGTATTGCTACTATTTCTAAATTTGACCATTCTGGCTTGTCCGTGCATTTTGCTGGAGAAGTAAAAGATTTTCAAATTGAAGATTATGTCTCAGCAAAAGAAGCAAGACATATGGATACTTTTATTCATTATGGAATTGCTGCCGGAGTACAAGCATTTAAAGACAGTGGCTTAACAATTACTGAAGAAAACTCAGAAAGATGTGGTGTTTTAGTTGGTTCAGGCATTGGTGGTTTGCCAATGATTGAAGAAACCCATACTGAACTAGTTCAGCGGGGCGCAAGAAGGATTTCACCATTTTTCGTTCCTGGCTCGATCATCAACATGATTTCCGGCCATTTAAGCATTAATCTAAACCTCAAGGGCCCTAATTTAGGTGCTGTGACAGCCTGTACGACTGGTCTTCACAGTATTGGGCTGGCGGCGCGCTTAATCCAGTATGGTGATGCAGATGTCATGATTGCCGGTGGCGCTGAATCTACCGTTTCCCCCTTGGGTATTGGTGGTTTTGCGGCGGCAAGAGCACTTTCGTCCAGAAATGACGATCCCCTCACAGCCTCACGTCCGTGGGATAAAGACCGAGACGGTTTTGTTCTCGGTGAAGGTGGTGGGGTGATGGTGTTAGAAGAATATGAACATGCAAAAGCCCGCGGAGCAAAAATTTACGCAGAAATTGCTGGATTTGGTATGAGTGGCGATGCGTACCATATGACAGCTCCCAATATGGACGGACCAAGACGCTGTATGCTCAATGCTCTCAAAGATGCTGGCATGAATGCAGATCAAGTTCAGTACATTAACGCCCACGGCACATCTACTCCCCTAGGCGATAAAAATGAAACAGAGGCGATTAAAGCTGCGCTGGGCGATCATGCTAAACGTATTGTTGTTAATTCCACAAAATCAATGACAGGGCATTTACTCGGTGGTGCTGGTGGCTTAGAAGCAGTATTTACAGTACTTGCACTCCATCATCAAAAGTCCCCACCGACCATTAATATTTTCAATCAAGACCCAGAGTGTGATTTGGACTATTGTGCAAATACAGCGCGTGATTTAAAAATTGACGTTGCTGTAAAGAATAACTTTGGTTTTGGTGGTACCAACGGTACCTTAGTCTTCAAAAGACTATAAAATATAGACACTTCAATAACTTTAATTATTTTTTCGATGATTGCTATGCCAGGCGGTTTACGGATTACAAGAAAAATAGCCATTTTGTGCTTATTGATTGGCGTTATTTCTGTAGGAAACAGTCAAACTTCACAGCCTCCCACTTCAGATAATTCAGTAGTTACCCCCTCGTCTAGAAGGGTGATTGGGGATTTTGCTGATTTAGTTGAAAAAGCTAGCCCAGCAGTGGTGAATATTAGAACCACTGAGAAGGTCACGGTATATCAAGTTCCATCGAATATTACCCCACAAGATCAAGCTGAATTTTTGCGACGCTTCTTTGGGATACCTATTCCCGGATTACCACAGCAAACGCCGCCACCAAAAACACCGAATCAAGCTGGGCCTAAGTCACAAGAGCAAGAGCGTGGCACGGGATCGGGCTTCATTATTGACGGTAGTGGGTTCATCTTAACCAATGCCCATGTTGTAGACGGTGCCACTACGATTTACGTGACCTTAACGGATAAAAGAGAATTTAAAGCTAAGCTCATTGGTTCTGACCCTAAGACTGACGTCGCCTTAGTAAAAATTGAGGCTACGAATTTAGCGAAATTACCGATTGGTGAATCGTCTAAGGTGCGGGTTGGTGAGTGGGTTTTAGCGATTGGCTCGCCATTTGGTTTTGACAATACAGTAAGTGCAGGAATCGTTTCTGCCAAAGGGCGGGAGGTTAACGATAGCTTAACGCCATTTATCCAGACAGACGTTGCGATTAATCCAGGAAACTCTGGTGGCCCCTTGATTAATACACGAGGTGAAGTGATTGGGATTAATTCACAAATCTACAGTAAATCAGGTGGCTTTATGGGGATTTCTTTTGCAATTCCTATTGATGAGGCCATACGTATTTCTGATATTCTTCGCACAAATGGCCGAGTAGTGAGAGGCCGGATAGGGATTACGATTACTGAGCTTAATAAAGAGTTAGCGGAAAGCATTGGCTTTACTGGAACGCCCAGAGGGGTTCTCGTGCGGGCTTTAGATCCCAATGCCCCAGCAGCGCAATCCGGCGTAGAAGTTGGCGATGTCATTCTTAAAATTAATGAGAAAGATATCGTAAAAGGCGGAGATTTAACGCGTACCGTCAGTGAGGTTAAACCTGGTACCAAAGTCAAGCTAATCATCTGGCACAAAGGGGTCACTCGAGAGTTAAACGTCCCCGTTGTTGAGATAGATACCCCTCGTAAATCCTAAACCGTTACAATAGAGGCAGACGTCTTATTGCAGCACGACATGGTGTTGTGCTACGGCAAGGCGCCTTTAGGAATTCATGAAAAATATTAGAAACTTCTCCATTATTGCCCATATTGATCATGGTAAATCGACATTAGCCGATCGCATCATACAACTCTGTGGGGGCTTATCCGACCGTGAAATGGAAGCTCAAGTCCTTGATTCTATGGACATTGAGAAAGAACGAGGGATTACGATCAAAGCGCAGACAGCTGCCTTGAGTTATCTGGCTCGTGACGGTCAAATTTATAACCTCAACTTAATTGACACTCCAGGACACGTTGACTTTTCCTATGAAGTCAGCCGATCACTATCCGCGTGTGAAGGTGCATTATTAGTAGTGGATGCCTCCCAAGGGGTTGAGGCACAAACAGTGGCTAATTGTTATACCGCCATTGAACTTGGGGTTGAAGTGGTACCAGTACTCAATAAAATTGACCTGCCCTCAGCTGACCCTGAAAAAGCCACACAAGAAATTGAGGACATCATTGGCATTGACGCTACAGATGCGGTGACATGCTCAGCCAAAACAGGCCTTGGCGTTCAAGATGTGATTGAACGTTTGATTATCAGTGTGCCAGCACCAGAGGGTGATCCACAGGCGCCATTACAGGCATTACTCGTTGATTCTTGGTTTGATAATTATGTGGGTGTTGTGATGCTAGTAAGAATTAAAAATGGCACACTCAAACCAAAAGATAAGATTTTGCTCATGGCCAATGGTTCGACGCATTTAGTTGATCATGTTGGTGTATTCACCCCCAAATCCATTGATCGTGCTGAACTGACAGCAGGACAAGTTGGATTCATTATTGCGGGGATTAAAGAGTTAAAAGCTGCCAAGGTAGGCGATACGATTACCCACGCTCCCGGGCAACAGGGTAGAGTACCGGCCGAAGACCCATTACCAGGTTTTAAAGAGGTCAAGCCACAAGTATTTGCAGGTCTATACCCCGTTGAGGCGAATCAGTATGAGGCCCTCAGGGAATCGCTAGAAAAGCTCAAGCTCAATGATGCATCTTTGATGTATGAGCCTGAAGTATCACAGGCCTTAGGGTTTGGATTTCGGTGTGGCTTTTTAGGTTTATTGCATATGGAAATTGTGCAAGAGCGCTTAGAGCGTGAGTTTGATATGGACTTAATTACCACTGCGCCGACCGTTGTGTATCAAGTAGAGCTCTCGGATAAAAGTAGGGTGGTTGTTGATAATCCTTCAAAAATGCCTGAACCAAGCAAAATTGACACCATCTTTGAACCGGTCGTGACCGTCAACTTATATATGCCTCAGGAATATGTAGGCGCCGTTATTACCTTATGTACAGGTAAGCGAGGCATACAAACCAATATGCAATATTTAGGACGACAAGTACAGTTAACCTATGAATTGCCGATGGCAGAAATCGTCATGGACTTTTTTGATCGACTCAAATCGATTTCTAGAGGTTATGCATCGATGGATTACGAGTTTAAAGAATACCGACCATCCGATGTTGTAAAAGTTGATATTTTGATTAACGGCGATAAAGTAGATGCTTTATCAGTGATTGTGCACCGTACCAACAGCCAATATCGCGGTCGTGAAGTTGTCGCTAAGATGCGTGAGATTATTCCACGGCAAATGTTTGATGTGGCCATACAAGCGACGATTGGTAGCAATATTATTGCGCGTGAAAATGTCAAAGCGCTTCGTAAAAACGTCTTGGCCAAATGTTATGGCGGAGATATTTCACGTAAACGTAAATTATTAGAAAAGCAAAAAGCAGGTAAAAAGCGGATGAAGCAAGTAGGTAACGTTGAGATACCTCAAGAAGCTTTTTTAGCAATATTACAAGTGGAGGATAAATGAGCGTTTGGGCAATGATAGGGCAGCAATTTGCAAAGATTTTATTAGGACTTTTTATTCTTTGTGGAATTTTTTGGGTATTGGATAAGATGTACTTTGCAAAGCAGCGCAAAGCTGCAGGGCTTGATAAAAAGTCGATCTGGTTAGAGTTCACCGCGGACTTATTTCCGATCATCGCCTTTATTTTTATATTACGATCTTTCTTATTTGAGCCATTTAAGATTCCGTCAGGATCGATGATCCCGACCCTGCAAATCGGTGATTTTATCTTAGTTAATAAATTCACCTATGGCATTCGTTTTCCGGTTTGGAATACAAAGATTCTTGACGTAGGTGCGCCAGTCAGAGGCGACGTAGTTGTGTTTCGTTACCCAGTAGATGAGTCAGTAGACTACATAAAGCGAGTAGTTGGTGTCCCGGGTGATGTTGTTGAATATAAAAATAAACATCTTAGCGTGAATGGCCAAAAATTTACGTATGAAAATATGATGTTTATTCCGCAAGTAGGCTATGACGAGCGCAGTGATTTTATTAAAAATCTCACGCCCCAAAACTTACGGCCGATTCATTTGCAAGAGACCTATCCAGATAGCCTTGGGGGAGTAAAGCACATGATTGAAAATGATCCGCAACGACCAAGTGGATTTCCGAGTAATTTTGTCCCTGAACCAGCTTATCCTAATATGGAAAATTGTCAGTATAGCTATGATGGTTTTACCTGCAAAGTACCACCCGGTCATTATTTTATGATGGGTGACAACCGCGACAATAGTTTAGATTCGAGATATTGGGGATTTGTGCCAGAAGCAAATTTAGTCGGTAAAGCAATTTTTATTTGGATGAATTTTGAGGACTTAAAGCGGATTGGAAGCTTCCAATAAATGAACTCTAGAATAACCATTGACACAAGCTTATTGCAAGAGCGCTTGGGATATCAATTCCAAAAAAACGATTTACTCATGCAAGCACTCACCCATCGGAGTCATGGTAAAAAGAATAATGAGCGACTAGAGTTTTTAGGCGACTCAGTTTTAAATTGCATTGTTGCAGAGATTCTCTACGAAAAATTTAACACTTTAGATGAAGGTGATTTATCAAGAGTTCGAGCCAATTTAGTCAAGCAACAGGCTTTATATGAAATTGCCCAGAGTCTATCACTGTCGGATTATTTACGATTAGGAGAAGGGGAGTTAAAAAGTGGCGGTTTTAAACGCCCCTCTATTTTGGCGGACACCTTAGAGGCGATCATTGCGGCAATATTTGTTGAAGCTGGCTTTGAAAAAGTCAGAGAAGTATTACGTCGCTTATATGCGCAAATCTTAGAAAACGTCGATCCTAAAACATTAGGTAAAGATGATAAGACCTTATTGCAGGAGTATTTACAAGGACATCAATTACCACTCCCCGTCTATTTAGTTACTGCTACAACAGGGGTTGCGCATAATCAGCAATTTGAAGTGGAATGCCAAGTAGATGACCTCAACATCAAAGTATCAGGAGCCGGTGCGAGTAGAAGGTCTGCTGAACAATCAGCGGCGAAATTAGCCTTAATTGCCGCACAAAAAGCCTTGCCACAAACCACGCAAGTCAGTAAGAAAACTTCCTCGCGCAAGAAAAAAAGTCTTTTAGAGCCAAGCTCAGGCGATGAACAATTAAATTTAACATTGAGAGGCTAGAGATGAGCTTTCGATGCGGATCAATAGCACTCGTTGGTAGACCCAACGTCGGAAAATCCACCTTGCTCAATGCCTTGGTGGGGCAAAAAATAAGTATTACCTCACGCAAAGCGCAGACCACAAGGCACCGGATTGCTGGGATTAACACCACGCCCACAGCGCAATTTATTTTTTTAGATACACCAGGATTTCAGACACACTTTGTCAGTACCTTAAATAAATCACTGAACCGAACAGTCACCAATACTTTAGGAGACGTAGACGTCATTTGCTTGGTTATTGAAGCGGGCAATTTTTCGAAAGATGACGCGCAGGTTTTAGAGATGTTAAAAGGGGAAATTCCCGTTATTTTGATAGCAAATAAGTTAGATGTATTTGCCAGTCACTCGCAGTCCCCTGCAGATCGCGATTATTTTTTATTAGAATTTATCAAAGACATGGCGCAGAAGTTTGAGTTTGCTGAAATCATACCAATGACAGCCAAACACCCAGATGACATCGCGCGCTTAATGCATACGATTGAAGGCTACTTGCCGGAGCGTGACGCGATTTATGATGCAGATACATTAACGGATCGCAGTGAGCGTTTTTTAGCCGCAGAAATCTTACGCGAAAAAGTCTTTCGACACACCGGAGCTGAGTTGCCATATGCCAGCTCTGTAGTGATTGACCAGTTTCAGATGGACGGTAAGATGCGCCGTATTGCCGCGACGATTCTAGTGGATCGTGACAGTCACAAGCCCATGGTGATTGGAGAAAAAGGTGAGCGATTAAAGCGCATTTCCACAGAGGCGCGCATTGATATGGAAAAGTTATTTGATGGTAAAGTTTTTTTAGAAACTTGGGTCAAAGTCAAACGAGGTTGGGCCGATGATCAAGTTGCACTGCGAGAACAAGGCTTAGAGTAAAACATGAGGGTCTTTCATGAACCTGCATATGTCTTACACTCGATTCCTTATAAAGAAACGAGCTTAATCCTAGATGTGTTCACACGCGAATATGGACGTGTGGCATTAATTGCCAAAGGGGCCAAACGACCCCATTCGAGTTTACGCCCAGTCCTGCAGCAATTTCAGCCATTACAGGTTCACTGGACAGGAAAAAACGAACTCAAGACACTCACTAAATCAGAATGGATGGGAGGCGTCGTGCCCCTCGTTGGTGATGCCTTGTTGTGCGGCTTTTACATGAATGAACTTATTGTCAAATTCTTGGCAAGAGAAGATGCGCATGAAGATTTATACGATCAGTACCATGCCACTATTTCACAACTGTCAATATCGAGTGATTCCTTTGAAAAAATCTTACGACCTTTTGAGATATTTTTACTCCAAGAAACAGGGTTTTGTGCCTCACTCGAGCACTGTCAAGAAACTGGAAAAATGCTTGATCCCGATATCGATTATGTCTATCAACCAGAGCGAGGTTTACGACCAGCAACGGGACATGATCCAGCGCATTGGCCCATCTTGCAGGGTAAACATTTACTCAAGTTAGCGCAATTAGAGCTAGATGATCAACAGACGATAACGCTGAGCAAATCGCTGATGCGATTTTTGTTAAGCTTACACTTACAAGACCAAGTTTTAACGACCCGGCAAATATTAATCGACTTAAAAAAACTATGAAGCCAGACACTACTATCGCACTCGGAATCAATATTGACCATGTGGCAACACTGCGCAATGCCCGAGGTACCTTTTATCCTGATCCGATACGAGCAGCCCTTGAAGCGGAGCAGGCAGGTGCAGATTTAATTACTTTGCACTTACGAGAAGATCGGCGTCACATCAAAGATGCAGATGTATTTAGATTGCGACCACTCCTGTCCACTCGCATGAATTTAGAATGTGCTGTCACAGCCGAGATGATAGAGATTGCGTGTAAGTTACTTCCCCAAGACGTCTGCCTGGTTCCAGAAAAGCGACAAGAAGTGACTACAGAAGGCGGCTTAGATGTACTTGGTCAAAAGAGTGTGGTTGAAGCCGCAGTACATACTTTACAAGCAAAAGGGATTGCGGTTTCCTTATTTATTGATCCAGAAACCACAGTCATTGACGCTGCCCATGCCATGGGTGTCAGAGTGATCGAGCTCCATACAGGAAGATATGCAGATGCCAACCCACAGCAGATGCCAGAGGAACTCGAGCGCATCGCCAAGGCGGCAGAATATGCACACAAACGAGGGTTTAGAGTCAATGCTGGACATGGACTCAATGAATCCAATGTCACCCTAGTTGCGCAGATCCCAAGTATTGCCGAGCTCAATATTGGGCATGCGATAGTTGCCCAAGCCGTATTTAAAGGCTGGAAAAACGCCATCGCCGATATGAAGGCCCTGATGATCACTGCGCGAGCAGGGGGGGCATCGTGGTCGTAGGCATAGGTAATGATCTGTTGCACATCGAGCGTATGGCAAAAACCTATGAGCGGACACAAGGGCGTATCGCCCAGCGCATACTAGGACAAGAAGAATATCAAGTATTTTTAGCCAGAAAAACCCGCAACGCTAAACGCGGGATGGCTTATTTATGTACCCGCTTTGCAGCCAAAGAAGCGTTTTCCAAAGGGATTGGACTAGGCATGCGCTATCCGATGACATGGCAATCCGTGCAGACCTTAAATGAGACCAGTGGTAAGCCCTATTTAAAATATAGTGGGGCTTTAGCGCAGTTTATGCAAGAGCGCGGGTGGTCCGCGCAGGTCACGATCACCGACGAAATCGAGATGGTCAGCGCGGTGGTGATTGTGACAAAAGATGCATAAAAGTTCACATGCAAGCACCGGATGCTTGTTAATATATTTTCATATCCATTCATCACAATCTAGGTATTTATGAAGAAAAAGAATTATTCACCAGGACCAGTCGTACTCGACGTTGAAGGTTTAGTTCTGAATGAGCGCGATAAAGCTCGCATCATTCACCCGTTAACAGGTGGAGTGATTTTATTTGGCAGAAACTTTGAATCCAGAGCGCAGCTCACCGAACTGACAAAATCAATCAAAGCGATACGTGAGGATGTATTGATTGCCATTGATCACGAAGGTGGACGCGTACAGCGATGTAAAACAGATGGCTTTACCCTTTTGCCAGCAATGGCGCGACTAGGCTATTTGTGGAGTGG
This sequence comes from Betaproteobacteria bacterium, assembly GCA_037137465.1. Taxonomy (GTDB): domain Bacteria; phylum Pseudomonadota; class Gammaproteobacteria; order Burkholderiales; family Burkholderiaceae; genus Polynucleobacter. Next base: position 27,783 of record JBAXKF010000013.1, on the reverse strand, counting down.
CAGACAGCTACCCAAAGGTGTCCACACCCCCGCTGAAACCGCTCTATCGGCCATGAAAGCGGCCACTGCAGTTGGCTACGTATTGGCTTCTGAACTACTCGCCTGTGGCGTAGATTTTAGTTTTACACCCGTTTTAGATTTGGGATATGGCAATAGCGAAGTCATTGGCGATCGGGCATTTCATGTGGAACCAAGTGTCGTATCGATCCTTGCACGAAGTTTAAATCACGGCTTATTGCTTGCCGGCATGAAAAATTGCGGTAAACATTTTCCAGGACATGGTTTTGCCGAGGCAGATTCGCACGTGGACATACCGGTTGATGATCGATCCTTAGAAACCATTCTTAGAAACGATGCACGCCCGTATTTAGACCTTGGTGTTGCGCTAGATGCAGTGATGCCCGCCCACGTCATCTATCCTAGGGTTGATGAGTTGCCAGCAGGCTTTTCTAAAAAATGGTTACAAGATATTTTGCGTCGGCAAATGGAGTTTACGGGCGTTATTTTCAGTGATGATTTATCTATGGAAGGGGCTTCAGTCATGGGTAATGTTGTGCAGGGGGCACAGTCAGCGCTAGAGGCAGGATGCGATGCAGTCTTGATTTGTAACCGCCCCGACTTGGCAGATCAATTACTGGCGCATTTACGTATCAATGAAAAATTATTTTCTATCTCTAAAAAACGATTAATACGTTTATTTCCGTCTAATCCAGGCTATGACTGGAAAACATTGCAGCTTGAGATACAGTATTCCGAAGCCAAGATGTTGTTACAAAGTTATGGATTAATCTCCATATAAAAAAGGGGAGCCAAAGCTCCCCATCTTTTTACAGTCAGTACAACTTAATTCGCGCGACTACGATACTCACCAGTACGTGTATCGATTTCAATTAAGTCATCCGTGCTACAAAACAGTGGCACATGGAGTTCATAACCAGTTTCGATCTTAGCCATTTTCATCACTTTGCCAGAAGAAGTATCACCTTTAACCGCAGGTTCTGTGTAAATGATCTTACGAATAATCATCGTAGGTAAATCTACTGACAAGGCTTTACCTTCATAAAATACCACCTCAACAGTCATACCATCTTGCAGGTAGTGAAGGGCATCGCCCATATTTTCTGCTTCAACTTCGTATTGGTTGTAATCCGTATCCATAAACACATACATCGGATCAGCAAAATAAGAGTAAGTACATTCTTTCTTTTCTAGAATGACCACATCAAATTTATCATCAGCCTTGTAGATGCCCTCATTAGGAGCCTCAGTCATTAAGTTTTTAAACTTCATCTTGACAACAGAAGAGTTTCGGCCTGAGCGTTGGTATTCGGCACGTTGAACTACCATGGGTTCGTTGTTAATCATCACAACGTTTCCTACACGAATTTCTTGAGCGATTTTCATCGTCTATTTCCTTTGAATATCAAACCTGTAATTTTAACCTTTTTTTAATTTCGCCTGAACGAAATCCCGTAAACGGATGGCTAAATCACCATTGACTTGAGCCTTCATAAGCTCGTGACGCCACATGACCGCATGTTGAGACATCTGATGAAGATGAGGCCACCACAAGCTTAAGTCTTGCCAGTGCATGGCTTCGATAATCGCTTTTTTGGTAATTTGGGTCGCATCACAAAGATAGACATCTAAAAATGCATCGAGTTTGACTAAATGGGCATCAATATCTTGAGGGTAAATATCCCAGATTAATGGCTTACCCATCAATTGGGCACGGACAAACGAGTCCTCCCCCCGCACAAAGTTGAGGTCACAAGCACTTAACAGCCAGTCAAAATCATCCTGAGGAACAAAAGGCATCGCAATACATTGTAAGAAGCTACGGCTTACCGGTTGGGAGAGTGACTCTCCAAGCCAGTTTTCGGCTGTTTTGATAGCCGGTTCATCACACAGCAGAACATCGAGTGGTATTAGGCTCTTTTGCATTTGCTCTAATAATCGCACTAGTTTTTCGCCACCATAGGTAAAAACGCAGACCTTTTTTGCCTCACTGACAGGGCGCAATTGACGCCAAACTTGTTCTAAAGAGCGGGGGATATAGTCAGGATTAGCTTCTAAAGAAGGCAATTTTCCTTGTAAAAGGCCGCCTGAGCTTGAAGAAAAGCCAGGGTAATAAAAAAAGCGCAGAACATCATCAGAACGACTTGGTTGGGAAGCCAGGCCATGAGCCTCAATCGTCCAAGATTCCGCACTGAGGTATTCCACATTGATCACAAGGGGGGTATGGATCTGGCGTAATTTATCCAAGTAATCTTGGGGGGCAGAGTGCGAGAAGGTTTCGATGACCACCTCAGGAAAAACCTCTGCGTTGATAGATTGGACCGCAAAGCCCCAAGGTAAGATCTCTACACCGTGAGCAATTAACTCTCGCAAGGTATCTTCACCGGCAATTTTTTCAATTAATTGAGGCTGATCACAAAAGAGTCTGATCAAGTCTTTATCAGAAGACGTAAAATGATCGGAAGAGCTAAAAAGAGTGTGTGAAAGACGTCTTACAAGACGCAGAGCAACTCCAGCATCCCCAAAATGATCAACAATGTGACAGAAAATATCAAAACGCATGATTCAAAATACTCTAGAAATATTACAGGAAAACGTCAAAGAATTGACGGAGCTACCTGGAGTATATCGATTTTTTGATAGCAATAAAAACATTCTGTACGTAGGAAAAGCTAAAAACCTTAAAAAACGCGTATCCAGTTATTTTCAGCGGACACAGTTGTCACCCAGAATTGCGCGAATGGTTTCCAAAATTGATCATTTTGAGACAACGATAACAAGAACAGAAACTGAGGCGCTGATTTTAGAGAACAATCTGATCAAAGCTCTAGCGCCACCATTTAATATTTTATTTCGAGATGACAAGTCCTATCCCTATTTGATGATGACAGGACATGCCTTTCCGAGGATCACCTCCTACCGAGGAAAGACCGATAAGAAGAACACCTATTTTGGACCGTTTCCGAACACATGGGCAGTGCGCAATAGCGTACAAATTTTACAAAAAGTTTTTTTACTTAGAACCTGTGAAGATACTGTTTACAAAAACCGCAGTCGGCCATGTCTCCTCCATCAAATCCATCGATGCAGTGCACCTTGTGTTGGACTGATTGCCACCTCCGAATACGCAAAAGATGTGGCAAAAGCAATTGCCTTTCTAGAAGGTAATCATGCAAGCGTGATGCATGACTTAGAAAATAAGATGTTAGCTTTGAGTGATGATCTTGAGTTTGAAAAAGCAGCTGATGTTCGTGACCGGATTGCAGACTTATCAGGCGTCTTACAACAACAATCGATGGACGCGGCGGCGGACGGCCAAACAAATATTGACATCCTTGCGGTTGTTGAGAAAATGGGGCAAGTCTGTGTGAACTTGGCGATGGTAAGAGGAGGCAGACACTTAGGAGACCATGCGTATTTCCCAAGCGTTGTTAAAGTCCAAGGCGATTTGCAGTCTGAACTCAAAGATTATTTGCTCTTTTTCATGGCACAACGTTACTTGGATGATAGTACACAAGAGCCGGGAGTCGCCATGCACCAAATACCCCAAATCTATGTCATGAATATGGACCTTGGAGAAGAAGGTGTTTTACTCGCACAATCCCTCATGGAGCGCACCCACAAAAAAGTACAATTCATTACTCAACCACAAGAACAAAGAAGGCATTGGCTCAAACTAGCTCAGGACAATGCTGAGTTATCACTCTTAAAGCGGATTAGTGAAAACAGTGGACAAAATCGAAGAACACTTGCAATCATAGAAACCTTGCATCTCGAAATTGAAGATACCGAGCAGCTCAGAATAGAGTGTTTTGATATTAGTCATACCTCAGGGGAAGCAACGCAAGCATCATGTGTTGTTTATCAAAAACATGCGATGCAAAATAAAGAGTATCGACGATTTAACATTGAGGGAATAACCCCGGGCGATGATTACGCCGCGATGGCACAAGTAATTGGACGCAGATATGCAGCCTTTCAAGAACTACCCCCAGAAAAAGTGCCACACATTATCTTAGTTGATGGCGGAAAAGGACAAGTTGAAGTTGCGCGGCAAATATTGTCTGAACTTGGGGTAGACATCCGATTGATCGTCGGGGTTGCTAAAGGCGAAGGGCGAAGGGTCGGATTAGAAACCCTTATCTTTGCCGATGAAAGGCCACCCCTGGAGTTAGGAGTCGAAAACGCTGGATTAATGCTGATTGCACAAATTAGAGATGAAGCACATCGATTTGCGATTACGGGCATGCGCGCGAAACGCCAAAAAACCCGCAATGTCTCAAGATTAGAAGAAATTGAAGGAATTGGCGCTAAGCGACGCCAAAAGTTACTAGCCCGTTTTGGTGGAATAAAAGGTGTTGCAGGAGCCACTATAGAAGAACTCGCACAAGTTGAAGGGATTTCGAGTAGCTTAGCCCAGCAAATCTATAAACAATTACACTAGTGGTATTCTTTGAATACCAAAACATAATTTCAGACCAGCATGCCATTTAATTTTCCTATCTTTCTGACATGGTTACGCATCGCTGTAATACCCTTACTAGTAGGTATTTATTACATTCCAGACAATATGATTGGACTGACAGATAAAAACCTGATTGCAACACTATTATTTGTCGCGGCGGCATTTACTGACTGGTTAGATGGATATTTAGCCAGAAAATGGGCCCAATCCTCTAATTTTGGGGCTTTTTTAGACCCTGTAGCCGATAAACTCATCGTTGCCGCAGCCTTACTCGTATTACTGAACTTTGACCGAGTGCAGGTGTGGGTAGCTATTATCATTATCGGACGAGAAATTACGATATCAGCACTGCGGGAATGGATGGCCTTAATGGGTGCATCAGCAAGTGTAGCGGTCCATTTTTTAGGTAAGATTAAAACCACGATGCAGCTGATTGCTATTAGTTTTTTGCTCTATGATGGACCCTTTTTAGGGATTAACTGTGGGCAGGTAGGTAAGTGGTTGATTATGATTGCGGCGATGCTGACATTATGGTCAATGTTTTATTATTTACAAAAAGCCAAGCAAGTCATTATTGAAAAAGGTTAGACACTAGATTTTCGCCATAAAGTTTGGTAGAATATGAGACTTATTTGATTTCTGAATAAAATCAGACGTTAATTAAAAATGCGGGAATAGCTCAGTTGGTAGAGCGCAACCTTGCCAAGGTTGAGGTCGCGAGTTCGAGTCTCGTTTCCCGCTCCAGAATTCTTGGGGAAGCCAAAAGCTTCCCTTTTTATTCCGCACAAATGGCGCGATGGCCGAGTGGTTAGGCAGAAGCCTGCAAAGCTTTGAACGGGGGTTCGATTCCCTCTCGCGCCTCCAAAATTTACTTAAAGAACAGCCCTAAAGCAACAATAAATATGCTCAAAACTCAATAAAGTATGAGTTGCAAAGAGTAATCTTGTGCTTTATTTGCAAGTGTTGGAAATATGGGTATATTTGTAAATAGAAAATGACTCTCAAAATCTTACTCACAATTAAGAGATACCATCTCTAAGGAACTATTCACAAGTTAGATTGAGGAAAAAAGTTATTTACTCAATTTAGTAATTTTGTTACCTTGAATACCAAGACCTGCCATGAGTCCTTTTTGATTAAAGATAAAGGCGTAAATATCATCTTGCAGGTTAATAGACGTCGTTGATTTAGCAAAGCCTTCATCCACTACGACAATACTTGGACCAACACCAAGCTCAAAGCCCTCAGTGGAATCTAGTGCAGAAATCGCACTTTGTTTCATAAAAAACAGGGTGTATCCAAATTCTTGGGCGCCCACTTGCAAGCCGTAGGACACGCCCGAGTTATTGTAGTAAGCAACCGGTTTACCTTGAGAAAGAAGAACGCCATCACCGTACTGACCGCCTACCATTAAACCAGCTTTAGTAATGCTTGGAAAAACCAAAACAGCAACGGCTTTAGCGTTAAGAACTCTCGCATTTGCATTTGACTTTAATAATTGCTGTAATGCCGTTTGAGCTTTTTTATTTAATGCGGGATCATTTTTTGCCTCTGAATAAGAAGCAAAAAAAACGCCAATAACAAAAAAAAGAACCATTTGGATACGTAAAAGATTTTGCATGTTTATCTGAGTTCTTTCATAAAGGTGAATCATTTTGATTGTAATCATCAGATCATAAATCCCAAACCAATAATTGAATACTAGGGCATATCATTAAGAATATAAGCGACGAAATGAGGAGGTAATTGTCAGTAAATAACTAATATTTTTGTAAGAATAAATTTGTATTAAATTGATGATGATGTAATGACATTATCAAAAAAATAATCATTATTTTCTTTGGGATAGACATAGTAAGGAAAATTCATTATCTTGTAATCGATGGTAAACCCCTAAATCATCCTTTAACAATCTACATCATTCAAGTGGCCCCTACATGAACTCATTTACCAAACTTCAATTAAGAACAAAACTCATTATTGGTTTTTTGTTAGTTATTTTAATGACAGTTGCGATTACCGTTTTAGCATTAAGAGGATTTGACGATTTAATCGCAGGTCAAAAGAAAATGTACGAAAAGGATTTGATGGGGATCTCTTATTTACGTCAAATGAATCGTGATACGAATGCTATCGCTAGGGCGGTCAATCGCTATGTCTTAGCTGTTATGGCAAGTGATGAAGCAGGAGCGAAAAACGCCTTAGAGGGTGTCAAAAACGCTCAAAAAAGCCAAATGGAATTGTATGAAAAAGCTAAACCAACAGTGATTCGGGCAGAGGTAAAGGCAGAATTAGATACTGTGCAGGGAAAGATGACAACTTATTATGGCTTAGTTGATAAAGTGATTGCTTTGGCCAAGCCCAATGACCCTACGTTTGCTGCTTATAAAGAAATTGCTTCTGCGCAATATCAAAATGGCGCGAAAGATCTTTTAGAAACATTGAGAGGTATTGCGAATAAAAAGGCTGAAGGAGCGGAGGTTAATTTACAGATGGCGATAAAAAATGCAGACGATCTGCGTCAACTACTATTAATGACCTTAGCGGGTATTGTGGTCATCAGCATTTTCTTGGTCTTTTTCATTAATAAATCGATTTCTAATCCGGTCGATAGTTTGGCAGACTCATTAACTGATTTAACCAACAACAAGTTAAACACCCAGGTATCGGGTCAAGATTACAATAATGAAATCGGTAAGATGGCTAAGTCAGTTGCAATGTTGCAAAAAAGCTTACAGGCTGCCGATGTTGTCGCGCAACGCGAAAAAGAAAATGCCATTAAAGCAGAAGAAACCACAAAGCAAATTGGCGATATTATTTCTTCAGCCGCAGCCGGAGACTTTACTGCTTCTGTGCCGTTGGACGGTAAAGAAGGTTTCTTCCTCGATATCAGTAATCAGGTCAATCGCTTGATTCAAACATCGCAATCTGCTTTCAAGGCGATTTCTAAAAATGCTGACTCCTTATCAAGATCATCTGAAGAGTTGGCTGCAGTCAGTATGCAAATGAGCTCAAATGCCGAAGAGACAGCTGCCCAAGCGCGGATAGTTTCCTCTTCAGCTGGTGAAGTGAGTTCGAATACCCAGCAGGTTGCTGCTGGAGTAGAGGAGATGAGCTCGAGTATTCGTGAAATTTCGATTAGTGCGGTAGAAGCTTCAACGGTTGCTAATCAGGCAGTTGAAATTGCTACAAAGACAAATGCTACGATGGCCAAACTTAGTGCCTCTAGTACAGAAATTGGTGGTGTCTTGAAGGTGATTTCAAGTATTGCAGAACAGACTAATTTACTGGCCTTAAACGCAACTATTGAAGCTGCGCGAGCAGGTGAGTTAGGTAAGGGCTTTGCGGTGGTTGCTAATGAAGTGAAAGAATTAGCACGTCAAACTGCTAAAGCTACTGAAGAAATTAGCGGCAGTATTGAAGCGATTCAGGTTGATACAAAAGGTGCGATGAGCTCGATTCTTGAGATCTCAACCATCATTAATAAGATTAATGATATTTCCAGCTTAATCGCTAGCGCTGTTGAAGAACAAGCTGCAACGACCGGTGAGATGGGTCGTAACGTTTCTGTAGCCGCTTCGAGTAGTGCTGAGATTGCATCGAATATTAAGAGTGTTTCTGATACGGCGCAAAGTACGACTGAGGGTGCTTCAAATACGCAACAAGCTGCGGCAGAGTTGGCCAAGATCTCAAGTGAATTGCAATCATTAGTTTCAAAATTCACAGTTTAGTCCCGAGTCATGCTAGTAGCTGGGGAGCGATACGATGGATGACATGCTCAATGAATTTATTATTGAAGCAAGAGAGATATTAGACCAACTCGATATTGACTTTGTTGCGTTGGAGAGTGAGCCAGATAACATTGGTTTAGTCAGTAATATCTTTCGCGGATTACACACACTCAAAGGAAGTAGCGGCTTTTTTGCTCTCAAACGCTTAGAAAAAGTATCGCATGCTGGCGAATCATTATTAGGTAAGATTCGCGACGGACAATTTCAGCTTGATCAACAAAAAACAACGATACTTCTTCAAACGCTAGATTGCTTGCGAGAGATAATTGAGGGGATTGAGAATAATAGCCAAGAGCCTCCTGGCGATGATTCTGGTTTACTGGCAAAGCTCAGTGCCTTATCAAATGGCGAGTCTGTTAGTGAAGAAGCCCCTGCCAAAGTGGTAAGTAATGCGCCTCCCGTTCAAAATATCACACCCCCTGAAGTCGCCGAATCTGGTTCAACTGTGGTTGATCAATCAACACCCGATCAAACAACACCCGATCAAACAACACCTTTGGCCTCAGATAGTGAAGAAGAACCGAGTGATGAAGAAGTTGATGACAATCATACAGACCTTGTCATTTCTAGTCCGCCATTAGAAACCTCTTTTGCTTCCTCTAAATGTAAGGTCATGATTGTTGATGACTCAGCGGTGTTGAGAAAGATTGTTGAGACGGCATTAGTGCAAGACGGCAGTTTTGAAATTGTAGATCGTCTTGGTAATGGTCAATTAGCTGTAGATAGATTTCAAATCTCTGTACCTGAAGTTATTATTTTAGATGTTGAGATGCCGGTGATGGATGGCATCACGGCATTAAAAGAAATCCGTAAGATTGATAGCGATTTACCGATCATTATTTTTAGCTCACTTGGACAACCGGGCTCGAAAACATCGAATGAGGCTTTAGCTAATGGGGCAAATGCAGTTGTATTAAAACCGAACGTTCAAGATCCAAACGCAGCTTATGCCGCTCTTAGAGATACCTTAATTCTGCAATTAAAAGAATTGGTTACCTCCTATCGACAATCTGGACATTCATCTACTCTTGTTGAACAAAGCTCTTCAACAAAAGCTTTGGCAACTGCGCATGGAAATGCAGAAAAGCCTCAATCAGTTGATCATGCTAAAGGACAAGAAGTAGCAGCGCCAGTAAAGGTCAGTTTAGAACTTTTAGATCGACTGATGAATTTAGTCAGTGAAATGGTGCTTGCCAGAAATCGTTTACTACCCTTTGCGGCAGAATACGCCGATCACAAATTCTCGAACGCTGTTCGAACAATTGATTTACTGACACTCGAGTTGCAAGAGCGCATGATGAAGACGCGGATGCAACCGATCTCCCAAGTGTGGTCCAAATTTCCACGCCTTGTCCGTGATGTGGCAACGGCGTGTGGCAAAAAAGTGATTTTGGTACAAGAGGGGGCAGAAACTGAGCTCGACCGAAGTTTGCTTGATGCGATACGTGACCCCTTTGTATCGATGATTAGAAACAGTATTGATCATGGTTTAGAGCTTGCTGAAGACCGTATTGCAGCGGGTAAGTCTGAAACTGGTCAAGTTCTTCTAAGAGCTGTTCATGAAGGTGGCATGGTTGTCGTTGAGATTTCAGATGACGGCGCTGGCATGAATTATGAAGCCATTAAATCTGTAGCTATTAAAAAAGGTTATAAAACAGAAGAACAAATCAGTCGTATGTCACAAGAAGAGTTACTCGAACTCATCTTCATACCTGGTTTTTCGACAAAAAAAGAAGTATCTAATATATCTGGGCGTGGAGTTGGACTAGACGTTGTTAAAACAAATATTGCGACCCTTGGTGGGACGATTGATATTGACAGTAAACCCGGATTTGGCACGACGATTCGGCTGAAATTGCCTCTTACTTTAGCCATCATGCCGGCATTATTTATTCGGTGTGAAACCGAGATGTATGCCATTCCACAAAATAATATTTTAGAAATGGTGCGTCTTGATTTAGCTCAGGACAAGAGGGGCTTAGAGGACTTTTATGGAACTCCCGTATTTCGATTAAGAGATAAGCTCGTCCCTTTATTGTTTTTGAACCGTCATTTGAAATTTAATGATCGTATGCCAGAAAATGATCAAGCGATTAACATCGCCATTCTTCAATCCTCAGGCACGCGGTTTGGTTTAGTGGTCGATGAAGTTTTAAATATGCAAGAAGTAGTGGTTAAGCCACTTGGACCTCTTTTAAGTGAAGTTCATGATTTTGGTGGGGCAACCATTTTAGGTGATGGGCGTGTTGCATTGATATTAGATGTAGACGGGATTGCGATTCATTCTGGCGTCGTTGCGAAGTCGCAGTCTCGAACCTTGAATAAACAAGAGCATGAGGAAACTGTTCGAGAAGAAGAAGCCTCAATGCTTTTATTTGAATTACGTGGTTTAGACAAGATTGCCATACCCCTGGAATACGTTGAGCGCTTAGAAGTCATTAAGCCACAAATGATTCAAAAAAATGGCAATCGCGATGTCGTGAAGTACGGCAATGACATTATGGAGCTTTTGTACCTTGATCACTATATTGCTGGGGCACAAACCGCCATCGACGAACATCCAGAAAACTTATCGGTGATTGTTCATTACTATAACGATTTGCCGGTTGGCTTGGTTGTAGCTCAAGTGCACGATATTATTCTTGTGCCCAAAAAATTACATGAAGCCAATCCGCCACAACAAGGATTGTTAGGATGCGTCTCCATGGGAGAAAAGATTATTAACGTTATTGATGTTAGCGAAATTTTGATGATGAGTAAGATGGATCATACCAATCGCTATCCGCAGATCATAGAAATGAGTGAAAACGTATGATAAATGCCATTGACTATGCGACGTTTACCCTTGGGGGCTTACATTTTGGCATTATGGCCACAGATGTTTTAGAACTCAATAAAAATTTAGATATCACTCCAGTACCAAAAGGTCCTGCCACGGTTCGTGGCATTATGAATTTGCGCGGACAGCTAGTTCCTGCGATTGATATGTATGAGCGTTTAAGTATTTTCGGTACTTCTAACCACACCGAGTCAATTAGTATTATTTTACAAAGTGAAGAATATTTACTGGCTCTACTAGTGGATGATGTCGGTGAGATCATTGCTCTGGATGAATCTACTTTTGAGCCTCCAGGAAGCAACATTACTTTTCAGGCGAAAGAACTAGTTTTAGGCGTCCATAAATTAAAAGATCGCTTAATTATCATCCTAGATCCCGCATCATTAGTAAATATCGATGACATGGTGAAAAAACAATCACTCAAAAATTGATGTAACACTTGTCTTGTAATATAAATCATGTGCCAAAACTGAAAGAAATGGTTGAACCTTGTCTAGCGAAAGAATTAATGTATTGATTGTTGATGATTCTGGCATTATGCGCCGAATCTTAATGACTGCATTATCAAAACACGCTGATATTCATGTCATCGGACATGCAGAAAATGGACAGGTGGCTGTAGATAAGGTTCGAGCATCGCCGCCCGATATTATTACCTTAGATGTTGAAATGCCAGTCATGGATGGTATTACGGCGTTAAAAGAGATACGTAAATTCAATACCAAAATTCCGATTGTTATGTTTAGTGCCTTTACACAACGCGGTGCTAAGGCAACGATGGACGCTTTGACTAATGGTGCTAGTGATTATGTAGGAAAGCCCTCAAATATACAAAACCCTGAAGAGGCGTTTAAGTTCTTAGACGAACATTTAATTCCCAAAATTAGAAGTTTATGTGCAAGAAGTAGGAATGGGAGTGTTGCGCCTTCACTTCGTGATCGTGGGAATGAACGACGCGAATCCCAAAGTGTATCTAATCCAGTAACTGGCTTAGTAAAATCCAATTTTGTTGTTCAAAAATCTTCGATATCACCTGTTACTCGTGATGTGAATCGGCCCCTATTGCCTATCGACGGGATTGTAATTGGGGTTTCGACCGGTGGGCCAGCGGCCTTAATGAGGGTGTTTGAGCTTTGGAAGACCCCACTCAAGGTTCCTATTTTTATCGTGCAGCATATGCCTCCAGTATTTACCCAATTGTTAGCCAATCGTTTAACTGAAATTGGTGTCATACCTGTGATGGAGCCGTACGACGGACAAGAGGCACAAGCGGGTAAAGCGTATATAGCACCCGGGGGTTGGCACATGTATTTAAAACGACAAGGCACCAAAGTCTTCATTGGTTTGAATGATGATCCGCCAGAAAATTCCTGTCGACCTGCTGTCGATGTTTTATTTAGAAGTGCCGCGCTGGTCTATAAACGTTCTTTATTAGGTGTTGTTCTGACTGGAATGGGGCAAGATGGATTGTTGGGAGCTCAAGACATACTTCGTGAGAATGGTTCTGTGATTGTTCAAGACCAAGAGACCAGCGTCATTTGGGGAATGCCTGGTGTGATAGCCAAAGCAGATCTGGCAGATAAGGTATTACCTTTAGATGAAATACCCAATGAGATTTTATACAGGACCCAAATTTAATGAATGAACCTTCATCTCAAATTGAGCCCTATAATTTTCAGCCATTCTATAAATTACTGGAGCGGCATGTTGGCATTGCCCTAGATTCAACAAAAGAGTATTTGATTGTTTCTCGGTTAACGCCGATAGCTAAAGCGCATCAATTTGAAGACTATATTGCTTTACTTAAGCATTTAGAACAGACTAAAGTTGGAGATCTACACTGGGCTTGTTTTGAAGCCCTCACCACCAATGAAACTTTCTTTTTTCGGGATATTTTTCCATTTGATGCATTAAAAACCAATATTTTGCCTGATTTAATGAATGCTAAAAGAGGTCTTAAAGAGTTATATATTTGGTGTGCTGCAGCGTCCACAGGACAAGAACCTTACAGTTTGGCGATTTTAATGAAAGAAAATTTCCCAGAATTAAATTCTTGGAAATTAAATATATTTGCCACCGACATTGCCCAAAATGTGATCGATAAAGCCCAGAGTGGTATTTATAACCCGACGGAGTTACAACGAGGTTTATCACCCGACCAAATTCGGCGTTACTTTAAAAAGTTGCCCAATGGGAACTTCGTCATTATTGACGATCTCAAAAAAATGGTTAAGTTTGATATCGTTAATTTAGTACAACGTTGGCCTGTGATGCCAAAATTTGATTTGATATTGATACGTAATGTCATGATTTATTTTAATCAAGCGGCTAAAAATGAATTAGTCAAAAAACTTCATCAACAGATGTTGGATAAACATTCAGTATTAATGCTTGGCTCCTCAGAATCGATTTTATTTGATACCACCTTTCAGGTAGTTCAATTGCCAAAAGTTTCCTATTACAAAAAAATTATCTAGTAAATTGAGGAAAAAATGAGTGACGCGTCAGAAGATAAATCATTAGTGCAACACAAGGTGGCTCCAGAGATAGTAGAGCTTACAAAAACGATTCAAGTTTTAGTGGTTGACGATAGTCGAACATTACGTAAATTATTGATACGGGAATTGAATGCTATTGGAATAACCAAAATTACAGAAGCGGAAAATGGCATTGACGCCATCGAGAAGGCTCGTGCTAATCAGTTTGATCTCATGATGTTAGATATGGAAATGCCAGAGCTCGATGGCCTAGGGGTTTTACGTGTAATTAAAGCAACCCCAGAACTGAATTACTTACCAGTGATAGTGGTGTCCGGTGCTGAACAAATAGAAAAGACCGTCGAATGTATCCAGATTGGTGCTGAAGATTATTTACCCAAGCCATTTAATCCGGTTTTGTTGCGTGCTAGGATTTATTCAACAGTTGAGAAAAAGCGGCTACGCGATATTGATAAAGAGCGGATTGTGCAGTTGCAGGACGAAAAAGAGCGTTTAAATATTGAGCAGATGAAAACTGAAAAACTCATGTTAAATATTTTGCCCCGCCCCATTGCAGATAGGCTCAAAAAAGGCGAGTCCAATATTGCAGGAAGCTATCCAGAAGTCACTATTATTTTTAGTGATTTAGTCGGATTTACCAATATGTCTGCCGGCAAGTCTGCGCAGGAGTTAGTCAAATTACTCAATAATTTATTTTCAAGGTTTGATCGCCGTGCTGAGATGTTGGGCATTGAAAAAATCAAAACGATTGGTGATGCTTACATGGCCGTGGGAGGATTACCCATTCCACGCTCCGATCATGCTGATATAGTTGCTGAAATGGCTTTAGGCATGTTTGATGATTTAAAAGAATTTAATGAGACTCAGAATGTGAGTGTCAATATGCGGGTAGGATTAAATTCTGGACCAGTTGTGGCAGGGGTGATTGGATTTACGAAGTTTTCTTATGACTTGTGGGGTAATACAGTCAACACCGCGAGCCGCATGGAGTCAACGTCTGAGCATGGACGGATTCAGGTGAGTACAGCTACCTATGATTTATTAGCGCCTAACTTCGTCCTAGAGGAGCGCGGTCTTGTTGAATGTAAAGGTCTTGGTGAAATCCAAACTTACTATTTAACCGCTAAGAAATAGCCATTTATAAAAGTATCTTGACCAAAATAATTTCCAAATAAGCTTATCCATGGACTTAGGGATAATATTTTTCTAGATAAAGCTGGATTCTTAGGGTGTAAGGGAAGTGGTGGAGACTGGTTTTATGCCCAAACAGCTCTATAATCCGCCCACCGTGGTGCAAGGATAATATACTCTTTAACAGTGATACTAAAATCACGTTAGTTCAAATAAAAAAATTAGAGACAAGAGGGCGATATGCTAAATAGACGGCAATTCTTAAATACGGGAGTCAAGGCACTTGGGGGCTTGACATTTTGTTCTTGCGGCATCTTAGGTAGTGCACAGGCACAAAATCTGCCAACCCAAAGACCACCCCTCATGATTCAAGGAAAAAGAATCAAGGCAATCGATGTGCATGCGCACTGTTATTTTCAGGAGGCAATTGATTTAATGGGTGCAGATGCCAAGTCCGTATTAGCGCCAACTCGGGGACAAACCAAAAATTTCATTCAAGTTGATGAGCGCATTGCTGCAATGCAGGCGCAGGGCGTTGATATGCAAGTATTGAGCATTAATCCGTATTGGTACAAAAAGGACCGAGAAACGACCAAAGCCATATGTGACATCAACAATAAAAATTTAGCAGAGCTCTGCGCTAAAAATTCGCAGCACTTTGCAGGCTTTGCATCCTTGGCGATGCAATTTCCGGACTTGGCGGTTGAACAACTTGAAGAAGCTATCAAGAAACATGGGCTAGTTGGAGCGGCTATTGGCGGTAGTGTGAATGGCGATGATTTTTCAAACCCAAGATACCACCCCGTATTTGCAAAGGCGCAAGAATTAGATGTGGCGTTATTTATACATCCACAAAGCACACCACAATTAGCCTCGCGGTTTAAGGGGAATGGTTGGCTATCAAACTTAATTGGTAATCCTTTAGACACAACGATTGCATTACAGCATTTAATTTTTGACGGTACTTTAGATAAGTTTCCTAAAATAAAAATTATCGCAGCACATGGTGGAGGATATCTGCCATCGTATGCGCCAAGATCAGATCATAGTTGCACAGTATCACCCACGATGTGTGACCCTAATATTGTCCTGAAGAAAAAACCCACAGAATATCTTAATCAAATGTACTTTGATTCCTTAGTCTTTACCTCAGAGGCATTAAGACATTTAGCGGCACAGGTTGGCACAAGTCAAATCATGATTGGATCTGATCATCCAATACCATGGTCAGAGCAGCCTGTTGATCACATTATGCAAACCCCAAGCTTGTCAGATCAAGAACGCATTGCTATCTTAAGTGGCAATGCAGCACGCGTTTTAGGTCTAAAAATCTAAGCAAGAGTTTATTACTGTTGGACGTAAACATGAATTGGCATTTTAAGAAGTGGATAAACTTAATCTGATTTTTAAATCGTTTAAAAAATCCAGTAAATGATTTAGTGTTGTTTTATTACAATCCAAAGAAAGGATATGTAATGAAAAGGTATTCTTAAATACTACTAATTAACTGTCTGCAATTCATTAAGATTACCCAATAAATAAGATTAACCCCTAATTGAACTTCTATTTTTACACTCAAATCATTCTGTAATTCTTACAATGCAATGAAGTTTCTTTTACACAGCTAACTATTTTCTGGCTTATTCTGTATCTGTATTCCACAGCATGATTGAAAAATGCCAACCTAAACTTGTATCAGTTTTGCAGTGCCAAGAGAATAGATTTTTTAGTCATTTCTACAAAAGAATCAATGGAGCCAGAGCCCGTTCTAAAGGATTCACCCTTGATGGTGATCAAGGCCTCATTCAGAATATCCTTACTTTGACTATCGACTACCTTACTTTCCAAAATCATTGCAGGAATCTTTGAGTTTAAGTCTGTGGCACGACTAGCTGCATTTGTAACAAGTCCAATAGGGGTGAAATCGCGGGGTCTAAGACTACCGTCGTTCGCATAGTCAGCACCAGTAATACCGACCGTTAGTCTCGCGATACCAGGACCCGGTTGATTCACTACCTTAAAGCCACGGTTACGAACGGAGTCCAGAATACCTTTTTGTAATTCAGCTTTGATTGAAGCCAAAACCTCAGGAGTGAGATTCTGATTTGGTTCATGGTTAATCACGATGGGATCAACAATAACTGCTTGATACGTGTTCGCAGGAATATCATTTTTTCTATAGCGCCACAAATGAACATCAGGATCCTTGATTGCTACGGGTTTTAAAATTTCATAGTTTGGCAAAAATCCTGAATTAGGAGCAGCTAATTGAGTTTTTTGTGGAGCTGAACTGCAGGCTGCAAGCAGAAAGATAAGAAGGGAAGCAATTAAAGAATAAATCATTTTGAAAGATTTGGTAGTGTTCATGAATGACCTATTTGTGAAGTAAAAATACGATTATCGTAATGAATGATAAATGAATGATAAGCCATCGATATGACAGAGGTAACTCATCATGTTATTTAAAATACTGTGTAATAAGTGGCAAAAAAAGAATGTGTTGTTACTTGTGAGCACTTTGATAGTTAATCATCATGATGCCTTGTCAATTTAGCATAATCAAAGTATGGAAAATATAATTTAAATTGGGAATAGGTTCATGAAAGATCAATTAAAACTAAGGCCACTTGAGCGTGAAGACCTGCGCTTTGTGCATGAATTAGACAATAACGAAACTGTTATGCATTATTGGTTTGAAGAGCCATATGAAGCTTTTGAGGAATTATCAGACCTGTATCAAAAACACATCCATGATCAAAGCGAGCGTCGTTTTATAGTTGAGTTAGAAAAAAAATCAGTCGGATTGGTAGAGTTAGTCGAGATTAATCACATTCATCGACGTGCTGAGTTTCAAATTATTATTAGTCCAAATCATCAAGGAAAAGGTTTTGCAACTATTGCTTCACAGATGGCGATGGATTATGCCTTTCGAACCCTGAATTTACATAAGCTCTATTTAGTGGTCGATGCAGAAAATGAGCGCGCCATGAATGTATATGCCAAATTAGGATTTAAAAAAGAAGGTTTATTAATTAAGGAGTTTTTTGTTGATGGCATCTATCGAGATGCTTTTCGCATGGCAGTATTTCAGAGTGAATATTTAGAAATTAAAAATTACTCCTAGAAAAAGCCATTAAAAACTTAACGAGGATTCAGTTCTATTTTATAAGGCTTAAACTCTTTGGGCTCAATGGTCATTGGGAGATAATTGCCCTTGGACCATAAGCTAGTGTATTCCTTATAACGAGGGCTTTGGACCCAGCCAGATTGGCCACCAAAGCCAATAAAAATTGAGGAATTGAGTTGCGATAAGTCATAAATGGCGCGCATGCCAGGAGCAACACTTGATCCATAAGGTTCTTTCGTATTGCTAAAGCTCATCTTACCCACATTGACGGTTTGACCATCACCAGCAGAGCCTACTTTTAAATTAAAAAAGGAACTTAAAAAAGGCACCTGACCAAAAGGTTTATGAGCGCCGATAGCAACATGTGCCTCTCCCCATTGCCATTTTTGGATATCTTTTCCGTAGCGTTTATCCAAGTAAGTTAAAGTTTTATCAAAGGCCACATTACTCAGTTGTGCACAGCTCTTTATTTCCGGATAATTTGGCGACTGGCACCACTGCGCTGGGTGATGTTCAATCACATTTAAAAGACCATCTCGTAATCCTTTTTGAGAATACATCTTCTCAAAAGAAGTACTTAGTGGCGCAGTAAAAACTAAACGGGTCATTTGATCGACCCAAACATTAAAAATAAGAGCCCCAGTACTATTGGCCTGCATATCACCTTCAAAATCTTTTATCTCAATCAAAGCAGGCGCTGCAAGCGGATGGGAAGACTGACTTTGCTTGAAGAGGCTCAAGAGAGGTTTAGCTGCTAATGAAACCGTATCATTTTGTATCGCAATCATCGAATTCATATCATGACGCGGGTTTTTTTTGAGTAATTCTTCGATACGATTTGCGCGATAGGGCATTGTCCAATCGTTTGTCAAAGTAAATGGTGAGGACGGATCCTCAACCTTTTGATTCGCAGTCACAATCCAGGGTTTCTCAGGCGCGTAATTGTGAGGTAGCTCACTAGGTTTGAGATATTCCTTCCAGTCATTACTTGCATCCCAGCCAAAGCTAGGCGTAACGCCCATCAGACCTTGCTCCTTCATACGTTTTGGCGCTACTCCAGCGACCGCAAACGCAATACGACCATCCGTATCAGCCATGACAACGTTTTGCATTGGAGCGTAGTAATGTTCTAAAGAAGCTCGTAACTCTTCTAGAGAATTTGCTTTATTCATATCAATTAATGCCCGAATAGACTGGTTCTGCGGATCAAGGGCCGTCCAACGCAGCGCCAGAACAAAACGTTTCGTATCAAGTACTTTTGCAGCCTCAGGGTAAGCGTCAGAGATCACCGGACCATGCCGAGTTTCGCGAACCACAAAATGAATCGGTTCACCATCTTTGACTAAAATACTTTCCCGACGGACTTTAAATGCTTCGTATCCTTTTGGGGTTTTATATTGAATAGAGTTTTGTGGATGAATCGCCTCAATATAAAGATCTTGCACATCGGGGGCAGTATTTGTAAAACTCCAAGCTAGTTTAGGTGTGTAGCCTAGTACCACGCCAGGTAAGCCAGGAATCGTTCCCCCGATCACATTTAATTCTTTTGCTTGAAGGTGAGCGAAGTACCAAGTCGATGGACTTGATAAGCCAAGATGAGGATCATTAGCCAATAAAGGTTTCTTACTTTGAGTATTTGATCCCAAAACCGCCCAATTATTAGAGCCTTTTCCTTCAGAAGCTTGTGGTAACCACGCAGAGAGATGATCAACAGACTTCACTTCAGATTGCGCCGACTCTTTTGGTAAAAAGATATTGGCATCGTGATACATCTTGGCAAAATCGATCTTCGTTGCAGCTTGCTCACCGACATAAGGGGGCATTACTTGCCAAATCTTTTCTGTTGAGAGATGTTGCGAAAGCGCCAGCCTTGAAAATTCACGACCCCAGTTATCGCCCAAATCGAGAGCCATCATCAAAGACCAGCTCACACTATCAATTGGCGTCCAAAGCGAGGGTTTTGAGTTTGTTAAAAAAAACTCAATCGGCAATGCCCAGCCAAGATCCACAAAACCGGCATTGATACCATTACAGTAGGCTTCCAAGGCAAGTTGTGTAGAGCTAGGTAAGTTTTCGTATTGGGCTCTAGCTGCGCGTCGGATACCAACGGTTTTCATGAAACGATCAATACCAACCGTTTTTTCTCCGAGGATTTCAGATAAAGTTCCTGAGGCCAAGCGACGATTAAACTCCATTTGCCAAGTACGCTCCCGAGCATGTAAATAACCCAAAGCGAAATAAGCATCATTGGCAAACTTAGCATCAATGTGTGCCACATCGCTTTGATCAAAAACAATATGAGTTTTATCTCGCAAAGAGGCGTTCTTAAAAGATCCGTTAGGTACGCTTTTGACTTCAAAAGAATAGAGCGCAATCAAAGATCCCAAGAGTAATCCAATCGCAAGGACAAGCCAAAAGAAATATTTACCTATACGAAAGAAGGCGGAGAGAAGGGGTGAAAAGTTCATGGTTAATAGTTGAGCAATCTGTTGATTGTAAGCCTCTTTAATAACATGCTGAATGTCTGGTACAAAATCCAAATTAGATAATATGTAAAATTTAAGTTTGAAACTTAAATTTTACATAAATTGAAATAAATCCAATTATTTCAGTAGTTTACGCTTAGGACGACAATTGGATTTGAGGGCTAAAATAGAAAAAAGGGGGCATCTGCCCCCTTTTATGGGTCAGAAATAAGCCTAGTGGCTACCACCTAAGTAAGCAGCGATAACGGCAGGATCATTCTTGAGTTGCGCAGCCGGCCCGTGAACTTTAATATGGCCATTTTCAAGAACATAACCATAATCTGCCACATTCAGAGCAGCTGCGGCGAACTGTTCAACGAGAAGCATCGTCACACCTTCACTTTTGAGACGCTGAATTGTTTTAAACACCTCATCGACCAAAATTGGTGCAAGACCCATAGAAGGTTCATCTAACAAGAACACATCTGGATTGAGCATCACAGCGCGCGCCATCGCAAGCATTTGTTGCTCACCACCTGATAAAGTGCCGGCCAATTGCGTACGTCTTTCTTTTAAGCGTGGAAAGAGTTCCATTGCTTTTTCAAGATCATGTTTCACATCACCTTTTGGACGACTCCCAGTCAGACGAGGAAAAGCACCTAACAATAAATTATCTGTCACAGACATCGTAGAAAAAACACGACGGCCCTCAGGGGAGTGGGCAAGACCTAGACGAGCTACACGATGGGAGTCATAGCCGGTAATATTTTCAGAGCCTAAGGTAATTTCCCCAGAAGTTGGTTTAATCATGCCAGTAATGGCGCGCATAGTCGTTGTTTTACCAGCGCCATTTGAACCAATGAGGGTAATGATTTGACTCTTTGGAACTTCGATACTAATGCCATGTAAGACTTCAACCTTACCGTAGCCTGCTTTGAGATTTTTAATGGATAACATAAGATTCCCTTTATTTGGCGCTTAAGCTGACTGACCGCCTAAATAGGCCTCAATAACTTTTTCATCTTTTTGAATTTCTTGAGCAACACCCTCGGCAATTTTCTGCCCAAAATCAAGAACCGAAATCTTGTCACAAACACTCATGACCACATCCATATGATGCTCAATCAAAATAATCGTAATGCCATGATCACGAATCTTTCTGATGACGGTGAGTAATTCTTTAATATCAGGAGCCGTTAAACCAGCGGCAGGCTCATCCAATAACAGAAGATTAGGGTCGAGGGCGAGTGCGCGAGCAATTTCTAACATGCGTTGTTTACCATAGGGTAAATTACGCGCTTCTTCATTGGCTAATTTATCTAAACCGACAAAATGAAGTAGACCTAAAGCACGTTCACGAGCAGAGGCTTCTTCTTTAGTAAAGCGAGGTAAATGCAGTGCCACGTCCAAGAGATTTGAGTTAAAGCTATGATGCAAGCCAACTAAAATATTTTCAAGAGCAGTCATTTCACCAAAGAGCTGAACATTTTGGAAAGTTCTGGCGATTCCAGATAAAGCAATCTCTGAAGAAGTTTTACCAACCACGCTATTACTCTCAAACTTCACATCACCAGCAGTTGGGATATAAATACCAGTCAGCACATTCATCATTGTGCTCTTACCAGAGCCATTCGGGCCGATGAGGCCATGAATCGTGCCACGTTTAATTGTTATATCAACATTATTCAAGGCTTTTAAGCCACCAAATTGCATCAAGATAGATTCAATCGTGAGGATTGGTGCAGTTGTATCTTTGACCGCAGCCTGATGAATCACGTTTATAGATGTTTCCCCAGCAGTTGCTGAAAGATCATGTGCTAGAACCACTTTGGCTCTTAGTGCACTAGTGAAGTTGCGGAAGAACCCAACGATACCCTCTTGCAAGTAGTAAACCACCAATAAAATCATGACACCAAAAATACTTAGACGCCAATCAGTAATGTTCTCAAGCCATAAAGAGAAAAGCGCTAAAGCAATCGTTCCAACAACCGGCGCGAAGACTTTTTTACGTGTGGTGATCCCTTTGGATAGAGCAAGGGCAGAGCCAAGCGTAACAAGAACTGCGAGGGCAATGGCAACCATTCTGAATAGATTAATATCATCAAGCAGCTTTGGCAGAAGAACGATGATCACCGCACCGAGAATTGCGCCTAGACGTGATTTTCTACCGCCCATGATAATACCGAGAAGAAACAGGACAGTGAGTTCGTTGTTGTACGTATTCGGAGAAATATACTTCTCAGAGTAGGCGTACATTGAGCCAGCAAAGCCAGCAAAACCAGCACTAATCACAAAGGCATACACCTTATATCGATAGACAGAGACGCCCATACAGTCGCAAGCGACAGGACTATCACGTAGGGCCTCAAAAGCACGGCCTAATTGAGACTTTAAGATGCGGTGGACGACGATTAAAGCCACTATCATGGCGATAGCGCTTACCCAATAGAACTCACGCTCACCCATTTCAGGGCCAAATAATGAAGGTTTTAACAGTTTGATACCCATTGGGCCTTCAGTTAAGAAGCTCATCTCATTAATCAAAATTTGTAAGATGGTTCCGAAAGCTAAAGTGACCATCGCTAAATAGGGACCGATAACCTTTAATGCTGGCAAAGCTAACAGGCCACCAAAAAAAGCAGTGACTGCAATACTGGCAGGCACCGTGACATAAAAAGGCATATCCAAGTGGAAAAAGAGTACGCCAGTTGTATAGGCACCAACACCAAAAAGACCAGCATGACCTAAAGAAACCTGACCGGTATAGCCAACCACGATATCCAGACCAAACAGCAAAATAATATAAATAAGGATGGTTGTGCCTAAATGAATGTAATAGTCATTGTTCAAAAAGACCGGAAAAGCAAAAAGGGCGATGAGGGCCAGGACAATGGCGATAATTTTTGATAAATTCATAAACTTAAACTTTCTTGATCGCAGTTTTACCAAACAAACCAGATGGCTTTAGAGCGAGGACGAGCAGGAGTAGTAACAGACCCGGAACATCTTTATATCCGGTAGAGATATAAAAACCAGTCGTAGTTTCAGCGATCCCTAAAATCAGACCACCAATAATAATTCCAAAACCACTAGAAAGACCACCAATAATTGCCACAGCAAACGCTTTTAAGCCCAAAGAGGCACCCATTGTGGCGCCAGTTAAGGTTAAAGGAGAGATGAGTACACCAGCAAAAGCAGCGGTGATGGAGGATAGGGCATAAGAAAACATAATGACAACACCCGTATTGATACCCATGAGTGCTGCAGCATCACGATCGTTCGAAGTCGCAACAACTGCTTTACCGTAAATTGTTTTACGGTTAAACCACTCCACTAACAACATCATGAGAAGCGCACCTACAACCACGAGAACTTCCATTGGGAGAATATTAGCGCCTAAAAATTGAAAAGGCTCTTCAGGAAGGGGGGATGGAAAACGAAGATCATCACGACCCCAGACATTTTCAGCAACGTTTTTGAAAATAATACCTAGAGCAATCGTGGACATAATCCAGCCAAATTCAGATTTGATCTTAATCGCAGGACGCACGCCAACCACCTCAACCAAACTACCTTGGAGGGCTCCAAATATACAAACGAGGGGAATCATCAGCCAAAAGTTGATACCCAAAGTATCAACACACGTTAAGCCTACAAGAGCGCCAAGCATTAAAGCTTCGCCCTGGCCAAAGTTTAAAGTACCAGAAGTGGCAAAGGTGAGTTGATAGCCAAAGGCAACTACCGCATAAATCATGCCTAGTGCTATGCCACTAAAGATTAATTGAATCAGAATTTCCATGGATTTTTTCCGAAGATTTACAAGAGCAGAGTTACAAAATAATTAACAACACGGAATTATAATAATAAAATCAACAGAAAAACAAAAAAGCGCTACAAAAAGTAGCGCTTTCCTGAGATTTTAAGGCTTACTTCTTCTTTTTCAAGCGAATATCGGAACCTTTATCAGCATCTTCTTGATAGGCATAAACCACTTTGCCGTTCTTCACTTCACCCATCACAGGGATGTTATCTGTAATCGCTTCATGATCCGTTTTGCTAAATGGCTTGTCGTAAACAGTAACGATACCAACCACTTTTTCGTTGAGGTTCTCTAGCGCCTCACGAATTCTTTCACCATCAGTTGAACCAGCTTGTCTGATTGCTGAGGCTAACAAGTAGACAGAGTCATAACCTTGGGCAGCTGATACTGGTGAATCGATACGATTATTCTTTGGCTTGAATTCCTTGAGGTAAGCATCAATAAAGGCCTTACGCTTTTGGGTATTCGCTTCTTGAATAAAGGTTTGTGGCATACGAGCGCCTTCACCATTTTTACCGGCTGTATCGATGAAGTTAGCCATTGATAAAGTCCATGAACCAATCATTGGTTTTTTCCAACCGAGTTTGGCCATACCATTCGCGATTTGAGCAAGTTCAGGTCCGATAGCGTAAGTCAAGATGACTTCAGCACCAGCTTCTTTTGCTTTAAGGAGCTGAGAAGTCATATCGGTATCTTTTATGTTGAACTTTTCAATTGCAACGGGAGTAACACCTTTTGCAGTCAAAGCTTTCAATAAGTCAGTTTTGCCGAGTTCGCCGTAGTTCGTAGAATCATGCAAAATCGCTACTTTTTTGAAGCCACGCTTATCAATTGCTTCTTGAACGATCATTGGGGCTTGGATTTCGTCACGAGCAGCGTTACGGAAAACATAGTTTGCTGGCTCTTTGTCAAATTGACGTGTCACAACAGTACCAGTAGCAACGTTGTTGAACACTGGAATCTTTGCTTCTTGATAAATACGCTGGGCTGCTAAAGCAACACCGGTATTAATAAAGCCAACGTCAGCAACAATTTTTTCTTTATTCACGAGTTCTTGAGCAATCGTAATACCGCGGGCATTATCAGCCTGGTCATCACGTTCGATCAGTTCAATTTGACGGCCTAATACACCACCAGTTGAATTAATTTCTTTGGCAGCAAGACGCACACCATCACGCATACTTACACCCATAGAGGAAGAGCCGCCTGTAAATGGGCCGGTTACACCGATTTTGATTGTTTGAGCAAATGCTGGAGCGCTTAATAAAGAAGCTGCTATAGCGATTGCTGACAGTTGCATTTTAAATTTCATACATTCTCCACAAAAGTTACAAAAAAAATAGACTTGTTTTTCAACAGGCCTATTTCCACAAAGTAAAAATTTACTGTGATACTTTACTGAAATATCATTGTAACCATAAGTATTTATTAAAACACTAAGGGTTTGCCCCCTTAAAGTATGATAAGATTACGCCTTCGCGTGCCCGAGTGGTGAAATCGGTAGACACAGCAGACTTAAAATCTGCCGCATATAAAACATGCATGCCGGTTCGATTCCGGCCTCGGGCACCAAAGTTGGATGAAACCCCCTTTTATGGGGGTTTTTTTATGGTGAAACAACCTACTTAGTTTTTTTGTTGCTCCGAAAAAGTAAACGTTCCACTTATCTTTATTAGACGCCTTACCAAAATACAAGTCAGGTATTTCTCAAGTAACCAGCAGACTATTTCATGACTTCAATATGTCATCAATTTACTGTATGAAAAATACAAAAAATTCTGTATTTATTTACTGAAAATTTGTAAAATTCACCATTAAGTTTTTATCAAATAATTACTTTTCAATACTTTTAGTAGTCCATTTGGAATTAATCCTATAAGGGAAATGAAGCATGAACGATGTTTGTCGAGTTGATTATTTTGAGGGTAAACAAGTCATGTTTTCCATCACTCAGTATGGGCTGTACTTGAAGCGCAACTGGCTTTTATCAATATTCGCTATCGCGCTGGGGATGCTTCACACTTCGTCTATGGCGCAACAATGTAATTCCAGTGGGGGAACAATCAGTACGGCTGTTACAACACAATGCGCCCTGACCTCAGGCACACTCACTATCACTGAAACGGGTTCAATTTCCACAACGGGTATTCCGGCAGTTCTGATTAATAACAACGTCACCGCTGTGAATAACAGCGGTACTGTGAGTGCCAGCTCGGCTATAGCCTTTAGGGTGTTTGGCACTCTAGGGACCCTAACTAATTCGGCGAGTATCACATCGGGCAACCAAACGATTTATATTAATAGTGGCGGCGAGATTACTTCTCTCGCGAACTTTGGGACCATTTCAAGCAGCATTAGCAATACCATCTCTAACAACAGCGGCACGATCGGAGCTCTAACAAATGCGGGGAGTATCACATCAAGCTTGTACGCAGCGATAGCCAATGATGGCGCGATTAACACTCTCACGAACAGCGGTGGCGGGATTATCTCAAGCAGTAGCAGCAATGCCATCTATAACTCTAGCGGCCGGACGATCGGTACGCTAACAAATGATGGGCTAATCACGTCCGCTGGTGCGGTCTCTGCTTTGACCAATTACGGCACTATTACAAATTTGACAAATAGAGCAACTGGGACGATTCAAAATACTGGAAGCGGGCGCGCGATGGTCAACAACCCGGGTGCGACGATTGGAATCTTGAACAATGCTGGAACAATTTCAGCTGGGACTAGTGGTCTGTCATTAGTCAACGCAGGGACAATCAACGCGCTGATAAACTCAGGAACAATAGCAGCGCTAGACAACCGGCAAGGTGCTAGCTCGTATGCATTGTCTTATTCTGGTACACTGCCGACGACATATAGAATCATCATTGCGTCCACGACCAACTATGGGAAATTGTCAGTTACTAATCCTGGGCAATCAATATTGACTTTTGGTATCTTCAGTAATACCAGCGTTAGCACTGTGCCAGCATCAACCCTCGTGGCCGGCACCTACAGCTCAGTGCTAACCGGATTGACGTCAAGCAATATTGCAAGCAGCAGTTTAAGTGGCACTTATACAGGCGGCTATGCATGGCAGTTGGTGAACGCATCGGGTAGCACTAGTATCTGGGATTTGGTGGTGAGTCCTACGAATTCCATCAGTGCTAATGTCACGACTGGACTCAGTAATGTGGGTGTGACGTCCGCCCCCATCCTAGCTGGCGGCACACTTACTTTAAATAATGCGAACAGTTCGAGCACTGCTTTCAGCGTAACGAGCACGAGCACGATTCAAAGCCCAACAACTGGGACTGCAACGCTGTCGGGGGTCTTTTCAGGCGCAGGTAGTTTGAACTTTACTGGCACAGGTACGACTGTGTTGTCTGGGGTAAATACTTATACGGGCGGCACAACAGTTAGCAGCGGAACGCTTCAGGGCAACACAACCAGTATCCAAGGCGCAATCACTAACAACGGTAAGGTAGTGTTTGATCAGCCCAGCACGGGCACTTTCTCAGGCACGATCGCAGGCTCAGGTTCTGTGGTGGTCCAAAACTCTGGCGCTGTCGTGTTAACGGGTAGTAATACTTATACGGGCGGCACAACAGTTAGCAGCGGAACGCTTCAGGGCAACACAA
>JBAXKF010000012.1:0-49376 GCA_037137465.1 Betaproteobacteria bacterium | reverse complement strand
GTCCAGGATTGTGATTCCTGTTGTCGTGGGTTCGAGCCCCATCAGCCACCCCAATAACTTTCCCCTAACCAAATATTTATTAGCTTGTTTGCTTTTTGGGCTTAATTGGTAGTCTAGTCTTAATTACATTTTTTGTAAGAAGGTCATTAAAGACTTTCAGAATAAGTCTGAAAAATTGATGTTATTTATTCAGGTCTATTCCGGTTGAAGATTCGGTCTCATCAAATTTCCACCAATCGTTTTATCCGTTCAATAATAATTGAGGTACGGTCCTGCTCACTTCCTGCTGGATTGAGATGCCAAGGTAATTGTGCAGTAAAACTCGGATTTGATAATAGAGATTTAAATTCCTCACTGATATATCTTTGAACTTCTTTTTCTGTCAAAACAAATTCTTCTAATAAGTCTGATTTACCATCAATTAGGTTGATGATGTCTTCAATATCATGGTGAGCATAATCTCCATTACCTCGGTCTTTAAATGATTCAAGTTTGCTTGCAATAAACAGAGGGGCTGATACATGACGCAATATCAAGCCACTTGGAAGTGTAATTGGTAATGATGTTTTGATAGCTAATTCATACCAGCGATTAGTAAATCCTAAGATGGTCGGATCAGATGGCATTAAATCTAATAATCTACCATCTTTTATCCAGCGACAAATGACTTCACCACCTTCTTCTTTGAATCCTGCTAATCGAAGCGCATCACAAATTTTGTAATAATCAGATCGATTTGTTACATCAGCCAGTAAATCAACATCAATAGTTGGGCGTGCTGCTGGTCTATTGGTATCGTTGATGAGTATTCCAACTACAGCGCCACCAACCAGGACGACTCTATTTCGAAGTTCACCTAATGCTTGCGCGATATGCTCAATATTTTCAATATTTGGATCATTGCTAAGGTTCAAAGTCTTTTTCCGATTTCTGTAATTGCGATTTCGCGCTCCCTTGCGGCACCGCACCGTATTGCATCGACAAGTGATAAAAGTTCATACAACTTACTATCATTTTGAATGGAGTTTGTAACTGAGTGATGGAGGGGTAACAAAGAATGACCTCGTGTATTTCCATCTGGTGTAGGCCAAACCAAAGGGGCTTCATTATTTTTTATGAAGAACTGGTTGAGTGGTTGTGCTGACACTCCTGTAGGCACGCCACGCTGCATTGCCCCGATTACGGATGGGAAAGCGTATTTCACACCATGTTCAATAAATTCTTTTAGGGCGGGGTCAACAGATTCCATCTTCCCATTTCGACGGGTAACAAGCCTAGACTTTTCGGCTCGAAGAAAACCTGCGTGTATTTCTGAGTCAGACATGTTTAACTCTTGAGCTAACTGGTTGAATGTAAATACACGTTCCCGATTTGCGCTAAGTTTTAGTGCAATCACTAAATCCTGGGGCTTGAGTAAAGGTTGTTTTGCGTTCATCAGATTATGATTAGTATCATTCTATATTCTTGAATATAGAATGATACTTTCTGCCATTAAATTAGTCAATCATTCTTTATTCTTGAATATAGAATAAGTTCTAGATTTAAATTGAATTCTTAAAATCCACTGGGAAAAGTTTGGAAAAAACTATATTAGATCCTATATAAATCAATGACTTGGGAGGTATCTATTTTCCAGGAAATTAACCGGAACCCGTTATAGGTATTAAAGACTTAGTCAGGATTGTGATTCCTGTTGTCGTGGGTTCGAGCCCCATCAGCCACCCCAAATTTTAATGACATCCTGACTAACTTCAAGCGAAGATAGTCAGCCATTCTTTTAGGCCATACCACGTAAAAAGATAAAAATTGACATAAAGTTGCTTTTTTGACTACAATTGTTGCTTTTAGGGCAACAATTGCTGATATGAGTACATCCTCCATTCTTTTTACAGAGTATCGAAGTAAAGTTCTTGGATTGATATTGCTGCACCCTGGTCAAAAATATTACTTACGTGAAATAGCCCGTATGACAAATACTGTCCCTGGAACCCTAAAAAGAGAGTTAGACAAACTTGTTGAAGCCGGTATCTTAGAATTTGAAAAATCTGGCCATCAACATTATTATTCAGCAAATAGGAATTCTCCAATTTTTGAAGATTTAGCAAATATACTGCGAAAGACTAGTGGCTTAGTGGATATTATTAAATCTAGCTTATCAGCCTTATCAAAGAATATTGATAGTGCCTTTATCTTCGGGTCGATGGCAAGTGGAGCCGAAAGTGAAGGCTCTGATATTGACATAATGGTTGTTGGAATGATTGATTTTGAAGAAGTTGTATCTGTTCTTTATCCACTGCAAAAAACCCTGGCTCGTGAAATAAACCCTAAAGTTTTTACGTCTTCTGAGTGGTTACAATTATTAAAAGAAAAGAATTCTTTTATACGAGATGTAATGTCAAAACCTCGTTTATTTGTTGTAGGAACTCAACAGGATTTAGATCTCTTAGCATAGCAATAATGGCATTAAAAAACTTAATAGGAATATCTTTAGCCGCTATAGAGCCTGATTCAATGTTGATTCATCGCTTATTAGATGCAGCCAAGATTAGTTTGAAAGATGCTGAACTAGCTAACCTGAGTAGTGAAGGTCGATTTGATATGGCTTATAAAGCGATTATGCAATTATCAAATGTCGCACTTCAGGCCAATGGATTCAGGACTTTAACAAGTAAGCCTGGACATCATCAAACAATGATTCAATCTCTACCGCAAACGATTGGACTTACAAATAACGAAATGATATTGCTTGATCAAATGCGAAAGCAGCGTAATGTGATTGATTACTCTGGGGACGTAGTTAGCGCTACACTTGCAAATGCAGCAGTGCGTCAAGCAAACCTTCTAATGATACAAATTGAAAATTGGCTTAGAAAAAATAAACCTGAACTTTTAGACTAAATTTATTCTTTAGGGTCTTTATGAATCGGATCCACCCAAAATACGTTTTCAGGATGTTCTACAGGTTCAATATCAAGATTCATGACGATAGCCTCATTGTCACTTCGAACGAGAACACATTCGAGAACCTCATCTTTGCTAGCGTTGATTTCTTGATGGGGAACAAAAGGTGGTACATAAATAAAGTCCCCTGGACCAGCTTCAGCAGTAAATTCTAGATGATCCCCCCAGCGCATTCTGGCGCGGCCTTTAACAATGTAGATCACACTCTCTAAATCGCCATGATGATGCGCCCCCGTTTTAGCATTTGCATGAATAGTTACAGTTCCTGCCCAAAGTTTTTGAGCGCCGACCCTGGCTAAATTAATAGCTGCAGCACGGTTCATACCAGGAGTCTGCGCTGTATTGGTATCTAACTGATTACCAGGTACTACACGCACACCATGCAGCTTCCAATCAATATGAGAATGTTGGTCTGACATCTAAAGTCCTTTAAAAAGAGGGTAACTTAAATATGAATTCTAATACGAATCTTCAAGTTTAAAGCTCTATATGGAGGGCACCTTGATTTCGTTATAGTTAGAACCGATATCCCGCACCGACTAAGAGAGTGTATCCAGAAGCCCCAGCAGTTAGGGTGAAATTCGAGATACCAGCAGGCCCAGTCATGCTAACCGATTGATCCTGGAATTTTGTATATAAACCCTCTGCAAATACATAGAGTTTGTTCTCAAGGGCTTGTTTGTAGCCTAGTCCAAGTGTATATCCAATCATATTTGCGCTAGTAGCAGGAGTCACAGCATCACTATAGATGACTGTCGCACCTGTATAAGAAACTTTTCCGTAAATGACTTGATCTTTTGATAACTCATATCCTGGAATAATAGAAATGTTATAGGGATTCTTCATTTGATAGGAGCCTGGAATAGAACTTGGCAGGACTACCCCGAATGAGTTCGGAAATGAAATACTTGTTTTGGCGGAGCCAGAAGCAATGGGCATAAAATCAACACTAACGCCCAATAAAAACTTTGGGGCTATGAGAAAGTTATAGCCCCCTCCAACATTGCCCGTTAAAACAGATAAGTTATCTGCATTGATATTTTGCGGAGATGCGGTTTGTGATCCAACAGTCAATGTCTCATTAAATTTTGGAGAAACATTGGTATAACCAAGTGCACCTTGCACAAACGGTCCTTCAAAGGCAGACTGTGCAAAGCAATTTCCACACGCTAGTGAACCTAGCGCTGCAACGATTAATGTACGTTTCATACGTTCTCCTTATTTAATTTGTTCTATGTCTGGTAATACAAACGATCTATCAAAGTAGGCTTGTAATGGACCATATAAGCGGAAGTAGCTAAACCAACCACGGCCTGGAATCGTTTTGATCCAGTTACTTTCTGGCTTACCACTTGGTACTTTTGGACCAAAGTAGAGATCAATTGAGCCATCGGCGTTTTTGATGATATTGGCCCTTGAAGAACGATCAGGTAACGTCCCTGTATTTACAAAAGTCCTTGTTTCATTGTCATAGATGGTAAAAGACCAAAATTGAGCCACAGGAACATTAGGGGGAACATGAATAGTATATGTTTTACCTCCCTCGAGCCAATTACCTTTGCCGTCCTTAGTGGCCTCTAAATAAACTTGTCCAGCCCCAACGGTTCTACCCATCATGCCAACGGAAACACCAATTGCCTCATAGAACCAAGATGCTCTTTCGTCAAACTGAGTATATCCAGGCGCTTCTTGGTTGACTTCTTTGAGATATAAAGAAGTTTCCCAACGACGATTAGGCCACACTTTAACGCCAGCAAAGCGTTTCTCATAGGCGATGGTTCGTGCCATTACTTCACCAACTTGAGAAGCATCGATTAAGATTTTCTTTTGTGACTCTGTGGGATTGAAAGGCTTACCTTTTTCTATACCGAGGGGTTGCAGCATACCAAGCATCATACGGTCGCGTTCATGCACCGGTTCTTCTTGGATGATGTCGGATAAATCTTGCCAAAATTTGAGACCCGTAGCTTGTTGTCCTTCCCAAGCTTTACCATTTGGGGAAATATGTTTAGCAGGTGGTGGACTATCCTTTAATTTATAAGGATAAACTTTAAATGCAGCTATCGTAGCTTTTGCTTTTTCGAGATCAGGATCTAGAGCACGTTGTGCAATCCAAACATTCACCGTTGGTGAGCGAACCACAAAATAACCCTTCGGATTCATATCAGGATCGTTTGGCCCTAGAACTAAATACTTGCCGCCAGCACCTTTATCTGGGCCTGTTTGCCCAGTGTCTGAAATAGGGCGTTGCCAAAAATCAGCAATACCGCCGGCAGTTGGACCCGGTGGAATTTCTACGACTAATGGACCTGTATCTTTCATACTTGGGTAAGCCATCGAATAGGGAGTCGTTGCATTCGGTGTGAGCATTCCCATTTTGTCTTGGAAGCTGATGAAATCAATAAAATCAAAATTACCTACGCCAAATCGACTCTTAATATCGAGTTGCATATTACGAACACCCATCAGAGGTAAGGCCCATAGATAAGCTTGGCAGGCTCGTTGGAAATCAATTTCTTCGTAGATCTTTTTAGCAGTTTTATCAGTTGGATAACCGTTATCGAGTTTGATGTCACTGATTCTGGATTTAATTGTTCCAGTAGTTGGTAAACCTTGTGCAAATGCCGAACTAGAGGCAAAAATGATTGCTAGAGAAAGGTTTAAAGCCTGATTTTTGAGATTAAAAAATTTCATATTAATCCTTACGGTTTTTTAATTTCTGTAGCCACTAACTCAGGTCTTTTCCAAGAACCATCCAAAGCTTCAGGCTTTGGCCAGTAGATCCGTAAGAACGCTGCAAATGGACCATTGGGTGCTGGTAGCCAATTAGATTCCTTAGCAGCACCTGGACTATCTTTTTGAATATAAAGAGTGATGCCACCATCAGGGTCTTTTTTGAGATTTGGCAGCATTGGTGAATTGATTAAATAGCGATTCAATTTATTTGCAACTAAGAGGCTTTCAGGCAAGTTATACATCGTCATAGACCAGAAGGCATTGGCTGGAGGCAGCTGACCTTTCTCAAAGCGAATGGTGTAGTTATTTTGTGAGGCATCTAAAGGTTTGCCATTGGAGTCCAGTTTATAGACTGGATAGATAGCCTCATCTTTTGAATTTCCCCAGATACCCATTTGAGCACCAGTCATCCGGAACATGTAGTTATTTTGTAGATGTTCACGAGTACCAAAAACTTGTCCAGATACTACTTCACCCGTATTTACTTTGGTTTTGATAAAGTCTTCATAGGATACCCAAGCGTCTAACATACCATCGGTATAAGCTTTTTTCAGATCAGAATCCATTGCAGCAAAATCAATTTTTTGATCTGCACTTACTTTAATTTTTGCAAAATTTTGCATTAACTCAGTCTCAGTTGAATTTGTCGGGCAGAACTTCAGGACAAAATTCAGGAGGTTATAAAATTCAGGTGAAGTCTTTTGATCATCTCGGCTAATGGGTTTTAAATAGTCGATTGGTGGAGCTGGATTTGGCGCCGGCATTGTAGCTGCCTCACCAAGAAATTTTGATAAAGTTTGAGCTTTATAAGCAGCTTGAATTTTCTTCACATTTGGAAGATCGGCTGAATTCAGTAATTGAGTTCTAAAAAAGCCAAGACCTAATTGAGTTTCTGATTGAATCACCGTTGTAATACCTTTAGGAGTCTCACCTTTCCAATCAGGGCCAGCAATCATGAAATGACCACCATCATTGCCGGTTGTTCTAGTACCGACATAGGCAAAATTGTGGGTATACAGATCAATAAATTGGATACTCCAATAGCGCTTTGCATCCATCTTTGGCACAGTAATAACAATTGGTTCTGTTCTTAAGTCTAGCCCGAGGTGTGAGTAGGGAGTATCAGAATTTGGCGTTTGCATTGCAGTATCTTCAGGTGTTGCAACACGATCTGTATTAATAATGGTATTCCACTCACCTTTGTACTGAGAATCTTCTTTATTTACAAAGAAAGAATATAAAATACGATAGTTGTCTACTATCGGAAAGCCATAGATATACGCATCTTTAGCAATGCCTTTTTCCATAGAGTAATCTTTTGGTACTGGAGCTTCGACCTTAGGCTCTTCTTTTTTGGAACATCCAATTAATCCAAAAAGACTAATCATCAGAACACAAACAAAATTCAGAAAATTCTTATTAGATAGCATGGGGTTTCCTAATTAAATATAAATATATTCCTACTATAGAGGATTAAGATTTCCACTCAAAGGTTATTAGTTCAAAAAAAAAGAATGATTAATTGACATCTTATGTTGGTACATTAATAAAAAATAAGTGGATGATGTAATGAATATCAGTTTTGAATCAATTATTGATTTTTGGTTTGTAGAAATATCCCCTAAACAATGGTGGGAAAAATCTCTTGAATTTGATCGGATGATCATTCAAAGATTTAGCGAAATTCATCGACAGGCAAATCTATGTGAATTACATACATGGCGTTCGCAGCCGCTCGGGCGCCTTGCTGAAATCATCGTTTTGGATCAATTTTCCCGCAACATGTATCGAAATACCCCTGCTTCATTTGCGAGTGATTCCTTAGCACTTGCTTTAACCCAAATGGCTTTAGAGCAAAACGCGAATCAATTGCTTACCGCTGATCAAAAAGGATTTTTATATATGCCGATGATGCATAGTGAATCCTTAAAGATACATCAGTTCTCAACAGTTTATTTTTCACAAGCCGGATGTGAATCGTACTTTAATTCTCAGCAAAAACATCAAGCCATAATTGAGAGGTTTGGGCGCTACCCACATCGTAATGTGATTCTGGGACGAGCCTCAACTTCTGAGGAATTGGAGTTTCTTGGGCGGCCTGGTTCATCCTTTTAGGAAGTTTTCTTTTTTTCAGTTAATTCTTGAGTTAATTTAGTTTGTAGCTCAACGGTTTCTGACCTACGTTTTGCTTTTTCAGTTTTACCATGAGCGCCAGCATTTTTATGTAATTTTGCTAAATTTTTTGCAACAGGATTTTTAATGGTGGGTTTTTTCATGGCTTATTGTTAATATCACACTATATTAAGCATGTACGGTTAAAAAATTATTCCATAAAACACATGACAGATAAATTACGATGCCATTTCTTACTTTAGATATGCCCCTAGTCTACTCGTTAAAACCCCGCATTATAAGTAGGGGTTTTACGGTTGAAGTTGAACAGGAAAAACGAGTTGTTGCTGGAACAGTTTGGCACTCGCAAGCATCTTCTGGGATGCGACCACTGCTTTTAATTGGACATCAAGAAACTGAACACAAAGATGCAAGTGAGGTTCATGATTGGATGCATCTCATGTGTGGCAAATACGGCTTTGTCGTAGCGGCGATTGATGGGCCTATTCATGGACAACGACGTGTTGGAACAACCGAAGAGGATTTATTAAAAAAAGAATTTGATCAATTATGGAATGATGGCGATGAGAGTATCTCGCCGATGGTTCTTGATTGGAAGCTTACTGTTGATGCACTATGTGAGTTATCTGAAATTGATTCAAGGTGTATCGGATATTTGGGTTTGTCGATGGGCACTGCATATGGGCTCGAAGTTGTTGCAACTGATTTAAGAATCAGTGCTGCCATTTTTGGGCAATGGGGGACTCATCGAGCACATCAAGAGCGACAATTAAAAGCGGCCAGGAGAATCAATTGCCCGCTTGAGTTTTATGCTTATGAAAAAGATATGAATCTGAAGTATCAAAAAGAGTTATTTGATACTTTTCGAAGTAACGAAAAAGAGTGGCGCACTTATCCAAAAAGTACACTCCTTAAAAATTCGAAAACCATAGAAACCATAACGAATTTTTTTGTTGTGCAACTGCTAGATCGCTATTTATATTAAATAGCGATCTATTTATCAATCCGACTGTGCAGGAGCTACTGCAGCACCTTGAATACTATGCCTAGTCAGCGCATCCTGAACAAAGCCAGTAGCTTTCATACGTTCCACATAGTTTTTAAGATACGCTTTAGTGGCATCACTGACATCCTTGTTAACACCCATAGATTGATTGATTTGCATGAAACGACCCGGCAGCAATCTTAAATTAGGATAGGTTTTTAAATCCATTTCTAATTGTTGTTTGACACCTGCACCGACCTCATAGCCGCCGCTTACAAAAAATTCAACAACTTTTGGTGAAGTGGGTGCGTGAACAATTTGCGCATGTTTAATTTCACGAGTGAGGTAGAGGTCATAAGCACTTCCCTTACCAACCACAATTCTATGTTTGGCTTGATCGACTTCTTCATTGACTTTAATAGGCGAGTTACTTGGCACCACATAAGCACCTTCAATCACAACATAGGCATGTGTAAAACTAATCTCTTTACCACGCACAGGGTCAATGGCAAAGAATCCGAAATCTGCCTTTTTATTGGCAACTGCGTCAACAGATTTACCTGCAGAATCAAATACGACTAGTTCTAATTCCACACCGAGTTCTTTAGCTAAATTTTTGGCGAGATCAATGGATACACCGTAAGGCTGAGTATTTTCAGAATCTCTTTTGGCTAAAATAGGATTGCCAATATTGATTGAGGCTCTTATTTTTCCTGAAGGGGCAAGGTCAGATTGAATCGATTGGAGAGGGTTAGCTTGTGTCATAGTCGTAAAAAATGGAAGTAAGGTTGTAAGGGCAAGTATGATGGATGCTTTCATAGTATCTTAGTATATTCTTTTAGTTATAGGTCTCAAACATTATTATATGGAACAAAATATAAGTCCGACACAAGCACGCCCTGAGTCACTTGGTGAACTCTACTGGGCATTGACGGGATTAGCTTTGCAGGGCTTTGGAGGGGTTTTTCCTGTTGCTAGGCGAGTTTTAGTTGAAGAGCGAAAGTGGTTTACACCCCAGGGATTCCTAGAAGAGTGGGCAGTTGCTCAAGTCATGCCAGGCCCCAATATTGTTAATTTGTCAGTGATGTTTGGGGCACGTTTTTTTGGTCCGATGGGTTCTTTTGTTGCAGTAGCTGGTATTTTTTCGATGCCAGCACTCTTACTTATATTAGTGGCTGTCTTTTTTGAACAATTTCGGGACTATCCTGCCATTTCAGGTGCTCTGCATGGTATGGGGGCAGTATCTGCGGGTCTTATTGCGGGCACCTCTTTAAAAATGGCGAGTAGTTTAAAAAATCATCCCCTCACATTTTGGGGAGCTATCTCGTTTACCGTATGTACCTTTATTTTGATGGCTGTTTTTAAGTTCCCCTTAATTCCGGTATTACTGGTGATGGGAAGTGGGTCTGTATTTCTTACCTATTTGAAAATTAAACACCGTCCGCCATCCAAGGATCGTCCATGAATATTGTTTGGAGTGATTGGTTGACCGTCATGTGGCAATTTGCCTCGATGTCAGTATTTGCCGTAGGTGGCGCGATTGCTTTGATTCCAGAATTTCATCGTTTTTTTATTGATGAACATGCGTGGTTAAGTGAATCACAATTTTCCTCAGGCATTGCTTTGGCACAAGCATCCCCAGGACCTAATGCATTGATGCTCGCCATGATGGGCTGGAATTTTGGCATGAATGCCACACCAGAAGGCTATTCGCATTATCTATTTGCCGTGATGGGATTTGTATTGTGTTTGCTCTGCGCATTGACTCCGTCGTGTATTTTAACTTTTACCGCTACTCGGTGGGTACAGAAAAACAGTGAGAAACAAGGCGTCATTGCCTTTAAGCAAGGGTTAGCGGCTGTAGTGATTGGTTCTATGTTGGTTTCAAGTTGGGTGATTGTACGAGGAGACTTTGTCCTTGCTCATAATTGGCAAATTTGGTTAATTGCATCTGCTACCGTCATAATGGTCTGGGCAACAAACATTCATATATTGTGGTTATTAGCAGTTGGAGCCGTGATTGGGGCAACTGGCGTATTAGGGTCTTTTTAGACGCTGATACTTTTCTACGCAACGTGCAAGTCGGGGTGCTATGCACGTTCTCAAATCAACCCATGCAACAGTTTCAGGATCACTAGCTTGGCCATGATGAATAGGCTCTAGCAAATACGCAAAATCAATATGAAGATGTTCAGCCTCATTTTTGATAGGGTTTGCCGGAATGACATGCACGTCGATATCAAAAGGTAAGTTATTCGTGCATAGTGGTGAGAGGATCGTTTGCCACCCGGTTTCTTCAAGGACCTCGCGAATAGCGCCATTGAGTGGAGACTCACCAGAATCAATATGACCACCAGGTTGAAACCATTCTTTTAGATAACGGTGTTGAATCAACAACATCTGTTGTTCACGAATCAAAATACCGCTACCAGTAATATGACCAGGCAAGAGCTTTCGAGGAAATGGATCTTCGATAGACTCTAAAAATTGGGTTTGACCCAATAGTTTGGAAGCTTCTTGAGGGAACAGTGCGCAATATGCTTGAATAACTTGCCACATATTAATTAACTTTTTATTTTTTTACGCGGTGTGCGAATACTTGGACGGGGAGGAAGTCCTGTATGTTGCGTGAGGATTTTTCCTTTTGCCGTTCTTGAAGCTGCGCGCTGTTCATTCTCAGGAATCGTAAAATCACGCGGATTATTAATTACCTTGGTCGAGAGTCGAGCGCGGCTACTGACATTGACGCTGGTCGGTGCAGTAGAATTTTTTCTTCGTGCGCTTTGATACGTTCCATCTATCCTAGGTTGATAGCTAGGAATAAGTTGATGTTTGCCGTTACCGATCAAATCGGCACGCCCCATTTTTTTGAGAGCTTCGCGAAGTAAGGGCCAATTATTAGCATCGTGATAACGCAAAAACGCTTTATGTAAACGACGTCTTTTTTCACCACGAACAATATCCACAGTTTCACTCTCACGGGTTACTTTTCTGAGAGGATTTTTATTGGTGTGGTACATCGCAGTGGCGGTGGCCATAGGTGAAGGATAAAAAGTTTGTACTTGATCCGCACGAAAGCCATTTGACTTCAGCCACAAAGCTAAATGCATCATGTCTTCATCACTTGTGCCCGGGTGGGCGGCAATAAAGTAGGGAATGAGATACTGTTCTTTACCTGCTTCTTTGGAGTATTTGTCAAAGAGCTCTTTGAACTTGTCATAACTACCAATACCTGGCTTCATCATCTTAGTCAGAGGACCAGACTCCGTATGTTCCGGAGCAATTTTTAAATAACCACCTACGTGGTGGGTTACTAATTCTTTAATATAAGCAGGTGCTTTAACAGCCAGGTCGTACCTTAATCCTGAACTGATAAGAATTTTTTTCACCCCACGAACAGTTCGCGCTCTGCGATACAACTGAATCAGTGGGGTGTGGTCTGTATTGAGATTAGGGCAGATATCTGGAAAGACACAAGAAGGTTTACGGCAATGCGCTTCAATTTCCGGGGATTTACAAGCGATCCGGTACATATTGGCTGTTGGTCCACCTAGATCAGAAATCACGCCGGTAAAACCAGGCACCTTATCGCGAATATCTTCGATCTCCCGAATAATGGAATCTGAGGATCTATTTTGAATGATACGACCTTCATGCTCAGTGATCGAACAAAACGTGCAACCACCAAAACAACCACGCATGATGTTCACGGAAAATCGAATCATATCCCACGCAGGAATTTTTGCATCACCATAACTTGGATGAGGGGCTCTTGCGTAAGGTTGGTCAAACACAAAATCCATTTCATCTGTCGTCAGAGGAATAGGAGGAGCATTTAACCAGACATCACGAATAGAAGCACCTTCACCATGTTGTTGAACGAGAGCACGGGCATTACCTGGATTGGTTTCTAAATGAAGAACACGATTAGCATGCGCATAGAGAACCGCATCACGTTTAACGGCTTCATAACTAGGCAGTCGAATCACCGTGAAGTCACGTTCTAACTTTTGTTTTTTAGGAATTTGAAACTGAATGGGTTGTTCAATTAAAACAGTTTTGTCTGACGGGTCAGATGACTTTGCACAAGTCTCCCCTTGGGCTGCAGCTTGCTCATCTGGCATGAGGTAGGGATTGATAGCGACTTCAATTTTTCCGGGTTCATCAACTTCAGTTGAGTTAATTTCGAGGAATTGAGATGCAGATGTACGCCTTACAAAAGCAGTACCTCGTACATTGGTAATTTCTTGAATTTTTTCACCTTGAGAAAGGCGGTGGGTAATTTCTACCAAAGCACGTTCAGCGTTTCCAAAAAGCAAGATATCAGCTTTAGCATCTATCAAGATTGAGCGCCGAACTTTATCTTGCCAATAATCGTAGTGCGCAATACGGCGCAGAGATGCTTCAATGCCACCCATAATAATGGGGGATTGAGGGTAAGCTTCTTTACAGCGCTGTGCGTAGACAAGAGAGCAACGATCAGGGCGTTTACCACTTAAACCGCCAGCGGTATAAGCATCATCTTTACGAATTTTGCGATCAGCTGTATAGGCATTGATCATCGAATCCATATTTCCGGCGGTAAC
Source organism: Betaproteobacteria bacterium (assembly GCA_037137465.1). GTDB lineage: Bacteria > Pseudomonadota > Gammaproteobacteria > Burkholderiales > Burkholderiaceae > Polynucleobacter. The sequence goes on along the minus strand of JBAXKF010000012.1, from coordinate 35,975 downwards.
ACCAAAATACAAATTAGGTTGACCAAGTGCTTTGAAGGGGTCAGCGGATTGCCAATCGGGCTGAGAAATGATTCCTACGCGAAAACCTTGAGACTCAAGTAATCTGCCGATAATAGCCATACCAAAACTCGGGTGATCCACATAAGCGTCACCCGTGACGATGATAATGTCACAACTGTCCCATCCAAGAGTGTCCATTTCTGATCTAGACATCGGCAGAAAAGGAGCGCGACCGTAACACTCAGCCCAATATTTAGGATAAGCATTAAGATGAGGGGCAGCTGGAATAGAGAAAAGGGTACGTGGAGCGTTCATAGGCTCATATTTTAAGCGATTCATGGCTTTTATGCCTATCTAAATGATTTATCATCAAATTCCTGTAGGCTTTTAAATAATGAGCACAATTTATAAATTGAGATGGACCATTTACTAACAACTTTTCGTCTGTACTTTCTCCTCGGATTGCTTATTCTGACTGGTTGTGCGAGCCAACAAACGAAAGTCAATCAATCACGACAAATATTTGCTATGGGTAACTTAGCTGCCGCATCTGTTGCCATTGAACAATCCATCCCTTCAAAAAATAATGTTTATAACCTAGAGCAGGGGAGTATTTTGCGCTTGATGGGAACCTACCGCCTAGCTCAAAGTAATGCTCAATTCTTAGCGGCTGATGCGATCCTGCGTCAAAATGAATTAACACGAGCCAGCATCAAGTCATCCTTATCAAGTCTTGGCGGGTATTTTTTAGCAGAGGGTATTGGAAAAGATTATGTTTTAAAGGGTTTTGAGGGGAGCTTATTGGCATACTCGATTGCTTTAAATCATGTTTTATTAGGCGACTGGGATAACGCTAGGGTTGAAGTCATGAAAATGGTAAAACGCGAACAAGATGTTGCCAGTTTTAATGACGCCAAGTATCAAGCGCTTGCCGATGCAAGGAATCAAGGCGTTAAAGGTATGCAAGGTCCTATTGATAATCGGTTAATGCAAGGCAATCCCGTGATCAATGGTTATCCCGTTAACTCAATTTCTGATCCGCAAACCTTAAGTTTAAAAAACTCCTATCAAAGTGCAGCGGCGCATTACCTAGCAGGTTTTATATTTGAAAAATTACGGGAACCCTCACTTGCCGCGCCAGGTTATCGATTGGCGATTGAATTGCGGCCAGAGATTCCTTTTTTACAAGAAGGACTTAAAAATGTTGATGCCAATAGTACCAGGCCGATTAACACATCACCGACTGGAACTACCGACACCCTATTTATAGTGGAGACAGGCTTTTTGCCTTTCATTGATAACTTTAAAGTCAATCTTCCTATTCCGATTGGCGGTCAAATTAGATTTGCTACCGTTTCATACCCGTATATTGCCCCCAATACAGAATTATTTAACCCAGGTCAGATAGCAATAGGTGGTCAGTTACTTAACTTAAATTTGATCACTAGCATTGATAGCATGGCGCGGCGTGATTTACGTGATGAGATGCCAGGCTATATGTTGCGAGGGGCCAGTCGCGCTGTTGCGCAGGTTTTGGCTCAAGTCGGAACCCAACGAGCGATTCAAGGCAATAACCCCAATAACTCTAATCAGGCCACACTGGGTGCAATCGCTGGTTTAATGACGGGTCTTACAATGGCAGAGATCAGTTCAGCGGATGTGCGGCATTGGTCTAATTTGCCGGCAAATATTTTTTTAACGCGAGCACAAATACCCAATGGTGTTCAAGATCTGTTGATTCGAACACCTGGTGGGGCGATGGTAGGTCGATCATTTAGTTTTCAGGGTGAAAAAACCGTTGTCTATCTTCGGGTATTTAGGGATCGTGTCAGTATGATGGCCAGTAATGATGTGCAAGCAGGGTATGCATCATTAGGGCAGCCGATTGCTTTTGTGCAAAAAAGCCCTAATACCCCTTTAATTCGGCCATCTGGTCAACCAATCATAGAACCCAAGCGTTAATATGCTAAATTTGTCGATAATACGAATGAAACTAACCATAATGGTCCAAAAATGAAGAAAAACAATGTACTACAAGTAGCTTTAATTAGCCTTGTTATAGCAATTTCAGGCTGTTCTTCTTATATCGATAAGCATTCGGTAAAAATGGGAAAGACTGGCGATATCAAGATTGTAGACATGAAAGGATTTGATCGAAATGGCTTATTGATTGCTCAGGCAACGATCAAAAATAACGGCAATTCAAAACCAGTGCAATATCGTTTTCAATGGTTTGGGGATAAAGGTCAGAGAGTATGGGGAGATGAGGCTTGGAAGCCCCTTGTCATTCCGGAGGGTCGCACTGCGATGATTGAGGGTGTGGCTCCATCATTAGAAGCTTCTGAATATAAAATTGAATTAGATTCTTATTAATCAAGACTGAGGGATTTATGTATACATGTAAATTGAAATTAACGTTTATCGGAGTTAGTTGCCTAGTTTTGTTTGGGTGTGCCTCTCAACCAAAGGTTTCTTATCAGGACCCTAATAAGATTGAAACAATCTCTGCAACATATGGCGTGACTGATTTGCAAATGTTAGCTGAGTCGATGACAAGGTCCCTTTTAGAAGCAAGGGTCATCATAAACTCACCGGTGCCGCCATTAGTAACGGTAGCTCCTGTGAAAAACAAAACGAATGAATATATAGATACAAGCTTAATAACCAATAAAATTGAAACGCAGTTATTAAAAAGTGGTCAAGTTCGTTTTGCTGTTAAAGCGACTGATATGACTAATCAAGTTGGAGAGTTAACGCGCCAGAATTCAGGCATGTATAACAAAGAAAATGCCAGCAAAATTGGCAATATGGACGGTGCTAAGTACCGTATTGAAGGTGAGATCTCTTCCATCGTAAAGTCGGATAAAAATGTCAAAGATGTTTTTTATAATCTTACTTTACGACTCATCAATAACGAAACTGGAACGTACGAGTGGCAGGACGAAAAAGACATCAGAAAGTCTGAGCGTCGTTAATTAAATTAAAACTGTCATGTAGCTGTAAATAAAGTTTAATAACTTCCCCATAAACTGATAATTCTTTTTATGGGGATTTTTTCATGTCATCACGTAACTTTGTTTTAGCTGCTTCTTTAGTGGTTTTCAGTTCAGTATCATATGCACAATCAGTGCCTAGCAAGGCAGTAACCGTTAACGAAGGTAATCCTGTGATTCGCACTCAGGAAAACTATAATATCCCCAAAACAACCCCACGAATTATTAATACCATTGCTGTACCGCAAATCGGTTATGTAGCTGGCGCAGCTTCTGATGTAAAGGGTATAAGCGTTGCTGATTTAAATTCTGTAACTGCTGGTGTACGTCAAGCTTTAGCTAAAAATGGTTACTCAGTTCTTGAAACAAAATCAATGGATAAAAAAGTAGTAGACGCATCTACACCAGAAGCCCGTGTTCAAGATGCAACTTCAAACATGAATGGTAATTTTGCCAATGCAGCTTATGTTCTCGTTGGTACAGTGACAAAAGTATCCGCTGTGAACTCTGACAATCTTATTTATGGCGAAGATCAAAAATTAATTAATAAAGGTTATAAATCCACTGTGAAGTTTGACGTAATAGATTTTGATACCAAAAAAGTACTCACTTCATTTGATGCGCATGGCACAGGCATGGATGTTTCAACAGCAAAAGGGTTTAATCGTGCGCAAGTACTAAAGTCAGCTACAGACTCTTTAGGTAATGATGTAGTTAAAAACCTTCAAAATGCAAGCATTAACCCAAATAACAAAGATCTCAAGGTTTTAGGTAAAGATGCTCCTGCGCCTAAAACATTTGTTGAGCCTTTAAAGAAATAATTAGTACGAATTATCTTGTAAAAAACTGGGCTATTGCCCAGTTTTTTTATCAAAGACCGTTAGGTCGAATAAGTCCGACAGCAAGTCCCTCTATTGAAAAGTCTCTACCATCGTTTTCAATAATAATAGGCTCAAAATCAGGGTTTTCTGCGATGAGTTGTATTTGTATACCCTTACTTGTTTTTGTTTTGAGCCAACGCTTCACGGTAACCTCATCATCAATACGTGCAACAACAATATCGCCGTTGCGTGCTTCAGAGGCTTTTTTAACAGCCAAGTAGTCGCCATCTAAAATGCCTGCGTCACGCATACTGAGGCCTTTTACTTTTAATAAATAATCCGCTCCTTGAGAGAATAAAGAGGGATCAACTGGGACTTGTTTTTCGACATGTTCCATAGCGAGGATGGGAGAGCCTGCCGCTACTCTTCCAATCAAAGGTAGGGTAAGTTGCGCAATCATTTGAGAAGGCAGGGTAAGTTGTTTAGCTGTTTGACGAAGTGATTCACGTATTTTGATACCCCTTGAGGTTCCTGGGCTTAATTCGAGGTAGCCTTTTTTAGCCAAAGCCTTAAGATGCTCTTCAGCGGCATTTGCTGAAGCAAAGCCTAATCTTTGAGCAATTTCTGAACGCGTTGGCGGGGCGCCATTTTCGGCAATAGAATCCTGCACGAGTTGTAAGATTTCTTCTTGACGGGCTGTTAACTTGGGTAATGGCTGATTCATGATAAATTTTCACCTGAATATATATACACACTGTAATTGTATACAGTTTTATCTCCTAAGTGCAAGTTATTTATAAGGAAAGTGTTTAAAAACAAAATAGAACTTGGTAAAAGTAGTTATATTTGATAGAATCTAAGGCTAATTTACATTTTGTGAATTTAAATTTTCACCCTTGCTACACTGACTGTTCTTAAACAGAGAACTGGCGCCCAGGTAGCTTTTAACCATAAGGAGTGTTTGATGCGTCATTATGAAATCGTATTTATCGTCCATCCGGACCAAAGCGAGCAAGTGCCCGCGATGATAGACCGCTATAAAGCAGTACTAACTGCAGCCAATGGCAAGGTTCATCGTGTTGAAGATTGGGGTCGTCGTCAGATGGCTTACCTTATCAATAAACTAGCAAAAGCCCATTATGTTTGTATGAACATTGAATGTGATCAGCTAACGCTTGCTGAACTTGAGCATGCTTTTAAATTTAACGATGCTGTTTTACGTCATTTGATTATTCAAATGAAAAAAGCAGAAACTGAGCCTTCTATCATGATGAAGGAAGTTCAGCGTGAAGAGTCTCGTAAAAATCAACAAGTGGAGGCGCCTGCAGCTTAATGACGGAGTCTGGTCAGCATTTGAATGATTTTCGACTGACAGCTAGATTAGTTAATAAAGAAACAATTCGATATACGCCTGCAGGGCAAGCAGTTCTTGAGTGTCAATTAGCATATTCGGGGACTGTAGTTGAAGCGGGAGTAGAACGAAAAGTAGATTTAAACATGCTAGCGATTGCAATAGGTGGAGAGATTAAAACACTCGAACACATGCAAATTGGTCAATCAGGAAATTTTCAAGGTTTTATTGCGCACCAGAGTATTCGACGTCAAGCTCTTGTCTTTCATATAACTTCTATTTCTATTTAAAGGAACTAACATGGCTTTCGGTAAAAAAAATATTGATCTCAAAAAGAAGCCGGCACAAAACCCGCTCTTTAAACGTAAGCGTTTTTGCCGTTTTACAGTAGCAAAAGTTGATCAAATTGATTACAAAGATGTAGACACATTAAAAGACTTCATTGGTGAAAATGGCAAAATTACTCCTGCTCGTTTGACAGGCACAAAAGCTAAGTATCAGCGCCAATTAGATACAGCCATCAAGCGCGCTCGTTTTTTAGCGTTCTTGCCATTCACTGATCAACATAAACACTAATTGGAGATATATTCATGCAAGTCATTCTTCTTGAAAAAGTAGCCAATTTAGGCAATTTAGGTGATGTAGTTCGTGTGAAAGATGGTTTTGCACGTAACTTCTTAATACCACAACGCAAAGCGCGTCGTGCAACTGAAACAGCTATCGCTGACTTTGAAGCACGTCGTGCTGAGTTGGAGAAAGTTGCGGCTGAAAAATTAGCGGCAAGCCAAGCGATTGGTGAAAAAATGCAAGGAACCGTTGTTGAGATTCGTCAAAAAGCAGGAGTTGATGGTCGCTTGTTTGGTTCTGTAACAAATCACGATATTGCTGAACAGTTAACTCAAAAAGGTTTCACCATTGAAAAAGGTGCTGTTCGCCTGCCAAATGGTCCTTTGAAGGCTGTTGGTGAATACCCTGTTGTGATTTCATTACACACTGACGTTGTTTCTGAAGTGGTTGTAAAAGTTATTGGCGAAGCTGCTTAATCTTCCATACAAACCCAACAGAACAGACAGATGCCTGAAGCAGGCCCGCTCCGAATACTGACTCCTACGGGTGAAGAGGATCGGGCTGTTCAAGGATTGAAAGTTCCGCCTCATTCTGTTGAGGCAGAACAATCTGTCTTAGGGGCTTTGTTATTGGATAACAACTCCTTAGACTTTGTTGCGCCATTGTTGCGAGAGATTGATTTTTATCGATCTGAACACGCAATCATCTATCAAGCTATTTCTAAATTAGTTAACGATAATAAGCCTGCTGACGTACTCACAGTGCATGAAGAATTAAAATCCTTCGGTATTGCTGAGAACTTTGGCATAAGCTACCTTAATGAATTAGCATCGAACACGCCAAGTTCAGCAAATATTCGAGGCTATGCGCAAATCATTAACGACCGTAGTATCTTGCGACGTTTGATACAGACTGCGGATAGCATTGCCAATTCAGCTTTTTCTCATGAAAAAGGTGTTCGAACTTTATTGGATGAAGCTGAAGCACGTATTCTTGCAATTGGTCAAGAAGGTGGTCGCCAAAATGAGTTCCATGAGATAGAAGTGCTCATGAAAGAAACGGTAGAGCGTATACAAGAGTTATATGCTCGCGGTGGATCGAATGAAATCACTGGTGTTGCTACAGGTTTTATTGACTTAGACAAAATGACAAGTGGTTTACAAAAAGGTGATTTGGTCATTGTTGCAGGTCGGCCAAGTATGGGTAAGACATCGTTTGCGATGAACATTGCCGAGCATGTTGCTATCAAAGAAGGTTTGCCTGTTCTGATTTTTTCGATGGAAATGTCTGCAACCCAATTAGCTTCAAGAATGCTTGGATCTGTTGGCCGTGTTAATCAAGGTCGACTACGAACAGGTAAGTTGGACGATGAAGAATGGCCACGTGTTACGCAATCGATTGGATTATTAACAAAAGCACCGATGCTCATCGATGAAACAGGTTCATTGAACTCTTTAGAGTTAAGAGCTCGCGCGAGAAGAATGGCAAGAAAATATGGAAATGTGGGGCTGATCGTTATTGATTACTTACAGTTAATGGCAGGAAAAGGAAGTGGGCCATCAGAAAATCGTGCTACTGAAATTTCTGAGATTTCGCGTTCCTTAAAATCACTTGCAAAAGAAATGCAATGTCCAGTCATGGCATTATCACAACTTAATCGTAGTTTAGAAAACAGAGAAAACAAACGTCCTATGATGTCGGACTTACGAGAGTCTGGAGCGATTGAGCAGGATGCTGATTTGATCTTATTCATTTACAGGGACGAGGTTTATCATCCCGAAACGGATGCTGTGGGTATTGCTGAGGTGATTATTGGTAAACAACGTAACGGCCCAATAGGACCAGTTAAATTATCTTGGCAGGGGGAGTTTACGAAATTTGATAATCTTGCGCTTGGTTATACCCCACCATTTCAAAAAAGCACATCGAGCAATAATTCTAATGTTCCTTTTTAGGTCAATCAGTTAGCATTAATTTTCGCGATTTTTGCGAGTTTAGTAGCAACCTCACGATCTAACTTCATAAAAGACCCAAATTCTTCAGGAGTACCGCCGACAGCTTCGACTGAAATAGGCGTCAACACTTTTTCCACAAATTTAGGATCGGAAATAGATTTATTCATTTCAATATTGAGTTTTTGAATAATTTCCTTTGGAGTGCCCACAGGGACGGTGACGCCAATCCAACTAACAAACTCCGCATTAAAGCCTTGCTCTTTTAAAGTAGGAACATCTGGCAATAACGGTGAGCGTTTAGGGCCTGCAATAGCTAGCGTCTTTAATTTCCCGGATTTGACATGTGGTTGAACAAGTCCTGGAGTATTCATAAATACCTGTGTTTCTCCCGCTAGAGTTGCGGTAAGTGCTTGATCAATTGTTTTGTAAGGAATATGTTTAAACTTTGCCCCTGTAGTACTCTCTAACCAAGCTAGGTGTAAATGTGAAAAGCTACCAATTCCCCACGAACTCCAATTGATCGTATCTGGTTTAGCTTTTGCAAGTTCTATCAGCTCTTTTAAGTTATTTACAGGCAGAGTAGAGCTCACGGAAATAGATGATGTAATTAAGCCAACAAAAACTACAGGAGAAAAGTCTCTTAAGGGCTCATAAGGAATATTAGGATAAACAACAGGATTTAATGACACTTGGCTAAAGCTTGGAATGCAAATCGTATAGCCATCTGGTGGGGCTTTTGCACAAGCGTCCATGCCAATCACACCATTGGCACCTACTTTGTTTTCCACAATTACAGCTTGCCCAAATTTTTCAGAAAGTTGTTGTCCAATAGCGCGAGAGAAAATATCAGCAGGCGTACCAATCCCTAGGGGTTGAATAATTTTTATTGGCCTAGATGGATAGTCGCTACAAAATGCAGATGAAGAAAGAAATGCGATAAAAAATACAATGCCTTGAATGATTTTCATGGGTTGTCTCTAATAATTGAAGATTGTAATAATTGATGTAATGTATCTAACTAATCTCTTTTTCTTATTTATACTACGAATATAACAAACATTCTATAGGGGACCGTCTTATGCAAGAAAATCTTTCAATACCATCAAATGGCATTTTACTTTCAGCAATTTTGCATTATCCAAGTGATTATGTTGAAGGACAAAAGTACCCATGCATCATCGTCTTGCATGGCTTTGGGTCGAACAAAGACGGAGCTAATGTAAGAGTTCCATGTGCTCTATATAACAAATTAGGATACTTTGCCTTGCGTTTTGATATGCAGTCCTGTGGCGAGAGTGGCGGGGCATTGGGGATGGTGCTTTGCGAAGATCAGGTCAAGAACACTAAAGACGTGATTACTTATGTGCAAACACGAAGCGAAATTCAGGCAGAGAAAATTGCCCTATCAGGATCAAGTTTTGGGGCGGCAGTAGCCATTTATACAGGCGGGGATGATCCAAGGGTTGGTGCGGTTATTTCTGCTGGTGGTTGGGGGAACGGTGACAGAAAACTACAAGGCCAGCATCCTGGAAAAGAGGCATGGCAAAAATTTACAGATATGTTGGCTGCTGGAAAAGCATATCGCAAAGAGCATGGTAAGCCAATGATGGTATCGCGTTTTGACATTGTTCCAATTCCACCGCACCTAAGACAAGGATTACCTAGTAACTCAGTGATGGACTTTTCTGTAGACACAGCACAAAGTATCTTTGACTTTATGCCTGAAAAAAAATTAGCTCAGTTAGCTCCTAGGCCCTTACTGATTTTACATGCCGCCATTGATTCCGTGACACCCACATCAGAGTCTATTGAAATGTTTAAGTTAGCCAAAAAACCAACTGAATTACATTTATTTGATGATGTGGAGCATTTTATGATGGGTGAGTCAGACCCAAGGGTTGAGGGCGTTATCACCCAATGGTTAGCCAAATATTTCCCCAGCTAAAGTCAGGAAAGTATTAAGATAGTAAAAGTAGAAAAATAAATTAACACGAGGAGACAATATGTCCAAAATGACCTTGCAAATTGATGGGAGTACGCACGTAGTTGATGTCCCATCTGATCAGCCACTACTGTATACATTAACCGATCAATTAAAATTCAAAGGCCCTCGCTTTGGATGTGGCCTAGCCCAATGTGGGACTTGTACTGTTTTAGTTAATAATCAAGTCGTACGTTCTTGTGTTACGCCGACAAGTGCCGTTGCTAATCCAGCATCCAAAATTCGTACATTAGACGGATTGGCTCAAGGTAATAAATTGCATCCCATGCAAACAGCATTTATTGAAGAGCAGGCAGCACAGTGTGGGTATTGTACGAATGGCTGGATTATGCAGTCCATTGCACTATTAGAAAAAAATCCCCGGGCGACTGATGAACAAATTATTCAAGGTTTGGATAACTTGCAATGTCGCTGTGGTTCGCATATCGCCATTTTAAGGGCGGTTAAAAGTGCACGTGAAACAATGAAAGCATAGGGGCTAAAATGAACTCAACAAACATTACACGACGTGAATTTTTACAAAGTTCCAGCGCCCTTGTAGTTGGAGTATCAGGGGCATTTCCGGCAATTGATGCGCTTGCACAAAATGCTACGCCTAAAATATTGGGCCCTAACCCATCACAATTAGATACTTGGATCAAGATAGGTAAAGATGGCTTAGTGACCATTAACTCAGGAAAGATGGATTGTGGCCAAGGATTAGACGTTGCCTATTCACAAATTGCTGCCGAAGAGTTAGACGTGCCATTAAGCCAGGTGATTGTTTTATTTGGTGATACAAGAAGTTCCGCTAATCAAGGTGGAGGTAGTGCGAGTTCTGGAATCCGTCAAGGGGCTGTTCCTATCAGAAATGCCGCTGCAGAAGCACGCCGAGTTTTAGTAGGCCTCGCAGCGCAAGAGTTGGGCGCTAAACCTGAGCAGTTAGATGTTGTTGATGGCAAAGTCTTCATAAAAGATAATCCAAGTAAGTCAGTCACCTATGCACAACTGATCGCGAATAAAGAATTTTCTACCAGTTTGGAATGGAACAAAAAGATTGGTAATGATTTAAATGTAACAGGCCTTGCAAAGCCTAAGAATGTTGCTGATTACAAGATTGTAGGTAAAGACGCAGCAAGAAGAGATATTAAGGATCATGTCTTGGCGAAAGAGCACTTTACAGCACATATTCGTCCTGATAATCTCTTGCACGGAAGAGCAATTCGTCCACCACAGGCAGGAGCCTCAGTGATTTCAGTGGATAAAAATTCAGTTGCATTTGTGCCTAATGTAAAAGTGTTTCACAAAGATAATTTTGTGGCTGTCGTTGCACAAACCGAGTGGGATGCTGTGCGAGCTGCTCGGGCATTAAAGGTTAAATGGACAACAGAAAATCGTCCTTTAAAAGGCGGTGACAAAGAGATGTATAACTACATTAAAAATGCTACCCCCACATTTACAAATGCCGTGCCCATGTTTTTTGGTAAAAAAGATTACAACGCACAACCTACATTCGACGCGCTAAAAACCTCAGCCAAAGTGATTGAATCCGAATACTTTGCACCATTTCAAGCGCATGCTCGCATCGCGCCCTCTTGCGGAGTTGTTGATGTGAAGAGTGACAGTGTGCAGATATGGACAGATGCACAAAAGCCACATTTTCAAAGACAGGGAATTGCCAAATTTTTAAATATAGACCCAGAAAAAGTGGAAGCAAAATGGATGCACGGAGCAGGTTCTTACGGTCGATCAGATGCAGATGAAGCGCCATATGAAGCAGCGTTATTGTCAAAAGAGTATGGACAGCCTGTAAGAGTGCAGTGGTCAAGAGAGGAAGGGATAGCATGGAGCCCAAAGGGACCAGCAGCCATTATTTCTATGAAAGCGGGTTTAGATGATAAAAATAATGTTTCAGCCTGGTTATTCAAAGCAAAAGGATTCAATGGTTGGGATATTAAATTTAATGCTGAGAGCCCTGAGCACACCCTTGTGGGTATGCAAACTGGGCACAAGAAATGGACAGCTTATAACTACAATATTCCAGAGGAAAGTTATAAATTTGCTAATCACGTACATTGGTGGGAGACAGTGGCGCCGTATGTAGAGCAAGCATCGCCGATGAGAACTGCACATCTTAGAGCACCTCAAGAAATGCAAACGCGTTTTGCACAAGAGTGTTTTATTGACGAAGTTGCTATGGCAGGCAATATGGACCCAGTGGCATTTCGTTTAAAACACATACAAGAGCCAAGAGAAAAAGAGATCTTAGAAGCAGTAGTTAAAAAATTTGGCTGGGACAGTAATTACAAGTCTAAGAAATCGGGCGATATCCAAACTGGTAGAGGGGTAGCGCTTTATAACGGTTACCAGTCTTACGCTGCAGTAGCATGCGAAGTCGAGGTTAATAAAAAAACAGGTAAGGTATGGGTCAAGCGTATTGTTGTTGGTATGGATTGTGGACTCATTATTAATCCATCTGGTGTTAAAGCAGCATTAGAAGGTCAAATCATGCAAGGTATAAGCCGTGCTCTTTATGAAGAGATCAAGTTTGACGATAACCGCGTTACAAGTGTTGATTGGAATACCTATCGCATTGCCTCCATGAAGGATATACCAGGCCAGATAGATATTGTCATGCTCAATCGTCCAGATAAACCATCAGGTGGGGTAGCAGAGCCTGGATTAGTGTCATTACCAGCGGCCATTGCCAACGCTATTTTTAATGCGACGCAAGTTAGAGTACGTCAATATCCATTAACTCCTGCACGTTTAAAGGGGTTGATGGTTTGATAGTTTGAAGATGAATTAATGGATGAAGTCAGTCATGTATAACTAGGTCAGTATGAATTCTTTGCTATTGCATTTAACGAATCATCCATTAACTTGGGCCATAATTGTGCGGGCCGCAAAAAGTCATAGCATGTTGACGATGCTCAGAAGCGAAAATAAACGAGCAGAAACATTAATTCGATATTTAGATCGAGGTGCTGAATTTGTATATTGCACCTTGCGGCAGATTATTCAACAAGGTTTTCAGTTTTATCGTTCAATCCCGTTATAGAAAGTAAATGTATGTCAATGCAACCCTCTGAAAGAGCCCCATTCTCCGCAATAGTTGATCGTCCACCGCTGAAGTTTCCTGGCGGTGCAAAGGTCATTGTTTGGAGTATTGTTAATTTAGAAGTTTGGGATATATCAAGACCCATGGCAAGGCAAGTTATTCCTGCGCCAACAGGCGTCCCACTACTTCCTGATGTCCCAAATTGGGCATGGCATGAATACGGTATGCGCGTTGGATTTTGGCGCTTTAAAAGCCTATATGATTCTTTAAATATCAAACCAACCCTCGCGCTAAATGCTAGGGTCTGCATAGACTATCCACGTGTAGCACAAGCATGTTTAGACGCTGGTTGGGAATTTATGGGGCATTCCTATGAGCAGATGCCGATTCATAAAGTCGAAAATCAAGCAGAGATGATTGCAAAATCAATGAATACGATTGAGACATTTACAGGCAAAAGACCAGTTGGTTGGTTAGGCCCTGGTTTGACACAAACCTTTGAAACCCCTGATTTATTAGCTAAGGCTGGTGTGAAATATGTAGGTGATTTTCCTTACGATGATGAACCAACGCGTATTAAGACAGAAAGTGGATCATTAGTAACACTCCCCTATACCGTCGAAAACAACGATATACCAATGATGATTGTGCAGCACCATGAAGCCAATTATTGGACACAAAAATGTATCGATACCTTTGATCAATATTACATGGAAGCACAAGAGCGCCCCAAAATTTTATCGATAGCGATACATCCATATATTAGTGGTATGCCATTTAGAATTGCTTACCTTAAAAAGGTGTATGAGCATATCAATCGACATGAAGGCGTTGTGCATATGAATGGAGAAGAAATCTACAATTGGTACAACCAAGCGTATCCAGAATAATATGAATGATATTTTGCATTGGGATTTATGTACTGCAGTTGATGCCATCAAAGACAAAAAAATTAGTTCATATGAATTAACGCAGTGGTCCCTTCAACGATTAAAAAAAATTGGGGGGACACTCAATGCAGTTTTTCGATTAGATGAAGAAAGCGCTCTCAAGCGAGCCCATGTTTTAGATGATTTACAGGCCCATCATCGCCCCCTAGGAATGCTTCATGGTGTTCCGTTTGCGCATAAAGATTTAATTCTGATGGCAGGTAGGAGTGCACATATCGGTTCTAAAATTTTAAAGAAAAATATCCCAGAAGAAAATGCAGTGGTGATGGACTATTTTGAAGCAGCAGGGCAGGTATATTGTGGTTCCTTGCATATGACGGAATTTGCACTAGGGCCGACTGGTTTTAACCGGCATTATGGGCATGCAAAAAATCCTTGGAATGAAAAAATGGTCTGTGGAGGCTCATCTAGCGGATCTGCTATTGCAGTTAGTGCACGTCTGGTATTCGGCGCGATTGGTAGTGATACTGGAGGATCTATAAGACATCCAGCAACGATGTGCGGGGTTACTGGACTTAAGCCGACGAGTCAGCTTGTTAGTCTTGAAGGAACATTTCCGCTAGCGCATACACTGGACTGCATTGGACCCTTGGCTCAAAGTGCCAGGGACTGCGCGAAGATGTTAACCGTACTTACACACCAAGACAAAAATTACGAAACCAACCTATCAAGTTCAGTGGCAGGTTTCAAAGTAGGCATACCTCAACATTATTTTTGGGAAGGTCTAGATACCAACATTCAAGACGTACTACTTGAAAACATCCCAGTATTTAGAGCCTTAGGCATGCAGATGGTTGATATCGATAATCCATTGATGCAACCAATCAATGACATGATGGCAACCGTCATGGCAGTTGAGGCACTTGGGGTTCACCATGAATGGTTAAAACAGCGTAGTGAAGACTATGCAGATCAAGTAAGAGCTCGGATAGAGTTAGGATATCAATATTCTAATGAAGATTATCAAAATGCATTAGATATGCGGAAGTTTTATCGTCAGCAATTTGATGAAAAAGTCTTTGGCGTCTGTGATGTGTTGTTCATACCAACGATTCAAGTACATACCCCGTCTATTGAGGCAAGTACGCGAGGAAGCTTAGAAGAAGTTCTCAAAGGAGTTGGGCGTTTGACTCATGTAACGAAGGCGATGAATTATTTAGGTTATCCCTCAATCAGTGTACCTGGAGGGTTTTCAGACCAAGGGATGCCCGTTGGATTTCAATTGGTAGGACGTGATTTATCAGAAGACAGGCTATTAACAATTGCCCATGCTTATCAAACACAGACCAATTGGCATCGACGCCTACCCCCGACAGCATTCACCAAGGAGGCATCATGATTCGAGGAAGTTGTTTGTGCGGGGGAATTAAATATCAGATACATCATCAATTAGGGCCGATTATTTATTGCCATTGCCAGCGTTGCCGTAAGTCGAGTGGCTCTGCATTTGTGACATCAACCGAAATTAGTCGATCAGATTTTGAGGTAACAGAAGGTCAAGATCTGATTAAGCGGTACCCTAATCCAGGTTCAGTTGATCGTTTTTTTTGTGCGCATTGTGGTTCACAACTCTATAGTCAAAGAGAGACTACGCCTCTCATCATGCGTGTTCGTTTAGGAACATTAGATGATAAGATTTCTGAAAAAGTCGGAGCGCATATATTTGTAGGCAGTAAAGCAGAATGGCATGAAATACTAGACGACGCTATCCAGCATCAAGAGCGACCTTGAAATTTGCAGATGAAACTGGCAACTGTTTTGAGATGATCTGATTCTGACTTGAAAAGCCTTCGACCGTCATGATTTCATCACCTTCTTTAATGGAGCTTAAAGGGAATGAACAAGAGCGGATTGTTTGCCCATTAACCATCACTGAGCAGGCCCCACAGACGAAGTTATCACAGCCATATTTAGTGGCTATTAGGCCGAGTTGTTCCCTGAGGATCCAAATTAATGGTGTACTCGGATTTGCGGCAACTTCAACAAATTGTCCATTGACACAAAGAATTGCCATGACAAAAGCCTTATCTCAGATAAATTAACAGTAGCTAATGTAATTGAGAAAAACGCTTCAATCTATAGGTAAATAGCCTATGAGTGTTTCCACTGAATGGGAAAAACTATCACTTCCAAGGAAGAGGGGATAAAACAGCGTCTAGCCCTGTTTCAATTACTGTAGGAGCGGCTTCTTCAGAGGCTAAATAGGCAATAAACTCTTGCGCTAGCGACAACTGTGAGCTTTTTACACCAATGCCTGCGGAAAAGAAAAACGTTTTCTGAATTTCAGGTGGCAGCTCACGAATAATATCAATCCCTGCAATTGGCAGTAATTCTGAGTATTGTTGAAACCCAAGATCAGTTTCATGACGCATCAAGATAGTACCCACGCGCTCCCCGAAGATTTTTTTTGCGCTAATTGCCATCTGATCTGCGATTCCTAGACGAGGAAAAATCTCCTCAGACAAATAAGTTCCGCTGGCACTAGCAGAGTAGGCAATACGAGCGGTATGCAGGAGCGTGTGTTTAAAAAAATCCACATTAGATAAATCTGGGACAGGATCACCCGAGCGAACCGCAGCAGCCATTTTTGAACCAGCAAGATCAACCTTAGACCCAGATGAAATCACCCCTTGATGCATAAAGTGATCTAAAGCTGGACCCGCTAAAACGAGAACATCAAACACCTCTCCTTGACCAAGTCGCGTTGGAATGGAGTCAGGGGCTGAACCCATAGAAGACCCAAAAGAAAGCTTTACTGTATGCCCAGATTTTTTTTCATACATTGGGGCAAGAAGTTTAAGTGCGGCAGCAAAGGCACCAGAAGTAATAACAGAAAGAGTTTGATTTGACATAATTAATCCACGGTTATTTTTGCAGAGTCGACCACTTTTTTCCAACGAGCAACTTCTTTTTTCACTAGATCGCCGAGTTCTTCAGGAGTTGACGTGTCTACAGTGGCACCTTGCTCCTCAATTTTTGATTCATTTGATTTTTCATTTAAAACAGCAATTAAATCTTTATTTAACAGTTGAATAATGGCTTTTGGAGTTCCAGCAGGAGCAAACATAGCGTACCATTGATCGATTTCCACATTGGGAATTCCCTGTTCAGCAAGTGTTGGAATATTAGGTAATACCGGTGAGCGTTTTTTCCCCGCGATCCCCAGAGCGATTAATTTATTACCTTTAACTTGAGGAAAGGCTGTAAATAAGCTAGGGAACATGACTTGGGTTGTCCCGCCAATCGTATCTAAAATGGCTGGAGATGAACCCTTATATGGCACATGAAGCATATCTGTCCCAGTATTTAATTTAAAAAGTTCACCGCTGAGGTGAGGGGCGGTGCCCTTGCCAGAAGATGCGTAAGAAATTTTGCCTGGTTGTGCTTTTAGAAGAGCCACTAAATCTTTAGCATTTTTAATAGGTAAATTATTATTCGCTACAACTAGAGTTGGAGAAGTGGCAACCAAGGAAATAGGTTCGAAGCTTTTAATGGGGTCATAACGTAGCTTTTGTAATGCAGGATTAATTGCATGGGTTGCAATATAGCCAAACATTAATGTATAGCCATCAGCAGGAGCACGCGCAACAAACTCACTAGCAATAGCACCATTAGCCCCAGCGCGGTTTTCTACAACAACGGGTTGACCGAGTTTTTGGCTAAGACCCTGAGCAATAATTCTCGCCATGGCATCATTAGCCCCTCCTGGAGAAGTCGGAACCACAATAACGATAGTTTTAGAAGGATAAGTATCCGCTAAAACTTGGTTCAGTAAACTAGGCAAAATAAACATAAAACTGATAAAAAGTCTGACAATACAGTGTTTTCTTGGGGTCATTTAGCGCGATCTTTTAGAGAAAAATTGAAGTGTTTCTAAATCATTCAGTATTATAAGGATATCTGAGGAGCCTCTATGTTAAAAAATGTAATGCATCGTTTATTTTTAGTATTAAGCCTATTTTGTTTCATGAACAGTAGTGCTCATGCCCAAAATTACCCCAATAAGCCCATTAAAATTATTGTTGGATTTTCCCCTGGAGGTGGACCGGATATAGCTGCTAGGACCATTGGCCAAAAATTGACAGAAAAATGGGGGCAGTCGGTGGTTGTAGAAAACCGGCCCGGTGCTGGATCCAATATTGCTACACAGGTAGTTGCTACTGCAAAGCCAGATGGATATACCTTATTATCTGTTTCGAATGCATTTGCGATAGCACCAGCGATATACAGTAAGTTACCCTTTGATACCTTAAAGGATCTGGAAGGCGTTACGTTAACAGCGACAGGTTCAGCATTGGTTTTAATATCGCCTAATTTAAAAATTACCACGATGGCAGAATTAATCGCATTAGCAAAAAAAGATCCAGGAAAGTACACATTTAGTTCAGCCGGTATTGGTAGTGGATCTCATTTTGCGGTTGAGATTTTAAAAGCAAAGACAGGTACGGAGTTTTTGCACGTTCCCACTAAAGGAATACCAGAGGGTATAACGGAAGTGTTATCTGGTCGGGTTGACTTTTTTATTAGCCCATATGCAAGCGCAATCAATATGGTGCGCGATGGGCGTGCGAAAGCTATAGCCATTACATCTTTACAAAGAGGCAAAGAATTTCCACAATTACCTACGGTAGCTGAAACAGTTCCGGGTTATAAGTGGGAGTTTTGGTATGGTTTAATTGCACCCATGCATACCCCGAAGGAAATATTGCAACAGATTGCACAAGAAGTAAAAAAGATTAACGAATTTTCTGATGTGAAAGAGCGTTATGCAGGCCTTGGGCTTGATCCAGTGTCAAATACACCCGATGAATTTGACAAAATGATAAAGAGTGAAGTAACTGAATTCACACGTATTGCAAGATCAGCAAAGATTACCGCTGAATAAATTAAGGAGAAAAAATGCAAGGCACGAGTAAGAATGGGTTGTACTATGAAATAGAAGGCGAAGGTCCATGGCTGACGCTATCTCATTCACTGGCATGTGATTTACACATGTGGGACCCACAAATGGAATTATTAACCAAGCATTTCAAGGTATTGCGTTTTGATACCCGAGGGCATGGTAAAAGTAATGTCCCATCAGCACCCTATACCTTAGAAGCTTTAGGACAAGATGTGGTGGAATTATTTTTAGAATTAGGTATTCAAAGAACACATTGGATGGGTTTATCCATGGGAGGCATGATTGGTCAGACCATGGCTTTAAAGTGGCCGCAACTCTTTTTATCACTCGTCCTTGCAGATACAACAAGCCGACGTCCTGAAAACGCAGTACAAATGTGGGCAGATCGCGCCAAGATAGCGCGTGAGCAGGGAATGCAGGGTTTGCTAGAGAGCACCCTTACACGATGGTTTACGCAACCCTATATCGACGCTAATTCAGTGAAGTTACAAAAAATCGCTAAGGGTATATTAGAAACACCCGTTGAAGGATTTGCTGGATGCAGCAGTGCTATTGCGCATATTGATACATTTGATCGTTTAAAAGAAATTAATTGCCCAACCATGATTATTGTTGGTATAGAAGATCATGGCACACCACCTGAGATGGCGAAAAAAATTCATTCGCAAATTAAGGACTCGGTGTTACATATTATTCCGGATGCTTCCCATATATCCAATGTAGAGCAAACAGAGATCTTCAACCAACACTTAGTCGAGTTTTTCGGACTTGAAGATGATGATTTTGTGGATGACGGATCATTTGATAGCTAAGGAGTTATAACTCTTCTGGCCTCGGTGTAACGAGGGGCCCAGTAAGAATTTTTGATTTCTTCAATCCGCACGGTACCACCTGTAGTAGGGGCATGGACGAAACGTCCTTGCCCCACATAAATACCTACATGTGAATGACTCTCCCCTAAGGTATTAAAAAACACCAAATCTCCAGGAGCTGGTGACTCTAAAGCAAGTGATTGACCGTACTTTCCTAGTTCAGATGTTGTGCGAGGCACATTTTTTTGACGCGTATTTTTTATAACGTAAACGACTAGACCGCTGCAATCAAAACCAGTTTGAGGCGTATTACCACCCCAGCGATAGGGGGTTCCAATTAAGCTCATTGCGGCAAGCGAAACATCATCTAAGCCCGCATTTTTTTCAACAGCAAAATCAGGCAAATTAGAATATAAATTGCCTGGTGGAATTTGTTTTTTTGCGACAAAAGAACTACAGCCTGATAGCAAAGCTATCAGGACTGTCAGGAGATATACTTTATAAAATCTCCGCCGCATGATCAGCTAAGCGGGAGCGCTCACCTCTGGCGAGGGTTACGTGACCACCATGACGCCAACCTTTGAAGCGATCAACCACATAGGTAAGACCAGATGAGCCCTCTGTTAAGTAGGGAGTATCAATTTGTGCGATATTGCCAAGACAAATTAATTTAGTGCCAGGACCAGCGCGCGTGACTAAAGTTTTCATTTGTTTTGGTGTGAGGTTTTGTGCCTCATCGATAATAACGAACTTACTGACAAATGTTCTACCCCTCATAAAGTTCATACTCTTGACCTTAATGCGTGAACGAATTAATTCTTGAGTAGCAGCGCGTCCCCACTCACCAGCAGAATCATCACTACGATGGAGTACTTCGAGATTATCATCAAACGCGCCCATCCAAGGTTGCATTTTTTCTTCTTCAGTCCCCGGTAAGAAGCCAATATCTTCACCAACAGGAACGGTAGCTCTAGTGATAATGATCTCGTTATAACGCTTACTATCCAGGACCTGTTCAAGACCTGCAGCAAGAGCTAATAAAGTTTTACCAGTACCGGCTTGTCCTAGCAATGTAACAAAATCAATCTCTGGATTCATAAGTAAATTGAGTGCAAAGTTTTGTTCGCGATTACGTGCAGTAATACTCCAGACATTATTTTTTTGGTGCGAGAAATCTTTGAGCGTTTGTAAGAGAGCTGTTTTACCGTTGATTTCTTTTACTTGAGCATAAAAAGGGGTACTGCCATCCGTATTCTCTTGATACACAAATTGATTGACCATCATTGATGAGACGAGGGGACCTGTAATGCGGTAATACATCGTACCGGATTTGCCATCACTCCAACTCTCCATGGCTTTGCCATGTTTAGGCCAAAAATCAATCGGTAGAGCTAAGACACCAGCATACATAAGATCTCGATCTTCGAGAACTTGATCGTTAAAATAGTCTTCAGCAGGAAGTCCTAAAGCTCTTGCTTTGATTCGCATATTGATGTCTTTTGACACCAGCACAACTTCATCGTAATTTTTGTGCGTTTCTTGAAGTGAGCGAACGACACTCAAGATCATATTGTCACCTTTGCCCTCAGGAAGTCCCTCAGGCAATTTCATTTCTTTTAAATCAGTCTGGAAAAATAATTTTCCAGTAGCATCCTTGTTCCCCAGTTTAGATAGAGGAATACCTTCATCTAAAGAGCCGCTGGTGCCATCGATTAAGCCATCAAGTGCACGGCTTACCATTCTGGCATTTCGTGCAACCTCACTCATCCCTTTTTTATGGTTATCCAACTCCTCAAGAGTCGTCATAGGCAAGTAAATATCGTGCTCTTCAAAGCGAAATAAGGAAGAGGGGTCATGCATTAATACATTGGTATCTAAAACAAACAAGCGCAATTTAGTCTCTTGCCCAGTTCGCTTACCTTTGTTATTACTCCGTGTCGGTTTCGCCGGAGCTACCTGCTTCATTTTATTAATCGTATCGCGAGCGATATTAGAGGCAGGGGCTGGTGTATGAACCTCTGGATTAGATTCAATATCTTCAAATTCAACTTCATCTTCAGCAACAGCGTTAATAGCTTGGGGTGTAGGAGGTTTACTTAGTTCTGGTTTTTTTATTCTCGGTAAATTAATTTCATCAGCTGTTTGTGTTGGTGCTGGGGGAAGAGGCATGCACTAGCTCCTTAAGGTAAATGTAGGTAAAAATAGGATTGGAAAAAGGCGCAAAAAAAATCGCATTTCAAGACGCGATTTTTCTACAAAATGGTGCTGATTTAAAGTTGGAAATTGCTGTAAAACTTGGAGGGAAGTTTGCCTATCTCGAGAAGTGGTATCAAGATGCTGTAAAACAGTGAACAAACTTCGATTTCTTTGCATTAACTATAAGTTAACGCAAATTTCAAGACATTGCAAGCGCCGTTCTCAAAACTTCTTCAACATGACCTGCAACCTTAAGGCCTCTCCATTCGTGACGTAAAATACCTTTAGAATCAAAGATAAAAGTACTTCTTTCTACCCCACGAACCTGTTTTCCATACATATTTTTTTGTTTAATTACGTCAAAAAACTGACATAAAGTCTCATCTGTATCTGAAATTAGTTCAAAAGGTAACTCATATTTTGTTTTAAAGCTTTCATGGGACTTCAAGGTATCTCTTGAAACACCGATAACAATTGCATTGGCTTTAGTAAAAGATTCGATATGATCACGAAAGTTACCTGCTTCAATAGTGCAGCCTGGAGTTGCATCTTTTGGATAAAAATACAAGACGAGATTTTTCCCTAGGCAAGAAGAAGGAGTAAAAACAAGCCCAGATGTAGCTGGGATAGAACACGGCGGAATTGCATCACCAATTTTGACGGTCATTCTTTCAATCTCCTATAAATTTAAATTGAAGCACTCTATTGTAAGAGACTTTTATAACATCCCCTAAATAGGGTTTGTTGGCATCATCATTAGCTCACCACTGCGATTGGCAACTTCATTAAAAAATAAAGGTAGCGTGATGAGATGTTTAGTTTGGCCAGTTGCTTGCCATGAGTGATGAAGGGTGCGCATATCGACACAAGTATGCCCTTGGCTGATCCAGCCTTTGACAAGATTGATGAATGCGGGCAAAAGTTTTTGTCCCTCTAGCTCAGCATGCAGGGTAAAAACTTGATCATTTGGGTTTTGCGCAGTGAGTTGTAATAGGTGTCCTACAGCATCATCCGCTGACATATTATTAACGCCTAATAGCTCATCAAACGTAGGTAGGGTGGTTGGATATTGAATATGACGCGACGGGCCATTAGATAATTGCACGCGATAGGGAACAAGATTTAGAGGCGCGCGACCATCAGATGAATAAGGGATTTCCCAAGCATCAAGTTGTTCTAAGGCAGATAAATTCATTTGCCAGCCAGCAGCCCCATGAGTAGTTGGAGCATGTCCAAAGATATCTGCAAACCGATCAAACGATTTTTTCATTTGAGATTGGGTCCAGTGTGCATTGGCATGACGGACTTGGTCATGCCAGACAATATGATCCCACGTGTGGATTCCTACTTCAAAACCTGCTTTTGCAACTGCTTGCATCGCGCTCCTAGCCTTGATGCCAATATCAGGGGCGGGCAGTAAAACACCATAACTTAAAGTTTTAAGGCCATAGTGTTCTACAACGGAAGTGCGAGATACCTTTTTAAAAAAGCCTGGACGAAAGATGCGCTTTAGTGCCCAGCCAGTGTGGTCAGGACCAAGACTAAATAAAAAACTCGCAGCCACACCTAAACGCAGAAGTTCTTGTTGGAGACGAGGAACACCTTCGAGAGTTCCTCGAAGGGTGTCTACATCGACTTTCAGTGCAATACTTCCCATGCAATTAATGATCGACTAAACGTCTTGCTTTAACGACGTCGAAACGATAGGCTTCAAAAATATGTTCAAGGGCATCGGCCATCGTTGTACTTGGTTTCCAGCCCAGCTCCTGGATCGTATTGTCGATTTTAGGAACGCGGTTTTGAACATCCTGATAACCATTGCCGTAGTATTGGACAGAGCTTGTTTCTTGGATAACAACTTGTTTAGCCGATTCTTGATATTCAGGAATACGATTAGCGATAGCCATCATCATATTTGCTAATTCTTTAACAGAATGATTATTTAATGGATTGCCTATATTGTAAATTTTGCCATTCGCAATATCATTCTTATTTTCAATAATGAGTGACAGCGCATCAATACCATCATCAATATAAGTAAATGCTCTTTTTTGCGATCCGCCGTCGACTAAATTAATTGGTTCACCGCGAGCGATATGACCTAGAAATTGCGTCACCACTCGGGAAGAGCCCTCTTTTGAAGTATAGATACTATCAAGACCAGGACCAATCCAATTAAAGGGCCTGAACAGTGTAAAACGTAAGCCCTCCATCCCGTATCCCCAAATCACCCGATCCATGAGTTGTTTGGCACAGGCATAGATCCAACGGGGTTTATTAATCGGTCCATATACGAGCGGTGATGACTCCGGATCAAATTCTGCATCAGGGCTCATGCCATAGACCTCAGAAGTTGAGGGGAAAACGAGGTGTTTGCCATATTTATGAGCCGAACGCACAATCGGGAGGTTTGCCTCAAAATCAAGCTCAAACACTTTTAAGGGCTCTTTTACATAAGTTGCTGGCGTAGCGATTGCCACCAAGGGTAGGATCACATCACACTTACGAATGTGGTATTCAACCCACTCTTTATTAATCGTGATATCACCCTCAAAGAAGTGCATTCTTGGATGATCGGCAAGATCACCTAAGCGATCATTTTGCATATCCATGCCATAGACATCCCAATCTGTTTTATCTAAGATACGTTTGGACAGATGGTGACCGATAAAGCCATTGACACCTAAGATTAAGATCTTTTTACTCATGAATGAATTCCGTTATTAAGTTGAGTCTATTTTATTCTTTTGTTGCGCTTAAAAGAATTTGTTGAAGATCGGAAGGGATGACTTCCTTATCCTCGCAAATTAACTGAATAATTAAAATGGCGCGGCCATCACCGCAAAAGCCATAAATACGATTATCAATCACCTGCAAACCTAATAAAGGCGTGGTTTGACGAAAAGGAGGGCTTGCTAACATCGCTTTTGTAACAATATAGCGAACATTTGCTATTTCAGTAAAGGCACCGGGATAGGGGGGAGCTACAGCGCGCACCAAGTTATAGACATCTTGAGCACTTTGTTCCCAATTGATACGACCATCCTCTGGTTGACGACCACCAAAATAACTTCCCTCTTGCAATCGATTGGGGCGTCTTGGAAATTCACCCTGAAGTAAATCAGGAATCACTTCCTCTAAAGTAATTTTTGCAATTTCAGACACTTTATTAAATACATCATAGGCCGTTTCATCCGGCAAAATGGGTACAGATTTTTGGTTCACAATATCGCCAGCATCAGGTTTATCCTCCATCACATGAAGAGTTGCACCAGTTTTAGTTTCGCCATGAAGAACAGCCCAATTAATAGGGACACGGCCTCGATATTTAGGAAGTAAAGAGCCATGCATATTAAGAGCACAAACGCTAGCTAACTGAAGAATATTGCTTGGGATCATGAATCGATAGTAAAAAGAAAACAGATAATCTGGCGCAATTTCTTCAATTCTGCGCATGACTTCAGGGTCACTCATATCTGATGGTGTAATAAATGGAATCTGGCGCTCACAACATAAGTCGCGTACAGATTTAAACCAAATATTTTCTGATGGGGAGTCTTCGTGAGTAAGGACTAAAGGAATATCAAAGCCATGATTTAGGAGTGTTGTGAGGCATTCCACACCAACGGTGTGATATGCAAAGACAACGGCCTTATTGCGACTCATCCTGCTCCAATACCCCCATGACAACGTAACGAGGACGTTTTCTGACCTGTTGATAAATACGACCAACATACTCGCCAAGAAGTCCTAAGCCAAACAGTAAAACACCCATGAGGAAAAAGTTTAAGGCAAACAGAGTAAAAACTCCCTCAACCTCGGCGCCGATTAAAAATCTGCGGACGATTAAGTATATAAATAGAGTCGCAGATCCAAGTGCTAAAAAAAAGCCGATTAATGAGAAAGCTTGAAGCGGTAAAACCGAGAAGCCGGTGACCAAATCAAAGTTAAGGCGAATTAATTGATAAAAAGAATATTTAGATTCGCCAGCAAAGCGCTCTTCGTGATTGATATTAATTTCGATCGGGTTGCTTGCGTAAGTAAAGCCAAGAGCAGGAATAAACGTATTGAGTTCCTTACTTTTCTTCATCAGGTTCACGATGCGACGACTATAGCCACGCATCATACAGCCCTGATCAGTCATTGTGATTTTTGTAATCCGGTCGCGTAATTGATTCATCGCTTTTGAAGCATAGCGACGAAAACGAGAATCTTTTCTAGCCACGCGAATCGTACCTACATAATCATGACCACTGAGCATGTACTTAACAATGTGGCTAATTTCTTCCGGTGGATTTTGTAAATCAGCATCCAGTGTGACTACAAAATCGCCTTTGGCATAGCTAAACCCAGCCATAATCGCCATATGTTGACCAAAGTTACCATTGAAAAGGACAACACGAGTTGAATCTGGGCGCTTTTCAAATTGAGAAGCCAATTTAGCAGCAGATTGATCCCTACTGCCATCGTTTATAAACACAACCTCATAGCGCACCTGTAGATCTTTCGCCATTTGATCGAGCGCAGAATAAAGGCGGGTAAAGAGCTCATCCAGACCATCTTCCTCGTTATAAACCGGTATCACAATAGATACCAAAGGATGACTAGGGATAGTCGGCGTTAAATGAAGGAGTAAATCAGTTTTTGGCTGCATGTATTGATTTTATGACTATTTCAAGAAAATCTAAAAAAATCAAATTTCATGAAGAGCTAGTTCAAGGGCGGACACGACGCGCTCCACATCTGCTAGGCTCATTAAAGGGAAGAGGGGTAGTGTCAAGATGGCAGAGCTGATTCTTTTGGCAACAGGGGTATTACTCGAGTTATAACCAAGATCTTGATATAGTTTGAACTCATTAATGAGCGGATAATGAACTCCAGTGCCGACGTTCATATCCTTAAGTTTTTGCATAATATGAGCGCGGTTCATACCTAGGGCGTTTAATTTTTCAATGGGTAAAATCACTTGAAACATATGCCAATTGGAATGCTCGAAGTCTTCCACCGGTAACTCTAGGCCTTTGGTCATCAATTGTGTTTGACGAAGGCAAGCAAAATAGTGCTCGGCAAGAGCGCGACGCTTAGCTAGAAACTCCGGAAGATGCTTCATTTGTGCAATACCAATCACTGCATTGATATCAGTCAAGTTAAATTTACCACCAAGAACATCGACCTCCATGCCATCTAGGCCACTTTTGGTGACGCCCTGAATACGTAGTTTCTGGGCTAATAACGCTTCAGTCTCGTCATTCATGACCAGACAACCACCTTCGATGGTCGTAACATTTTTATTCGCCTGAAAACTAAAACTGACTAAATCCGAAGGCAGCTTGGTAGCGCTCCCAATAGGCTCGCCAAGCCAAGTTGATCCTATGGCTTGAGCGGCGTCTTCAATGACGCGCAGGCCATGTTGATGGGCGATGGCATAAAGACGAACGATATCAACAGGAAGGCCAGATAAATATACGGGCAAAATTGCTTTTGTTGATGGAGTAATAGCAGCCTCAATCAAGTCGAGGTTGATATTTCTGGTTAGAGGATCAACATCCACAAAAACAGGCCTAGCTCCGACTGCCAAAATAACATTCGATGTAGAAACCCATGAAATAGGCGTTGTAATAACTTCATCACCTGGCCCAATACCTGCAATTTTGAGGGCGACTTCCATGGTCGCAGTCCCATTAGCAAAGCAGCGAACTGGCCTCCCGCCAAAATAGCTGGATAGTATTTTTTCAAACTCAAGACATTTAGGCCCTGTTGTAATCCAACCTGAACGTAAAACATCACCAACCGCTGAAATCGTTTCTTCATCGATGGTGGGTTTAGTAAAAGGTAAAAATGGTGCGTTCGAATGATTCATATGAGGATCTCTTTAAGAACGAGCTAAGATAAATACACCTAGGAGAATAATACCAATAGCTAACAATCTTTGGGGGCTTAGTGCTTCATCAAATAAATAATAAGCAGCAATAGCATTGACCACATAACCAAGAGAAAGCAAAGGATAAGCGATAGAAACATCTACTCTTGAAAGGCCTGCGATCCAAGTAATCACTGAAAACGCATACAAACATAAACCCGCAATAATTGGTAGGTTGGTGGCGAGTTGTCCAAGTGTTGCGATTAAAGTGCTAGGTGCAAGAGAAACCTCACCCAAGCGCAGGGTGCCTGCTTTAAGCAGCAGTTGTGCACCGGCATTGAGCAAAATGCCAGCGAATAAGTAAGAAAAAGTTGTTAAGTTCATCAATTATTTTTTTACCGGTTTACCTACAATGATTCGTAAAGGATCTTGAGCAATGACTTCCATTGGTAAGTGTTGTTGACTAAGCTGCTCATAAGTATTGGGACTCATCAGGGCATAGGCAGGCATTTCTGGATGAGCACTCCAGAGCTTGATCCACTCAGCCTGGGTTGGAATCCATCGCTCTGGTTCTTGACCAATACCAAAAGCTAGCTCATCTTTAAACTCAACCATGATCATTGGGTGCTCCAGATAAAATGGAATCGTATGATCAAGCATTTTAATGCCATATAGAGGGGAGTTTTGACGAATTAAAGGTTTTGCTTGCATGGCCAAATCGTACCCCGACAGCAATCTTCCGACTGATTCATGCCCGGTTCCTGCGGTCAAAGCAACAAGAATCATGGTGCTTGAAAAAATTAAAAAGCTTTTAATCGTATCTTGACGCAAGCACCAGGCGCAAAAACACCCCAATACACCAATTAAAAGGGATATACCGATGATATTGGCATAAGAAGCATAGGAACTTGCTTCATAAGACTCACCAGTTTTAGCAATATTGGGTAAAAAGAAGAAGCCTATAAAAAACAATACGCCAAAAATAATAAGTTGAATTTGCCATATATTGGAGCCAAGAGAGCTTAATCGGTTTTTATTTTCGAAGAGCTGCAATAGAGATTTGCCAGCCAAAATGGCTAGAGCGGGAATTACGGGGAAAATATAACCAGGTAATTTTGAGTGCGACAGGCTAAAAAATAGAGTAATGACAACTACCCAAGTAAAACATAACCACAAAGGTTTAAAAGAGTTTGCGGAATTCGTGCGGTCCTTAAAACTTAAAATGACAGCTTGAGGTAAGTGTCCCAACCAGGGGATAAAGCCAACGATGATCAACGGTAAGAAAAAATACCACGCGGCAGTTCGTTGATGTTCATTATTCGTAAATCTTGCAAAATGTTCATGGATAAAGAAAAAATCAAAGAAACTTGGGTGCTTTTGAATAATCAAGATAAACCATGGCAAGGTAATGAGCAAAAAAACAATCAAGCCCTTTATCCAATGCAATCGTTTCCAAGATTGCCAATCTTTTCCTGTGACTGAGTAGACAAGCAAAACTAAGCCAGGTAAAACCACCCCAATTAAACCCTTGGATAAAACAGATAAAGCCATCATTGCCCAGCAAGCGATCATCCAATATTTTTCAGAGGAGGAAGATGGGGGAGCATGCAGGGCCAATATCAAGGAACACAGAGCGCCAGACATAAAAAAAGCAACGCCCATATCTAAAGAATTAAAGTGACCCCCAATGACCCACAAAGGAGAAGAGGCTAAGACAAGTGCGGCAATCGTTCCTGCCCGAATCCCCCACAGGCGATAACTTGTGTAACCAACCAGAAATAAATTAAGTAAAGAGGTAATCCCACTCCAAGCCCTAGCTTGCCACTCGCCAAGTCCAAATAGATGGAAAATAAAGGCAGTTGCCCACATTTGTAAGGGGGGTTTTTCAAAATACAGATAGTCGTTGTAGCGCGGCACAATCCAATCGCCACTGACAAGCATTTCACGGGCGATTTCAGCATAACGACCCTCATCGGAAGGAATTAAATGACGCGCATCTAAAAATCCCAGCCACACGAGAGTAATCAGCAACATCCAAGCCACATGGCTCCAGCCTAAATTTTTATTAGAAAAAAAAGAGGCATCAGATTTGAAGTTGGGCATGTCTAAGTTTGCTCAATCAAAAATGCACCAAGCACTAAGCGACCTTCACTCATCAAAATATTGTAGGTTCGACAAGCAGCTTGCGTATCCATCGTTTCAAAACCGATGCGAGCGGCTATTAAATCCTGAAAAACTGCAGGAGGCGGAAAGCGCAGGCGAAGACCACTCCCAAAAATGACCAAAGCGGGTTTTTTCTCTAAAATAAGCTTAAAGTCAGCTTGGGCTAAATCTTCGAATCGTTGAGGACTCCAGGCCTCAACATCCCCTTGCGGCATCACTAATACGGAGTTTTTGAAGCAGATCTCATTAATTTCAATGAACGCAGCATCGTAGCGGGTTACCGTATTAAGAGATTGTTTTGGATCAGGTTGTAGTTTCACGGCGCTTGCTCTGTCATAATATAGACATTATAGCTAGCGTTGATGACGTACCGGAACTTTAAACTGAATATCTATTGTGAAAAAATTCTTAAAATCTGACAAATTAAACAATGTCTGTTACGACATCCGTGGACCTGTTCTTGAGCTAGCCTCAAAGATGGAGGAAGAGGGTCAAAAGATTATTAAGCTAAACATCGGTAATGTGGGTGTTTTTGGGTTTGATCCTCCTGAAGAGATTCAGCAGGACATGATTCGCAACCTAGTTAATTCTGCCGCATATTCAGATTCAAAAGGCATATTTACCGCACGTAAAGCCATCATGCATTACTCGCAAGAAAAAAATATTCGCGGGGTTGGTTTAGAGGATATTTATACCGGTAACGGCGTATCTGAACTGATTGTGCTTGCCATGAATGCACTATTGAATAATGGCGATGAAATCTTAGTACCGGCTCCGGATTATCCCTTGTGGACTGCAGCAGTTAGTTTATCGGGAGGGACACCGATTCATTATTTATGTGATGAAGAAAAAAATTGGGCGCCTGATATAAAAGACATGCGCTCCAAAATAAGTCCAAAGACTAAAGGGATTGTCGTCATTAATCCCAATAATCCGACAGGGGCTATTTACAGCGATCAAACCCTGCAAGATATTGTTGATTTAGCAAAAGAATTTGGCCTAATCATTTTTGCCGATGAAATTTATGACAAGACCTTATATGAAGGTAAAACACATACCTCAATAGCGTCTCTATCAGAAGACGTATTAATGATTACGTTTAATGGTTTATCGAAGAACTATCGGTCTTGTGGGTATCGCTCTGGCTGGATGGTTGTTTCCGGTAATAAAGAGTTTGCGCAAGATTATATTGAGGGTTTAAATATGCTCTCATCGATGCGACTTTGCTCCAATGTCCCAGGACAGTGGGCAATACAAACAGCGCTCGGAGGCTATCAAAGTATCAATGAGTTAGTAGGTGCGGGCGGGCGTTTACTCCGGCAGCGTGACTTAGCGTATGACTTGATTACGCAAATACCAGGAGTTACTTGTGTGAAGCCAGATGCTGCCCTTTATTTATTTCCAAAACTAGATCCCGATATGTATCCGATTGAGAACGATCAAGATTTCATCGCAGAGCTACTCAAAGAAGAAAAGGTTCTGTTAGTGCAAGGATCTGGATTTAATTGGCCCCATCCAGATCACTTTCGTTTAGTATTTTTACCGAATGAAGATGTTCTTCGCGAAGCTATTTCACGACTGGCTAAATTCTTGGAGCGTTATCGTCAACGGGCGTCAACTAACTCCCTTAAAATAGCAAAGAAATAATTTTTTACATAGTTGTTGAATCTTAATAGGCTTATTGGAATGAAACCTTTACAAGTTGGTCTTCTTGGTGCTGGAACAGTTGGTGGCGGAGTATTCAATGTTCTGCAACGCAACCATAGTGAAATAGAGCGTCGTGCTGGCCGTGATATTCAAATCAAGATGGTGGCTGATATTAATGTGGCACGTGCCGAGGAGATAGTGCAGGGGCGTGCACAAATCGTAACCGATGCTTACACTGTCATTAATCACCCTGATATTGATGTCGTTATTGAATTAATTGGCGGGTATGGAATTGCAAAAGAATTAGTGATGGCTGCGATTGCCAATGGCAAGCACGTCGTAACCGCGAATAAAGCTCTCATTGCAGTTCATGGCAATGAGATATTTGCAGCAGCAAAAGAAAAAGGCGTCATTGTTGCATTTGAAGCAGCCGTGGCTGGCGGAATTCCGATTATTAAAGCCCTAAGAGAAGGGCTTACTGCCAATCGTATTGAATGGATTGCGGGCATTATTAACGGCACTACTAATTTTATTCTTTCGGAAATGAGAGACAAAGGATCCTCTTTTGAGGAAGTGCTCAAACAAGCACAAGATTTAGGATACGCTGAAGCCGATCCAACATTTGACATTGAAGGCATTGACGCCGCCCATAAAGCTTCGATTATGAGTGCGATTGCCTTTGGTGTTCCAGTCCAGTTTGATAAAGCTCATATTGAAGGTATTACAAAGTTAGAGCCTATTGATATCAAATACGCGGAGCAACTAGGTTACCGAATTAAGTTATTAGGCATCACTAAGAAAACAAGTCATGGAATTGAGTTGCGCGTTCATCCTACTTTAATACCATCCAAACGACTCATTGCAAGTGTTGAAGGCGCTATGAATGCTGTTCAAGTTTTTGGTGATGCGGTTGGCACTACCCTTTACTATGGTAAAGGCGCTGGATCAGAGCCTACAGCATCTGCAGTGATTGCCGACTTAGTCGATGTAATTCGATATGAATCTGTGACCCCGAGTAAACGGGTGCCTTACCTCGCTTTTCAAGAAGATAAGGTAATGCCTACTGTGGTCATGCCGATTGGTGAGATTACTACTAGTTATTACCTCCGATTAAAAGTCTCAGACGAGACTGGTGTACTAGCTAATATTACGAAGTTACTGGCGGATAATAATATTTCGATTGATGCGCTCTTACAAAAAGAGGCAGCTCAGGGTGAGAGTCAAACAGATCTAGTCATACTGACGCATCAAACGCAAGAAAAGCATATGCTCACAGCTATTCATGCTATTGAAAAGTTAGAAACAGTCAAAGGGGCTGTGACTAAGATTCGGTTAGAAGAGTTAAGCTAGGATTCTCATGAAATATGTATCGACGCGTGGGGACACAGCCCAACTCTCTTTTTTAGAAATCTTGTTAGCCGGTTTGGCTCCAGATGGTGGACTGTACATGCCAGTGGCATACCCACAGATTTCAAAATCAACATTAGATTCATGGCGAGGGCTCAGCTATGCAGATTTGGCCTTTGAAATATTGCAACTATTCTCGGATGACATCCCTGCAAAGGATCTGAGGGAACTGACCCATAAAACCTATACATCTGCAGTGTATTGCAATGGACGTCAAGACGACGCCGCAAGCGACATTACGCCAATACACTGGCTTGGGGAAGAGGGCGGCACTTCTATTGGCTTATTAAGTTTATCCAACGGCCCTACTTTGGCATTTAAAGATATGGCGATGCAATTGCTTGGCAATCTTTTTGAATACACTCTAGCAAAGCAAAACCGAGAACTCAATATTCTGGGGGCGACGTCAGGAGATACAGGCAGTGCTGCTGAATACGCCATGCGTGGCAAAAAAGGCATACGCGTATTTATGCTATCACCTGAAGGAAAAATGAGTGCATTTCAATGTGCGCAAATGTACTCATTGCAAGATCCTAATATCTTTAATATTGCTATTAAAGGAGTGTTTGATGACGCTCAAGATATGGTTAAAGCGGTAAGTAACGATTTGGCATTTAAGTCGACCCATAAAATTGGTACCGTGAATTCAATCAATTGGGCAAGAGTGGTGGCTCAGGTTGTTTATTATTTTGCAGGTTATTTAAGAGCAACGAAGACGAGCGAAGAAAAAGTTTCTTTTTGTGTTCCATCTGGAAACTTTGGTAACGTATGTGCGGGGCATATTGCCCGCATGATGGGTTTACCTATCCAGAAATTAGTTGTTGCCACCAACGAAAATGATGTTCTTGATGAGTTTTTTAAAACAGGTCATTATCGTTCCAGAAAAGCAGCTGAGACATTTCACACATCAAGTCCTTCCATGGATATTTCAAAGGCAAGTAACTTTGAGCGATTTGTATTCGATTGGTTAGGACGTGATGGACAGTTAGTAAAGGATCTTTTTGCGAAAGTAGAGACTGAAGGAGGGTTTGATTATTCAAATCATCCTGCGCGTCAAAAAATTCAAGACTACGGTTTTGTTTCCGGAAAAAGCACCCATGAGAATCGACTAGAGACGATTAAGCAAGTATCACGAAAATATGGCGTAGTGGTTGATACCCACACGGCAGATGGAATGCAGGTTGCACGTCAAAACTTAGAGCCAGGTATAAAGATGCTCGTTTTAGAAACGGCTTTACCCGTCAAATTTTCAGAAACAATTGAGCTTGCTTTAGGTTATAAACCCGATCGCCCAAAAGCATTTATCAATATTGAGAAACTTCCACAGCGAGTTTTTGCAATGAATCAGGATGTCGCGGCGATTAAAAACTTTATTGTGGAAAATACCAAATGAGTATGAAGACAGCTGCCCAGGCGCTTGAAATCCTACTCTCGCATGCTAAGGCAAGCAAGACCACACAGACAGTTCCGCTTCAAGAGGCATTGGGGCGAGTACTCGGGCAAGACCTGATGAGTACAGTTAATGTGCCCCCCTTAGATAATACGCAAATGGATGGTTATGTCATGCGCGCGCAAGATGTTCCAGAAGCTGGAACTATATTGGCGGTTTCGCAACGCATTCCTGCAGGTTACATTGGTCAACTTTTAGAGCCTAAAACAGCTGCAAGAATCTTTACAGGGGCTTCTATTCCAGAGGGTGCCAATGCAGTAGTGATGCAAGAAGATTGTGAAGTCTTAGGCTCTCCTGACGCGAAGGGTGTTAACTACCAAATCAAAATTAATCATGTTCCCAAAGTCGGAGAGTGGGTCCGAGAAAAAGGCGAAGATATTCGTGAACAAACCGTTATCCTAAAAGAAGGGACTTTTCTACGACCTCAGGAGCTAGGAGTTGCAGCATCTGCTGGAGTGACTCATCTCGAGGTGAAAAAGCGTATACGAGTTGCTTTATTTTTTACAGGGGACGAATTAACTCTGCCAGGACAGCCTCTGAAACCTGGGGGGATATATAACTCCAATCGCGATACCTTAATCGCGTGTGTGAGGGCCCTTGGTTGTGACTATACCGATTTCGGAATTGTTCCTGACACCTTGGTGGCAACTAGAGCAACTTTGCGAGAGGCGGCTATAGGGCATGATTTAATCGTTACTTCAGGTGGAGTTTCAGTCGGAGAAGAAGACCATATTAAACCTGCTGTTGAGGCTGAGGGGAAATTGGATATGTGGCAAATCGCGATCAAACCAGGTAAGCCCTTAGCCTTTGGGTTGATTGAAGGAAGTGGATCTGATACAACCTGGTTTATGGGATTACCCGGAAATCCAGTGTCGAGCTTTGTTACCTTTTTATTGTTTGTCAAACCTTTCATCGGAGCCTTGCAGGGCCGTCAATCACGTATTGAACCTCACTATCAATTAAAAGCCGATTTTGATTGGATAAAGCCTGATAAGCGAAATGAATTCTTACGCGTCAAGATTAACCAAGAAGGTAATTTAGAGCTTTTCCCGAATCAAAGTTCTGGGGTATTAACTAGTGCAGCGTGGGGGGATGGTTTAGCAGATATCCCCGCAGGGCAAGCGATTAAAAAAGGTGATACTGTGCGATATATACCTTTTACACAACTATTAGGCTGAATACCAATGAAGGTCTCTATACGATTTTTTGCCTCTCTCAAAGAGGCTTTAAAAAAAGATCACATCGATTTGGAAATCCCGGATTCGATCAAAACCATCGGTGACCTGAAGGAGTATTTAGCAAAACAAGATGCCATATCGACAGAAGTATTTGGCGCACATAAAAATATTCGAGCAGCTCAAGATTTAGAAATGGTGAGTATGGACACCCCCATCCGGGCGGGCGCTGAAATTGCTTTTTTTCCACCTGTAACAGGGGGGTAAATGAAAATCTCAATTCAGCAAGAAGATTTTGATGTATCCACAGAGTTACAACTTCTACGAAAAGATTTGCCAGGCATTGGTGGCATCAATGTCTTTGTGGGAACGGTACGTGATACCCATCAGGGTGATGAAGTTCAATCGATGGAACTTGAGCATTATCCTGGTATGACAGAAAAAGCGCTGCAAGAGATTGTGGAGCAAGCGAAAACCCGTTGGGATGTGCTCAATGCCACAATCATTCACCGTGTTGGTAAATTGCACCCTAGTGATCAAATCGTATTGGTTGCTGTTGCCAGCACGCACAGAGGTGATGCCTATGCTGCTTGTGAATTTATGATGGACTATCTAAAAACCTCAGCGCCATTTTGGAAAAAAGAATATACGCCAGAAGGCTCAAGATGGGTTGATGCAAGAAC
>JBAXKF010000011.1:0-49770 GCA_037137465.1 Betaproteobacteria bacterium | reverse complement strand
ACCCAAATGAAAGATGTTTTAATTATTAAAAAATCAAATTTAAAATTTGATCCTTTTAATTAAAAAACGCCACCAGTACTACAATAAAAAAATGAATATTCATAAACCTTCCATACTAATTGCTGGAGCTGGGCCAGTTGGTTTAGTTGCTGCTAATATATTTGCTGATGCTGGAATACCCGTTGCCGTATTTGAAGCCGAGGCTGAGCTCCCAACCACTCTGCGTGCTTCTACTTTTCAACCGTCAACTTTAGATTATCTTGATCGATTTGGAATTAGTGATCAACTGATTTCTCAAGGATTAATCGCCCCGCGGATGCAATACCGTGATCGTAATGGTTGGATGGTAGAACTCGATTTTGGCTCAATTAGCCAAGATACCAATCACCCCTATCGTGTTCAATGTGAGCAATACAAACTAACTAAACTTTTGGCCGAACGGTTGCTGCAATATTCACATGCCAACATCCATTTCTCAACTCAAGTAAGTGCAGTTAATCAGTCCAATGAAGAGGTTTTGGTGACCCTAGAGAGTCCTCTTGGTCAGACAGTGATGAGTGGTGATTGGTTAATCGGTGCAGATGGTGGTCGCAGTCTAGTGCGAGATGCTCTGGGTATTAAATTAGGCGGATTTACCTGGCCAGAACGCTTTCTTGTGGCAAGTACACCATTTGATTTTCCATCAGTCATCCCCAATCTTTGTGAAGTCAGTTATTTTGCCGATTCTCAAGAATGGTTTTTCTTACTCTATGTATCTGGCCTTTGGAGGGTCATGATACCGATTAGCGCCGATGAAAACGATACCGATGCCCTGTCTGATCTGAGTATTCAAAAAAGACTACAAAGAGTTTTTCAAAAAACTGGGGACTATGAAATTCGCCATCGCACTATTTATAATGTCCATCAACGTGTAGCAGATAGTTACAGAAATGGTAGAGCATTCCTCGCGGGGGACGCGGCCCATCTCAATAATCCTCTTGGTGGCATGGGGATGAATGGGGGTATTCACGATGCCTTTACACTCGCCGATTTACTAGTCAAAGTTCAACAAGACCACTTACCAAGTTCCCAACTCGATCTCTATGAAAAAAGGCGGCGTCCTATCGCACTCGAGTATGTGAACACGATCACAATCGCAAATAAGAAGAACCTCGAAACAAAAGATCCACAAGAGCAAAAAAACTGGCGTGAACAAATGACAAAGATTGCTTCTGATACGTCCCTCATGCGTGAATACCTTCTCAAAGTATCCATGATTGCTAGCTTAAGAAAACAAGAACAAGGAATTTATGACACATAGATTAATGAAGCCTTTGACTAAATTCACTTTAATGTTGCTATTGAGTCTTATGAGTCATTTCGTCATGGCTTCTGATTATCCGAACAAACCCATTACCATCATTACGCCCTTCCCGCCAGGAAGTACAAGTGACCTGATCCCTCGCTTAGTAGCTCAGGTCATGGCAAAATCAATGGGAGTGAGCATTTTAGTAGAAAATCGTCCGGGGGCTAATGGTTCAATTGGAGCCTTCAAAGTTGCCACGTCTCCTGCTGATGGCTACACCATTCTTCTTGCAACAACTGGTGTTCTGGCAATTAACCAATGGGTTTACCCAAAACTATCCTACTCCCCCAGTAAAGATTTTGATCCAGTCATCAACGCAGCAGCTACTCCAAATATGATTGTTGTTCACCCTAGCGTAAAAGCAGAAAATCTCAATGAACTTATTGCACTGGCTAAATCTCAGCCAGGGGCATTAAGCTTTGCCTCGGCAGGGAATGGCAGCACTAGCCATTTATGCGGAGAAACATTGAAAGTCACCGCTGGTATTGATATTGTTCACATCCCTTATCAAGGCCCTGCTCCAGCAATACAGGATGTTCTAAGCGGTCGCGTCGGGATGATATGCGACAACTTCTCTAATGTGATACAGCATGTTCGAGCTGGTCGACTCAAAGCTATCGTCATCACTACTCTGGAGAAAAGTCTTAAAATCACAGATATCCCCACTTCGGCTGATGCAGGAATGCCGGATCTTGAGGCGGGCATCTGGTATGGGTTTGTTGCCCCTAGTGGAACACCTAAGGAAATCATCAATAAACTGAATGTAGAGTTTGCAAAAGCTTTACAGGACCCAGATGTTACGCAGAAATTAGATGCGATTGGACTAAAGATCATCGCGGATCAACCGGATGCATTCCGACGCTTTATTGCAAAAGAAGCCGCACGTATGCAAAAGGTTGTTAAGGCTGCCGGCGCGCAAATTCAATAAAAAATGATGGGCTTGGAGCCCATCATCGCAGAAATAGCAAAGCAATTACTGCCACGAATCATTACTTTTTGACAGAACAGCGCTTTTCTTGTGAACAGTTATCCCCAATCACGCCAATTGCTTGGATTTCAATTTCAATACCAGGTCGAGCAAAGTTTGTGACTGTGATTAATGCACTACCTGGGTAGTTGCCATTTTTAAAGACATCCTTACGCATTTCAACAAAACGATCACCATAACGTGATTCTTTAATAAAGACCGTCATCTGCACCACATTGGCTACAGAGCCACCAGCATCTTTTAACACTTGATCGATTTGACCAAAAACTTGCTTGACTTGAGCTTCAAAGTTATTAGATATATCTTTGCCATCAAAATCTCTAGTAGCCGTTTGACCTGCAACCCAAACCGTTTTACCACCCTCTGTAATCACCCCAGGTGAAAAAGCTCTCGATAATTGAAATGGGGTCTTATCCATATATTCAGCGGCAATAGCCACATTTGAAGCAAAGCTTAATATTCCAACGCATATCGTTAATAATAATTTCATTTTTATCTCCCTTAAATTTTTTTATAGTTGATTATTTTTATCTTAGCATGAGACTAATAGATATCATCTAATTAATGTCTAATTTGCTTTGTCGGTAGAGTGCGATTATTTGAATTTGAAGCTGGTATTTTTATATCGGTACAACATGTTTTTTTAGATGAGTATTAACCCCTTGCCGCAATATAAGCAGATATTAATCCCTCTTATGGGTCTCCCCCTTTTTTATTGGGCTGTTAGAAGCCTCAGCCATGTTAAGTAGACTATCCTACATATCGTTTTTCTTAACATATCAAAAAGCCCCCAACAACTTCATTTGCAAAAAACTTACTTAATCAATTATTCAGCCTTGATTTTATTTTCAGTAATTAATTTTGAATACTTAGCATTTTCTGAACTGAGAAAAGATTTAAATTCATCCGTACTAGTTGCTTGCGCTTGAACACCTAAGGCTGCAAATCTCTCTTTGATTTCTGGATCACTCATAATTTTTACCAAAGCAGCATGGTATTTATCCTGAATATCCTTTGGAGTGCCAGCTGGTAGATATACTCCCCACCAGGATAAGGCGGCAAACCCTGGCAAACCTGCTTCAGAAAAAGTTGGCACTCCCGGCACTAATGGAGTTCTAGCACTACTTGTAATAGCTAATGGGCGGATTTTTCCAGATTTAATGTGCTCTGCTGCAGGTAATGCATCTGATACGATAAAGTCAATTTGTCCTGCCATTAAATCAATCAATGCCAAACCACCCCCTTTATAGGGGATATGGGTCATTTTAATGTTTGCTTCACGCATAATCATTTCTGTTGCAATATGCGACATACTCCCAGGTCCACTAGTACCAAAATTTAAAGTATCTGGTTTAGCTTTTGCTGCACTGAGTAAATCCTGGAGTGTTTTATAGGGAGAATTTGCCGGCACAACGATAACATTAGGACCTGAAGCAGTCAGCGCAATCGGAATAAAGTCTTTTTCAACATTATAGGAAACTTTGCTAATCAAAGGATTAATCAATGCGGGGCCAATATTACCAAGTACAAAAGCATACCCATCCGCTGGTTGACGTGCTGCGTATTCCATACCAATAGAACCTGCCGCACCACCCTTGTTTTCAACAATAATAGGCTGACCCCAAAGATCATTTAATTTCTTAGCCATTAAGCGCCCCATTAAATCGGAACTACCACCTGCTGGGTAAGTAACAATAAAGCGTACTGGCTTGGTTGGGAAAGTTTGCGCAAAAACGTGAAAAGAACAACACGCAATTAGAATACAAAAAAACTTTATTAGATTACGTTGGCACATATTAGTCATGCGATTTCTCCTAAGTTAATTTTTTTAACTATTTATTTTTAATCTTATCGATTATATAACTCATTTATAGTGATTTATTAATCAACATTAATTAATACTGTCCCCCCCCAAGTAGGCTTAAAAAATTGTTAAGGATGAATCAGCGGTAGTTATCCCAAAAGAGCAAGATTCTCAGTGGATTCTACATCTGAGGTGGTAAAACAAGTCACTGAATATCAACTAATTAAGCTTGGATTAGAGATATGTAATAAAATGAAAGGTGATTTTTTTAGTACCCATAGCTATCACCAATAGCTTTTAAACTCTTATTGATCATTTTTTGCGTTAAACGTTCTAGTTGGCAAATCATCCTTACAAGGGATATAGAATCAAATTTCCGAGAGAGTTTATTCGGTAAGTAACACAAGTACTACGGTTAGTTTGATAGCAACAACTCCAGAATTAAGCTTGAGATTAATGACGATATTAATATATGTATATTGGAAATAACGGCGAATTACTGTTTGCAACGGAAAGTCTATTTCCGGTGCTATTTGCAATCAACCTAATGGTTGGTTTATTGCTGTTAATCTTATTTAAAAAACAGAAAAATATCTCAGTTAAATATTGGGTTATGGCCTGTTTCTTTTTTTGCGCTGGATCTTTCTTTATTGCTGCTCGCAATTACCTCCCCGTATTTATAGGATACTGCGTAGCAAACTTTTTGCTCATTTACTCTCACTATTTATGTTACCGAAGTATTGAGTATTTTAATAAAGGTACCTATTCAAAAGATACAGGAGTCCAACTATTTTGTATCGCCTATGCTCTAGGCTATCTTCTTATATTGAATTATCAATATACAGACTATATTGGCACCTACGCAGGTTTATTTAATTTCATTTTACAGTTTTGGATATTTTTCAAAATTTATAAGATGAACTCAGAGGCAATGAATCCTTTTTCAAAGGCCTTAGCCTATTGCTATTTAGCAACTTCTTTGATTTGGTTTTCACGAATGCTCTTATCAGGTATTTATAATTTTCAAATGTACGGTGAACATACTTTTGCAGATTGGCTCACCTTATCCTTAATTACCCTTTTTATTTTGTTAAAGCATTTCATGTATGGTGCAATGCAATTAACGCAATCTAATAAAAATCTAGAAACTATTTCGGAGTTATTGAAAGAAAGAGAAAAACTTATTTCTTTATTAGAAGCAGAAAAAATAAAAGCCGAACAAGCAAATTCAGCTAAATCACAGTTTTTGGCGAATGTGTCTCATGAGATTCGAACACCCTTACATGGATTAATTGGGTTGGTATCAATTGTTCTAAAGTCCTCGATGTCAAACGACATCAGAAAATCCTTAGATAAAGTTTTATTCACTTCAAAAGCACTTTTGTTGGTCTTAAATGATATTTTAGATTTTTCTAAAATAAACTCAGAAAAATTTCAAGTTGTTATCGAGCCTTTTTTACTCAAAACGCTATTTGAAGATTCCTCAGAATTATTTACCAACTCCGCGTCAGAAAAAAATATCGAGCTTCACTTTCATATAGATAAAAATATGCCGAAAGAACTCTATGGCGATTTTTATAAACTACGTCAGGTGGTTATGAACTTAGTAGGTAATGCGATTAAATTTACTGATCAGGGATCCATAAAGGTGAGTGCGCAAGTTAACCAAATTGAAAATGATTGGGTAAATTTAACGATTCGAGTCATTGATACTGGTATCGGAATTTCTGATCAAAACCTAAATAGTATCTACGAACCATTTCATCAAATTGATAACTCGAATACGCGTAAATATGACGGCGTAGGCCTGGGACTTCCCATTTGTCAAAATATTCTCTCTCATATGGACTCTCATCTCAATATGAGAAGTCAAATTAATGTAGGTACTGAGGCATCCTTTGAGCTACGATTAAAAATTAAGACAAACCCTGAACCAATTGGGAATCCAATAATAGATTCAAGCGCAACAGAGAACTATCAATCTGCCCTCCTAGCTATCCCTAATAAAAAAATCATGGTGGCTGAAGATAATTCAATCAATCTAGATGTTATTCAACATTATTTAGAATACTTAAATATTGAATTTACCGCAGTTTCCAATGGTGAACAATGTGTTGAAGAATTACAAAGAAATCGTTATGACTTACTATTAATCGATATTCAAATGCCTATTTTGGATGGCATTCAAGCCACACGTAAAATTCGACTTTTAGATGCATTAAAAGATCTTCCAATCATAGGTCTTAGTGCTGGAGTCTCTGATAAAGAACAAGAAATCTGTTTGCAAAGTGGTATGAATGATTTTTTAGGTAAGCCATTTGAAATGGAAGACTTAGCCAAAAT
The DNA here is from genome assembly GCA_037137465.1 of Betaproteobacteria bacterium. GTDB lineage: Bacteria > Pseudomonadota > Gammaproteobacteria > Burkholderiales > Burkholderiaceae > Polynucleobacter. The sequence goes on along the minus strand of JBAXKF010000011.1, from coordinate 43,290 downwards.
ACTTCTCAAGTATTTATCACCGCAAGACAAACTTTAGTCATCTTCAAAAAGATTAAAGCCCTATCCTGTTATGTCTTTGAGGAGAAAGATTCCAAGCAGAGATCTAGTAAAGGGTTTTTAGCTCTCTTATTTAATGAGGTGCTAAGATATCAACAGATATTCTGGCGTCATTATAAAAAACATAAATAGGACAAACGCATGAAAAAATATTTCTGTTTCTTAATACTCATTGGTTTTTTTAATTTAAGTTGGGGTCAAAGCTTTCCTAATCGCCCTATTACTATGATTGTTCCTCATGCTGTAGCGGGTACCAATGATATTGTCGGGCGCATTCTTGCACCTTCATTTGGTGAGATCCTATCTGGCTCGGTATTGATTGAAAATCGACCTGGTGCAGCAGGCAATATAGGCACTCAATCAGTTGCCAGGGCCCCAAAAGATGGCTACACTCTGCTCCTTACTATTAATAGTAGTCAAGCCATCAATCCTTCTCTTTACAAGAATCCGGGCTTTGATCCTCAAGCTGATTTTTCTTTTCTGTCTTACATTGGCGCTACTCCTTACGTGCTGGTAACGCAGCCGAATTCAGCCTACAAAACATTAGCCGATGTTGTTAATGATGCGAAAAAGAAGCCTGGTGAAGTTGCTTATGGTTCGGGTGGCAGCGGCACACTGAACCACTTACTTGGCGTTATGTTAGGTGTGAGCGCCAATATTAATTTATTACATATACCTTATAAAGGGGCATCACCGGCTATTAATGATGTTCTAGGGGGGCAGATTCCACTTGCCTTTGCCAGTCTGCCATCTGTTCTTAGTTTTATTAAAGCGGGTAAATTACACCCGATTGCAATTAGTTCAGCGAAAAGATCATCTAGCGCACCTGATATCCCTACCATGGCTGAGACCTATCCTGATTGTATTGGTGAGGTATGGGTCGGACTCTTCTCGCCTGTCGGGGTAAGTCCAGATATTTCTAAAAAGATTCAAGATGCGATGTCAAAAACAATGCAAAAAAATGATGTTAGAGAAAAGTTGATGGCCCAAGGATTAGACTTAAGCCCTATCCCCAACAACAAACTCGCAGACTATCTCAAAGAAGAGTTAAGTCGTTGGGCTAAAATTGTGAAAACATCAGGTGCTACTGTCGATTAATCATGTTTCGATAGTTCATTAATCTTGAACAAATCGTTCATTACCCACAATACCCACCTTGGTAAATCCGCTTTTTTGAAGATCAGACATCACAGCAGATAAATATTTATAGTGGGTCTTTTTATCTGGTTTGATATGAAACTCTGGCTGGTTTTCAACAGCCGTTTTTAATGATGCTAATTTTATGTTCATTTCTTCGCGGTTCATTACTTGACCATTCCAATAAAATTGACCTTGTTTATCAATATCTAAGTAAATCACCGTTGGCGTTTTAACGATCGTGGGGGTGGTGGTCGGCATATTCATCCCCACAGAGTGCAATTGGGGCGGAATCGTAATAATGAGCATCACTAACAGCACCAACATCACATCAATTAAGGGGGTTGTATTAATTTCCATGATGACATCGTCTTCATTCTTATGTAGATTAAATGCCATCTTTTATCCTTTGGGTGGTGGTTCTGTTAGAAACCCTACCTTCGTTATCCCAGCTCGTTGACAATCTAACAATACTTTAGCGATTGATTCATATTCAACATCTTGATCACCACGAATATGAACTTCTGGTTGCGGACTTTGTTGAGAGACCGCCTTTAATCGATCGATAAGCTCTCGATCATTTTTCATTAGATTGTCATTCCAATACACTTTTCCTGATTGACTTACAGAAATATTAATATCTTCCGGCTTAGTTACCCTCGGTTGATTCTGCTCTTTTGGTAAAACGACCGAATGGGTTTGAACAGCAACGGGTATAGTCATTAAGAAAATAATCAGCAATACCAACATCACATCCACTAGAGGCGTGGTGTTAATCGCTGACATAATTTCATTATCGTCGGAAGGAATTTTTATCATGGATTGCTCTTATAACTTATTGTGGCTTTGAACCACCAAGTAAAACCTTTTCTAAGTCTGCAGAAAACGATCCTACCTGTGCCATTGCGGCTTTGTTTCTTCTGACTAACCAGTTATAACTAAGAACAGCAGGAACCGCGACCGCTAATCCTAATGCAGTCATAATCAGCGACTCCCCAACAGGACCAGCGACTTTATCAATAGAGGCTTGTCCTGCAATACCAATAGCTGTCAGTGCGTGATAAATACCCCACACTGTTCCAAATAAACCAATGAATGGAGCGGTTGAGCCAACAGTCGCCAAAAAAGCTAATCCGACAGTTAACTTCGACTGGATCTCTTCAATTGAACGGTTAAAAGACATTTCTATCCATGTATTTAATGCTACTTTGGATGCCAGCTCTGTATGGTGTTCATTTTTGGCTGCAATGGCATTTTGGGCAATGTAACAAAAAGCACTATCTTGATCCATGCTTCCTAGTGCTTCTTCAAGATTTTGTTTTTCCCAAAACTGATGACGGACTTTTTTGGCATTACTAAATAATTTACTTTGCTCCAAATACTTATAAATCAAGATGATCCATGTACCTAAGGACATGATTAATAAAATCACTAAAACAGTCTTAGCAATTACATCGCCTTGTTCAATAATAGACGCCAATCCATAAGGATTAGTGACTGTTTCTGATGCACGATTGCTTGTCTCATCCGCGAATACCTTCCCCATAAATAATACTTGAGATAAACACGCTGATACAGTCGTGAGAATTGATTTACTTTGCATTGATTGATTCCTTTTTAATTTAATCGCCATACATATTTAATTCTTGCCCAAGAGTCCACGAATTGCCCATTCTCGGTCCCAGGCTGAAACTTACACAAACTCAGTGCGTCACGCGCTGCCGTATCTAAACGCTTAAAGCCACTCGAACTCATAATTTTGCTATCTTTAATATTTCCATCAGCGCCAATTAAATATCCAACTACAACAGCACCCTGCTCATTTGCTAAACGAGATGTTTCTGGATATTGTGGCTTCTGACAACCTACACTCATGTCCATCTTTGCTGCTTGCACAACTGGGGCAACTGGTGCTGGAGGCGCTGGGGGTGCGGTAACTGGGGGTGGCGTAACTGTTGCTTGGATATTTGATGTTGTATCAGGCGGCTTTACCTCTGATTTTGCAACATAGACCTTCGGAATAATTTTAGGCTTAGGAATCTCAGGCTTTGGGATGTGCTTGACTTCTTCAATTAACGTGGCATTCATGGGTTCAGTCAGATAGGCTGTTGCTTTACGGGCAAGGCCAGAAACTAGTAACCAAATAATTAAAATGTGTATGAGAACAGCTGCGCCAATGATACCTACAGAACTTCTGTTTTTTTTACTAGGATGGATAAAGCTCATTAAATAATCATGTGAAGGTGAGGGTTATAACCCTCACCTTTTCTTTACTATATTAGAAATTGACAAATAATGAAACAGACGTAAATCTTCCTGATGACCAAGTCACTGTATCGTTATTTAAACCAGCTGCAGTATTGGTATTAATATTCATTCCAGGACGATTTGGGTCAGATGAAGCACTTGCAGGTGTATATGAAGTCAAATAAATCTTATCAAAAACGTTATCAACACCAAATCTAATTCTTGCAGACTTCGCAAACGATCCTAGATTATTAAACTCATAATTCATATACAAACCAGTTAAGAAAATCGGATCTAACTGAGCCCATTCATTACCGTTAGCATTCAGTGTCGTTACTTTTGAATTGTCAACATACTGAGTTCCAATTCTCTTAACAGTAGCTCCAACACTCCAGCCGTACTGTCTATAAAACAGTCCCAAAGCTTCCATATCAGTTGGCACTAAAGGAGCACTATAGCCTGTAGAATCAACGATAGCTGACATTTTTGAAGCGTTACCGTAAATCGTAAAACCACTACCCAAATCATAAGTTGCTTGTGCTTCTAAACCGCTATATGTCGTTGAACCTGAAGAATAATAACTCGATGTTCCAGTGATAAGAGCAACACTATTATCTGCCCTAACAATATATGCGTCAGCATCTAAAGATAATCTATTGGTTTTATATACCGTTCCAACTTGATAAGCTTTAGTTTGAATTGGAGGTGGCAAAGCAATTGGGGCAGCAGCTCCTGCAGTATCATAAACACCTGTATCTGGTATGACATTACCTGTAGCAAACTGAGCATAAGTTGACCAATTCGGCTGAATCATATAATGCATATCCAAAAATGGTAACGGCTGATTGTATGTAGCATTGTTTAACGCAGGACTGGATTGATTGCCGACAAATCCACAATAAGTTTTAGAAGAACTTATACCGATACTAGGATAAAGGGTACATTTTCCACTGGTACCTACCGCTGAAGTCGGTCCGTTATCAGGATTTTGTGAAAGACTCATGTTGTAAAGGCTATATTTAAATCCAGGTGTGATTTTTAATTTATCAGTCACTTTCCATTCAAATTCGACAAATGGCTGGAATAACTGTGTCATATAATTTTCAGCATATGAAACACCGTTACTGGCCGCGCCAACAGGAGCTGTTACCCCAGTTAGAGGATTAAATGTCACACCATATCTACTTGAGTAAGAAGCCTCATACCACATACCTGTTCTGAAAATACCAAGATCACTCTCAAAAGAACTTGTTAAGATATCACCAAATTTTTGGTAGGAGTTTTTCTTGATTCGGCCTGTCCAATTTAAATCGGAAGTTGACATGGCTCCAGTTCCACTTACAACCTGATTAGGGGCTGTGACTTGTTGCAACATATCTTGATTGTTATAAGACATGTTATATATTTTGTTATCAACTTTCCAACCATTACCTAAATTAGCCGACAGACCAATATAGTTCAGGTAAGTTCTAACATCTGTTGTAGCACCATTACCACCAATCATAAATAAATTGGTTGAGTCTAGTCTTGTTGGATCTTTACTTGCGAAATAATTTTGTCCTTTGTAATTTGGATTAATTCCAGCAAGCGCAGGATTTGTATCTTGAGCAAACACTTTTAAACCATCAGGACCAGCTGTAAAATATTGAATTGCAGAAGCAAATGCAGTTAACTTAACGTCTTTCGTGAGATCAGACTCTAACTTAAAGTATCCGCCATTACGAAAGCCACTATCGTTAGTCATATAGCCGTCTGTGGACATGCGATGCACACCCATGGCTATCTTAGTAGCACCATCTTCACCTAATTTTCCAGTTGTTAAATCAGCACCATACGTAAACGTATTCCATGATCCAACAGATCCATATAAAGTTGCGCCTTTTTCATCACTAACACTTTTAGAATACAGATCAAATCCGCCACCATAGTTGGCTGGGCCAAAAGTACTTGCTAATCCGGGACTTCTATCAATACTAGCGCTTCCTAAAAATTGCGTGGGTGCCCAAATAGTCGAGTGATAAGAAACCCCATTGGTGTCGTTGATTGGAATACCGTCGAACCGCATCGTAAATTGACCATTGTTAAATCCTCTTAAGCTTACCTTGTTATCATTCAGACCAGGTCCATTTTGGTTAAGTCCAACAACACTCGGCGCTAAAGACAAAGCTTCTACAAAACTCGCAGTAGGTGAAATGAATCTCTTCAAAAAATCTTCAGAAATACTAGTCTGAGGCATTCTAGAATCTAATGAGGCTTGAGAAGGTGCATTTTTAATGCCTTCAGAAACCTTGTCTGCTGTAACTTCAATAGAGGTTTCATTGGACTGTGCAATTGCTTCAAATGATGTCATCACCACAAAAGCAATAGGCAATAATTTAAAAAGTTTCTTATTATTTTTTAAAGGGTTTTTACTCATGGGGTTTTTACTCATAAAGGTTGGTCATATACGGACTTTAGAGTTGATATATTACGAAATGAAGTCTAAATAATTTCAGATTAAAGACAATATTTATAGAATAATGAAAAAAATAATGACTACTTTTAATAAAACGTATCACTAAATTGAGTGACTAAATTTTAATAAGCCCTTATTTAAATTGACGAAAGAAGTAACTTCCTATGCATCATGTCAATAAAAGAGATTAATAGGGATGTGACGAAGTGACATCATTTTGATGACAGTTAGATACCAAATGAATATATTTTTTAAAAAAATTTAGTTTTTGTAAAAATATATATTTTTATATGAAAATTTATTTTATTTGGACACACAAAAGAGGTTACGATTACGCCGTTACTGGAGCTCTATTGATAAAACCTCACCAAAAACTAAGATGCTATGCCTAAATTTAAAAAAATATTAACTGTAGTTATGATTCACGTAGCTTTAATTGGATGCTCGATTACAGATGTTTTTAAAAATCAGTCTACAAATACATTTACTCAGGTTTATCAGGTGATTGGCGATCATCAAGTGATTATCAGAGCAATTACAAATACAAATGAATGCCCCTCCATTGCATGGGACTCATTACCAGCAAAGCCTTTAAAAATAAGAGCTAATCCTTCACTTGTTCCTCTACGAAAAAAATCGGATGAAGTAGCTTCTAATTTCCCAATCAAAACTTGCGAAATTATTTGGCCTAAAGGTGTTCTGCAAGCAAAAATAAACAATCAGGTCTTTACCGCCCCTAAAGAAGAAGTTAATAGAATTCTCATCTTAGCTGATACTGGATGTCGCTTAAAAGCTGCTGACAATGCCTTCCAGGATTGTAATGATGCCCAAAAATGGCCTTTCGAGAAAATTGTCCTTCAAGCTGCAAAAATGAATCCTGATTTAGTGGTTCATGTGGGGGATATTCACTACCGCGAAAGCCCTTGCCCTCCTGATCAATTAGGTTGCAAAAATTCTCCATGGGGCTATGGCTTTGATACGTGGAAAGCTGACTTTTTTGATCCTGCTAAACCCTTATTAGATAATAAGCCTTGGGTATTTGTGCGGGGTAATCATGAATCCTGTCAGCGTGCGGGTCAGGGTTGGCATCGTTTCATTGATGACCAATCTTGGGATGATAAAAAAAGTTGTAACAACCCACAGAATGATCAAGAGGGTAACTATAGATCGCCATATGCAGTGGGCCTTGGAAAATCAGCGCAAATCATTGTTTTTGATTCTGCGAACATTCCTTCAAAAGAATTAAAAAATGAAGATGTTGCCTTTAATCTGTATTTCAAACAAATAGAGCTCGCTGAACGTCTTGCAAAAAACAAATCCTTTAATATTTTCTCCAATCATCATCCGATATCGATCGTAACTCCATCGAAGATCAAATCAGATAATGGCAAATTTGTATTGAGTGGCAATGCCTTATCAACTGTAATGGAAAAAATCAATGCCAATGCTTTATTAAGTTCTTCCTTCAATGCCACGCTGCATGGTCATATTCATGTAGCTGAAGCCATTGACTATCAATTTCCAAGACCGGTTTCGTTAATCTCTGGTAACGGTGGATCAGCTCTAGAATTTAATGGCCTTAAAGAGATCTCACTTAGTGCTGAACAAAAGAAAGAAATGAATATCGAAAATATTCAAACCTTCCTTAACTTTGGCTTTGCAACGCTTGATCGCAAAGATAAAGATGGCTTACAGTGGCTTTTTACTGAATTTAATGTCGATGGCCAGAAGGTGTTTAGCTGTCTTATCGCTAGCCATAACGGCAAAAGTTCTTGCACAAAAGTAAACAACTAAATTTTAATGGTTCGCCTATTTCTCCATTAAATTATTAATAGGCGTATCTTGCTATTGCTTTTTGATCAAACTGAAATCCCCAACCGGGTTCTGTAGGCACAGGTACTTCACCTTTAGCATCTAAAATTAATTGCTCTTTATACAGCGGTGAGAACCATGGCATATACTCCACATAAATGGCATTGGGCATAGCTGCAGCAAGTGGTAATGACATTTGCGTAAAGAGATGTGGAGCTAAGGGGATATTGCGTTCTAGAGCCATTTGTCCGACTTTTAATAGCTCTGTGGGGCCTCCCATTCTCTGCAAATCAGGCATCAAAATATCGGCTGACCCACGCTCCATCATTTCTAGCATCCCATGGGATGTGAATTCATTTTCCCCGCTGGCGATTGGTGTTGTGAGCGCCTTAGCAATTTGTGCTTCACCTTCATGATGATGAAAGACCACCGGCTCTTCAATCCAAGATAGTTGATATTCTTCCAGCCTTGTTCCTAATTCAATTGTATGAGGAACTGTGAATTGTTGATTACAGTCTGTCATCAACTTTATCTCTGTACCAATCGCGTCTCTAACTGCCTTGACTCTAGCAACATCGTGATCCATTTCCTTAGATCCCAGTGACATTTTAATTGCTTTAAATCCTGATGCTACTAAGGCTTGTGATTCTTGTTGTAAGTCATCTATCGACGCCGATAAGCGCATGCTTCCACTGCGATAAATCGGCATACTACGCCTACTGCCACCTAAAAGTTGACTTACATTTTGATGCGCCGCCTTACCTGCCAAATCCCATAGAGCCATATCGATGGCAGATAAAGCAATTGCCCCAATGCCTCGCTGACCTAAGAAGACAAGCTCTGACCAGGCTTTATGTAAAAAATCTTGTCTCGCATCTAATTCTGTTCCAATGACCAAACCCTCTAAACTTAAAATCATTTCTTTTAAGATCGATAACCTTGTCCCATTTAATGTAAAGACCATGCCTTCACCATGAAGGTCTTGGGTATATAAAGATACCAATAACGCATCTACTGTCTTGATCACCATTTTTCCACTCGGGATTGGTTTTTCAAGAGGCACCTTTACCGCTTTGATGTCTAATTTTTTAATGATCACAAAAATTCCTTAGTCAATTTTATTCAGGCTTGATGTTGGCATCTTTTACGAGTTTTCCCCACATGGCAAAATCTTGCTGTAAAAAATCTTTAAATTCTTGGTTATGTCTCCAATCAGGAATTAAACCCATCTCCTGCATCCTTTGTTGTATTTGAGGCATTTGTACAACTAAGGCAATTTCTCTACCTAATTTTTCAGTAATCTCCGGCGGCGTCCCTAAGGGAGCAAAAACGCCTTGCCATGTTTCCATCTGAAATCCCGGTACAGCAATGTCCGCAATCGGCTTTACTCCTGGTAACGCAGGGATTTCAGTTTTACTACTAACTCCAAGCGCTCTTAATCGTCCGCTTTTGATAAAAGGTCCAGCCACAGGAATCACTTCAAAAGCAAGATCAAGCTGCCCGCCAATGAGATCAGCCATGACACCAGGCCCACCTTTATAGGGAACATGCTGCATTGTGGTATTCGTTAAATGCATGAATACCTCTGCTGATAGATGATGGGCACTTCCTAGTCCACTACTGCCGTAATTTAATGATCCTGGCTTACTTTTTAACTCTTTAATCACATCATTGACCGTTTGAAATTTACTTCCAGCAGGCACAACCAAGACTGTAGGACCACGATCCCATAATGAAATAGGCACAAAATCTTTAATCGGGTGATATCCAGAGTTTTTTGTTAAATAATAATTCGTAGCATTGGTCGTGGTGTTACCAGCCAGAATGGTGTAACCGTCTGGAGCTGACTTTGAAACATATTGAGCCCCTACCATGCCAGATACTCCTGGTTTATTCTCAATCAAAACTTTTTGCCCTAATCGTTCTGATAAAGCAGGTGCAATCAATCTCGCAATTGTGTCAACACCGCCTCCTGCCGTATAAGGCACGATCATTGTGATTGACTTTTGTGGGTAGGTATTTGTTTGCGCAATTGAGATTGCCGGTATTGCACAAAATAAGTAACAAATGATGTTTTTTAATAACTGCATTTTGATCTCCCTTTTTTAATATTTATAAAATTGATTTACTCAAATCCTTGTGATGTATGCTGAGCATTGTTATCATTATTATTCAGCTTTTATCTTGGCGGCTTTGGCTACTTTAGCCCATTTGATTGACTCATCTGATAAGTATTTTTCGAATTCTTTACGACTCATCGGCATTGGCTCTGCACCTTCTCCAAGAAATCGATTTTTAATTTCTTGCTCGGTGAGTATCTGATTGAGTTCCTGATGGAGTTTGTCTAAGAATTCATTGGGTGTGCCTGCTGGAGCTAAGACTCCCCACCAATTAACTGCTTCCACATCAATACCAGATTCTTTGAGAGTTGGAACGTTTGGAAACAAACTCACTCGTTGATTACCCGCAATCGCCAAAGCACGTATTTGTCCGGACTTGATAAAGTTTTGCATTTGTATCAAACTACCCATCGACATCTGTACATGACCTGCCACAGTATCAACAAGCGCAGGACCACCTCCTTTATAGTGCACTAAGGATATATCTGCTTGTGTTTTTAGCAATAATAATTCAACTGCAAAATGCTGAAAACTTCCCACTCCAGCGGTTCCAAAATTAGTGGTATTTGGGTTTTTCTTCGAGTATGCAATTAATTCTTTGATATTTTGTACGGGTAAATTATTGTTAATGACAAGGATACTTGGGCCAACGCCCAACATCGCCACTGGTGAAAATGATTTAACTGGGTCATAACCCAACTTCATGATTGAAGAATTCATCGCAAAACTAGCCGAGATGAGCAGCAAGGTGCTCCCATCAGGCTCTGATCTTGCAACCATCTCGGCACCTACAGACCCTCCTGCGCCAGGCTTATTATCAATAATTACTGATCGCTTTAATTTAATCGAAAGTTGTTGCGCTATCGCTCGTCCGACGATGTCGTTACTGCCACCTGGCGCAAATGGCACAATCAGCTTAATAGGCTTAGTTTCTTGAGCAAACCCTATTGGTGATATCAAGTAACAACAAGTAATCCATATTTGCAAATATGTCCATGGCATTTTTATACGCATTGTGTCTCTCTTGTACTTTTATTTATAGCATCTCTATCAAAAGCGTTGTTTTCATGATTATAGTTATGAGTAATCATAAATGATTACTTATGCAAGACGCAATTTAAAACGCTGTCAAATAAACTTCGTCTTTGAATTAGTCTAGAATCTACTTATCACTGAACCCATTCTCATTGTTATGGAAAATATGAATCTTTTATCTCGCGTATTTACCCTATTATTCTTCAGTCTTCTGAGTACTTCTTTTCTGATTCCGTGCACAAGCCAAGCACAAGAATTGCCGAAAAAAAGCATCACGATGTACGTTGGTTTTGCTGCTGGCGGTGGCGCTGATACTTCTGCACGTATTATTGCCAAGAAACTTTCTGAAAATATCGGACAACCAGTGATTGTGGAGAATAGGCCTGGTGCTGGTGGAAATATTGTTCATGGTACGGTCGCCACAGGCCCTAGTGATGGCTCGGTAATCTTATTGGGTTCGATTGGTCCTTTATCCATTGCCCCTCATTTAATGAAGCTCAACTATGACCCGGTCAAGGATTTAGCCCCTCTCACCATGGGTGTGGCTTTTCCGAACATTCTGGTGGTGCCAACTGATTCATCGATTAAAAGCCTCAAAGATTTCGTTGATCAAGCTAAAAAAGATCCTGGAAAGATTACCTTTGCATCCACAGGAAATGGCTCTGCCTCTCACTTACAAGGCGAATTATTAAATGTCATGGCTAATATTGATACTACCCATATTCCCTATAAGGGCGGTAGTCCAGCATTAGTCGACGTTTTAGGTGGGCGGGTAAACAGCTACTACTCCACCATCTCTTCTGCTCAACCCCATATTAAAAGTGGCAAACTCAGAGCGATTGCAGTGACTAGCGCCAAGCGGGTCAGTTCCCTGCCAGATGTTCCTACGATTGCCGAATCAGGTTACCCTGGCTTTGACTCCAGTAATTGGTATGCCTTCGTTGCTTCTGGTAAAACACCTGAGCCAATACTTGATCGCTGGAATCAAGAGCTCTTGAAGGTCTTAAAAGATAAAGAAGTCCTACAAGTCCTCAATGAACATGGTCTTTTCCCTATGCCTGGATCAAGAGACGATCTTAAAAATTATATAGCCAAAGAATCTAGGACTTGGAGCAAAATTATTAAAGATAAGCAAATAACAAATGATTAGTCACAGGATTAGACAAGGAATACAACGCCTTTTATTGTGCTTGGCTGTACTTGTGTGTTGTGGCTTTAATAGCGCTTGTAGTTCACTACAAATTGCTTACAACCAAACTGACTTTTTACTTAAATGGTGGCTGGATGATTATCTTGATCTAAGTACAGATCAAGATCAATTGATTGATCAAGCGGTTACCGTACAAATCAAAAAACATCGCCAAGAAGAACTGCCTAAAGCTTTACAGAAGATTCGCGCTCTTCGTAGTAAATTAGATCGACCTCTCACTATCGATGAGGGAACTCTGATTGTTAAAGATATCAAAACTTTTTCGAGAGATTCAATCAATTACTTATTAGAAGATGCCAGCTCGCTAGTATTAACGCTTGAGCCTAAACAATTTACCTATATGGAAAATGCGTTTAAAAAATCGAATAAGAAATTTCAAAATGATTATTTATCAGGAAATGCGGAAGACCGACTTGATAAACGTGTTGAAAAAATAATTGAACGAACCGAATCCTTTAGTGGTGATTTAAATAAATCGCAAAAATCACAAGTAAAAGATATTGCTAAAGAATATCTATTAGATATGGAAACTGTTTATCAAGCAAGAACCTATAAACAACAATTAATCCTTAAGGTTCTTAAAAAAATCAACCAAGATCGCCCACCCGCATCTGAGGTCAAAACCACACTCAATCAACTCTTTAATGAAATCGAATTAGGCACTTCTCAAGAGCAAAAAGATTTTGAAAAGAAAAGAGATTTACACGCGGGTATCGTGATTGCTAAAATCTCTGAAATATTAAATGATAAACAACGCAAAAAAGCGCAATCCAAAATTCAATCTTGGGAAAATGATGTCTCTGTCTTAATCACCCAAAAACCTAAAAACTAATTGCTTCATGTTTAATCGCTAGAATGAACCTATCTCTATTGAATTTATAGATACTGCCATGAAATCAAACAAAAAAATTAGTGAAATCTTAATTGCGGGCATTAAGGAGGCCTACAGCAAGGAAGAAAGTAGTGATTTTTATCACCAAACGCTCAAGGTTTCTCATTCCAAGTTTATCGGTATTTTTGTAACACTCTTCCTTAGCCTAAATGCTTTTTTTGGTTGTTTGTATTACTTTATTCCAGGCACGATTGCCGGACCTACTGAACCTAGTTTTATTGATTGCTTTTCATTTAGTGTCCAAACGATGGGCACAGTTGGTTATGGCACCTTCTTTCCCCAAAGTATATTTGCGCATGTTCTAGTGACCCTTGAGGTCATGATGGGCTTAGTGGGTATTGGTACTTTCGCTGCTCTTGCGTTTGCGCGTATCTCTTTACCCGATAGCAAATTAATCTTTAGTAAAAAATTACTCATTAATGAAGATGAAGGTGAACCACATTTAAATTGTCGTGTTGCCCATCTCAGAAATAATATGGTGGTCAATGCACAAATTAGTCTTCAACTGATTCACCCTATTCTCAACAAAGGTGGTCAAATTGAAATGGTGATGGATCAACTCACTCTTGAGAAGAATAATTTCCATGTAATGACTGGCGCATTTAGTGTCAAACATCGACTTAACTCTGAAAGTCCGTTATTTGGCAAATCCTCCACAGAGTTAAATCAAGAAAACTGTCATATTGTTGCGACCATTACCGGTATCGATGGAACTACCTCGGAAGCTATTAATCACGTCCACTCGTATTCGCCTGATGACATCATATGGAATCAACGGTTTAAAAGTATCATTTATAAAGACCCGGACTCAAAAGACCACATTGTTGATCTAACTTTGATCAATGAAATGGAGAGTGCCAAGAGACCGCATGCATGATTTAAGTAAGCAGTCCATTCAAGCTTAAACTTCCTATGAGATTTAATTAACCTGGTTGTCCATGAGGTCGAACCGGAATGCTTGATTTGTTTAATTTATTTTTTATTTCTTGGATATTGATGTCATAACGAATCTTATTGGTGACGCCACTTTCTTGGGGAATCGTTTCTTGACATTCCATACAGGTGATAAAAATAGGCTTGATCACCTCATAGCCTGTATCGGCTTTAATGTAGCTAGACAAGTCGTATTTATTATCTTTTTCACCAAACAAAGTTAATGGGCCATCAATCAAACCATCGATACGCATCGGACCAGCTTGTTTATCAAAGCTTATTTTGGTGGTTTTATTACCTGTTTTTTTGGCGCGGGTCATATCAATATCTGTTCCAATGACCCTCTCGTTTTTAGAATCACCTGTCAGCATCTTAAACGTCTCGCCTGTGGCAAATAATAAATTCAGGCCTAATGTTAATCCCGTCACGGCAATTGCACCAATCGGATCTGGAGATTTTTTTTCACTTGCCGTTTTCACAACCTTTGGTGCTTCTAGTTCATCATAAATCGTCATCACTTTAGGATTGACCGTCATGATGCCGTTCTCATCGACTTTGACATAATTGATAGCTTTATAAGATATCAGTGGTAACTTAGGATCATAGGTTTTTTCATAGCCAGTATCTTTTTCACGAACAACTGTTTCATACTTGGGAAAAGCACATCCCCCCAAAGTCATAATCAGTATGCATGCAACTGTTTTATAAAAAAATCTCAAGTTCAATCTCCAGATATTTAATTGACTCGTCTAAATTCGCCTGAAATTCCGTTTCTTGGGGAACAGGAGTAAAAATCAGCAATGATCTTTGTATCACTGATATCGACTTTCCAGTCCAAATCTTTGGGCACTAACTTGCCATTCAAACGCTTTAACTCATATTCTTCATCACAAATAAAACCCCTAGGAAACGGCTCAGGACGATTCATATCGGGCATATAAGAGCCAAACATACTGATAAATGTCTTCCCCTCTTTTGTGTATACCTGAAGGACTGCTGAATCAGGGTTAAATGGCCCGGTATCGTTGTAATAGACTTTGGCTAATACAAAATTTTGTAATTGTTGTGTCCGCGCATAGGTTTGTGCCAAACAATTATTTAAACTGGTATTTAAGTTTTTATCATCTGCACAATATTTATAATTGGATAAAAATGCAACTTGGGAGCTTTTTACAAAGCCTTTAACTGGAAAAGCATTTAAGGCGTTTTTGTATGCGATACCCATCGCCGTATCTGCATCATTTAGACTTGGGTTGTTACAAATTAATAACTCTAATTTAGACCGTGCTTTTGCACAATCGAAACTCGCAGCATGCACACAGAGTCCAAAGCTGATAAGGGTAAGACTCAAGATGTAACGGATTTTAATCAACATTTCTTTCCTTTTTAATATTATAAATTGAATGTTTGCATTAATCGTTGACAGGTTCAATGCCAATTTTTTTAAGAATACCTGTTGCTTGCGACTGGGTAAAAAATTGTGTTAATTGCTCGGCTTCTTTCGAATGCTTCGATGACACCCCTACTCCTGCAGAAAAACCAATCCAAGTTTGCAACTCTCTGGGAATAAGTCCTAAAAATTGCACTCCAGGCACGCCATAAATACGAGAGGCAACCACCACAATCATATCTACCTCGCCTTTAGCTACGCCTTCAACATTATATTCTCCAGACATCGGTCGTAGTTTGGCTTGCATTTCTTTTTCGATTCCCATTTTACTGAGCAAACTTACAAAATATTGACCACTGGCCCCGTCGCCTGGGTAGGCGACGGACGAGACACTCAAAAGACTCTTTTTGAAAGCCTCAGGTGAGGATATATCTAATGTCGGGGCTCCCGCTTTTATCGCCGCTCCAACTCCAATTCGTCCAAATGGTGTTTTACTTTCTGGTATCACGCGTTTGCTTGCAATTAATTGATCTAAAACGGGGGGATTTAGGATAAGAACATCAACGTACTCTCCGCCATCTACACGCTCTCTGACCTTTGGATTAACAGCAAACTCAACGATGACTTGATGCCCAGTGATGGCTTCAAAAGCCTTACATATTTCGATCACGGCTGGCCGAGACCCATTGCCACTCAGAACCTTGAGTTGCACCGCCTGCGCAGGAAAACAACTACTCCACAAAAGTATCCCAAATACAGCTAGGCACTTTAACGCATTGATCTTGTTTATTTTTTTTATCATATTGGGGGTTTTTCATCTTCTAAAACATTGCTTCAAGTAATATAAACCATTCAAGATCATTCTCATTATTTCTTTTAAGGCATTTTTATATATGAACTCTGATCAACTCAATACCCCAAACGGCTTATATCTCCCGAATACCTCTCGGTTGAGTATCGAAGAAAAAATAGAACTTGGTAAAAATATCCGTAAAGATTTACCCAGAACTAGTCATGCAGATTACCAAGCGCCCTCATCAAGAAGAGATCCCGTTTCTATCATTATGGAACAAGATCAATCACGTATCCAAGAATTAGTACCGATTCGCCACGCCAGAATGCTCACCTCTTCGTTTGCTTTTTTAAGGGGTACCGCCAAAATCATGATTGAGGATATTGGTGGGCAAGCTACGACCAAAATTCCAGTTTTAGCTAATGGTGATATGCATGTTTCTAATTTTGGTATTTACGCAACCGCTGAACGCAATGTGGTGTTTAGCATTAATGATTTTGATGAGACCCATCCTGGTGCCTGGGAGTGGGATTTAAAACGCTTAACAACAAGTGCTGTGGTTTGCGCTACATTTTTAGGTGGCGATCGGCAAACCTGCGAAGCTGCTGCGCGGGCTGTGGTGAAGTCCTATCGTGAAAAAATGACGATCTATGCCAAGGAATCTAATTTAAGTATTTGGTATAAAACCATTCACGTCCAAGAAGTTTTAAACTCGCTTTCTTCAGAATCCAAAAAAGAGACTGAGGCAATTATTTCCAAAGCACAAACCAAAACACAATTAGAGTCATATGAAAAAATGGCTCATTTGGTCAATGATCGTCCTCAAATTGTCAGTAGCGGGCCCCTAATAACTCACGAAGTCAATCTTGAGTCTGATAAGACAACTCATGCACTTCTAGATAATATTCTTAAAAGTTATTTTGAGTCTTTAAATTTTGATCGCCAAACGCTTCTGAAAAGATATCAAGCTCTAGATATTGCTCGTAAGGTAGTTGGTGTTGGAAGTGTTGGTACGCGCTGTTGGGTTATTTTGTTGCAGGGCATCAATGATAAAGACCCTCTTTTTTTACAAATTAAACAAGCGCAAGATTCTGTCTTAGCGCCCTTCTGGGATCAAAAATTACCCTTTATTAATCACGGTCGGCGGGTGATTTCTGGTCAAAGAACGATCCAAGGAGCTCCAGATATTTTCTTGGGATGGGGAGAACTTGCTGATCACTTACAGTTTTATGTCAGACAATTAAGTGATATGAAAGGTTCAGTCGAACTGATTCCAGGAAAAACTAAACTGTCTTTTTTTATTGAATATTGTGCAACTTGTGGCTGGGCTTTGGCACTTGCTCATGCCAAGTCGGGTGATCCGGCAATTATCGCCGGCTATTGCGGTCAAAGTGATGAATTAGATGCCAGCTTGGCAAAGTTTGCCTTTGCTTATGCCCAGCAAAATGAGAGAGATTATGAAGCTATGCAAAAGGCTGCAAAATCAGGTCGTATAGCAGTCGCTAAAGAATTTTAAAGAAACCAAACCCTCAATTGCCGAGTCACTTTAAGAAATAAAAAAAACACCCCGAAGGGTGTTTTAATCAAAAGCTTGGTTCTTTATTTCAAAATAATAGGATTAATCGGTGAACCAACACCACCAGTAATTGGTAATGGCGGCGCAGTAAACAAGAACTCATAAACCTTATCTTGTTCACAGTCATCGGCTAACTCTTTGAGATTAAAAATTTCACCCATCGTAATACCAATCATCGGAATCACAATCCAGTGCCAAGGCTGACTGACGCCAACAACTTCATTGGGGCGTACTTCACAGCCCCAAGTGTCCGTACAAATAGCCGCAATCTGTTTCTCAAATATCCATTTACAAGTCTCAAAACGAAGTCCAGGAGCATCACCCGCAGCATAAGAATCCCAGTCACCACGTGCTAAGCGCTCTTCCATCATGCCAGTTCTGACAATGACAAAATCACCTTGCTTGATTTCTACACCCTGCGCCTTGGCACAGTCATCTAAGTCTTGACTGGAAATACCATAACCGTCAGCAAGAAAATCTCCGCCCTTAAAGCGAGCCATATCTAATAAAACGCCACGGCCAATCATTTTGTCGCGCGTTTTTTCAATACCGTTTTTCTTCGCACCAGAAGAATCAACTAATGAAGCATCATAGCCATTCCACATTTTGTCACCATAAAAAATGTGCCCGAGCGCATCCCATTGTGTTCCACACTGTAGTGGCAAGGACACCATATCATCGGCATAGCGCAATCCGTGTTTATCTTGATTACCGGCCACCGCGTCAGTACCTGTGGCAAGCATGGTATGAATTGGATTGAAACGACCACCCCAACCCGTGGTTTGCGGTCCATGAGAATTGAAGTCTAAGCCTAAGGAAATCGCTTTACCTTTTTTAACTAATCTAGCAGCTTCTTTTAACTGCTCAGGGCCAACATAATTTAAAGTCCCGATTTCATCATCAGGCCCCCACTTACCCCAGTTACATGTCTCTTTTGCCATCTGCTCAATATCAGCTTTTGTCATCGTGCGATTGATATTGTTATTGGCTACACCAGTCATTCCTGGGGCTGTCTTTTTTACGGTCATTACTATCTCCATGGGTTCAAATTTCAAATATCATCAAGAATAATGAATCTGATAGACAAATACTATTTGTCAGTTTTATTATTCTTGATAAGGTCACAATTTACTCTAATTCATAATAAAGATGAATCACTAACACGACGTATTAGGGTTTGTACTGATTTCAGCCTTATTTATTTGATTAAAATAATTGCATCGATACATATTTCGTATTATTCCATGAGGAGTTTATTCATTTACAACAACGCAATAAACTTACTTCATCAAAATTCATGAAATAATGTATGGAGGAGACACTATAAAACCCAAGCTTTTGCTTGGGTTTGAACTTTAATCCGGCACAACAATCTATTTTAAAAAAGGGTTTTTATATGTCAGCTAAACAAAAGAAAGTGATTGTGACTTGCGCAGTTACAGGTTCCATTCACACGCCTACGATGTCACCCCATTTACCAATCACGCCTCAACAGATTGAAGATGCCGCTGTTGGCGCCGCAGAGGCGGGAGCAGCAATTGTGCATTTACATGCAAGAAATCCAGAGAATGGCCTACCCGATCAAACTCCAGAAGCTTTTATGAAGTTTTTGCCGCAAATTAAAGCTCGCTCTAATGTGGTGATTAATCTTACGACTGGTGGCTCACCTACCATGGCTGTAGAGGATCGTTTACAACCTGCTCTCAAATTAAAACCAGAGGTGGCATCACTCAATATGGGTTCGATGAACTTTGGTTTGTATCCCATGCTCAACCGCTATAAAGAATTTAAATATGACTGGGAGCAACCTTATCTTGCTGGGTCTGAAGATCGTATCTTCAAAAACACTTTTAAAGATATTCGCTACATCTTAGAGTCTTGCGCAGAAAATAATACGCGTTTCGAAATCGAATGCTATGACATTGCCCATCTTTATGTTGCAGCCCATTTCGTGGATCGTGGTTTACTAAAAGGTCCTTTATTGATCCAATCGGTATTTGGACTTTTGGGTGGTATTGGCCCTCATCCTGAAGATGTGCTGATGATGAAGCGCACGGCCGATCGTTTATTTGGGGATGATTATTATTGGTCTGTTCTTGGCGCCGGTAAAAATCAAATGCCAATCGCGGCAATGTCTGTAGCCATGGGATCGAATGCCCGTGTTGGTCTAGAAGATTCATTATGGGATGGTCCTGGAACTCTTTCGAAAACGAACGCCGACCAAGTCACACGTATTGTATCGATTCTAAAAGCATTAAATTTAGAGCCAGCAACTCCTGATGAGGCTCGACAAATGCTGCAATTAAAAGGGCCTGATAAGGTCAACTTCTAAACAAAATCCCTGATCAATTCAGGGATTTTTACTTTAGAGGCGCACTGTATTTGTGGGGTTGAAAAAATACGTAGTAGAAGTGGACAAAAAAATCATCAACACAAAAAAACCGATGAAAAGAAGTACTATCCCTATTCCCCATTGTGACCAGCGGCGTTGTACTTTTTGAAAATGCTCCACACTATCCCACTGATCATTTTGCCAAGCCCATTCTCGCCCTTTAAAGCCCAAAATGATATGCATGATAAATCCAATGCCAGGCACTAAAGCTAATAAACCAATCCAGGTCTTATTACAGACTGCCCAAAACCAACCAAAAATAAATGCTCCCCAAGACCAGCCATCAATTCCTGGAGGAATAGGTATTTGATTACGATGATTACTCATCGGCGCAGAATCAATATGTTCTGCCACCGTATCAACGATTGGTAATGTATCTGCTTGCAATAGAACATTGCCGCATTGTGTACAAAATTTGGCTGTTTGTAGATTGTTTTTTCCACATTGAGAACAAAACATAATTAATTCCTCTTTACCAGACTCATGCAGCTTGCATTCCAGAGATAACGAAAAGAGCTATTACACAAAAAACTCCTATAGTCCAACATAAAGTTCGTAAATTTGGTTTATCCATTACATAACAAATAATAAAGCCTACCCGTGCAATCACAAATACGATTGCCATTGAATCTACCCATGTACTAGGCGCATGCGTCAAGGAAGCAATAATGACTGCAGCGGCAAAAAATGGAAATGCTTCAAAACTATTGTGTTGGGCAGCATTTGCTCGCGCTCTAAATCCAGTTTGATTGGCTAACCATTGACGTGGGTTATTATTGTCAAACTGATGAAAACCCCATTTCGCTGTGCCAGCACAGATATAAGGGAGTACTCCAACAATTAAAATACACCATAACGCTGTTGTCATTTTTATCTCCTCATTTGCAATCAAGCAGTCATTGCCTTATAGTACATTAGCTACAAAAGATGCTTATTATGAATTAAATTTACTTACTAAGGGAGATTGTATGCAATTTCAAGACTCGATTAAAACCTGTTTGACAAAGTATGTTGACTTCAATGGCCGAGCTTCTCGCTCTGAATTTTGGTGGTTTGTTCTTTTTACAGTAATTGTGCATTTTGTTTGCGGTGCACTATCAGATAAATTACAAATCATCGTAGGGTTGATTTTGTTTCTTCCTTACCTTGCAGTGGCCGTTAGAAGACTCCACGATATTGGAAAGAATTGGTATTGGATCTTGATCGGTATTATCCCTCTCATCGGTGCACTCGTTTTGATTTATTTTTATGTGCAAAAATCTTCTCCGACTGCAAATGCTTTTGGTGACGTTCCTCCTGGTGCAGATGTAGCAGAGATTACCCAAGGTTAATTTTTAGGGCTAACACAAATAAAAATGGCACCTTCACGGTGCCATTTTTATTGATGAATTGTGTTACGCTGATGTTTTAGCACCACCCAAAAACTGTTGTGCTAATGAGGCAAATTGCTCCATATTTTGTGGCAACTCGCCATTCGGAGAAATCTTGTCAATTAAATTGGGCAATGTCTGCGCAAGTTGTTCCGATGCTTGATGATGATCTACTCCCAAAGTTTGTGCAATTTGTGCAATGCGCTCTTGACCAAATACTTTAGTAATATCAGCACCTTGAATAGACTGGTTCGCACCTGTTGATAACCATGACTGTACTTGATCACCAAGACCAGAGGTCTTGAACATATTCACAAGTGCCATTGCACCAGCAGCTCCTGCGGCTAGTTGCGACATATTTAAACCACCACTTTGGGCTGCTGCTTGCGTTCCAGCTGGTTGCTGACCATTTGGGTTGTTGAGCAATGAAGCTAACACCTGGGCCATCGGCGTTTGCTGGCCTGCGGCTGAATTATTTTGTGTCAAAAATCCTGATACTAAGTCGAGAATACTCATATAAAAGTCTCCAATAAGAAAAGGGTAAAGAAAGGGGAAATTTATTATCACAAAGGAATATGACGCGTTTACATGCACAGCTTGAATTTTAGTTATTCCGCGATGACTTTAAATTGTCAAGAAAAGTAGGCTTACAATATAGTTATTAAATCGATTCAAATTTGACAATTCAGGAGAAAATGATGTTAGAAGCATACCGTGCCCACGTAGCAGAGCGAGCAGTCCTCGGAATCCCCCCACTGCCACTCTCTAAAGCGCAAACGTCGCAATTAGTGGACCTCCTTAAAAATCCCCCTAAGGGCGAAGAATCTACATTAGTTGATCTGATTACTCACCGCGTACCAGCAGGGGTAGACGATGCGGCAAAAGTAAAAGCAGAATTCTTGGCTTTAGTCGCCTCTGGTCAAGAAAAATGCTCCCTTCTGAGCAATGTTCAAGCTACTGAATTACTAGGGACAATGCTTGGTGGCTACAACATCAAAGCGTTAATTGACTTACTCGCTGACGCACAATGCGCTCCTACGGCTGCAAATGCCCTGAAAAAAACCCTCTTGATGTTTGACTTTTTCCACGATGTGAAAGAATTATCAGATAAGGGCAATACTTTCGCCAAAGAAGTCATACAAAGCTGGGCGGATGCAGAATGGTTTACAAGTCGTCCTACACTTCCAGATAGCTTAAAAGTGACTGTGTTTAAAGTCTCCGGCGAAACCAATACCGATGACCTGTCTCCTGCCCCAGACGCGTGGAGCCGTCCCGATATTCCGTTACACGCTTTAGCAATGTTAAAAAATGGTCGCCCCGATATTACGCCTGACGAACTTGGTCAACGTGGTCCACTCAAGCTGATCGCTGAATTACAGAAAAAAGGTAATTTAATTGCCTATGTGGGTGATGTGGTTGGTACGGGTTCTTCACGTAAATCGGCGACAAACTCTGTCCTTTGGTATACCGGTCAAGATATTCCTTTTGTACCCAATAAGCGCTTTGGTGGTGTTTGTATAGGTAGCAAAATCGCTCCTATTTTCTTCAACACAATGGAAGATGCTGGCGCCCTCCCTATCGAACTTGATGTCAGCCAAATGGAAATGGGTGATGTCATCGAACTGCGTCCTTATGAAGGCCGTGTTCTCAAAAATGATAAAGAAATTGCACAGTTCCAGTTACGCTCCGATGTGATTTTTGATGAGGTGCGTGCTGGTGGACGTATTCCTCTCATTATTGGTCGTGGTCTGACCATGAAAGCGCGTCAAGCACTAGGCTTGCCAGCTTCTACTGTCTTTCGCTTGCCACAACCTGCCGTGGATAATACCGCTGGCTTTACTTTGGCACAAAAAATTGTTGGTCGCGCTGTCGGTCTTCAAGAAGGCCTCGGTGTTCGCCCAGGTACTTACTGTGAGCCACACATGACGACGGTCGGCTCACAAGATACAACTGGCCCTATGACACGTGATGAATTAAAAGATTTAGCTTGCCTTGGATTTTCTGCTGATTTAGTTATGCAATCGTTTTGTCATACAGCAGCCTATCCAAAATTAGTCGATATTAAAACCCATCGTGATTTACCTGCTTTTATGACTAGTCGTGGTGGTGTTTCACTGCGCCCAGGTGACGGTATTATTCACAGTTGGTTAAATCGCTTGTTAATGCCTGATACAGTGGGTACTGGCGGTGATAGCCATACTCGCTTTCCTATCGGTATTTCCTTCCCTGCTGGTTCTGGTCTTGTCGCTTTTGCGGCAGCGACTGGCGTGATGCCTCTTGATATGCCTGAGTCTGTGTTAGTGCGTTTCAAGGGCTCTATGCAACGTGGTGTCACTTTACGTGACCTCGTCAATGCAATTCCTTTATATGCGATTAAACAAGGTTTATTAACGGTTGAGAAAAAAGGTAAGAAAAACATTTTCTCTGGTCGTGTCCTTGAAATCGAAGGCTTACCTGATCTCAAAGTTGAACAAGCGTTTGAACTCTCTGACGCTTCTGCTGAACGTTCTGCTGGTGGCTGTACTGTGCACCTCAATAAAGAACCAATTATTGAATACATGCGCTCGAACGTCGCTTTGATGAAATGGATGATTGCTAATGATTATGAAGATGCTCGTACTCTTGGTCGTCGTATTAAATCAATGGAAGACTGGATTGCTAATCCACAACTGTTAAAAGCAGATCCAAATGCAGAATATGCAGCTGTCATTGAAATTGACCTTGCCGATATCAAAGAACCGATCCTTGCTTGTCCAAATGATCCAGATGATGTGAAGTTCTTGTCTGAAGTTGCCGGCGATAAAATTGATGAAGTGTTTATCGGCTCATGTATGACGAATATCGGTCACTTCCGTGCCGCTAGTACGATTCTTGAGGGTCGTGATGATCTGCCCACACGTTTATGGATCGCTCCACCAACAAAGATGGATGCCATGATTTTGACTGAAGAAGGCTATTACAGTAGCTTTGGTAAAACAGGTGCCCGTATGGAAATGCCTGGCTGCTCACTCTGTATGGGTAACCAAGCACAAATCC
Organism: Betaproteobacteria bacterium; assembly: GCA_037137465.1. GTDB lineage: Bacteria > Pseudomonadota > Gammaproteobacteria > Burkholderiales > Burkholderiaceae > Polynucleobacter. The sequence goes on along the minus strand of JBAXKF010000011.1, from coordinate 18,835 downwards.
GTAAGGGATCTACCGCGGTTTCTACTTCAACACGTAATTTCCCGAACCGTCTAGGTATCGATACGCGTGTTTACCTCTCTTCCGCAGAACTCGCGGCGGTCTGCGCACTCATGGGTAAAATCCCAACTCTTGCTGAATACCTCGAGCGTTATGAGGTTCTGGTCAATAAATCGGCGGAGATTTATCGCTATATGAATTTTGATCAAATTAGTGAATTTAGTGACTTAAGTAATACTGCTCACGCATAAAAAGTTTTACACGTTTTTCATGAATTTGGCATATACTGTATATAACTACAGTATATGCCAATTATGCACCAAATACCCCCCTTTTTAGCCCCCTTATTTCACGACGCAATCCCTGCGGGCTTTCCCTCTCCTGCGTCTGACTATATCGATCAACGTCTGGATTTACACGATTACCTCGGGGTTCATTCAGAAGCGACTTTCTTCTTAAGGGTTCAAGGTGACTCTATGCAGGGCGCTGGTATTTATGATGGCGACTTACTCGTGGTCGATCGTTCTCGTACTCCCAAATCAGGTAACGTGGTTATCGCTGTCATCGATGGTGAATTCACGGTCAAACGACTGCAAAAAAAAGCGGGACGAACTTGGCTGAAAGCTGAAAACCCACTCTACCCTCCCATTGAACTTCAGGATGGTCAAGAACTCGAGATTTGGGGCGTTGTCTCACACGTTGTACATAAGCCATAAATACCATGCCAGCGCTCCCTAGTGAACGTGCCATTGCGCTGATTGATGGTAATAACTTTTATGTCTCTTGTGAGCGTGTCTTTAATCCTAAACTGAATGGTCGACCACTCGTCATTTTGTCAAATAATGATGGTTGTATTGTTTCTCGCAGTCAAGAAGCTCGTGATCTAGGTATTCCCATGGGGATGCCTTTTTTTAAGGCCCAACATTTTGTGAAGAGTCATGGCCTGCAATGGCTGAGCTCAAACTATACGCTCTACGGTGATATGAGCGCTCGGATGATGAATGTCTTGTCAGAGTTTTCGCCCGCGCAAGAAATCTATTCTATCGATGAGTGTTTTTTAGATTTGTCTGCGATGATGTCTAATGACTTACTCATTTCTTATGGTCAAACCATTAAAAAAAGGGTTCATCAATACTTGGGCTTACCGACATGTGTCGGTATCGGCCCAACCAAAACCCTTGCCAAGTTAGCCAATCATATTGCGAAAAAAAATAAAGTATTTAACGGGGTCTTTGCTTGGGCGGCACTTGATGGCGAAGAACAAAACCATTGGCTCAAGAGTATCGCTGTTAGTGAGATTTGGGGGGTGGGTCGACGGATTAATGATAGCTTAATCTCGATGGGTATCCACACCGTATCTGACTTGGCTTGTGCCAATCCAGAGATGATACGTAGTCGTTTTTCAGTGGTCTTAGCCAGAACTGTCGTTGAACTACAAGGTATTTCATGTCTAGCAATGAGTGATCTAGAGGAAACTCCTCGCAAGCAACAAATTATTTCGAGTAAAAGTTTTGGTCAACCCATTACCGATTTATCGCATCTACAAGAGGCTGTAGCGAGTTACATCTGCCGCGCCGCAGAAAAATTACGAGCCCAAGATAGCGTGTGTCAATATGTCACCGTATTTGTAAGAACAAATCCTTTTGCAAAAAATCAAACGCAATACCGAAATCAAATCACAATCCCCCTATCTATCGCTAGTGCGGATAGTCGTCGTTTAATCAAGGCAGCCTTTTTTGGTCTAGATCGTATTTATAGAAAAGGCTTGATCTATAAAAAAGCGGGGGTGATTCTTTCTGAGCTACACCAAGCCAAGCACCAACAAGAAGATCTCTTTACTCAGATCAACCACACCAAATCTACACAGGTCATGCAGACGATGGACGCGCTCAATCAATTGTATGGCGCTCATACGATCACCCTAGCAAGCGCTGCCCAAACTCTAGGTAACCCGCGTGCTTGGCACATGCGTGCAAATCATAAAAGTCATCGCTTCACTACCCGCTGGCATGAAATTCCACCCGCACACACCTAAATTGGACAAGTCATTTCAAAATAGTGAATAATAGAATAATTACTCTTAACAATCAAAAGCACTCTTATGCGCACACTATTCTCATCACACCACCTTGCAAAAATCATCATCTCTTTGGCCTTCAGTATCGTAGTCAATCATTGCTACGCCGGTCCACAGGTTTTATTTAAAACAACGAAAGGTGATTTTGTTGTTGAACTTGATGAAGTGAAGGCGCCAAAATCAGTTGATAATTTTTTAACTTATGTCAAAAGTGGTTTTTACAGTGGCACGATTTTTCACCGGGTGATTAATGGCTTTATGGTTCAAGGTGGTGGCTTTACAAAAGACATGCAACAAAAAGCAACGCGCCCTCCCATCGAAATCGAATCTAAAAATGGCTTAAAAAACTATAAATACACTATCGCCATGGCAAGAACAAGTGATCCTAATTCTGCAACATCCCAATTTTTTATCAATGTCAAAGATAATGCGATGCTCGATTACCCAAGCCGCGATGGCTTTGGATATACGGTCTTCGGTAAGGTTGTTTCAGGTATGGCAACAATTGATGAAATCAAATTTGCACCAACAACAGTTAATAATGGCATGACAGATGTTCCAAGTGACCCTATCATGATTCAATCAGCAACTATCCTTAAGTAACTGAGCAACTATGAACTTCTGCGCACAATGTGGTGATCAGGTTTTTCTTCAGATCCCCCTCGATGACAATCGTGAACGTCATGTTTGCAAGGCTTGTGGAGAAATTCATTATCAAAATCCAAAAAATGTAGTGGGTACAGTTTCTCTTTGGGAAAATAAAATACTGTTGTGTCGGCGAGCAATTGAACCACGAAAAAATTATTGGACACTCCCAGCTGGTTTTTTAGAACTGCACGAAACTAGTGCTGAAGGCGCGGTTCGGGAAACCCTTGAAGAAACCGGCGCTCAAGTAGATATCGGTGGGCTTTTTACAATTTTGAATGTGCCTCATATCGGCCAAATCCATTGGTTTTATATTGCCAAAATGAGAGACTCAAGCTTTAGTCCATTTACCTCGGAGAGTACTGAAGTCGCATTATTTGATGAGTCTGAGATCCCATGGGATGACCTCGCTTTCCTTACTGTCAAAACTTGCCTGCGACATTTCTTTGATGATCGTGCTGCTGGCAAAGATTTATTAAGTCCTCATCTCATTACGCACTTAACAGATTTAAGACCCGTAAAAAATTAAATCATGACCGCAATACCTTGGCTGAATGCGGAAAGTCCTTTTCCATCACCACGCACATTTATTCAAGATGATCCGGAGTTACCCGATGGTCTCATCGCTATCAGTGAATCAATGGATGAAAACCGTCTGTTAGAGGCCTATCGACATGGAATTTTCCCTTGGTATAGTGAAGGTGAACCAGTATTGTGGTGGTGCACTTCGCCACGGATGGTGCTAGAAACAGCAAGTATCAATATTAGTCAAAGCCTACATAAAAAACTCAAGCAAGTATTGAAGCAGTCCGCCTGGGAAATTAAAGTGGACTCTGCTTTCTTGGAGGTGATTGCAGCGTGTGCACAATCCCAACGGAAGAACCAAGATGGTACTTGGATCACAGAAGATATCATCAATTACTACCATGCACTGCATCAGCGGGGGATTGCACATAGTGTCGAAACTTGGTTTGAGGGTCAACTCGTCGGTGGTTTATACGGCATTAATCTTGGCAAAATGTTCTACGGCGAATCCATGTTTCGGCATGTCACAGATGCGTCTAAAATTGCGCTTGCCGCTCTTTGCGCTTGGTGTGGTTCAGTTGGTATACGTTACATTGATTGCCAACAACAAACACAACACTTAAGCTCTATGGGGGCTCACCCTATCTCAAAAATTGATTTTTTAGACTGGATTGAAAGTCAAATTGATTTAACTCCGCCAACGTGGCATTGGGATAAATCAGTTCTTCGAACCTATAGCTCATCTTGACTACTTGCGATAGCTCAAGCAAGGGGCTTTACGCTGCCTTTTGGTAAAATGAGCTTTGTATGACAAATATTAAAGACATCCCTTTTCATTCCTTGCAGTTTTATGCTACGGCACCTTATGCCTGTAGCTATCTCGTCGATCATGAGGCGCGCTCCCAAGTGGCCACTCCTCCCCAACGTATCGACACTAAGGTCTATAGCGAGCTGATTCGGGCTGGCTTTCGGAGAAGCGGTCACTTTACTTATCGCCCTCACTGCGATCAGTGTCAAGCCTGTATTGCCACACGAGTGCAAGTTCCTTACTTTATTCCCAATCGAAGCCAAAGAAGAGCTTTTCTTAAACACGCCAACTTACAGGCAAAGGTTATGGCTTTAGAATTTATTCCCGAGCACTATGAACTCTATCGGGCATACCAAGAAAGCCGTCACGCGACTCAAATTGATGGCACACTCGCGGACTCAAGTGATGATGAGGAAGATCAATACCGCCAATTTTTAATCCAATCACATATCGATTCTTTTTTGGTGGAGTTTAGAGAAAATGGTGTACTTCGAATGGTCAGCGTCATTGATTGCATCAGCGACGGCCTGTCTTCTGTATATACTTTTTATGATGCATCACAAACTAAAGCAAGTTATGGCACCTATGGTGTTTTGTGGCAGATAAACAAAGCAAAAGAATTACAATTACCCTTTGTTTATCTTGGTTACTACATTAAGGAAAGTCAAAAAATGTCCTATAAGTTTTCATACAAACCCATCGAAGGCTTAATCGATGGTACTTGGACTATTCTTGATGACATTACCGCAAAGCCTACTCAATGAATCTCTATCCTCTTGTAAGACCTTTCTTATTTTGTCTCGAAGCGGAGCATGCACATGATTTTTCTTTAAATACAATCGATCAAGCTTTTCGCATGGGTATCCTTCCTAATATTATTGGAAAAGTACCTGCCTTACCTACTCAATTTTGTGGCTTACATCTTCCTAATCCTGTTGGTCTGGCCGCTGGTCTAGACAAGGATGGTAAACATATTGATGCCTTAGCTTCCCTAGGGTTTGGTTTTATCGAAATTGGTACAGTAACTCCCCTGGCCCAACCTGGTAACCCTTTGCCACGGATGTTCCGCTTACCACAAGCCCAAGGCATTATTAATCGTATGGGGTTTAATAATGATGGTGTTGATGCATGTGTTGTGCGGGTTCGGGCTTCCCAGTTCTATCAATCTGGTGGGGTTATAGGGCTTAATATTGGTAAAAATGCCAACACTCCTATTGAAAATGCCAGTCAAGATTATGTGACTTGCTTGCAAAAAGTCTATGGCGTGGCGTCTTATGTCACGATCAATATCTCCTCACCGAATACTAAAAATCTCCGCCAATTACAGGGTGGCCAAGACCTCATTGATTTACTGCAAAAAATCACGGATGAACGTGAAAAATTAAGCCAACAGTTTGGCAAGCGTATTCCCATTTTTTTAAAGATCGCACCTGATCTTGACCATGAAAACATTGATTCGATTGCCCAAGCACTGCTGCAATTTCAGATTGATGCTCTCATCGCGACCAATACTACTCTGTCTAGAGATGGTGTAGAAAATATGGTACATGCGAATGAAGCGGGAGGCTTATCGGGTAAACCTGTTAAACATATTTCTACCAAGACCATCAAATCATTTGCTGATGTTTTACAAGGAAGAATTCCAATTATTGGCGTTGGCGGCATCATGACAGGTTATGATGCGCTCGAAAAGCATCATGCTGGTGCATCACTCGTCCAACTGTATAGTGGCTTAATCTTCAAGGGGCCCCAATTAATTAAAGACTCAATTGTGGCTTTTGAGGCTGTCTAGAAAAAATTCTTCATTTTTTTCATGAATTCGTGTTTCATAATGTGCAATTAAATAATTGGTTGTTACAATTAGTCTATGGTTAACATCGAAAAAAAGACTTCTCCTCTACCAACGGGTAAAACAGCTATCCAAGTCATTGAACGTATGATGAACTTGCTGGATGTTTTGGCCGATGCAGATGAAGCTTGCAGTTTAAAGATCTTATCTGAGAAAAGTGGCTTACACCCCTCTACTGCCCATCGTATTTTGAATGATATGGTGGCATGTCGCTTAGTTGATCGCTCTGATGGCGGCAACTACCGTTTAGGGCTGAGACTGCTTGAGCTTGGGACCTTGGTCAAAGCACGTCTTTCTGTAAGAGAAGCAGCTCAACTCCCAATGCGCGCACTGCACAAACTAACTAATCAAACAGTTAATTTATCTGTTCGCCAAGGTGATGAAATCGTTTATATTGACCGCACCTATAGCGAACGCTCAGGCATGCAAGTCGTGCGTGCAATTGGCGGCCGTGCCCCGCTTCATCTCACCTCTGTAGGCAAACTGTTTTTAGCCCAAGATGACACGAATAAAGTCCGCGCTTATGCAACTCGTACGGGTCTTGCAGGCCATACCAGAAATAGCATCACGCAAATCACTCAACTCGAGCAGGAGTTAAATGATGTTCGTAGAAATAATACGGCCCATGACAATGAAGAGCTTGAATTAGGTGTAAGTTGTATGGCTGCTGGTATCTACGATGACTCTGGTCAAATGGTCGCCGGCTTATCCTTATCTGCGCCTACCGATCGTCTTCAAAAAGACTGGGGTAAGCCACTCATTGACACTGCCTTACAAATCTCTCGTGGAATAGGATTTAAGGTGTTTCTCGAATCAAAATCATCATCCTAATTGTATGGGCATCAAGATTCTCTGTTCAACGGCTTTATATGCAGCCATGCCAAAGATTCTCGAAACATTTGCAAAGCAGTCTTCTGAAATTATCGATATCACCTATGGCACTTCCGTAGGTTTAGTCCAACAGTGCATCTCTCATCCTGATGTGGACGCGGTAATCCTTACCGAAAACGGTATTGAAGCCCTCCTCAAGCATCAACTTTTAAAACCTATATCAATTACACCCTTTGCAAAGACAGGGCTTGGAATGGCGATTGCAAACGATACAGAAAAATGTGATATTTCGTCAAAAGATGCTTTGATTCAAACGCTATTGCAATGCGAGTCGATTGCGTTTACGCAATTGGGTGCAAGCGGTATGTATTTCTCTAAACTTATAAAGCAATTAGGTATTGAACAAGAAGTTCTAGCAAAAGCTATCCGTCCTGAGGGGGGTCTGGTTTCTGAACTTGTCAAAAACCATCAAGTACAACTCGCCGTGCAATTAGTCAGTGAAATTAAAGCAGTTTCTGATGTCCATTTTTTAGGCTTTTTACCAGATGAACTTCAGGAGTGGAGTATCTTTAGTATTGCCCAAACAAACTCACCCAACAGCGGCAAGGTTCAAGAGTTCACCGAGTTGTTAAGTAGCGCTATGATTCAACAGCATATTCAAGAATACGGCTTTATCAACTAATTAATTCGCGCTTGCTTTGGTATTGGGTAATTTACGAATAACGGTATGTTGCGTCGTACTTTCAATCCACTCTTTGACGCGAATAGCATCCGCAAAACGAGAACCAACCCCTACAGAGTCTAGGAATACCATGGTGTAAGGCTTATTATTCACCAAAGCCATCATCACCAAACAACGCCCCGCCTCTGAAATATATCCTGTTTTTTGAATCACTACTTCCATGTCACCAGAGCGAACTAGGCGGTTACTGTTTAAAAACAACTGATCTCGTTGATTAATTTCTTTTACATAATTCGGTGTGGTCGTGAATTGACGAATCAGTGGATATTGATAAGCGGCATTGACTAAAATAGCCAAATCTTCTGCAGAGGCAACATTCTTACTCGTCAAACCAGTTGGATCTTCAAATGATGAATGTGTCATACCAATTTCTTTAGCTTTACGATTCAAGGCCGACATAAATGTTTTGATACCGCCTGGATAATTTCTCCCCAATGTGTAAGCTGCACGATTTTCAGATGACATCAGTGCTAACAGTAAGGCCTCTTGTCGGGTGAGAACTGTTCCTTTAATTAATCGTGAATTTTTATAAATAGCAGCGTCTTGTTCATTGATTTCTAAATTCTCATCCATTGGTAAACGCGCATCTAAAACTGTCATCGCTGTTAATAACTTGGTAATAGATGCCACAGGTAAAACTACTTGCGCATTTTTATCAAAAACGACATCCTGATTTTGTGCATCAACCACCATCGCTACCTTTGATTTCAAGTTGAGCTCATCAATACTTTTACCAAGTCCTAGTGCAGTTCCAGAGGAAACTCTTGGGGCAATAGGTTCAGCATGCTTTGCCGAACGCGGTAATACTGTGGGACGTACTTCTCTTGGGTTTTTGGGAGACTTGATATTCTTTTTAGATTTATCTGTACTGGAAGATTTAGTACCAGCCGTCGAAGATTTTGTATCTTTACTCGAGCGCGATTCTTTTGTCGATTTGCTTTTTTCTGCTGAGGCATTCTTTTTAGATGCGGATTCATCAATGCTCTTTGCCATTAGTGAGCCTGAATAAGCAATCATTAAACCAACAAGGACGATGAAATAACTAAGACGGTATTTTTTTTGCATGAAGAATAATTAAATGAGTGAGCAGTGTTAGATTATTTTAAATCCTTCACTTTACTTCTTAAAAAACCCGAAGGAAGTGATTGATTTACCAATAAGACCCCCAGTGATGTAATGACTGTTCCTAAAATAATTAATGGTGTGAGGGGCTCATTAAAAATAAGCCAGGCCAATATAGCTGTTGTGGGCGGGGTTAAATACATAATGCTACTGACTTTGGTAGCATCCCCTCTTCTTATTAAAATGAATAGTAAACTCATTGCGCCAACCGAAATACATAAAACAGACCAAATCAAGGAACCTATCATTTCATTGGTCCACTGAATTTCTCTGGTCTCAAATAAGAGTGCCGCGCAGGCGCTAATCGTTGCGCTCGTTGCAAACTGAATAAATGAACCTATGCGTAAATCAAAGCTTGGGCAATATTTCTTTTGATAAATAGTCCCAATGGTAATGGATATTAATGCAAATACATTCCATAAAATATTGTGTAAGGTCACACCTACAGTATGTAAATTAGCATACAACACAAGAACGACGCCCAATAATCCAAGTACTAAACCTACCCACTGACGTGAAGTTACTCTTTCCGCTATAAAGTAGGCTAATAGTGCGGTTAATATAGGCTGTATGCCAACAATCAATGAGGCAAGCCCAGCAGGCATGCCTGCTCTTACAGAAATCCAAACACCCGCCAAATACCCACATTGAATCAAACTGCCAGCAATTGCTATGTGAATCATAGTTGTTAAATTAGGCCAATCTAATTTTTTCCAAAAAATAATCGGCAACATGAAAACACATACGCCCATAAACCTGAGAAACAAATAGGTCATCGGCTCACAATACGGCATCCCCATGCGCGACACTATAAAACCTGAACTCCAAATTAAAATAAAGGTAGGGGAAATTAAATATGATTGCTTATTTACCATTGAAATGCGATTGCTTTTCTAATTGTTTGAGCATGAATCGCTACAGTTTCTTCTATGGAACTTCCATATCCGCCAGCCATTGCAATTGCTACAGGATTTTTACGTCTAAAGCACCATTGTAATACCATCTCATCTCGCTGACCCATGCCTTCTTGAGTGATATTGAGACGGCCCAAGCGATCCCCTTCGTAGGGATCTGCCCCTGCTAAGTAAATAATGAATTCTGGGTCAAATTCTGTAGCAATTCTTTGTAAAGCCTGCTCCAATTCCGCAAGATATTGTTCATCTTTACATCCGTCAGGTAAGCCAATATCTAAATCACTATTTTCTTTCCGAAAGGGAAAGTTTTTTTCTCCGTGCATTGAAAAGGTAAAAACACTTTGATCCTCCTTCATGATGGCAGCAGTACCATTCCCTTGATGCACATCTAAGTCAATGATTGCCACTCGCATGAGTCTTTTTAAGAGTCCCAATTGATGTTGTTGAATACTCTTGGCAGCAATTGCCGCATCATTAAATACACAAAATCCACTACCTTTATCCGTATAGGAGTGATGCGTACCACCAGCTAAGTTGACTGCCACGCCACTTTGCAACGCCGATAAGCTCGCTGCTATGGTGGCCCCTGCAGATCGGAGGGAACGGGTAACCATGGCATGACTCCATGGAAATCCAATTTCTCTTTGCTCAGCCTCACTCAGTTGACCATGAATAACGCTTTCAACATATTGTCTGTCATGAACGAATAATAGTTCTTCTATATTTGCTAATGGCGCTTCTTCTAATGTAACGTCAGGGTACTCTGATACCGCTTCTCTTAATAGTCGATATTTCTCCATAGGAAATCGATGTCCTTCTGGCAATGGAAGAACAAAGTGATCAGAGTAAAAAAGTTTCATCATAAATAAGTAATTAGCAGGATTTTAATGAGAGTGGACACTTTGTATTATCTTACTTATCAGCCCAACCATGTCATTCAACTAAGGCATACCTTTTACAGGTTTTTTTGACTTAAATCAATTGCATTTCATATAAATACGATAATATAAATATGTCCCCCCTAACCACGTAATTTACCATTAAGGATTCCATCATGATACTTACTCAAGAACAAACTACTGCAGCAAACAAAGCTAATTTAGAGACCCTCGCACAACTCTCACGCAAGGCATTTGATGGTGTTGAGAAACTGATGGAGCTTAACTTGCAAGTTGCTAAAACACTCATGCAAGAAAGTGTCGATCATATGCAAGATACTTCCAAGGCGAAAGATGTGAAAGAGTTCCTTGGCATGCAGGCTAATTTTTTACAACCAATGGCAGAAAAAGCAATTGCTTATAGTCGCCACTTCTATACTATTGCCAATGAAACTCAAGCAAATCTGAGTGAAATTACAAAAGCAGATGTTGAAAAACGTACTGCCCATTATCAAAATTTAATTACTGAAGTCACTTCCCAAAATCCTGGTAGCTCTGATGCCATGGTAAACATAATTAAACAAGCTGTTTCAAATGCAAATACTGCTTTTGAATCTTCACAAAGGGCGCTAAAGCAAGCAATTGATATGTCTTCACATCAAACTCAAGCAGCAACAGAGTCAGCTCTTAAGGCAAGTGAAAAATTATTGAAAAGTGCTGTCGCAAACTAATACCGCAATGAAAATCTAATAAAGCCAAGCTTGTCTTGGCTTTATTCTTTTACAGTGACAAATTCCGCTACAGTCTTATACAAGGGCGGGCCTTGCTCCCAAGGTCTTTTATACACAAATGTAACGCGATAATTTCCAGAGCAGTTGGTCTGAAATTGCCACTCCTGCTTTCCTGGAGATCCTACTTTACGCACTCCTCCAGAATAACTTTCTTTATCGTCATACACCATATTTTTACTTAAAACATTAAAACAATTTTTAGTGGGCTCTACGTACTCCATTTCCCATTGATACCCCGTAGATGGGTTACTCGTGATTTGTATCAAATGCTTTTGTCCAACGACTGAACGGATTCTCTGAGATCCTGAGTTGGGTAATACTACCGGTGTTAGTTGACTGGGCATTGGTTGATTTAAGATTTGATTGGACTTGATCAATGGTTGTTCAATGATGGGTACTTCTGTAGAGCAAGCACTACAGAGTAAAGTCATTACACTCCCGAGAATATATCTATATTTATATGACTTCATAGTTCATTCAATAAATCTAAGGCTTCTTTGATATAGAAACCTCGTATCACTAAAAATATTCCCACACCAATCATAACTATGATGAATAACTGTTCATACCACTGTGGGTCTTTCATTAATCGAAAGAAAATAAATGCAGCAAAACTGGCAAACGATACTCCGACTAGACTAGAGATCCACCATGTATTAGGGCCTGTATATTGTAGAGTTTCATTGCGATAAGCCACCACATCAAAATATTGTGCTGTTTCAACACCACTGACACGAAGCATATCCCCTTCATTAATTGTATAAGGATCCGGGAATTTAGCAACAATGGGGTTGCCATTTAACTGAAAATTAGCAATATAGGTGTATGCCTTCATATCCTTTGTAACTGGGTCATGAGGGTCTGCAATATGCCGCTCTTCAACTGTTTTTTCTATGCCACTTACCTTGCCACTTTTAATTGTAAGTGGCTTTCCGAAGAATTCACTAGGCTTGAATGACATCATAACAACTCCCATAAGGGCAACAATGAATAATATGAATTGTGTGATGAAAGGTTTTTTTGCAATCATCTAATTATTGTACAAACGTATTTTTACAACTTTACTTCACGGTTTTTATCGTTTGCGCTGCCTGCTGTGCTTTTTTCCGAGCCTGATCTGTGTTCTCCGCACTAGCTAGCGCAACTCCCATACGTCTTTTTACAAAAGCAGTTGGCTTACCAAATAAACGTAGCGATACACCCTCTTGAGATAACGCAAGATGTACGTTTTCAAATCCAATACCCGCTTCATCCATTGCGCCATAGATCACAGCACTTGCACCTGCAGTTTTTAATTGCACATTTGTTGGTAGGCCTAAAATCGCCTTCGCATGGAGTTCAAACTCACTTTGTACTTGCGTTACTAATGTTACAAGTCCTGTATCGTGGGGTCTTGGGCTGACTTCCGAGAACCATACTTCATCACCTCTAACAAATAACTCAACCCCAAATATCCCTCGTCCACCTAAATTACTGGTTATTTTTTTAGCAATGTCTTGGGCTCTGGCAATTGCTAGCTGACTCATTTGCATGGGCTGCCAGCTTTCGACATAGTCCCCATTTTTTTGGACATGACCAATAGGCTCACAAAATGTAGTCATTATTTGACCATCCATCCCCATCGACCGTACTGTCAACAGAGTAATCTCATAATCAAAATCAATCAGCCCCTCAACAATCACTCGACCAGTGTCAACCCTTCCTCCAGCTGCGGCATACTCCCATGCTTTTTGCACATCTTGTGGACCATCTAGCTTCGACTGCCCTTTTCCAGAAGATGACATTACCGGTTTTACAAAACATGGATAACCAATGCCACTATCAATAGCTTTTTGCAACTCCTCTAATGAACTTGCAAAAAAATAGGGGGATGTTGGTAAACCTAATTCTTGAGCAGCCAAATCGCGTATCCCTTCACGGTTCATCGTGAGGTAAGCAGCTCTTGCTGTGGGAATAACTTCCACAATACCTTCTTGCTCTAACTCTATGAGTGTGCCAGTTGCTATCGCCTCAATCTCTGGCACGATTAAATGAGGCTTTTCTTTTGCGACTAATTCTCGCAAAGCTTGTCCATCGGTCATATCAATCACGTAAGAGCGATGTGCGACTTGATGGCCTGGGGCATTTGCGTAACGATCAACAGCAATGACTTCTATGCCTAATCGCTGCAATTCAATGATGACCTCTTTGCCTAGCTCACCACTTCCTAACATCATGACACGTATGGCATTATTCGATAAGGGTGTTCCAATGATTGGAAAGCGTGGGTATTGATTCATGTTTAATTCCTAAAAAGACATGAGATATTCTCCCATGTCTTTAATTCCTGCCTTAAAATCTTATTTTTTTCGTTGGGGTGGCAAATCAGTACAACTGCCATGTGCAACTTCAGCAGCCAAACCAATCGACTCCCCTAAGGTTGGATGTGGATGAATCGTTTTACCTATATCAATGTGATCTGCCCCCATTTCAATAGCCAAGCAAACCTCTCCAATTAAGTCGCCAGCATTTGTTCCAACAATACCGCCACCGATGATTCGATGACTTGCTTGATCAAAAATCAGTTTAGTAAATCCTTCACTTCGACCATTAGCAATTGCACGCCCACTAGCAGCCCAGGGGAACACACCTTTTTGATAAGCAATCCCTTGAGATTTACACTGCTCTTCAGTGAGCCCAGTCCATGCAACTTCAGGGTCGGTATAGGCTACTGACGGAATTTGTTTAACATCAAAATACGATTTTTCACCACTCGCGACTTCAGCTGCCACATGCCCTTCATGAACCGCTTTATGCGCCAACATCGGCTGTCCAACTATGTCTCCAATCGCAAATACATGCGCAATATTGGTACGCATTTGTTGATCCACTGGTATGAATCCACGTTCATCTACATTGACACCGGCAGACATGGCATTGATTTTTTTACCATTGGGTGTCCTACCAACCGCTACCAAGACCAAGTCATAGCATTGCTTTTCTGCTGGTGCTTTGGCTCCTTCAAATTGAACCCAGATACCATCTTTTTCTGCTTGCGCTGATGTTGCACGTGTACCGAGCATGACTTGGTGGAAACGGGGTAAATTCATTTTCTCCCATACCTTCACCAAGTCGCGATCAGCTCCAGCCATCAAGCCTTCACTTAACTCAACAATATCTATCTTCGAACCTAGAGCGCTGTATACAGTTGCCATCTCAAGGCCAATAATTCCGCCACCAATGACTAACATCCGCTTTGGAATACTTTTTAATTCAAGCGCGCCAGTACTATCCACTATTCTTGGATCAACGGGTAAAAACGGCAAAACAACGGATTGACTACCCGCGGCAATAATGAGTTTTTCAAATCGTATAACTTCTTTTTTTCCGGTTAAATCCCACCCTGTACCTGAAGTTTCCTCTAATTGAATATGGTGATCATCTAAAAGTGTTCCAAGTCCTCGCAGAACTCTTACCTTACGTGCTTTAGCCATTCCTGATAAACCAGTTGTTAACTGACTAATCACCTCTTCTTTATGATGACGAAGTGCGTCAATATCAATACTAGGTGGTCCAAAGCTCACGCCATGTTTTGACATTGACTTGACTTCTTCCATTACAGCAGCAGTATGCAAAAGTGCTTTAGATGGTATGCATCCCACGTTCAGACAAACGCCGCCCAAGCTTGCATATCTCTCCACTAAAACCGTGTCCATACCTAAATCTGCCCCTCGGAAAGCTGCACTATATCCGCCAGGTCCAGAGCCTAAGACTAATAACTGACAGGTATGGTCCACTTTCCCAGCAAAAGCTTTAGCACTTGCTGGTGTAGAAATTACCGGCGCTACTGGCGATGCAGCAGGCGCTTGGGTTGAAATAGTTGGACTAGCTTTAGCTGGCGCTGTCTCACTGACATCAACGGTCAGAATTGGTGTGCCTAAACTCACCTTATCACCAAGGCGAATATCTACCGACACAACTACACCTGCAACATCACTAGGAACTTCCATAGTGGCTTTATCTGACTCCAGCATTAATAAGGCTTGCTCTTTACTAATGACATCCCCAGCTTTTACCAAAATCTCAATGACTGGTATCTCATGAAAATCGCCAATATCAGGAACTTTAATTGTTTGAATGGTCATGCAATTTCCTTAAAGAGTAACCCTGCGAAAATCTGAAATTAATTCAGCAATATAGGCATTAAATCGTGTTGCCAAGGCGCCATCAATGACCCGATGATCCGCAGAGAGCGACAGCGGACAAATCAATCGTGGTACAAATTGTTGTCCATCCCAAATTGGCTTCATGGCCGCTTTACTAATACCTAAAATAGCAACTTCAGGAGCATTAATAATTGGTGAGAAATAAGTTCCACCAATCCCCCCTACAGAAGATATCGTAAAACAAGCGCCCTGCATTTGATCTGGCTTTAATTTACCGTCACGCGCCAATTTAGCTAACTCACTGGTCTCAGCGGCAATTTCTAAAACATCTTTTTGATCAACATTACGAATCACAGGAACAACAAGTCCATTGGGAGTATCAGCTGCAAATCCTAAATGAAAATACTGTTTCAAGATGAGCTCTTCACCATCAAGAGAACTATTGAAATCAGGATATTTTTTGAGAGCTTTTACACACGCTTTCATCACAAATGCCAACAAGGTGACTTTAATACCCAACTTTTCATTCATCTTATTCGTCTGAACGCGAAAAGCTTCTAAGTCAGTAATATCAGCATCTTCATGATAGGTCACGGCCGGTATCATTGCCCAATTCCGCGCAAGATTTGCTGCTGAAATCTTCTGAATTCTAGATAATGGTCTTGTTTGTATTTCGCCAAACTTTTTAAAGTCAATTTTTGGCCATGGCAATAATTGCAAGCCACCACCAACAGCCCCACTGTTACCACTCGTCTGCGTTGACTGTCCACTTAAAATGCCCTTAATAAAGCTTTGGACATCCTCTTGAGTGATTCGACCTTTGAGACCTGACCCCTTCACCTTAGAAATGTCTGCCCCTAATTCACGGGCATATTTACGCACTGATGGGCTTGCATGACTTGTATTTGGATGGCTTGAGACCTCCTCAACTTTTACTACTGGAGCAGGTACAGCCTGAGCAATCACAGGCGCTTCTACTTTAGGGGCTGGACTTGCTAATGGTTTTTCATTAGTGGCTGGTAACGGTGTTGTTTGGGTAGCCACACTTCCTGGCTCCAAGAGGAGAATGAGGCTTCCCTCTGAAACGTTATCACCTAATTTGACCTTGAGCTCTTTAACCACACCAGCTTGCGAACTCGGAATATCCATCGTGGCTTTATCGGACTCTAATGTAATTAAGGTCTGCTCCTTGGTCACTTGATCACCAACTTTGATATGTAACTCAATAATTGGAATACCCTTGTAATCACCAATGTCAGGAACTTTTATTTCTAGTAGTTGTGTCATCTAGGGCTCCTTAAACAGACATTGGATTGGGCTTACTTACATCTAAACCATATTTAGCTATCGCTTGTGCAACTACTTTAGCTTCTATCTGACCATCATCGGCCAAAGACTTTAATGCAGAAATCGTTACCCAATAACGATCCACTTCAAAGAAATGGCGTAAATTCTCGCGCGTGTCAGAACGTCCATAACCATCTGTACCAAGCACGGTATAACGCTTACCTAAGTTCTGTAAGGCGGGACGAATCTGCTCTGCAAATAAACGCACATAATCTGTGGACGCAATCACAGGCCCGGCAAATTTAGCCAAGGAATCTTCAACGTGGGATTTTTGCGCTTTAGCGGTTGGGTTTAATAAATTATGACGTTGCACCCGCTGGATATCTCTGGCTAACTCTGTAAAACTTGGGCAACTCCATAAATCAGAAGCAACGCCCCAGTCATCTCTTAAGAGGTCCGCTGCTGCCATGACTTCCCTGAAAATCGTACCACTTCCTATCAGCTGTACTCGTAATTTAGATTTTGCTTCACCGATACTTTTGAGGTGATACATACCTTTTAAGATATCTTTTTCAGCACCTTTTGGCATAGCAGGATGCGCATAGTTTTCATTCATCAAGGTAATGTAGTAGTACACATCTTCTTGATCTGTGAGCATGCGACGCATTCCGTCTTGAATCACAATAGCTAACTCAAATCCAAACGTTGGGTCGTAACTAACGCAATTAGGAATCCCTAAACTAAATAAATGGCTATGACCGTCTTCATGCTGTAAACCCTCGCCATTTAAGGTTGTTCTGCCAGCAGTTCCACCAAGTAAAAATCCTCTAGAACGCATATCACCAGCTGCCCAGGCTAAATCGCCAATGCGTTGAAAACCAAACATGGAGTAAAAAATATAAAAAGGCAACATGGGTACGCCGTGCGTGGAGTATGAAGTTGCCGCAGCAATCCAATCACACATAGCTCCAGCTTCATTAATTCCCTCTTGCAAAATCTGACCAGTTTGATCTTCTTTATAAAACATTAATTGATCACGATCTTGTGGCTCATATAACTGACCTATATGACTCCAAATACCTAATTGACGAAACATACCTTCCATACCAAATGTTCTAGACTCATCTGGAACAATCGGAACTACTCGTTTACCAATCACTTTATCTTTAACAATCATATTCAACATCCGCACAAATGCCATCGTCGTTGAAATCTCTCGCCCTTCTACAGTTGCCTCTAATAATGGCGCAAATGTCTCTATGGTGGGCACGTCTAAAGATTCGGCCTTCGTCCTTCTTTGAGGTAGATAACCGCCTAAATCCATCCTCTTTTTACGCATGTACTCAAGTTCTGGACTGCCTTGCGCGAAACTGATGTAGGGTACTTTTTCAAGTTCATCATCTTTTACCGGCAAGTCAAAACGATCTCGAAATGCTTTGACATCCTCAATACTCATTTTTTTCTGTTGATGCGCAATATTCATCGCTTCACCAGATGCTCCCATCCCATATCCCTTGATGGTCTTGGCTAAAATCAAGGTAGGCTGACCTTTATGATGAACAGCTGAGTGGAAGGCTGCATAAACTTTGTGTGGGTCATGTCCACCCCTGTTGAGATTCCAAATATCTTCATCTGACCAATCCGCGACCAACTCTTGAAGTTCTGGTGTATTAAATACATGTGCGCGAACATAAGCACCATTTTTAGCCTTCATCGTTTGATACTCTCCATCCACGATTTGTGCTAATCGATTCATGAGCAAACCTTTTTTATCACGGGCAAATAGTGCATCCCAATGCGTGCCCCAAACAACTTTAATGACGTTCCATCCAGAGCCCCTGAATTCACTTTCTAGTTCTTGAATGATGCTGCCATTACCACGGACTGGTCCATCTAAACGCTGTAAATTACAGTTGATGACAAAAATCAAGTTATCTAATTTTTCACGGCCAGCCATTCCAATCGCACCGAGTGACTCTGGCTCATCCGTCTCTCCGTCACCTAAAAAAGCCCATACTTTTCGTCCATCCGTACTAACCATGCTGCGGTCTTGCATATATTTCATGAATCGCGCTTGATAAATAGCCATAATCGGCCCCAAGCCCATCGATACCGTTGGGAACTGCCAAAAGTTAGGCATTAACCATGGGTGTGGATAACTCGATATCCCTTTACCACTGACTTCTTGTCGAAAACTATCTAATTGAGTTTCATCTAAACGACC
>JBAXKF010000010.1:0-52990 GCA_037137465.1 Betaproteobacteria bacterium | reverse complement strand
TTGCTTGTCTTTCATTTTTATCCTCATCTACCTTACACAAATAAGTCTACAGGACATTAGGCTGAAAATAAAATATTCTTATCATGAGAAATATTTAAACTAATAAAGTATGGTCTATCTCTTGCAGGCTTGACACGCCACATAATTGCATAGTTCTTTTAAGTTCATCTTGCAAAATCTCTAATGCTCGAAGTGCGCCATCCTCACCAGCAGCTAAGGCGCCAAATAAAGTTGCTCTACCCAACAAGACCCCTTTTGCACCACACGCCATCGCCTTGACAATATCACCGCCACGACGGATACCGCCATCCAAGTAAATAGGTATTTGATTTTGCACTGCCTTCACAATCGCCGGTAATGCATCCATCGTGGCTATCGCTCCATCTAATTGGCGTCCACCGTGATTTGAGACCACAATTGCATCGCAACCCATCTGCTTCAAACGAAGGGCATCTTCTGGATTGAGAATACCTTTTATGATCAACTTTCGTGGCCAGATGTCACGAATCCGTGCAAGCCTGTCCCAATCAAATGATGGGTCATAGTTTTTACCAACTGAAGAAGATAACTGCGTTGCTGAGCTCTTTTGTTTTTCTAAGCCGATTAAATTTTCAAGCTCAGGCAGCCCCCTGATTAACATTGGTAAGGCCCAAAGTGGCTTCGATGCAAAATCAAATAAATTACGCGCGGTGTACCGAAATGGAATCGAAAAATCGTTGCGAAAATCTCTCTCTCGCTTCCCACCAACAGGTAAATCGACCGTAATCATCAAGGCTTCATATTGGGCATCCTGGGCGCGTTGTATCAAACGATAAAAATGATCCTGATCTTTTAATATATAGGCCTGAAACCACAGTCTACCGGGTGCATGTTGAGCAATTTGCTCAATCGAAGCGGTTGCTGTTGTAGATAAACAATACGGAATCTGAAAAGCAGCTGCTGCTTTAGCAATCGCGATATCACCTCGGTGCCAACCAAAACCAACCGCCCCTGTTGGCGCAATAGCACAGGGCATCGAACTCATTTGACCGAGGATGGTCGCCTGATGGTCAATCTTCGATACATCATTGAGTATTTTCGGAAGAAATCGTTGTTCTTGGAATGCTGCAATATTTCGTTTCAGGGTTAATTCATCTTCTGCCCCACCATCAAAGAAATCAAAGACTGCTTTTGGTAGTCTTTTTTTGGCTCGCAAGCGTAAGTCGGCGATGGAATAAAATTGTTTAAGTGAGGATTTCATGAAAATAGTCAAAGCTTAGAATATGATTTACTATACATGATATGGCTGTATTTACTCGTTGTTAATGATTTCTGTGTATGTAGAAAAAACAAAACGAATAAGAGATAGAAATAATGCAAATAGTTCCAGAAAATAAAGTCTTAGGGGCAAAAGTGTTGCATGCCGATTTATCTAAGCCTATTACTCCTACACAACGTCAGCAAATTATCGAATGGCTTGGTCATTATGGTGTCTTGGCTTTTTCTAATCAAGATCTTACTCCAAGGCAACTACGAGACTTTAGCGCCAACTTTGGTGAATTAGAAATTAATGTCGCAAAGGTTGCACAAGACCCAGAATTACCAGAAGTGATGACGCTCTCCAACATGGTTCAAGATGGTAAACCTCTGGGATTGTCTGATGCTGGTCAAGACTGGCATACCGATATGTCCTACAGCAAGATGATTGCATTTACCAATATTCTGTATGGCATCAAAATTCCGTATCGTAATGGTAAATCCTTGGGTAACACAGAGTTTTCAAATATGCATGCTGCCTATGAGGGCTTACCTCAAGATATTCAAGCGAGTTTAGAAAATAAAACGATTACTCATGATTTTAATAAATTCTGGGAAAAAATGCGTCAAGTAAAAGGTAGCACTCGACTTCCCTTAACGCCCACACAGCGTCAAGAAAAACCACCGGTGATTCATCCTGCTATTTTGATTCATCCCATTACCAAAAGAAAAGTGCTCTATGCCAATCCTGGGTACTCCGTCAGAATCAACGAACTTCCTGAAGATGAAAGCGATGAACTTCTTGAGTTTTTGTTTGCACATCAACTGCAAGAAAAATTTCGTTATGCATTTGATTGGGAGGAAAAGAATGTCCTGATGTGGGACAACATGGGTACGATTCATAACGCTGTTGCCGACTATCGTCCCGACGAACATCGCTACATTAAACGCTGCCAAGTCGCTGCTAATTTATTTTTCTAAACTTACCGCAAAGGTATTTACTCCATGTCCCTTCATTTCCAAAAAGTTATTTGTGTTCTTGGCCTGTTCGTTAGCTTTCATTCATTTGGCCAAAACTATCCAGAAAAGCCAATTCGTATGATGATCGGTTTTGCTGCCGGTGGTCCAACCGATGTGATTGCCCGTGTGTTAGCGCAAGACATGACCGCGACTTTAGGGCAATCTGTGGTGGTTGAAAACAAAATGGGGGCGAATGCAAAGATCGCTACAGAATACGTCGCTCAGGCACCTTCTGATGGCTATACCCTTTTATTTGCATCCCTTTCCCATAATGTTAATTCTATTATGTTCAAAAAACCCGGCTATGACCCTATCGGTAGTTTTGAGCCAGTGACCCTGGTTGCTGATTTACCCATGATAGTAGTAACCGCCTATAACTCTCCCATCAAAACACTTCCTGATTTTATTAAAGTTGCGCGAGAGAAGCCTGGAACCATTAGCTATAGCTCTTCAGGTAATGCAGGTTCTTCGCATCTGGCTGGTTCTCTTTTGGCAACAGAAGCTAAGGTCGATTTTATCCACGTGCCTTTTAAAGGAAATGCCCCTGCACTCACAGAAGTTATGGCCGGTAATGTGAACTTTATTTTTTATCCCATCATCGGTATTGCTGATCTGGTCAACCAAAAGCGTTTATTACCTTTAGCAGTAGGAACAACCAAACGCCATCCTGATTTTCCAAATACACCAACGATGGAAGAGTTTGGCTACAAAGGATTTGACGCAACTGCCCCATGGGTAGGCTTATTGGCTCCAGCAGGTACTGCTCCAGCCACTGTGCAAAAATTAGATAGGGCTGTACAAATTGCCTTGGCTAAACCAGAAGTTCGAAAAAGATTAACTGACCTTGGTGCGGTGATTGTTGGAAGTCCGCCAAGTGACTTTAGATCCTTCTTGGTGAAGGATAAACTACACTGGAAAAAAGTAATTGATGCCTCTGGCCTTAAACCAGAGTAAATTCCATTGCCTGATTTAGGTGTTCATTTTGTATAGCACGCATAATTTATTGCCTAATGGGTCTCGTATCCAGGCGAGATATACGGGGCCTATAGATCCCACCCGATGATTAGGGCCACTGACGCAAGGTGAGCCCCCATTGGCAAGTCCTGCAGCATAGAATGCGTCGACCTGCGCTTCTGAATGTGCTCGAAAACTCACAGTGCCGCCATTGGCATGGGTAGCTTCTTCACCGTCAATAGGAATGGATATGGCAAAAACACCTGTTGGCGTGCGATAAAAATATCGCGTCTCATTACTAAGAACTCCTGGACCGACACCTAAGGCACCTAATGCAGCGTCATAAAACGTTCTAGACGCTTCTAAATCTTGAGCGCCTAACATGATGTGTGTAAACATGATGTCCTTAATATGCGATTGATTAAAGTTTTACTGCTAAAGAGTAACTAAGACTGCGTCATGGTTCGAAGAATAAACAATCGCCTCCAAAACCTGAATATTATTCAGAATTTGCTCCGGGGTATAGCGATAGGTCGACTTTCCTGCAACAGCATCAGCCCAAGCTTCAAAGTTTTTCAGAACTACATTCGATGCTTGGAAAGTTTGATAACTTCGTTTAGCTTCTTGATTGGTGATCGTCATGTCTGTAGGCAATCCCCAGTCAACGTTACCATTTTCTTTAACTTCAACCCACCCTAAACTTCCGAATACCGTTATGCGACCATGAAACGGGGTCGTTGATAAACATGTCACAGAACCTGTAACGCCTTGCGCGAAGTCCAGTTGCACGATAACTTGGTCTTTACCAACGGCTCCCTTAAGTACCCTTCCAGTTTTTGCACGCACATGCGTTGGACAACCAAGTAGCGAGATAAAAAAGTCCGTCAAATGCACACCCAATGCAGTAAGTGCTCCAGCGGGTGCATCTTGATCTTGTACACGCCAATTACTGGCATCCATTTTGGCAAATAAATTATGGCTAACGTTTGCTTCCACATGCAAAATTTGACCTAACTCACCTGCTTTTACCTGTCGAAGTACTTCTTCTAATGCAGACTCAAATCGTCGCTCATGACCAATACCTAAAACAATACCTGCTTGCTTACAAGCATCTAAAATGCGTTGAGCTCCTTGACTTGTCAGTGCTAAGGGTTTTTCACAAAAAAGTTGCTTACCTGCCGCAATGATTTGCAAGGCCTGCGCTTCATGCATGCTATGCGGTGTCGCTAAGATGATGGCGTCAATGGCAGGATTTTTTAATACCTCATCCATTTCACTCACTAATACCAAATGATTTTCTTTTGCAAAATCATCTAAATGAGCAATATTGAGATCAACGCCATGCGTCACACGAATTTTTTCACTTGTCTTGAGGTAAGTAATGATTTGTTTACCCCACCAACCTAATCCAACCACAGCTGCTTTCATAGTATCCTTCTTTTCATCATTAATTTATCCTGCGGTGTAACCACCATCAGCATATAAAGTTTGACCTGTGCAGAACTGCGCCGCAGGACTTAATAAAAAATAAATACTGCCAACAATATCCTCTGGCTCTCCTAAACGTCCAAGAGGGATGCGACTGAGCATACCTTCGCGTGTGACTTTACCTGGACCATCTTCAGCGTACATCCATGCCGATACTGGCGAGCGAAATACTGTCGGCCCAACCGCATTGATCGTAATACCATGTTTACCCCACTCACATCCAAGTGTGCGTACAAGTGCGTCAATCGCACCTTTGGATGTGCAGTAAGCGGTATATCCAGCCGGGTGTCCTAACTTACCACGCGTGGAAGATAGAACCACTACACTACCCCCTTTGCCTTGGGCAATCATCTGCCGTCCAACCGCTTGACACGCTAACCATGGTCCACGCAGGTTAGCATCCATGACGCTTTGCCATGAGTCAACGGGCATATCCACAATGTCAGCCACAAAATTAGTGCCGTTGGTAATCAACATGCCATTGATTTCAGAGAAATGTTCGACCGCTGTGGCGACCATCGCCATAGCGTGCTCTTCCGTATCCGGCCAATAAGGCACAACAGCGACTTGCGCACCAAGTGCTCTTATCTCCTGTGCAAGAGCTTCTAAGCCTTTGGCATTGTTATCTGCCAAAGTTAAGCGTGCGCCGCCTTTAGCGAGCCCGATGGCTGTCGCAGTTCCGAGTGTGCCGGTTGCCCCACTAATGAGAATGGACTTACCTGCCACTGAGAACATCTGCTGTGGGTCGAAGTGTTGTGTTGACATTGTTACCTTTACTAAAGAAAAAAAGCTTACGTTACATCTGCGTAAGCTTGAGGTTGCTTAAAGAAAATATTTCTGCTTATTTAACAATCGTGTTCCATGCTGGACAAGTTTGCTTGTCTGGAGCGACGTCATAATTAGCAAGCGTTGCTTTTTCCACGACCATCGGTGGGAAAACAATTTCTTTAGGGACTGGCATATTACGGATGGAACGAATCAATGACATCGTCGCAAAACACCCTTGATAGAACGGGGCAGCATCGCCACTGGCTAACATCTTGCCAGCTTTAATAGCTTCAACCGCTTCTTTACTACCATTTATACCAACGACCAATGCTTTACGATTAGCGCCTTCTAATGCTTCGATAGCACCACTGGCCATCGCATCATTTGCTGCCATCACACCATCAATCTTCGGATAAGTTTGTAATAGATTTTCCATCACTTGCAAACCTTGTAAGCGTTGATAGTTACCTGTCTGAGATGCGATTAATTTGATTCCAGGTGCTTCCTCAATGGCTTTCTTAAATCCATTAACACGGTTAGTGTTACCGATAACGCCGCGCACACCTTCAAGAATGATCACATTACCTTGACCGTTCAGAGCCTTTACTAAGGCTTTTCCTGCAGCATTCGCTGTAGAGAAATCATCTGCGCCTACCCAGTTTACAAAGTTACCTGCCTCGGCACGGTCTGTGGCATTGACTACAGGAATCCCTGCATCATTAATTTTTTTAACGCCAGGATTGATCGCTTTGTAATCCACCGGAATTAAAACAATACCGGTTGGTTTTTTAACAACCACATCATCAATCGCGCCTAATTGCTCAGGAATACTGTCTGGCTTGGTCGGGACGTAATGCGTAGTGCTGGCATTCATTTGCTTGGCTGCTGAATCTGAACCTAAACGAAATGCCTGAAAATAAGGATTGGTTTGGTTTTTAGTAAAAACGGCGATTTTTTCACCGTCGGCAAAAGCCTGACCGGTAGTCATAGTCAAGAGTACAGCGGAAGTACATAGTAAGCGATGATATTTCATGTTTGCAAAGTCTCCTAGTTAATGATTAATTGCTACGGTGATAATGTAAAGCCTGTTCAAGAGGAACTTTTCCTCCTAAAGAGTAAATCTAAAAATACGGACAGAATAATAATCACTCCCGTCACTAATGCTTGATAGTTGGCATCGATGGTCAAAATGTTCATGCCATTTAAAATCAATGTCAATATGAGTGCACCAATCAAGGTACCAAATAGGGTCCCAACGCCCCCGAATAAGGAAGTGCCACCAATTAATACAGCCGCAATCGCTGGCAATGTCAGGCTCTCTCCGATATCGCCCTCTGCAGAATTTAAGCGCGCTAAAAAGACTAAACTCGCCAGTCCCGCTGTGATTCCACTCAGAATATAAACAAGCATTAAACGACGATTAACTGGTACTCCAGATAATCGCGCGGCAAGTGGATTTGCGCCTACGGCATAAATTTGCTGACCATAGATCGAATATTTGGTAAAGATAGAACCTAATATTAAAAAGACACTCATAATATAAATTGGTACTGGTATCCCGTACATATAACCACTGCCAATAAAGCGGAAGGATTTTTCAAAGCCGTTAATGGTCGTTCCCGCCATAAAGTAATACGTTAAGCCGTGCAAGATCCATAGCATGCCGTAGGTTGCAATAAACGACGGCAATCGTAAGGCTGTAACTAATAAGCCATTACCAATACCAATAAGCATGCCACAACCGATCCCGGAAACAAAACCCAGAAGAGTAGACCCAGTATTCGTCATGACAACCGCGGCAACACAGGCGGACATCCCAACATTAGCTCCCACTGACAAATCAATACCGGCCGTAAGAAGTACTAAAGTTAATCCTGAGGCCATCAAAAATAAGAGGCTAGCTTGTCTTAATACATTGAGTAAATTATTAGTAGTAAAAAAAGCTTCCGTTAAGAATGACAACACAATACAAATCATGACAACAACGACTAGCCTAAAAAATAAATTTTTTAGCTGCGCGGAGGTTTTAAGTTCTATAAGTAAATTGGTCATAAGTTTTTAAGCCTTACTTTTAATGCTATCAAGTAGTAATGCCACCAATACTAATAGTCCAATACTTGCCACTTGAATGGACGATTGCACTCCAACAAGATTCAGGCCGTTACGTAATACCCCAACTGTAATGACACCTAAGAAAGTTCCAAATAACCAACCATTACCCTTTTCAAAAGAGGTGCCACCAACAATTACCGCCGCAATAGCATCAAATTCCATACCAATGGCAGCAGTTGGGTGACCTGAGTTCATGCGCGCCGTCAATAAAATAGAAGCAGCTCCTGCCATCACACCACTTAATGCGTAAATAGCGATATGGTGTAAATTGACACGCACTCCTGCAAGCTTAAGTGCATCTCGATTACCGCCAATGGCAAACACATAGGTTCCAAATCGGGTGTGGTAGAGCAAGAGATGAATCACTGCATAACTAACAATTGCAAAATAAATGGGTAACGGAATACCTAAAAAGTCGCCGCGATAAGCAAAGCCAATGGTCTCTCCTACATCAGAGATGGTTTGTCCATCAGTCAAAATCAAAGCCAAACTTTGACAAATACCGAGCATGCCTAAGGTAACCACAAAGGGGGGCATGTTGAGGTACACAATGATTACTCCGTTAACGATTCCGATGACGAGCCCAACCACGAGTGCCATCACGATTGCTAGAGGTAAATTATGTGTCAAGGCCAAAAAATACGCCGCAATGACACCGCAGAAAGTTAGTAATGCCCCAATCGACATATCGATGCCCTCTGCCATAATCACCAAAGTCATCGGCAAAGAGATCATCAATAAGATCGTGGACTGCACGCCAATATTAGTCAGATTAGCTATCGATAAAAAATCAGCATTGAGTGTGGAAAATACAGCCATACAGACAAACAGCATGAGCGCAACACCAGGAATGCGCTTGAATGTATCTGCCATAGTGGAGCCTTCGCTCAGGGTCGTATTACGCATCAGTCATTCCCAACTTCAAAATATTCTCTTCATTTAAGGCATCTTTTTCTAAAAGTCCTGAGATTTTTCCTTCGCGCATGACATACGCTTTATCACATACATTGACGATTTCTGATAACTCAGAACTAATCATCAGCACTGCTGCGCCATCTTGTACGAGTTTATAAATCAGGGCAAAAATCTCTGCTTTTGCGCCCACATCAATACCACGCGTTGGTTCATCAAAGATAAAGATCTTCGAATCGGTAGTGAGCCATTTACCAATGACAATTTTTTGTTGATTACCACCACTGAGAAGTTGCGTTGATTGCTTACCTGATGGTGTAGCAATCCGCAGTTTACGAATAAGGTCTTCACTGACTTGTTGCGCTTTTTTGTTGTTAATCCAAGAACTTGGGAAGATCTTTTTTAATCCAGATAGGATGATGTTTTCTTCGACAGAGCGAATTAATGCCAGCCCTTCTGTTTTTCTGCTCTCCGGAATCAAAGCCAACCCCATATCGACTGAATGAAATGGCTCTCCTGTACGATTTTTACCAAAAATCTCAACAGTGCCAGAACTGACTTTATCAACACCAAAGGTTGCACGCGCCACTTCAGTTCGACCTGCTCCAACTAATCCGGCAAGACCAACAATCTCTCCTTCTCGCACTTCTAATGAGATATCTTCTATGCCATTTTCTGAGCAGAGATTAGAAAGTTTTAAAGCTACTTTTCCTGGGCTACTTTGAAAATCTCTGGCATAAGCCATATCGACACTGCGACCAACCAACATCTTTACGAGCTCATCGGGAGTGGTAGTTTTTGGGTCTGCCGACCCTACTTGTTTGCCATCTCTCAATACGGTAATGCGATCACCCAGAATAAATACTTCTGACATCCGATGAGAAATATAAATAATAGCAACACCTGCTGACTGCAACTTACGAATCATCTCAAAGAGTAATGTCGTCTCCCGATCGGAGAGCGCTGCCGTAGGCTCATCCATCACTAGTATCTTGGCATTTTGGGAGAGCGCTTTGGCGATTTCGACCATCTGTTGCTGTGCCACACCGAGTGTGTGCACTAAGGTATGTGTATCAATATCTAGAGATAGTTCTTTTAACCAATGCTTGGCTTCTTTGTGCATCCGCGCATGATCAAGGGTACCTGGTATCAATCCAGAATACTCTCTACCTAAAAAGATGTTTTGTGCAATATTTAAATATGGCACAAGAGAAAACTCTTGAAAAATAACAGCAATACCTAAAGCTCTTGCATCGCTTGGGTTGTGAATATTTACGCGCTGCCCTTGATGATGTATTTCACCACCATCTGCTTGATAAGCGCCGCACAAGACTTTCATGAGGGTTGATTTACCAGCGCCGTTTTCCCCAAGCAGCATATGCACTTCACCTGAATAAACGTCAAAGGAGACTTTATCTAATGCGGTAATACCTGGGAAGTATTTGCTGATTGAGCGAAGTTCAAGAATTGGCAGTGTCATAGGTGGTAATACATAAGGTAGTTTCGCTTTGCCAATTGTTCATGAAATTCATACTTCTGATCAAAAAGGATTACCTTATTTTGTCTCATATCATTAATTTATTTATAGTGACTAATGTAACACTTTCACTCGGGATTCAACAAGGTTTCACCCTAGGTATTTCCCCCTATATCGCTTTGACGAAGTTCATATTGACTGATCAGACTGATGATCTCAAAGTCATTACTTTTGGTTATCAAAGTAATGAATCTCTAAAAGTAGGCAGCCTTTTTCTGATTTAAATGGGCCATGGGGGGTTCCTGGCGGACGACAGGCATAAGTTCCGGGCTCAAACGAAATGCCACCATTGCCATTCACGTCGTTACCTACAGTTAAATCACCACTCACCAAATAAACCTCTTCCCAGTATTCATGAACAAATGGTGCCGTTGTGTATTCGCCAGGCGCAAACCGAAGATGACGCGTTCTCGAACCAGTACCATTCTTTTCATCTAACTTACCAGCTAATATTTTTTGCTGTATCCCTGCTGGATAACCATGAGGGACTTCCCAGCCGGTGTCTAAATCCACTTTATGAAATTCTTTCCATTCTTTATCGAGTGCCATCTTTATCTCCTTCTGTTAATCAACTATATCTAGTATTTGTGTTCGATACGCATGTCGTATCGATAAGTTTGTCACTGGATCAAATAATTCTATTTCAAATAGCTCGCCACCACCGATCTCTCCTAGCACGGAGTGCGTCCCACAAAACATCGCAGTACCTACGGGTAATTGAGAAGCGCCAGTATATTGAGAGATTAAATCCTGTGGGGTAAGCATACGTCCAAGGGCACCTTCTTGATATAGCTCACGTCTTCCATTTCTTGTAACCCATGAGCGTGTAACCAGTTGATCCCAGTGATCTTTGACAGAGTCTAATGACCAAACTTCTGATGAAATAGGCTTGGGACACATTTGTTTGGAAACGGTAACGCCATAAGCTTCAACTTTGCGATCCGTATGATCAGAACCCAAACCCACAAATAATCCAGTCGGCAAAGAAAAAATGACATACTCAACTTCACCACTCGAATCAGGACCACAGAACTGAAACTCTGATTTTGTGGAAAGTAAATATTCTGCAACACGATAAAAACACGGTACGGTTTTAGGGCGCGCTACACCTATTGCTTCCAATTCTTTAATGTGGTGCTCTACCGCTTCTCGGTTACGCCCAGTCCAACCAGCAATCACGAGCTGTTCAATATTCGACTGAAACAAATTAGTGCCGCACTTCAAATTAATCAAAGCCATCAATTCTCCCTCTTGTAACTAGTCAATCACCGGTTCTAGTATTTTATTATTTTTCTTCTCTGGTAAACCATATCCCGCCATGAACTGATCCACGATATCTAAGGATCGCTGCCAGTTGTAATTTCGGTAAGAGTGACCTCGCGAAACCATATTGGAACCAGAATAAAACATTTCGTATTGTAAATGACGTGAACCAAATTCTGAACCAATGGCATCCCATGCCAGCTTAAAGAGTTTGACACGCCCAGTACTGTTGGTGACTGGCGATGTTTGTGTTTGAGAAATCAGGTTCGCCATTTCTGTATTGGAAAAGTCATTCACCGAGGAAGGAACCATAATCAATCCCCCACCGGATAACTCTCGAATACTTTGCAAAAATTTTGGATAGAGTTGCTGTGTAAGTACATTGGCTGCATATAAACGCGTCGGGTTCGGAATAAAGTACTCTCCCCTTTGCGAACCAGACACTTCCATTGCCTCTACTAAACCTTCAACCATCGATACCTCTGCCGCCATTTGCCCAAGAATCTCCACCACTGGTGGAAAATCAATAATACCGTTGGTCTCTGCAATACGTCTGGCGACTCCTAGTAAGAAACGCATCTTGACCGTGAATCTAATCTGACATTGATAATTTTGATACACGTGGGCTGGGGTGGCATGCCACTGCGAAGATATCATTTGCACATTTTTATGTATAAATACCCGGTCCCATGGGATTTTGACTTGATCAAAATAGATCACTGCATCATTTTCATCAAACCGGCTCGATAAAGGATTATCAAAGGTGGAAACACTCGACAACTCATAGGACTTGCGGGACAACATCTTTACCCCCTTCGTTGCCAGCGGAATCGCCGCACTAAATGCTAAATTTTCCTCGCCAGGTCGAAGTGGTTGTATGCAAGAAATAAAAACTTCATTGGCTAAGGTACATCCAGTTCCTAACATCTTGGCACCATGAATCGTAATACCATGAGCATCTTCATCAACAATCGAAGCAATTAAGTTTTGCGCTTGATCACCAGCGGCCTTACTCTTATCAGCTTGCGGATTAATAATCACATACGTTAAATACAAATCATTGTCACGCGCATAATGAAAGTAATCCGCTAATGCATTGGCACCGCGCTCATCGCTCTGGCGAAAGACATCAATCCCCATATACATTCCACTTAATGCAGAGGCAACGTGATCTGGAGACCTTCCTAAAAACCCACAGGACAACTCTGACCATGCTTCTAGTGCCCTACGTCGTGTAATTAAATCCGCGAAATTTTTGGGCAACTGCCAAGCACGATTAACGTTAGCTCCTGTAGTCGGTGACTTAAATGTCATTAACTCTTGATGTGCTGGGTTTGCCTGAAAATCATACAAGCTTGCAATAGATTTAACCGACTCCTTAAATGCAGGATGAGTAGTGTGATTCTTTACCAGCTCACCATCAAGAAAGATCTCTCGCTTGTCTTTTAAACTCGCGATGTGCTGTTTTCCGTCTTTAACCATGAAATACTCTCCTCAATATCTTTGCTATTTTTTGATGAATGAACAAACGCTTTTGGATAAAGGCATAAACGCATCTTTACCAGGAATGGTCCGTACGACTTTATAGTAGTCCCAAGGTGTCGTTGCTTCTGTTGGACTTTTAACTTGTACTAAATACATGTCATGAATCATTCTGCCGTCTTCACGTATATAGCCATTTTTAGCAAAAAAATCATTGATAGGCATCGACTTCATTTTTGCCATCACAGTCTCAGTATCTGAGCTTCCTGTGGCTTTAATCGCCTGCAGATAATGCATCATTGATGAGTAAACGCCCGCATGAACCATCGTGGGCATCCGCTTATGTTTTTCAAAAAACCGTCGTGACCATGCTCTTGTTTGATCGTTTAAATCCCAATAAAACCCAGTGGTCAACAGCATTCCTTGCGCCTTTTTCAGACCCACACTGTGGATATCAGAGATAAAGACATGAAGGCCAGCAATCGTTTGCTTACCGCTATTGAGTATGCCAAACTCATAGGCTTGATTGACTGCCATCGTCGTATCACCACCGGCATTAGCTAGTGCAATCACCTGAGCATTTGACGATTGCGCTTTGAGCAAAAAGGATGACATGTCAGATGAGTTGGTTGGATGCTTGATAGAGCCTACCACCTGACCACCACCAGCCAAAATAGCGTCTGAGGCATCTTTTTCTAAAGAAGCTCCCAATGCGTAATCGACCGTTAAAAAATACCAAGACTTGAGGTTCTTTTGCATCAAAGCGTTCACGGTATTGGACGTTAATGCATAGGTATCGTATGTGTAATGAACCGTATTACGAGAACAATTCTCATTCGTCAGTCGGGTTGTGCCACCACCTGAGATGAGCACAATTTTATTTTTTTGTTTTGCCACGTCCGCCACAGCGAGTGCAACCCCAGACGGTAATAAATCAACAATGGCATTAACTTTGTCTTCATCAAACCACTCTCGTGCTTTAGCTGAAGCCACATCAGGCTTATTTTGATGATCAGAAGTAACTAACTGGATCGGCTTACCTAATACTGAGCCACCAAAATCTTCAATCGCCATTTGAGCGGCAATCACTGATCCGCGACCACCAATATCAGAAAATAAGGAGGACATATCAGTCATCACTCCAATTTTGACTGGGTCTTTATTCACTTGAGCAATTGAAACACCCATCATGTTCAAGCCGATTAAAAAAACGATAAGTTTAGGACGAATTCTTGTAATCATGATTTCCCCTCAAAAATTAGTTAAGTAACTATAGTTTTTTTAATATACCCCACAAATAGAATAAAAAAAATACCTTTTTATGGGTGTTTCTACCTAGATTGAACGCCGTAGCTTCAATCTATATCCGAGTAAAATGCTTATTTGTTGATTTCGAAAGCTTATATTGAAAAAACTCTTTAATTCGCCTCTTACTATCTCTAAAAAAGAGTTATTGGATGTCTCGGGTACAACGGATAAGAAATTTCGGCAATTTTTATATGATTTGTCCGTTATTGCAGCGCAACTTGAAGTCGCCAGAGGCTATTTGGCAAATCACCTAGGGGTTTCTGCCCCGCAATACAATATTCTCATGGTGATAGCCCAATATCAGCATCCAGAGGGGATTAGTCCAAGTGAGGTAGCAAAACACTTACATGTGTCCATTGCCCACATCACGAACGAAATTAAAAAACTGGGTGAATTGGGTTGGGTTGAGATTAATGTTAACCCCCAAGATCGTCGAGCACGTCTTGTAAAAATTCACACGCGTGTAGAAAAACAATTTATTCAACTAGGTAATTATCAAAGAAGTACAAATAACTCCCTTTTTGCAAATTTATCTAAATCTGAATTTCAACAAATGCGCCGCATTTTGACAAAACTCATTGATGATTTTGCGAGTACGATTGAAAAACTTTGAACCGATTTCTCAAGCTTAGCTAACAAAAAGCATCCGACTGCTCAGAGTTTGTATAGAATCATTGATATAACAAGCTATATAAAATAATGAGGAGACAATATGCAAAGCATATTTTTACGTTTCACTTTAAAGTCCATCAGCTGTATCGCCACATTGATGCTTTCTTTCACGGTTTTTTCTCAGGAAAAATTTCCGTCCAAACCCATCACTTTTATCGTCCCTATTGAAGCAGGTTCTGATGGTGATGTTTTAGGTCGCGCTGTCATGGATCGTGTGTCACGAATTCTTGGTCAGCCTGTGATTGTTCTCAATCGGCCAGGTGCGGGAAGCTCTATTGGTTATCGTGAACTCCATCAATCCAAAGCAGATGGCTATACCCTTGGGCTTGCTTCTGCAACGATCATTACCAATAAACTCCAGGGTGTTTCTAATCTTGACCACCATAATTTCACGCAATTTGGGGCAGTGGCAACCTTCTTCCCAATTCTCATTGGCTCGAATAAAAGTACGATCAAGTTCAGTACCGCTCAAGAAGCGATTGCTTTTGCTAAAGCAAATCCCGGAAAAGTTAACTTAGCTACTGCTGGGGTTGGTCAAAGTTGGTGGGTGGGAGCTCAAACCTTTCTCAGCGGCACAAATCTCAGTATGGCAAGTATTCCTGTGACCGGGGCTGGGGCGAATGTTGCCCTACTTGTTGCCGGCGGTCACGCAGAAGTCGGGGTTGCGGGTCTTGCCTCTGCAAGAGCACTATTGGAGGGGGGACAGGTGCGCTTTTTAGCTTCTCTTTCAGAAAATAGAGCGCCGCCTCCTTATGATAAATTTCCGACAGTAAAAGAACTTGGCTACCCTGTGAGCTGGGAGTCTACCAATATCGTGATGGGTCCACCCAATATTCCTAAAGAGATTGTTGCCAAAATTGCCAGCGCACTGGAACAAGCATCTAAGGATCCTGAGTTTATGAAATTTGCGCAGGAGCGTGACGCAAGACCGGACTATATCGCTCCGGATAAAATCCTCTCCACGATGGATCAACGACGCGAGGTCGTCAAAGAAATTATGGCCAAAGCGGGTCTGCTCAAAGAGGCTAACTAAAAAAAGAGCCTTCCCTTAATCTTTATAAGAGGGATCCATCCGGTCAAGCATACGAATTAAGGCGCGCCACTCGCCTTTCTTCTCTTGATAACCGGGTCGATCAAAACTATTCGCCACTTTTTGGGCAACTTCTGGTGTGGGCATAATAACGGGAGTACCACCAGCTAAGGCTGCAATTTGTATCTGACAGGCGCGCTCTAAGTAATACATAAAGTCAAAGGCTTCACGGACAGTTTTTCCGCAGGTTAATAAGCCGTGATTATGCAAAATCAAAGTCATCTTATCGCCAATATCTGCAACAAGACGTTCACGCTCTTCTAAATTTAATGCCACCCCTTCGTATTCGTGATATCCCACATTACCGGTGAGTCTCATGGCATGTTGTGACAGTGGCAAGAGTCCATGTTGTTGAGCTGATACTGCTACGCCCGATGCTGTGTGGGTATGCATCACGCATGCCACATCGTGTCGTGCACCATGAATGGCGCTATGAATCACAAATCCTGCTTCATTAAAGCCTAATCCTGTTGGATCATCTACGATTTTTCCGTCTAATGTTATTTTTACTAAATTAGAGGCATTTACTTCATCCCACATCAGTCCAAAAGCATTGAGTAAGAAATGGTTTTCGTCTCCAGGTACGCGCGCTGATATATGGGTATAGATTAAATCTGTCATCCGGAAATGTGCCGCAAATCGATAACACGCTGCAAGTTGCACGCGCACATCCCACTCCTCTTGGCTTACTCGTTCTTTGACTGACTGATTTTGCTCTGTCATGCTATCTCCATCTATCTTTTTTAATGTGAAATGTTTCACACTATTGTATCTGACCTGCTTCACATAATGAGATGTGATCTATCCTCTAAATATTAGATGCTTTTGTTGGCATGACATCCCCGAGCTTTTCGACTCAGGCAAGCTTAGCTTTTCATTTTATTCACAGTTGAATTGCTTTTTCGACGAGCTATTTTAAAATCTGAAACCATAGATTCAATATCAATATTTTTAGTAGCAAGTATCTTATCGAGTGCTTTACTCGCAATTTTTAAAGCAGCAATATCAGACTCAGCCTGTCCATTTGTTGGTATGAAATATCCAACTGTTTGGCCATGTCGAGTTATTGCAACTGCAAAATTTGAAGCAATAAATTCTGCTAATCGAAAACGGAACTCACGAATTCCTACTTTTGTAATTTCCATCTTGACAGTCTTTAATGTGTGTTGATATTCGTTCACTTTCTATCATAAAAGATGTCACATAACAAATCACCTATTATCCAAATGGATACTATTTTTTCCATTAAGAGTCTGATAGCAAAACAACTTATCCCATGAGGATAAAAATGATTACATAATTTCATTTATTTCATAATGTGAAATGGCAATATGCTAGGCTAGTTATAGGGGTAAAAACTAGGAGCCTTGAATGACTTTTCAAACATCTGAACAATTTCTGCATCAAGGTAAAAAGTTGTTGAGTAATAACTGCCCACTTGCAATGCATCCTCATGCACCAGAATTTTTAACTGTTACTAGTATGTGCAGAAGAGGATATAACGGAACTTGGAGAATTAAAGATGATCAATTATTTTTAATTAAGCTAGATGCCTACATCAAACATCCAACAGCAGTGCATGGCAGACGTGTCTTGAATTTGGATGATGAGTCTGACGATTTTTGTTTCAAAATTATTTATGAACCAATGGCAGTTAATGCTAATTTAATTGACGTGTTTCCAGAAGCCAAAGATGGAAAACTATTTGCCGATTGGTTCAGTGGTGATATTAATTTTGGTCAAGGTAAAGGCGAAGATCAAGGGATGGCCAGCGCGTATCCGAAATACCTAACTCTCAGTTTTGAAAAAGGCATCTTAGTTAATGAAATAGTTCGAACCTATGAAGACGTTTTTCCTCCAAAAACGATGGAACAAAGGATGGAAGCTTTACTAAAGTCTCCCCCAATAAGGATCGGTCTTAGCAGAATTTATAAAGCAACATAATGTGTCCATTACAGACACTTTATAACTTATTAGAGTTTTCCCTAATATTGATACTCTTAACAGATAATTTCTAATATTGTATTTTTAATATTTCTATTATTTTATAAAGAGGTCAATATGGCTGAAATAAAGTTACAGGTGAACGGCAAAAGTTTGTCGCTAATAGCAGATGATGATATCCCATTGCTTTACGCACTCCGCGATGAACTGAATTTTCAAGGGCCTAAATTTGGCTGTGGTTTAGGTCAATGCGGCTCTTGTACTGTACTAGTCAATAATCAGGCGGTAAGGTCTTGTGTAACTCCTGCTGCTGCAGTTGTTGGACAAAAGATTACCACTTTAGAGGGTCTTGGAACTTCCGCAAAACCAGGAAAATTACAACAAGCCTTCATTGATGAACAAGCAGTTCAATGTGGTTACTGCATCAACGGCATGATCATGACTGCCACTGCGTTTCTAGCGAAGAATAAAAAACCAACCGATGCTCAAATTGCTGAAGCTTTATCTGGCAATTTATGTCGTTGTGGCACACATCAAAGAATCGTAGCGGCTGTGAGACGCTACTTGAACGCTGCTTAAGCTCAGCCTATTTATCCATTAAGGAATCTTTATGAATGCATTTACCCGTCGTGACTTTTTAAAATCTACCGGTTCAGGCTTATTACTTGTCAGCTTTTCTTTTAACGCCCTAGCTGCTTCACAGCCCTCTTTAACACCCGCCAAAAATGTGGATCGTGGTGCACTCGATTCTTGGTTAAGTATTGACAAGAATGGAAAAATCACGGTGTACGCTGGAAAGGTTGATTTAGGAACCGGGGTCAAAACTGCCTTAGCGCAAATCGTATCAGATGAGTTGTATACCCCATTTAATCAGATTGAAATGATCATGGGCGATACGGCCACCACACCTGATCAGTGGCTTACTGGCGCGGCTATATCCATATCCCAAGGTGGTAGTGAATTACGCATCGCTGCTGCGAACGCGCGCGAAGCTTTACTGAAAAAAGGTGCAGCATCCTTGAATCAATCAGTCGATGAGCTGACGCTTAAAGATGGTTTTGTGGTCTCGAAAAATGATCCTAATAAAAAGGTTGCTTTTGGTAATTTAATTGGTGATGGCTTCCAAATTGCCGTTGATCCAAAAGTAAAATTAAAAAATTACAAAGAATACCAAGTGATTGGGAAATCAATTCCGCGGATCGATATTCCAGAAAAAGTAACTGGTGAATTTCCGTACATGCATGACTTCAAATTACCCGGCATGGTCCATGCTCGCGTGATTCGTTCTGACTTCATTGGCGCTAAATTAGAAAGCTTCGATGATAGTGACGCCAAGAAAATCAATGGTTTTTTACAAGTGGTTCGTAAAAATAACTTTTTAGCTGTTGTGGCATCTTCTGAGTGGGCGGCGGTGAAGGCGTCTCGTGCCATAAAAGTGAATTGGTCAAAAGGTGCTGATTTACCTGCCAAAGCAACTGTTTTTGATCACTGGAGAAATTTACCTCTAGCGAAGGAAGATGCTACACAAAAAATAGGTGCTGTTGAGCCAATCTTAAGTAATAGTCCTAAGAAACTTAAAGCAAGTTATAACTTTGCCGTGCAAACACATGCCTCTCTGGGTCCTTCTTGTGCGGTTGCTGATTATAAAGATGGTAAGTTAGTAGCATGGAGCGCATCGCAAGCAACGCACTCGATGCAACATGAGCTGTCTGTCGTCACCAGCTTGCCAAAGGAATCTATTCGTGTGGTTTATCTAGATGGTTCTGGTTGTTATGGTCGTAATGGTCATGAAGATGCAACTGCTGATGCGGCTCTTGTATCCATGGCGATTGGTAAACCCGTTCGCTTACAGTGGATGCGTCATGATGAAACTGCCTTAGCACCAAAAAGCCCGCCAAGAACGATGGATTTTGAGGCAAGTCTGGATGATAAAGGCAATATTAACGCCTGGAAGAGTGATTTTTATATCGCATCCAATGCCATCGCCTTTTTGAAACCGCTCGACTTCCCTCTTCTTGCAGCCAATGATACTGGGATCCCACGTCCAGGTAACTGGGTCGGTTTTTTATTCCAAAACAGTGCCTCCCCTTATGCGTTCCCAAATGCTTTTGTGAATACCAAGCATGTGGCGCAGACTTTTTTACGTTCTTCGCATTTAAGAAGTCCTGGAAGAATTGAAAATAGTTTTGGTAATGAGGCTTTTATGGATGAAATGGCAACTCTTGCCAATACAGACCCAGCTGAGTTTCGCTTGAAACATACCAATGACCCGCGTGCAATTCATGTATTGCGTGCGGTAATGAATCTCTCAAAATGGGATACAACAGCAACATCCTCTAAAGCTAAATCCAAGGGCAATATTGCCAAAGGTCGTGGGATTGCTTATGTGCGCTATAACAATGCAATTACCTACGTAGCTACGGTTGCTGATGTGGAAGTGAATCAACAAACTGGTAAGGTGCGTGTCACTGATTTATATATTGCCCATGATTGCGGTCAA
Source organism: Betaproteobacteria bacterium (assembly GCA_037137465.1). Lineage (GTDB taxonomy): Bacteria > Pseudomonadota > Gammaproteobacteria > Burkholderiales > Burkholderiaceae > Polynucleobacter. The sequence goes on along the minus strand of JBAXKF010000010.1, from coordinate 32,704 downwards.
ATGATTAACCCTAATGGTGTGGAAAATCAAATCCAAGGTGGCGCAATCCAAACGGTGAGTCGCGTCCTGATGGAGGAAGTTCAGTGGTCTGGTAGTGAAATCAAGAGTGTCGATTGGGTAAGTTATCCTATTATTCGGTTTAATGAAGTGCCTAAAGTCCATACCGTTATGATTGATCAACCTGGTACACCTTCTTGGGGTGCGGGAGAACAAACACCAACGACGATTCCGGCAGCGATTGCCAATGCAATTTATAACGCCATTGGTGTTCGGATGAGAACGGTACCTTTTACTCCGACCAGTGTTAAACAAGCCATGAAAGAACAACTATCGAAATCAGTCTGATCAATACAAGCTTGTTGGGTAAGCCCCCTACAAGCTTGTGTTCTGGCTTTCATAGTGTGGGTAGATAAAGGACTTTGCCTCTGGCAAGCCGTATTCAGTCATATCTTTTTAATTATCTGTAATGACATGCGCTCTTAAATTTCATATCAATCCTTTATAGTAATATTTACTACATAGGGTCGAATCATGAAATCATTTCTTATAATCTGTTTATTATTTATTGCAAACTTTACATTTGCTCAAGAAGAAATGATCATTTCTTGCCAAATCCAATCGTATGATTGGAAAAAATACCAAGTTGATCCACAAAAAAGACGCGGTAAAAGCGGCGATCGTGAGACCATCAGCAAAAGTGAGAAAGATTTTCCGAATTCTTTCTTATTTAAAATTGATCCTCAAGGAATCACCCCTCTTGATAGTGCAAGCCCAATTTCAACTATTTATTTTCAGAAAAATAATGAAGTAACTGAATTAAAAAATTCAAATTCAAACTATAAATGGGGTATCAAGCAAACAAGAAAATCCGGTGATCAAGATGCTATCTTGATTAGTCGCGAGGGTGGGAAATTAATTTATACATCCAATTCCGAAAAGCAAGCCGATGGGGATGTCGATGTCTATACAAGCTTAAAACTAGAAGGCTTTTGTAGCGAACAAAATCCAGCAACCAAACAATTACAAGCGATTGCCCCAATCCCACCTGGAAATATTGAGTCTGCCAAATGGGAATTTGTTGGGCATGAGTATCTATTTCGGGATGATGACATCATTGACAATTATGATCGTGATTTTTATTTGGCTAAAAATACGGCGACAACAATCGATGACCAACAACATATGTATCTGTATTTTAATATCGTTAAAACTCCAGGTAAGGCTCCAAAAGTATCGGGACAAGTGTATCAATCTGCCCTAGTCTATGGCTACCCAATTTGTCGTCGCGAAATGTTCATACCAAAAGAAATCAAATACTTTACAGCGAAAGATCTGAAAGGCAAGTTGATTGAAACAGAACAGGCTGAATGGAAAAAATACGCGAATAAAAACTTTATTCAGTTAAAGAGTATTGTTTCTCAAAGCAAGCGCCAAGGTAGAGAAATGAATTTATACCTTACCTTGTGCAAAAAACCTGTTCAGTAAGCTCGTTCTTGGTTGTTTATATCAACAACTAAAACAATCGATCATGAATGATTGTAATAACTCCTCATCAATGACATTACATCAAAGGCTAATTTGAACTATCAGGAGCATGAATTTGCCTAAGATAAAGCCTTTGGATATACATTCATTCACTAAAGATCATACTAATATAATCTTTTACAGACTCATAAGTACCGGGAAATGATCGATAGGTGGTACAGTTGCCTCTATGAAAACACTTATATTATGGATGGCCCTTCTTTCACTTGTTGGATGTAGTAAAAATATAGAAAAAGAAAAAATTTCTCTGTCTTGTAAAGGTCTCTTGACGTCAGCTTTAACTCAAAATGACGGATCTACCGTAGAGTCCGCTCCCAAAGAGCTCAACCCTTCAATGACAATCACCTATGTACCTGTATCAAATTCAAAAGACTCTAGTCAATATAGTGATGTATGGCTAATTGAGTCTGATAATCCTGATTTTTCATTTATAACGAACAACCAACGTAGTGAAAATGATGTGAAACATATGTCTGTGGTTGTGGATGAAAAAAATATCCGTGTGAATGGCAGTCATTTAACCAAAGGTCATGATAAAACGGTAAAAGTATTAATTAATCGCGCTTCTGGGGAAATAACAAAGCAAGAAATTAATTTCCTTCCGGAATATACCAACCCGCAAATTTCTGAGTACAAAGGTATTTGTATAAAAAATTAACTCCATAAGAAATTACTTGAACTACCTTACCAGCGCAGCATTTTTAAATCATCCTGTGAAAAATAGCATCGTCAATTTGATCTAAAAAATTTACGGTGTTTTAGATTGAAAAACAACTTGCCCACCTACAACAGTCATGAGGGGCTTGATAAACCGAATCTCATCTTCTGGAATGCTTAAATAGTCTTTATCCAAAATAACAAAATCAGCAAGCATATCTTTTGCTATTGTGCCTTTCTTATTCTCCTCCCAAGTAAACCAAGCGCCTCCATGGGTATAGATCTTAAGCGCCTCTTCTCTTGATAGTTTTTGCGTAGGTCTGACCACATCACCTCGCCAATTTTTTCCGGAGATTAACCAATGTAATGAGATAAAAGGCCTATAAGAGGATGACGTAGTGCCATCTGTACCTCCTGCTAATGGAATGCCACTTTGATAGACTGATTTTACCGGTGGGCTATCCATTGCCCTATCACCCCAATTACTCTTCATCAAATCACTTCCTAAAGATTGTCGATTTTGCATTTGTAATCCCATGCCTAACTTCTTCATCCTTGCCATAATCGCAGGGGTGATCTGCTCCGCATGCAAAAAGGTAATCCGCATATCTTTAATTGATGTCTTTTGATCAACCGCCTCCAATGAATCTAGCATATCGTTCATCGTGGTTTCTAGGGTTGCATGAAATTGAAAGTTAATCTTATCAGGCACACCCAAAGCAACGATTTGGCGTAGCTCTTCTTTTGCATCATTACTGATCGGAAATTGTTTAGGAAAATAGCCATCTCCTACCGAATTTAAAACACCTTCTCCTAGTCCATTAAGAAGCAACATGTCGTCACTTTTTCCTTTGGCAGTATTGGCAATCCATTTTTGAGCATCTTTATAGTTGACTGTTGGGAAATGTAATCCCACTCGGACACTCATGCGCTTGCGTCGCCAGGCCTCAAACAAAATGTCATAATCCCCCTCATCCACCCCAATCCCAAAGGTCTCACCGACACTTGTCAAACCGGCCTGATTAAAGTCCTTCATGGCTAAAACTAATCCTGCAATTTTTTCATCTAAACTTAATTTTGGAAATTGTTTTAGCGCTAATACTTGACCATTAAAGCCTTTAATCAAACCATTAAAATCACCATTTGTATCTTTGCCAATACTGACTCCAGCAGGCATTGGCGTAGTTGCTGTGATGCCACTCTTCTGCATCGCTTGGGAATTCATTTGCCCAACTTCCCTTAATGCTTGAATGTAGACTGGATGATCTGGTGCAGCCTGATTGAGTTCTGCTAAGGTCGGCATGCGACCTTCTTTAATTTGACTAGGATGCCATCCTCCTAGAGTCAGAATCCATGTGCCCTTGGGAGTACTTTGCGCACGCTCACGAATGAGCCGAAGTATATCTGCTAGGTTCGTCGCTTCATCTAATCGAACTTCATATTGCCAGTACATTCCAGCTCGTACCATATGGATATGGCCATCATTTAACCCTGGAATAATCGTTTTATTCTGTGCATCAATGACTTTTGTATTGTCTCGAATGAGTTGTTTTATTTCGTTATTACTGCCGACTTGAATAAATTTACCGTCTTGAACTGCAAAAGCCTCTGCTCTTGGGTACCTTGTATCTACTGTGAGTACCTTAGCGTTCAGTACAACTAATTGGGGTCCAGTCTTCGAGACATCTTGAACCATGCTTTTGCAAGAAACAAGTGATAAACACAGCAATGTCAGAAATAGTCTATTTAATTTATTCATCTCTTGATTTTTCTACTCGCCTTCTGTGCTGAGTTTAATATGTTTCACTTTATCCTTCTTGAGTAGTTAATGATTAAATTAAGCTAGAAGTTTTCCAGGATTTTTGAGGTACTTATTTTTAATTGCATCAGCAGTCCAATATGCCAAAGCACCCACAAGTCCGGTTGGTTGATATGCGCTGTTATGCGGAAAAACGTTAGCTCCAAGAATAAATAAATTAGGACAATCCCAACTCTGTTGATATTTATTCACGGCACTGTTTGCTGGTGAACTACCCATAATCGTTCCGCCAGTACTATGCGTGCTTTGATAGGGAACAATATTCCAAGAGCGCTTAGTCGCAGTTGCTTTTGTGAATTTTGTAGGGTTTAAGGTCTTGATCATTTCATTGATTGTGTTTGCGCCATGCGTGTCTAGCTTTAATTCATTCTCTTGATAATCAAAAGTGAGTCGCATTAGAGGTTGGCCAAAAGCGTTTTTATAGGTTCGGTCTAGGTCATAATAATTATGTCGATGCGGCAAGACACCAGATCGCGTAGATATACTCATCGCAGTTTGGTACCACTTAGCAGTTTCTGCTTTCCATTGACTTCCCCACTGAGGGGTACCACTAGGTACTGGCCGATAACCAATTGGCAAATTGGTATTATGACCAGCAGATACGATATAACCCCCTACAAAACCAGCTTGCGTTCTATCAAAGTTCCAGTTGCCGTGAAAATCATCTATCACTGTATTAGTCCCACCGGCATTTATAAAGGGATTGAAATTACGTCCTTCAAAAAATAATTCAGCGCCAACACCAGTGTCATAGGCGTAATTTTTTCCAATAATGCCTTTACCAGTGACTGGATCGTACGGAACACCAATATTAGATAACAGCATTAAATGTACATTATTAAATGCAAAAGCACACATCAACACTAAGGCTGCTGGTTGCTCAAACTCTTCTCCAGTATTGAGATTGGTATAGGTAACCCCGGTGACTTTTTTACCATTGGAGTCTTTATTAATTTTTGTCACCCAACAATGCGTTTTTAACTCAAAGTTGGGTTTGCTCATAGCAATCGGTATCACAGTCATTTGTGGACCACCTTTTGCATTTGCTTCACATCCAAATCGCTGGCAATATCCACAATATTGGCAAGCGCCAAAGTGTGATCCATCTGGATTTGTATAGGCCTTAGAGGCATTCGCTGAAGGTCTAGGAAATGGATGATAACCATGATTTCTGGAAACATCTTCAAAGATCTTCGCGGATAGAATATTTTTTAATGGTGGCAACGGATATTCATTTTTTCTGGATCCCTCAAATGGATTCCCACCTGCTTGAATCACGCCATTCATGTTACCGGCTTTTCCGGATACTCCAGCAATTTTTTCAAACTTGTCATAATACGGCTCTAACTCAGCATAAGTAATTCCCCAATCCTGAATCGTCATATCTGGCGGTATAAATTTCTTACCATACCGGTCTTCATAATTCGTCCGAATCTTAAAATCCATGTCCGTCCAACGCCATGTGCCACCGCTCCAATGAATCGCGGAACCGCCAACTCCTTCACCAGGTAAAAAAGAGCCTAGTCGACGAACTGGAAGTGCTTCTTGACTAGGATTATTTCTCGCAGTCAGGGTATCTTTTGAGGCATTTTGCATCAACTCTTGACGAACAACGTACCTCAGCTCATCTCGTATATTAGGTAAAGAATAGTCATCGGCAGTCGTTTTAAAATCCCCACGCTCCAGGGCAATGACAGATAGTCCAGCCTCAGAAAGCTCTTTAGCTAATATTCCCCCAGTCCAACCTAGGCCGACGATCACGACATCAACTTCTTTTAATTTAGTGGGCATCTTTTATCCTATTAACTTAAATCTGATATGCCAAACATCGGAGCTGAGTATTTCTTGTCAAAATAATTTTCAACATCAAGGGCGTGAGTTGCAACAGCCCCAGGAAATCCAACCAGCTTCCATCCCGCCTTGTTTCGATTACCACCATAGATCGGGTCAGAAAACATCCCTTCCATAATATTTTGATATAGCATCGAAAAGAAAATAGTGCTCGGTGGTCCATCCGCAAAAGTGACTTTACCGCCCCTTAAATTGAGTAAGAATTCTTCCAACTGATTACCGGGGAGCTTAGATACTTTGACGCCATATTTTTTAACACAATACAGATTCGATTGTTCAATACATACTCGATATAAATCTGCTGGTGTGAGGGGCAATTGATAACCTTGGGTCGGCAATCCCTTCCTCCAAGGACCGGACTGGTAAAGTCGATCGCCCTTCCCCCATGATCCTGATAATGCCCGATCTATGAAGTGATGAATGCCTATATCTGTACCTTGCGGGCTTAATGCATCAGCCGGAATCATATGATTAACAATTTTTTCAATAAATTCTTGTTCTGCTAAATTAAAAAAAACATATCCTTGCACTTGTGCTGCACCTGTTTGATTGTTAGATGTAGTTGAACTGTCTGCGGCTAAAGCATTTGGAGTCATCGATGATGTTATAGCAGCGGATGTTCCTACTAAAGCGCCTTTGAGAAAACCTCTTCGATCAGAATTATTATTTGCCATACATCCTCCTTCAAAAATAGTTAAGGTTTCAAGGTTGCAAGATAAGCAATCAGGGCTGCTCTTTCAGCGGGATTTGTTAAGCCTGAATAAGGCATGCGATTACCTGGAAGAGCCGCTTGGGGATTTTCTAGAAAAGCATTAAGTTTTTCTGAACTCCAAACCCCATTTGAATTTCTTAAGGCATTGGAATATCGATAATCTGCAAAAGAACCTATTTTACGATTCACCACTCCAACTAAACTAGGTCCAATTTGCTGAAGGTTATTATCTAAACTATGACAGGCAATACATTGGCTGTAAATCGTTTTTCCAAGTTCAATGTCCTGTCCAAATGATGTCTGCACAAAACATAAGTTCAGAAGTAAAAATGTTGCCTTTAATCCAAGTATGCGATGGTATGTCATAGGTCTATTTATTTTTTAAATGTCTAACTGATAGTCTAATTACAATTCAAAGGAAGTAAACCCCTTATTCCTCAGTAAAACCCTAATATTGTTGAATATTTTTCTTGCACTGGGCATTAATAAGCTCCTTTAAGAAGGTTTTAAAAATATTCTCTCAAAATAATCATTTACAAACATTGATATCGATTGATTTCTTAACTTCATCCAAGTTCTCTTCTCTTTTACTCCAACATACAAAACTTAAATTTTGGAACTAGACTAATCATATTCTTTACATTTCGTATCTTTTTTGATACAATATTTTCATGTCTCCGATCAAATTAAAAGTTAAGTTTTATAAAACAGAGTCTGGTTCAGAACCAGTCAGAGAGTGGCTTAAGCAATTAGATGTGATCGATAAATAAGTTATCGGTGCAGATATTAAAACAGTCCAATTTGGTTGGCCTCTTGGTATGCCTCTTGTAGGTTTTATCGAATCTGGATTATGGGAAGTAAGAAGTAGATTACAAAGTCAACGCATTGCAAGAGTTTTATTTCTTTGCGAAAAAGGTTTTATGGTTTTGGTACACGGTTTTATAAAAAAACAGCAAAAAACACCGCTGCCCGATCTGCAGCTTACACGCAGTCGAATCAAACAACTGAAAGGAATAATTTAATGAAGTCAAAATATATTGGTTCTGATTTTGATGATTTCTTAAATGAAGAGTCTTTTTTGCAAGAAGCTACAGCAATTGCTGTTAAGAGAGTGATTGCATGGCAAATCGAACAAGCAATGGAAAAACAAAATATAAATAAAACATTAATGGCCAAAATGATGCATACCAGTCGCGCTTCACTGAATCGGCTTTTAGATGAGACAGATACAAGCTTAACTTTAGCTACACTATCTAGTGCTGCTGTTATTTTAGGCAAAAAAATTCAGATCAAACTCATACCAGCATAAAAATAAAGGGCTTACCCTGTCATCATTAATTCATACGCTGTTGAATATCAATTGAATACGGGGCTAGTCCTAAACGAATATAAAACAGCATTTATGAAGATAAGTGCCTTTTTTATTTGGGTAAAGGTAGTGCGGTTTTATACCTAACTTGTTTGAGTGCAAAACTAGAACGTATTTTTTCGATGCCAGGAATTGGTGTGAGTTGTTCTAGGATGAATTTTTCTAAAGCGCCGATATCGGATACCGCCACCCGAATCAGATAATCACTATCGCCAGTCATGAGATAGCACTCCATTACTTCATCATGTTCAGAAATACATTTTTCAAATTCTGCTAAGGCTGCTTTAGACTGTTCTTTCAGACTAATGGAGATAAAAACATTCAGATCAAGTCCCAACAACTTAGGATCTACCAAAGCTACATAATTTCTAATGATGCCGCGATCCCCAAGGGATTTAACGCGCATTAAACATGGTGATGGGGAAAGATGCACACGTTTAGCAAGTGCGACATTGCTAATAGAACTATCTTTTTGAAGTTCATTGAGTATTCTGATATCCGTCAAATCAAGCAGCATAAAATTCCTTTTAATTAAACTTATTCAGTATTTTATATGGATTTAGTCTATTTTAGACCAATAATTAGCATCCTATTTTGTCAAAAATTATTTATGATTGAACATATCTGTCTTGCTATTTCAATAACCATCAACCCCTAAACGCATAAACCACAAATCAACATGAATACCTCACCAAACATCACACAAGCCGATACTCAAAATATTGATCCAGATCCCATAGAAACTGCCGAATGGAAAGAAGCTTTTTTAGGATTTTTAGCCTCTGGTGATCCTGAGCGTGCTAAATTTATTTTGCATCAGCTAACGACGATTGCCAATAAGCATCAAATTAATTGGGTTCCAGATTTAGTAACACCCTATGTCAACTCTATACCGGTTGATCAACAACCCCCTTTTCCTGGTGATTTGGCTATCGAAGAAAAACTCGCATCCCTCATGCGTTGGAATGCCTTAGCGATGGTTGCAAAAGCCAATGGTGAGTATGGTGAATTAGGTGGCCATATTGCCAGTTATGCCAGTGCCGCAGATTTATTTGAGGTCGGATTTAATCATTTTTTTCGTGGCAGACAGACTGTTGAAGACAAGACACAATTCGAAGACTTGGTTTTTTTTCAAGCGCATAGTGCGCCAGGGATCTATGCCCGAGCCTTTTTAGAGGGTCGACTCAATACAGATGATCTAGCCCACTACCGACAAGAAATTACAGCAAAAAATAATGGCAGTCAGGGCTTATCGAGTTACCCACACCCCTTTTTGATGCCAGATTTTTGGCAATTTCCAACAGGTTCTATGGGTATTGGACCGATCAGTTCAATCTATCACGCTCGTTTTATGCGTTATTTAACAGACCGTCAACTTGTTGACTGTTCCACCAGAAAAGTGTGGGGAGTCTTTGGGGATGGTGAAATGGATGAACCAGAGAGTATGAGTGCTCTGACACTCGCCTCTCGAGAAAAGTTGGATAATTTAATTTGGGTCGTGAACTGTAACTTACAGCGCCTAGACGGGCCAGTTCGTGGTAACGGTCAGATTATTAACGAGCTAGAAAAATTATTTCGTGGTTCGGGTTGGAATGTGATCAAGCTTCTTTGGGGTAGTGATTGGGATGGCTTATTTGCGCGGGATACAACTGGGGCACTAGACCGAGCATTTGCTCAAACAGTGGATGGTCAGATGCAAACTTTTGCCGCCAAGGATGGGCGTTTTAATCGCGAAAATTTCTTCGGCCAAAACCCAGAGTTAGCCAACTTAGTGCAAGGCTTGACCGATGAGCAGATTGATCAGTTAAAAAGAGGTGGCCATGATATTGTCAAAATTTATGCCGCGTATGATCAAGCAATCCGTCATCCAGGTCAGCCGACAGTGATTTTGGCACATACTAAAAAGGGCTTTGGTATGGGGCAAACTGGTCAGGGAAAAATGACTACGCACAGTCAAAAAAAGTTAGATAGTACAGCTTTAATTGCCTATCGTAATCGGTTTAATTTACCTTTAACCGATGAACAGGCCACGAATTTAGAGTTCTTTAAACTTCCTGAAAATAGCTCAGAACTTCAGTACTTAAAAGCAAGACGAGACAAATTAGGCGGTACTTTACCAAAACGTTTTACAGACAATCAACCACTTCTGGTCCCTGAATTATCTAGTTATGCAAAATTCGCAATGAGTCCAGATGGACGTGAGTTATCAACGACGATGGCATTTGTTCGGATGCTTGGCAATCTGCTAAAAGATCCAGTTCTAGGTCCTCGGGTAGTACCTATTGTGGCTGATGAAGCACGAACTTTTGGAATGGCTAACCTTTTTAAACAGGTTGGAATTTATTCTAGCGTTGGTCAACACTATGAGCCAGAGGACATTGATTCGGTTTTAAGTTATCGCGAGGCTTTAGATGGACAAATTTTAGAGGAAGGTATTAGTGAGGCAGGCGCTATTGCCAGTTGGACTGCTGCTGCCACTAGCTATAGTGTGCATGGTCTTGCCATGATCCCTTTTTATATCTATTACTCGATGTTTGGTTTTCAACGCGTTGGTGATGCCATCTGGGCTGCGGCAGATCAAATGGCAAGAGGATTTCTATTAGGAGCCACCTCGGGTAGAACGACTTTAAGTGGTGAAGGCTTGCAACATCAAGATGGTAGTAGTCATTTAGTAGCCGCCACTATTCCCAACTGTAAAGCATATGATCCAGCATTTATCACAGAATTAGCCGTCATTATTGATTATGGAATGCGGCAGATGTTAGAGGAACAAAAAGATTATTTTTATTACATTACTCTTGTAAATGAAAATTATACTCAACTCAATATTCCTGATGGATGTGAAGAGGATATTATTCGTGGTTGTTATTTACTCAGAAAAGTAGAAGTAAAAGACGCAAGTCATCGACAAGTTACTTTAATGGGCTCTGGTGCGATTTTGAACGAAGTAATCCGAGCTGCTGATTTATTATCCGAGCATGGTATTCATGCCACGATATTTAGCGTGACGAGTTGGAGTGAATTGGCTAGAGATGGCAAATTAGTCGAAAAAAATCAAATGGCGCAAAAGCAAGATTCAAAGACAGATTCAGAATTGGCTTTTATCACCCAGCAACTTAATCAAAGTAAGGGTTTGATTATCGCGGCAACCGACTATGTGCATGCTGTACCAGAGAGTATCCGTGCATATATTCCACAAGGACGTAAGTACATTACCCTTGGCACTGATGGATTTGGTCGCAGTGATACTCGAGCAGTGTTAAGAGATTACTTTGGAGTAGATGCAAAAAGTATTGTGCAAGCAGTCTTAGCTAATATCCATGAATTTTCATGAAAAATTCCAGGCAAGTCCGAAGTAGAGATTAAGTAAATAATCGCGTATTTCAGAAATCGATTCGTTATTCATGTTGAGGAGTGGTACTCAACATGAGGTCAAATCAAATTACTTAAGTATTGATAGCTTTTACTTCTTGCCCAGCTTTGAATAAGCCATGAGGCATGCGATGAAGTGATTCGAAACCATTTTTCGTAACTCTCACCAGTTCACCAAATTGCACGCCAGCTTTTTGATCAGTAGTAATGACATTAGGTTGAATAACCATACACATATTTTCTTTTAATTCCATATCGGGAGAATGCCCAGAAGGCCTACTCTTAGAACCTAAAATTGGTGCAAAATATCCACCACCATAACCATGAACTAAATCGTCATTCGTTGTGAAGCCATTACGTTCTATTATTCCCGAAGCTTCTATTAATTCTTTAGTATTAACTCCTGGGCGGATGACTTTCGTAATACTATTAAAGGCACTGTATGCGGTTTGATGCAGATCCTTATAAAGCGAAGTCGGCTCAGCATCAACGGTAAATCCCCTTAAAACCTGTCCTGAATAATCCCAAAATGATGCGGAAAGTTCACAAAATACAAAATCTCCTTTTTGTATTTTTCTTCTGGAAGTGAATTGTCTTGGCACACATACATCTGGGTTTTTCATCGATGTTGAACCTATATAGTGAATCCAGTTATTCCCACCAAGACTAATATAAGTTCTTTCAATAAGATCAGCAAGTTCGTGTTCGATCATGCCAGGGCGAGTTCCTTTAATGAGGGCTGCCATTCCTAAATCACTCATAGCAGCACCAACTCTTAGCCAAGCAATTTCTTCTTCCGATTTAATCATCCTTAACTTGATATATTCGTTATCCAAACTCACGACTTGATATTTAGATTCCAGAATTTTCCAACGTGGTCCAACTAGAGGGCCAATGACACCAATTTTTTTAGTGTTTTGTTTTGCCAATAGTTCCATCAAAGGAGCCATTCCTTTGTCTCCACCCCAAATGACTTCAGTATCTCGCGCAAGAATCTTTGCTAGAGCCACGTGATTATGGTATTCCACAAACATCGTGGAGGTTTGATTGGGCTTAAATACCGTAAGAGCTTGTTGAGTTCCGGGCCAATTGGTAATCCATCGTGTGGCATTACCAACTCCTCCAGCAGTTACCACAAGGACCGTATCGATTTCTTGAGCGGCCATTACATCTGCTATAGCTTGTTTTCTTCTCGTGTATTCTTGTTCCGTAAATTGGGGATAAGCTTGGTCGAAGATAGATCGGAAATTAGAGGGCAGTTTTAAGTAATCGGCAGGATTCATCCCCTGAAATGATTTAGCATGAGGTGAACTATTAGTAAGTAATAACCCTGCACCTACCCCGCTACTCACAAGAAGTTTTTCAAAAGATCTTCTGTCCATAATGTGTCTCCATTTAGATTTTTATTATTTATATTCTATAGCTAAAGGCCTGAAATAACAAAATTCATTTAATTATTGAGCTTGTAGCGTTATTTCCTTGATTTAGAAATAGAGAGCTTTATAACTGGTCCAGGCACTTTAAAAAATGATTGCTTAGCTGTGTTTTTTGGTTATGATAGATACTATATTTATAAAAGCACTAACATCATTTCTCATAAGTACTTTGCGAGTCTTGCATGTAGGTGTATGCCTAAGGAGATAGAAGTTAAATGAGTAAAGATCCACGAGTTGAGTCAGCTATTGCACATTGGGCACCACGCTTTGTGTCGAATGGCATTTTATTAACCGATTTTCAAGAAGTCACACAAGGTATTGATCGCTGGGAGGATTGGACTAGTGCTTGGTGTAAAAGAGCGCTCGTCCACGAAAATCTCGGCAAAGAGGCACTAGAGCAACAATTTTTCTTGAGTGCTAGTGAGCATTTATCCCGCGCTGCTGTGTATTATCATTTTGCCAAATTCGTATCTGTACATGATATTGGTGAGATGCGGGCAGCTCATATGAAGGCGGTTGAATGTAAACAATTAGCATTGCCGCATATGCACCCTCCAGCGGTACGCGTTGAAATTCCTTACTTAGGGAAGACTTTGGCTGGGTTCTTACGATTGCCTTATGGTGCCAATAACAACGGAGCAACAAGCAATACTCAAAAACCACCCATACTCATTATGGTTCCAGGCCTAGACTCAGCCAAAGAAGAGCTTGAAGCTTATGAGCTCCCTTTTTTAGCGCGTGGCATGGCCACTTTATTGGTAGATGGTCCGGGCCAAGGTGAAGCTGAATATGATTTCCCAATTCGTGGGGATTATGAGGTGCCAGTCAAGGCAATGGTGGACTGGGTGGTGCAGAGAAATGATATTGACCATACCCGGATTGGTTTATGGGGTGTGAGCTTAGGTGGTTACTACGCGCCTCGAGCTGCTGCTTTTGAAAAACGCTTGAAAGCGTGTATTGGTCTTGCGGGGCCTTATGATTTTTCTGATACTTGGGAGCAATTGCCACCGCTTACTCGAGAGGCATTTCGGGTCAGAAGTCATTTGGCGACACAGGCGCAGGCGAAGGAATATAGTCAAACGCTGACGATGAAAAATGGCATTGCTCAACAAATTACTTGCCCCTTGTTTTTAGTTACTGGCAAGTTAGATCGGTTAATTCCTTGGCAGGATACTAAGCGAATGGCAGATGAGGCTTCTGGCCCAACAGAATTATTAATTGTCGAAGATGGTAACCATATTGCGAATAACCGCCCTTACCGATATCGACATCGAACAGCAGATTGGATGGCTGAGCAATTAGGTTTGCCACGCATTTAGTAATCTTTAAATAGGAAAAAAAATGACTCAATGGCTATTAACTAGAAGTAAAGCAATCCATTTAACGTATGTTTTGCTGTTGAGTATGGGTCTTGGACTAACCCATTTAAACGGTTTTGCCCAAGCCTTTCCGAGTAAACCCATCAAATTGATTTCTGGGGCAACTGCAGGTAGCGCCTCAGATATTATTGCTAGGTCGATTGCAGAAAAATTGCAGAATGAATTTGGCGTTTCTGTCATCGTAGAGAATAAGCCCGGAGCCTCTGGGACTCTTGCTATTCAAACCATTTTAAATTCTCCTGCAGATGGGCACTCTGTATTTGTTTATACGGGAGCGCACACTGTTTTGCCTCTGATCAACAAGGTAAGTTACGACCCAGTGAAAGATTTTTCTGCTGTGACACCTCTTGCAGTGGTTCCAAACGTCATGGTTGTATCCCCAAATAAAGGATATAAATCGGTCAAGGATGTCGTAGCTGCTGCTAAAGATAAGCCAGGACAACTCAATTATGCGTCGGCTGGGTTAGGCAGTGCAACGCATATGAGCGCAGAAAAATTTAAATTAGCAACCGGTATTGACGCGGTTCATGTGCCCTACAAAGGGTCTCCTGAGGCAATTACTGAGACGATGACTGGGCGCATAGATTACTTTTTTGCACCCTTAGTCTCCGCCTTACCCATGATTAAAGCGGGTAAATTAATTCCCTTAGCAGTGAGCACACCCAAGCGGTCGTCCCAATTACCGGACGTCCCTACATTAGCTGAGGCGGGTGTTGCTAAATCAGAATATTTATTTTGGATCGGCATGTTGGTGTCTTCCAAAACTCCCCGCGACATTGTCAATAAATTAAATCAATCCACTTTAAAAGCGCTACAAGACAGCGAAGTCAAAGATCGCTTAGTTAGTCTAGGAGCTGAAGCAATGCCAATGACCCCTGAGCAATTTGATCAATTAATTAAGGATGAGCTCATTAGTAATGCAGTAGTCATTAAAGCTGCAGGAATTAAATCTGAGTAAATTTGTATTATTTAAAACTGAGTTAATCCCAAAGCGGTGCTCTGCCAGCGGGGTTTGCTATTCTCCCATCCGGTTTGGCTAATGAATGGATTAGTTCCATTTCTGCAGGGGATAGCGTGAAATTAAATATATCTAAGTTCTGCGCAATACGCTCGGGATTAGACGATCTTGGAATTGGAATAATCTGCCCTTGTTGAGTGAGCCAACGTAAAACAATTTGTGCGATGGATTTATCTTTATTTCTTGCCATCTGGGATAGGACTGGATCATCAAATAAACGACCGCGCGCTAGTGGACAATACGCCGTAAAAGTTAAGCCTTTGCTTTTACAAAACGCTAATATTTTCCTCTGATCTAGGTAGGGATGATACTCCGCTTGTAAAGACACAATGGGTTCAGGGCAGAGCGACATAGCCTGCTCAAGCAGGGCAATATTAAAGTTCGCCACACCAATATGGCGTGTTAATCTTTGTTGCTTTGCCAGCGCTAATGCAGTCATTGTTTCAGCCATTGGAATATTGTCAATCGTTGGCCAGTGAACGTGCAGCATATCAACATAATCGACTTGAAGATTTTTCAAACTCTCATCAACTGATTTCGCAAAAGCATCTTTAGATAGGTATTCGTGGGAGACTTTTGTTACTAAAAATATCTCGCTTCGTGGCACACCAGATGCACGTATACCTTCACCAACTCCTTTTTCTGAGCCGTATTTCCAGGCAGTATCAATATGTCGATATCCTAATTTCAAGGCATGGCAAACTAGTTCGGCACAGTCTCCTAGTTGAGAAGTTCCAAAGCCAATTTGAGGAATACTACACCCTTGAGAGGTAATAATAGGTACAGATATTGCGTTAACCATATGCGCTCCCTTTAGACTCTAATTATAAGACGATCATCGTTGATCAGTACGTTTCGAACTTGCGCCCTTCGGCTTAGAAGGCACGAAAATCTTTTTGAAACAATAATTTAACAATTGGTAACAGCTTCGTAGATTTAGTTTGACTTATACGGCTTGAAGTGTGGAGTTTATTGAGTTCAAATGGCTGGAGATTGTTATCAACACAGATACTTCATGAGTGTCTTGGCAAGCTCTTCAACTTCAAAAGGCTTGGCCAGAAAATCATTCATACCACTTTGTAAGCCCTTTTCTCGATCGCTCTCAGCTACCCCAGCACTCAATCCAATAATCGGCATATCTTTCAGCCCGTCCATCAAACGAATCTGATACGTCGCCTGTATGCCATCTAAATTTGGCATTTGAATATCCATCAATATACATTCATACCGATTATTCTTCAAGGCCTCGAGACACTGAAGTCCATCCGTAACAAAATGCGATTCGATCTTTAAAAATTGTAAATATTGACCGACTACCTCAATATTTATCTGATTATCTTCAACGACTAAAACACGGCGACCAGCCAATAAAGCATACGGCAAACTTGACTCTTGATCTTGAATCAAGGTCTGCAAGGTTCGATGTTTGTAGGGAATGTGATCATTGATCTTTAGTAGTATTTCAAATCTAGACTCGGTCCCAACTCCGGGTTGACTCTTGATCATCAGATCAGAGCCCATCTTCAATAAAAGACTCTTCGTAATCGGTAAGCCTAACCCTACCCCATCATACCGACGACTATTCGTATTATCTAATTGATTAAATGGCTCAAAAATCACTTTGAGGTCTTGGGACGATATCCCGATACCCGTATCCTTGACAGTCATTGTCAACCGCACCGACTCTGCTTCTATGTGATTTGCCCTAACTGTGATTTCCACAAACCCTTGCTCGGTAAATTTAATCGAGTTCCCGACTAGGTTGAATAACACTTGGCGTAATTTATAAAAATCTCCGATCATTACTTCAGGGATCTTGGGATCAATATCAAACCGTAATTGGATTCCTTTCTCAACAGCAGGGATCGAAAATAAGTCCCTAACATCCTCTATAAGGTGCTCTACTTTAAATGGCTCATTGCTGATATCAATTTCCCCGGATTCGATTTTTGAGAAATCCAAGATATCATTCAAGATCATCAATAAAGCCTTCGATGAATATAAAATTTTATCTAATGACTTCCTTATCTCTTCTGACATCGATAACTTTAAGATGATCGATGTCAATCCTATCAAACCATGTAGTGGTGTGCGTATCTCATGAGATACATTCGCTAAAAACTGGCTCTTGGCCTCATTCGCTCTCTCCGACTTCACTTTCTCTTGACTTAAAGCTTTCAGTAATTCATCTTTTTCTACTAATAAATTATTAACCTTGAGCAACTCTTGATTTAACGCTGCAATTCTATCTTTTTCAGCTTTAGAGACCGCTCTACCCACACTAATCTTTTCAATAAAGTATCCAAAAATAGCGATATAAGAAAGCGCTTGGAAGGCAAACCAGCTCAACCTTAATATAGAACTTAAAAATGACTCTTGATATAAGTTGATATTGGCCGCAGGGGGTTCAATATAAAGAAATACCAACCTCGTCAAACCTAATATGATTTCTACTATAGAACATATTAATAAAAATTTCAGTTGAGTAGACTTTCCTACGCCAATTACTATTAATGAGAAACAGGCCAAAATCAAAAAGAGGATAGACGTAATCCCAACAAAATTAACTCGATCTGCAAATGTGAACTTTTGCCGAAGAATCTCAAATACAATTCCAAAAACCAATAATCCCAATAAAGATAAATACTTCCATTTCCGAATCACTGGCTTATGTAACGAGCGTGTAAAAAAAGCAAGATACAGGTGACTTGCTACGAAGCAGGTATTAGCTAAAGTAATAAGAGCGATATACGTAGTTGATGCAATCGCAAAAAAAGAATACGCCGCAGCTGCAAATATTAGCGACCAAAACCAATATTTATCAGACTGATCTTCCTCTTTTGATTTGATTAAGGGCAGAGAAGCAATCACCAAACCCCATAAAATCAGTGCGGATATAAAAAAGAACAATTCATTTGCGTATTGCATAAGTAAGAGCATACCAAATAAAGGTAAGCTAACTCTAGATTTGGTAGTAACCTAGACTCTTCAATCCTAGTTCACAACATGCATAAAAAGAATCCATAAACGTGTTTTAGGTGTATGACCTGAGTCATACTTAACACTTTATACCGGGGATCAAACTCAAGCCAAACGATATCTCCAGCTTCAGGAATATAAGCTTTAGGCACTAAAGAATTTCCTTGCCAACCCGACTTCCAAAACTTTCTTCAGCGTGAATATTATCAGAAGTGATCCCAGCTAATAAATCGTCTAGTCGAGTGTGTTTAGGTAGAATAAGTTCGATAATAATTTTACCTTTAAGCACATTGATATTTACAGATTGGTCCAATGCTAACTGAGCCAACTCCATTACCGAGGTTGATAATCTTAGTGCGGGACTATTACCCCATTTTTTGATAATTGCTTGCATGATTGAACCTCCTATGTTTCTACATTGCAGATACATTTTAGAATGCTGTCAATAGCCATACTCCAGTATTATTTAAAATTTAGTACCAAGCGATGTTGGGCAATGCCATCGAGAATCCTTTTGGTCCCAAATTAATCGGGATGTGATCGGAAAAGTGTAAAGTATGTGCTCGGCACAAAGTGTAAACCATGTGTCCGGTACAGACCATTCTAATTTGGCCTGCCCAGCACGATTCGAACGTGCGACCTACGGCTTAGAAGGCGCGAAAATCTAATCGAAACAATAACTTAACAATGATTTACAGTTTCGCACTTTAGGTTTGACTTATGCGGTTTGAAGCGTGGGGTTTGTTGGAGTTAAATGGTTGGGGATTGGCATCAGCAGGTGGATGAAGAGTATCAGCGTCCTGTTACTGGACGCTTATGGTTCATTTGTTAATCATACGAATATCTTAAATTCGCGACAAACGTTCTTTGTGGGAAAGGATGAAACAAGAAATAGTCTCTATTATTTACATTATCAATACCAAAACTTGCTCTCAAGTTCTTATCGATTTGATATCTTGCTTTCAAATCCACAACAAAGAAACCGGAAAATCCTAAATAGGTATTGGCGTTTACATCGTTGTTGTCCAAAGATGAGGCGAACTGTCTCTGATATCTTCCTGCTACTGTAAAAGCCCATTTTTCATCAGGGCGATAAGTCATCACTGTTGTAACTTTTAATGGCGATACACCTGGTATTGGATTACCTACGGTTGGTTTATAAGTTGATGTTAATCCATCATTATCAAGAATGGTTGAATCTACGACAGTAATACTGCCACCAAGATCAAGTCCTTTTAAAACTACATCTCTCAATTGACTAGCAAACTCAACTCCGTAACTACGAACTTTTTTTACATTTTGCCAAGTACTAAATGCAGCATTTGGATTATTTGTATCAGGATAACCAACTTGAGATATTAAAGCATTACGAACATCTTCTGCAAAAAATGATGTCCTAAAAAAACCATTCCATAGTTGCTTCTCAAAACTAATCTCGGCAGAACGAACATCTTCAGGATTTAAATTAGATGGCGCATAGGTACAAGTCAAAGCTCCATTTGCACACGTTCCAGCGGATTTAGCAACCACATTAAATAGTTCACCAGGAGTCGGGAATCGTGATGCTCCCGCTAATGAGGTGGTTATCAACCAATCATGAGGAGCGTCATATAATAAAGATACTTTAGGTGAAAACGCATCAAATGATGTCCTTGATGGTGTCGCAGTATTTCCGGCTGATAATACTTGTCCATCAAAAGAATTCCAATTTTCATAACGTAATCCAGTCGTTAATCTTAATACTTCATTGAGGCGCCAAGCATCCTGTACCCACAAGGCACTGGTTGTTGTCACACCTTTCCCAATAGCAGAAACAGTTCCAGATGTTGCTGTATTCCAATTGGTTGTTGTGTATTGGGTATTATTAAGGCGGTTGTAGTCATAGTGCAAGCCAAAACTCAACACATGCTTACCTTTAGTATCGCCTTCACCTAATATAAGGTTACCCCGCCAATCGGTCGTTGTCCAACCTGAACCACTATAGTCCGAGACAGTGCCTGCATAGTCGTATCTTGGCGCTCCGTCTATATTGGTAGCACCAGCAGATCGTTGTAAATTTTGATCGTAATAGACATTCGCAATTGAGTACTGCCAATTAAAATCTCCACCATCATCACTGGTTAAAGTCACACCATTCATATAATGACGCTGTGCTAAAGAATAGATACCAGAGGCAAAAGGGGTACATGCTGGACTTGTGACCCCTGCTCCTGATGTAGATGTTCCAGTATTACTACACCCGTAATAGGTTGAAGCAGATGACGTATTACTTTTACTGAAGGTTTGATACGTTCCTCCATCAAGATACGACTGAATACTCGAATTCGTGTTCGCTTGCCAAAGTCCCGTATTGAGCCCTAATTTTAAACTTGGTGTGATGCTATATAAAAGTCTTAAATTAGCGCTATCTGAAGTACCGTGTAAAAAAGCTGTAGCGCCATCATAGCCATTGCCATTCGTCCCCGTTTTTGTATAGTAAGGATAGCTTGTAGCGTATCCTCCACTGCTATTAATATTTTGGCCTGTTACAAAGGCTCGTGGCTGGGTATTCGCGTCTGCGTGATTGACTGATAGGCGCCAAGAGAGATCGCCACTTTTATCGCCAATCAATGCTGTCATCTGTCCACTCAGGTAGTTATCGTTTGTGCCAAATTTATTAAAGGTTTGATAGCTACCAGTCGTATTAATAATGGCCGTAAATTTTTCTGGTAATTGTGTATTGATATTAACAACGGCACCCATTGAGTTTCCTGAGTAAGCGGCGGAAAATGGTCCATACATTACATCAATACTTTTGATTTCTTCTGGAGAAACCATAAACCATTTTGGTGGTCCATAGTTATTATCGTTATATAGTTGCGTTGAGATTGGCATCCCATCAACATTGACTATACTTTTAGCGCTATAGGAAACACCCCATATGCGTGTAGCCAAAGTGGCGCCACCATAATCAGCAGAATCACGTTTACGCACCATCAAACTTGGTAGATACTTTAATGCATCTGGCGTATCCATCGCATTGACTGTATCGGCAATTTGAGAAGCGCTCGTAGAGACAACTGTGCCAGGGAACGGAGGTAATAATTGCTGATTTTTGGCACCAGTAACTTCTATAGGGTCAGCTTCAAGAGCCTCTTTTTCTGCAGCATATGAATTTGTAATGCCGATGATTAGAGAACATATTAATAATTTAAGTTGAAAGTGTTTCATCAGAATAAAATCCAACTAAATTAATGATTATGGTGTTCGTGATTTTCTTCTTTTGGAAGAACTTTAAGAAGTGCAGCAGGAGAGCTATAGTCTTTGATCGTCTTACCTTGATCAGGAATTTGGTTCCACTCCAACTTGCTAGATTGGCATATTTGAGTCACTTTAAAATATAAATTTCCAGGTTCCTCGGTAAGTTGTCCCACTAAAATGAACTCGTCATAGTATTCTGAGGGTAAGTTTCCATCTCCCCATTCAACTAGAGTAGTTCCCTCAGAAATAGTTTTGCCATAGCTTACATATGGCTTCGCTAACTGAGATTTCTTAACAATTACTTTCCAATTGGTTTTAACCATTGGCTTTACACCTCGAAATCCATCTGGAATTTCAACAACAATTCTTTGTGTAGCTTGGTTATTACAACCATGACTAACCTTTAAAACAGCCTTGTAATAACTGCCGGCAATAGCTTCTGGCTTTTCTAATACGACATGTGCTTGAGTAAAAAAAGGCTGCAGAGCAAATAGTACTAATAAATATTTATTCATAGTTTTACTTAGGTAGTATTTCGTTTTATAGGGGAATTGATTCCAACTCTAGGGTTGAAATATGAGTCGTAGAGAAAGCTAAGTTTGATCGTTTGATAAAAAAACAAACGATACAAAATTCTATTACTGACAAGCTAATCGAAAAGACTTTAACTAGGTCCTTCGATGAATACCAATGGGACATGACTACTCCTTCAAAATACTAAAAAATCGATTACTCAGAAGTAATCGGCTTTTGCTTGAAATCAGGAGATTTGAGGAGGTGCTCTTGAAGGAAGAGTTAGCCAAGCAAAGAGTAGCTTAGGAGATTGATAATAAAGCTGTGGAAAAAGCTGATTGCTTTGACTGAGAGAAAAATTTAAATCCGTATTGAAAGCTGGTAAGAAATCTGATTGAGCCACACAATAAGGGCAGTGCTTAGCAGAAAATTGGTAATCATTTAATTGATCATCAATTACGACTTTGTGAATTAATTTAGTGTCTGTAGCTGAACAAATCTCTAAATTAATCGATTTACTTGAATCTTTAAATACGATCGCATGTGAAATTGACGGCGACAAAATACTCATCAAAATCCCCAAAATAGCGATCCAATGAATTAACTTTGAATTTGTTCTCAATTTCATTATTTAAATATTATAAAACTACTTTGAAATTCAACTGCCTCGTAGCTTTTCCTCAATAGATAAGAAATATCTTATTACCCGAAAAATATAGTCACCTGATGGCAACATATACCCCCAATCCACGACCTTGATCAATGTCATTCAATTTCGCCAACAACAGTCACAAAAATACAGTAATTTATTTTTTGGAGTTTTGGCCTGCCCAGCACGATTCTAACGTGCGACCTAAGGCTTAGAAGGCCGTTGCTCTACTTACTTAAATAGCTTCCTAGATAGTATGTATAACATACACACGTTGTAAAAAATAGGTCTTAAACTATGAGCACTACCTAAGAGAGCCCCGACCACAGCCCCCATTTTGGTCCATCCCCTTACCCCCTTGAGGCTTTACATGCCTAAACGATTTAAATGCTTTTATCAAAGGCTATCTTTAAAATAAAGATACGTAATTATAAGTGTCACCAAAAGTGTCACCAATGCTGAGAATGGCAATATTGAGAGTTTTGAGATCAGGCTCAGAGCCTTTAATTAATTGGTCGGGACGGTGTGATTCGAACACACGACCCCTTGCACCCCATGCAAGTACGCTACCAGGCTGCGCTACGCCCCGACGAATTTAAGATTGTATCAGTTTGGTAACTTGGATTGGTCGACGAGCTTTCGCAAGTCACCCAAGATATTGAAGACGGCTTCAAGTTCAGTTCTGATCTGTCCTTGACTGTCTAACTCTTCTAAACGATTTTTTGCTCCATGGATGGTAAAACCATCGGTGTAGAGTAAATCTCTGATTCTTCTAATCAATACCACCTCATGGTGTTGGTAGTATCTTCTGTTACCTCTTCTTTTTTGCGGCTTTAATTGGTTAAATTCTTGCTCCCAATAGCGCAATACATGTGGCTTGACTGCACATAAATCACCTACTTCACCAATGGTGAAGTATCTTTTCGCTGGTATTGGTGGCAAAGAGACCGCTTGGGTCTCTTTGATGCCACTGAGCGATAGTTCACTGGGTAGATTCATGGTGAATTGTTAGCCCTTAGACTAATTTGCTATCTTTGTGATCAATAGCATCTTTTAATTTTTGACTTGCATGAAAGGTAACTACCCTTCTTGCACTAATCGGAATCTCTTGACCAGTTTTTGGATTGCGTCCTGGTCTTGCGGTTTTATTTCTTAACTGAAAATTACCAAATCCGGAAATTTTTACATCAACGCCACGCTCTAAGTGATGCGCAATGTTTTCAAAAAAAGCATCAATCATCTCTTTTGCTTCACGCTTGTTTAAACCAACGTGATCAAAAATAGCTTCTGACAATTCAATTTTAGTAATGGTTGTTGGTGTATTTTCCATGTTTATCTCTATAAATCTTATAGTTGGAAGTGTATCCTACCTTAATTTTGCAGAAAACTGAATAAGAACTTGATCTAAAAGTTGTTTAATTGCATTTTCAATGATTAAATCCTGCAAAGTTTGAGTGTCATCCGATAATGTGACCCTAAATGCCAAACTTTTCTCATCGAGTTGCATGCCACTTAAGCGTTCTGCAGTTGGTCTAAACTCATCAAAGATGCGGATTTCTTTAACAATGTCAGGTGCTGCCTTTAACATCGCGTCTAGGACTTGTTGTCCAGGAATATGTGCCTTTAAGACAATCGCAAGATCACGCTCAGCTGCTTGAAACTTACTTGGCTCGATGAGTTTAGGCAAGCTTAAATGCGCAATACCGTCCCAATCGATTTCAAAGAGGATTGGCGCTAGCGCAAAACCATAATGTTGCTGTAATTTCGGATGTAGTTCACCAATCATCCCAATGGCAATCTGTTGATCACCCTCTTTTTTGAAGATCTTGGCACTTCTTCCAGGATGAAAAGCTGGATGCTCTCCCGCTCCAGTGACGATTTGTAAAGGCTCCAAAATTGCCTCGACATCTGCTTTGACATCAAAGAAGTCAATCTTGCGTGCAGCCGCACCCCACTGTTCGGTAAGCGCCTCGCCATACGCCAAACCACCAATACGCATGGGTTGGTCTATACCGGCTACAGATAATGGGCCATTACTGATTTGTGGGTTACGCGTAAAGACTCTGCCAATCTCGAATAATCGTACGCGGGTTGCTTTGCGATTGAGATTTGTTTTTAAGTTGTGTAATAAACCACCGAGTAATGAGCTACGCATCACGGCAAATTGTTCTGCGAGTGGATTTTGAACTTGGATAGCTTGTGTATTGCCACTGATCAGCGTTTCTGATTCTTGATCAATAAAACCGTAGTTAACCACTTCTTGATAATTTTGCGCGGCAATGATGTGGCGCACGTCATGGATGGTTCGTTGTGTCTCGGGCTGTGACTGAATCCTGATGATTGCCTGGGGGGCGAGCTCTGGAATATTTTCAAATCCATACAGGCGCGCGATTTCTTCGATCAGGTCTTCTTCAATGTGTAAATCAAATCGATACCTTGGCGTTTCCACAACAAAGACTTCTTGTGGTGTGCCAGGATGCATTCTGGCATACGAAAAATCTAATCGATCAAAGTATTCACCGATTTGATTGCCGTCTATGGCAATACCTAATATTTTTTCGACCCGGGGGACGCGTAATTGTATTTGTACACTTTTTGGCAGTTCTACAATCTGATCATCCAAGGGTCCAATATCGCCACCACAGATTTCTTGCACTAACTGCGTTACATAATCCAAATATTTAACCGTACGATCCGGATCGACACCGCGCTCAAATCGAAACGCTGCATCGGTTGAGAACTTGAGTTGTCTTGCTCTGCCTTGTATAGCACTTGGCCACCAAAACGCAGATTCTATATAAATGTTGTTTGTCTCTAGGGTAACGGCTGAGTGATCGCCTCCCATAATGCCGGCAATACTTTCTACACCGCGGTCATCTGCAATCACACCAACTGGTAATCCCACTGTAGCTAAATCAATTTCCTGACCATTGAGCAAGAGTACTTTTTCTCCAGGCCTAGCAAAGCGCACTTGGATATCGCCTTGTATTTTATCGAGGTCAAAAATATGTGTTGGCTGTCCCATCTCTAACATCACATAGTTCGATATATCAACAAGTGCGGAGATACTTCTCTGTCCACTACTGGCTAAGCGTTGCACCATCCACGGGGGCGATACTGCTTTGGCATTGACGCCTTTCATGACACGTCCTGCAAATCTGCCGCACAACTGTTTTTCTTGAAGTTGGACTTTTAAGCTGTCTTTAATCGTTTCTTTGATTTTAAAATTGGGACGCTCAATCAATGGCGCTCCCGTTAAGGCGCTCACTTCTCTTGCTATTCCAAAGACGGATAAACAGTCTGCTTTATTCGGTGTTAATTTGATGGTGAAGATCGTGTCATCGAGTCCTAAATAGTCACGGATATTCGTGCCAACGGGTGCGTCGAGTGGGAGTTCGTAAATACCAGCATGGTCTTCACCAAGTCCAAGCTCTCGACCGGAACACAGCATGCCAAAACTTTCAACACCGCGTAATTTACCAATCTTGATCTTGAAACTTTTACCGTCTTCGCCAGGGGGAAGTTCTGCACCAACCATGGCGCAAGGGATCTTAATGCCGACTCTGGCATTGGGTGCACCGCACACAATTTGTAACGGCTCTTTTGAGAGACTTCCTACAGATACTTTACAGACGCGTAAGCGATCTGCATCTGGGTGTTGTGTTGCTTCTAAGATTTCTGCAACAACGACGGATTCAAATGGGGGAGCGAGTTTTCTGGTCTCTTCTACTTCTAATCCGGCCATCGTCATTAAATGCTCGAGCGCATCTGTCGTGATGGGGGGATTTACAAATTGTCTTAGCCATGATTCGGAAAATTGCATATTAACTCTCTAATGACTCTCTAATAACTCTCAATGGACTTTCTAAGGACTATCTAATAACTATCTAATAACTATCAACCAACTATCAACTAAGCCGGAAATTGGCTTAAAAAACGTGTGTCGTTTTCAAAGAACAAACGTAAATCATCAACCCCATAGCGCAGCATCGTTAAGCGCTCAAGACCCGATCCAAAGGCAAAGCCAATGTAGTGCTCAGGGTCAAGGCCCATATTGCTAATAACTGCTGGATGAACTTGTCCTGATCCGGAAATTTCTAACCAACGTCCCGCTAACTTTCCTGATGGGAATGCAATATCAATCTCAGCGGAGGGTTCTGTAAACGGAAAATACGATGGCCGAAAACGTAAGTTGAGAGCGTCGTTTTCAAAAAACGCTTTTAAGAATTGTGTGTAAATACCTTTTAATGCAGCAAAGGTAACATCTTTACCAATCCATAAACCTTCCACTTGATGAAACATCGGTGAGTGTGTCGCATCGCTATCAACACGGTAGGTTCTGCCTGGTGCTATCACCCGAATATCTGGCATATCATCTAAGTTGCCATGGGTAGAGAGGTGTTGTTTGACTGCTTCACTCGCAAACCGAATCTGCATGGGACTGGTATGCGTGCGCAGTAACAAGGGTTTGCCTGTCGTATCAAGTCCTTCGATATAAAAGGTATCTTGCATCGATCTTGCTGGATGGTTTTCTGGGCTATTGAGCGCGGTAAAGTTAAACCAATCGTTCTCGATTTCAGGGCCTTGCGCCACTTCAAAACCGATCGAATGAAAGATGTGCTCTACTCGCTCCCAAGTGCGCATCACAGGATGTAAGCTGCCCATACCGCGTCCGCGTCCTGGTAAGGATACGTCGATCGCTTCTTGTGAGAGTCTGGCTTGTAAAAGGTCGTCAGCGAGTTGCGAGCGTCGATGTTGTAAAGCGCCTTCGATGGCTGCTTTAGCAATATTGATGCGTGCACCTTCTGTTTTTCTGATCTCTGGATCTAGCTTGCCAAGTCCTTTGAGCATTTCTGTCAAAAGACCTGACTTACCGAGATATTTTGCTTTGACCTCCTCCAAAGCGACGGCGTCGCTGGTGGAGGAGAAACTTTCAGTAGCTTCTTTAACCAGTTGATCTAAATCAACCATAAACTACTTACTTAAGCTGCAGTTGCTTGAACAGACTTGATCTTTTCGACCAAAGCAGCAAAGGCTGGCTTGTCATGGATCGCCATGTCAGACAATACTTTGCGATCGAGATCAATTTCCGCTTTCTTCAGGCCATTGATAAATACACTGTAGCTTAAATCGTGTTCACGAACAGCAGCGTTAATACGCGCAATCCATAAGGCACGGAAAGTACGCTTCTTGTTGCGACGGTCACGATAGGCATATTGCCCAGCGCGCATCACCGCTTCTTTAGCGATTCTAAATACGTTACTACGACGACCGCGATAGCCTTTGGCTGCGTCGGTTACTTTTTTGTGACGGGCACGTGCTGTGACTCCGCGTTTTACTCTAGGCATGAGATTCTCCTTTTATCAATTAACCGTACGGCAACATTGCACGTACTGATTTCACATTGGTTTCATGAACCGCTGCTGAACCACGTAAGTGACGTTTGTTTTTCGTTGTTTTTTTGGTTAGGATATGGCGCTTAAAAGCCTGTCCACGCTTTATCGATCCGCTTGCACGAACCTTAAAGCGCTTGGCTGCACCGCTTTTGCTCTTCATTTTGGGCATAATTGCTCCCTTTTCACTAATTTGTATTGCTCAGGTGGTTATTCATTTCAATAACACTTTTAAAACCCAGCCATACTTATATTGAGCTTGACGCTCTCACTGCTTTGAGCTTGCGCTCTTAAAAGCTTACGCTTTTATCACTACTTCTTTTTAACAGGTGATAAAACCATTACCATCTGTCTGCCTTCCATCTTCGGAAATTGTTCTACAACTCCAAAAGGCTCTAAATCTATCTTCAAACGATCTAACATGCGCATCCCAATTTCTTGGTGAGCCATTTCTCGACCCCTAAATCTCAGCGTTATCTTTGTTTTATCGCCTTCTTCTAAAAAGCGGATCAGATTTCGCAACTTCACACCATAATCACCGTCATCTGTTCCAGGTCTAAACTTCACTTCCTTGACCTGAATCACTTTTTGTTTCAACTTCGCTTCATGCGCTTTCTTGGCCTCTTGATACTTGAACTTACCGTAGTCCATGATCTTACACACAGGCGGAACAGCCGTTGGAGCAATCTCCACTAAATCTGTTTCTTCCTCTTCAGCTAATTTGAGCGCATCAAATACTTTGTAAACGCCTAATGCTTGTCCTTGTGAGCCAATCAATCGCACTTCAGGAACATTGATCTCCCGGTTAATGCGATGCAGTTTTTCTGTAGCGATATCTTTACCTCTTCCCTAAATTTAATCAATAACCATTCATGCCTCAACAGGTTTCAGACATCTTTTTTAGAAATATCCTCATGGAGTCTGCTAGTAAAGTCTTCAATAGACATCACGCCTAAATCCACTCCACCGCGCGCACGAACAGCAACTAAGTTGCCATCACGCTCTTTATCACCCACAACAACAAGGTATGGATGTTTTTGTAAAGCATGGTCTCGTATTTTATACGTTATTTTCTCATTACGCAAATCTGCAAATGCTCTAAATCCTTGTTTTTTCAGTAAATGGGCCACTTGTTGCGCATATGCAGCAGAATTTTCTGAAATATTGAGCACTACAGCTTGAGTTGGAGATAGCCAAGTCGGCATCGCACCAGCATGGTTTTCAATCAAAATCCCGATAAAACGCTCAAGAGACCCCACAATTGCCCGGTGCAACATCACGGGCACCTTACGACTATTGTCTTCGGCGACATACTCAGCACCTAAACGGCCTGGCATCGAGAAGTCGACCTGCACGGTGCCACACTGCCATGACCGGCCAATAGAGTCTTTAAGGTGATATTCGAGTTTGGGACCATAAAAAGCCCCTTCTCCTGGTAATTCTTCCCACTCTTGACCCGAGGCTTTAATCGCTGCTCGCAGCGCATCTTCTGCTTTATCCCAAATCGCATCTTCACCAACGCGCTTTTCTGGACGAAGTGCGAGTTTGACGGCGACTTCTTTAAAGCCAAAGTCTTGATAGACACTTCTGACTAATTTGTCGAAATCGGCTACTTCTTGCTGAATCTGATTCTCTGTACAGAATATATGGCCATCATCCTGAGTAAATCCACGCACGCGCATGAGTCCGTGCAATGCTCCTGATGGTTCATTTCTGACGCATTGTCCAAATTCACCAAAACGCAGAGGTAAATCTCGGTAGCTATGTAAACCTGAATTAAAGATCAGGACATGTCCCGGACAATTCATTGGCTTGAGTGCGTAAGTTCTGTTCTCCGACTCGGTGGTGAACATATTGTCTTTGTAGTTATCCCAGTGTCCAGACTTTTCCCATAAGACACGGTCTAAGATTTGTGGTGCTTTAACTTCTTGGTAGCCGTAATCTTGGTAAATCTTGCGCATGTATTGCTCTACCTGCTGCCAGATACTCCATCCTTTGGGATGCCAGAATATCAGTCCTGGTGCTTCTTCTTGAAAATGGAATAAATCGAGTTGTTTCCCTAACTTACGATGATCGCGCTTCTCCGCTTCTTCAAGCATATGAAGATATTGTTCGAGATCTTCTTTCTTGGTCCAGGCTGTACCGTAGATGCGCTGGAGCATTTCATTTTTCGAATCACCGCGCCAATAAGCACCAGCGACCTTCATGAGTTTGAAGACTTTGAGTTTGCCTGTACTTGGTACGTGAGGTCCACGACATAAGTCAGTGAAGTTGCCTTCAGCATATAAAGAAACGTCTTCTCCTTGCGGAATTCTTTCGATCAACTCTGCTTTGTAATGTTCACCCAAGCCTTTGAAATATTTGATTGCTTCATCTCGTGGCACAACAGTGCGTGTCACTTTTTCATCTTTTTTTGCAATCTCTGCCATGCGTTTTTCGATGGCAAGAAGGTCTTCTGGTGTGAATGGTCTTGAATACGCAAAATCATAATAAAAACCGTTATCAATCACCGGACCAATCGTGACCTGTGCACCTGGAAACATTTCTTTGACGGCGTAGGCTAGTAAGTGCGCTGTCGAATGGCGAATGACTTCTAATCCTTCTGGATCTTTATCAGTCACTATGGAGAGTTCAATATCTTGATCAATCAGATAACTCAGATCAACGAGGTTTTGGTTGACCTTACCGGCAAGGGCTGCTTTGGCTAGGCCTGAGCCTATGCTAAGCGCCACTTCGGCAACGGTTAAGGGTGCATCATATTGACGGCTTGAGCCATCGGGTAAGGTAACTACGGGCATATTTTCCTAGTTTTTAGCGCTAGTTTGAGATTGTGTGGTGATTATAAACGATTGATTCATCGATATAAATAAGACATATCACGCCTTTTATGACTTTAATTCTCGTTCTTGTTCTATGTAATCGCCTTCTTGGCTGATCTTGAGGCCGTCTTCTCATCTTTTGCAGGAATTTTTATCCTACTCAACAAAAAACATAAATCAGGGATAAAAACACTTTATGATACAAATGAAATTAAAAAAATATCAAGGAGACATATCAATGGCTAGTAGTCAGACAAGCAATCAGGCAAACACGCAGGTTTTAAAACGGATTGGTTCTTTAATCCCCTCATCGAATACCGTTCAAGAACGAGAGTTCTATGACGCATTACCTAAGGGAACTTCTTTACATATTTCACGTTTAAAGCTCACCCACGTAGAAGCAGAATCCACCATCAAAATCGTCGAAAAATTAGGTGAGGCATCTGCCACGCTTGCAGATGCTGATGTCGATGTTCTTTTACTTGGATTAACTGCACCGTCATCTCGTAAAGGCTTGGGTTACGATAAAACCCTCAAAAAAATGATGGAAGATGCTTCTGGTAAACCTGCAACTACTGCAGCAACTGCCACGATTGAAGCACTCAATTTATTGGGTGTGAAGCGTCTTGCATTCTGTGCTCCTTGGACAGATGAAATCAATGGCTTTAGTGTGAGCTTTTTAGAAGCCAATGGTATTGAAGTGCCACAGCATAAAGCTCTTGGTATTGCTAAAAACTTAGATATCGGTCGTCTTGATTCTTCGACTGCATATGACATGGCCTTAGAACTAGATCGTCCTGATATTGATGCGATCATGCTTGCTTGTGGTAATTGGTACACGATGGAAGTCATTGATAAGCTCGAACAAAAAACAGGTAAGCCTGTTCTCACCACCAATCAAGTCAGTCTTTGGGGTGCGCTCAAAATACTGGGTCATCTTGATTCATTGCCTGGTTATGGAATGCTATTACGAGACCATTTAAAGAATAAATAATATTTTTTTGCTGTTTTAACAGATTAAAAATCCCTGGGGGATCTGATGAAAAAAGTATGGCTTTGTCTTACCTTATGCTTATGTGCTGTTTCTCTATCCCCTGCCTGGGCTCAGTCTTATCCTGATCGTCCTGTCAAATTAGTTATTCCTTGGGCACCTGGTGGCATCGCCGACATTATGGGCAGACTACTTGGTCAAAAACTCAGTGCGCTTTGGGGTCAACCGGTTGTGATTGAAAATCGTCCTGGTGCGAGTAGTAATATCGGTACTGCCATCGTCGCCAAATCAGCGCCTGATGGTTATACGTTTTTACTCAATACATCTTCAATTGCGGTTAATACCTCGCTCTTTACCAATCCTGGTTATGAATTAGAAAAAAATATAACGGGTGTGATTAATGTCGCATGGAGCCCAAATATTATTGCGAGTAGTAATAAGCTCGGTGTAAATACTTTACAAGAGGCATTAGTTAAAGCCAAAAGTAGTCGTCTGAGTTATGGCTCTCCTGGTCCGGGCACTACAGCTCATCTGGCAGCGGAATATGTCTTTAAGGTAATGAGTAAGGTGGATATTGTGCCGATTCCGTACAACGGTGCTGGTCCTGCCATTAATGCTTTAGTTGCTGCAGATGTAGATTTAACCAGTGTCTCGATGCCACCTTCTTTGCAAATGTTGAAAGCAGGTCGCATTAAAGGTTTAGCGGTAACGAGTGCCAAGCGGATGGCGGTCCTTCCTGATGTTCCTACTTTAGCGGAGTCTGGCTATCCTGGTTTTGAGGACTATACCTGGGTGGGTCTTTTTGCACCTGTTGGTACTCCGAGTGCAGTGATCCAGAAGGTCAATAGTGATATCACAGGTTTGTTAGCACAACCAGAATTTAAGGAGCGTCTTTTATCTTTAGGGTTTGAGCCTGTTGGCGGCTCCTCTGAATCGTTTGCTAAATATATTCAAGTAGAAAT
>JBAXKF010000009.1:0-56978 GCA_037137465.1 Betaproteobacteria bacterium | reverse complement strand
TCTAACCATTCTTTAGTTTCAACGGGATCAACATCATTGCTCAACGCGTTATTTAATTGGGAATTTATTTCTTCGGGAACAGCTGCCATTTCTATCTCCTATTTAATTTCTTTCATTCTAAATTTAGATATGTGAAATACAAGTTTTTTTTCATATCTTGATAATATTTTTCATATTATGGAATTATGGATGTATTTACAACAAATAATTCAACCAATAAACCACACTTCAAGCAAAATACGGCTTATGAAGAAATTTTTATCCTTCAAGCTATTTTATTCAAACAGGTGGTTTAAACCATCTACGATTTCAAACCAGCTCAACAAACAATCTGTAGATTATTTATACACTCCGATTATTGCCATCATGTTATTTATGTTGGCCATGATTGCAATTCTTTGGTCCTTGTCAAAACAAGAAAGCGATCAAGCAAACACTGTTTTTTATATAGAAGTCGCCTACGCAGAGCAAAAGATTCAGGCTAACTTTGATCAAAACGAAGAAGAGCTCTTAGCGTTGAGTAAAAATTTACCTTACCCAATTGACAATAAAATCAATAATCCGTTTTACAAAAGTTCTAGCAATCTCATCACTAAGCACCCTGAGATTCTTCTTATTGAAGCAATCAGTAACGATTTCAAAATCAACCTGAGCTATCCAAGCCTTACCGAGGATGACTGGTATAAAGATTTTGGTCGTAGCACCTTGAATAAAGCCCTACAGTCAACCCTTCGTGAGTCCATGACAACTGGACGGGGGACTTATGGGAAATTTCTGGACCTTTCCCCACCTGACACAACGCAAACCAAGAATAAAGATAGAGCGCTTGTATTTTGGTATGTGCAACCCGCCGTTAAATACTCAGAACAAACTCATCATATCGCTATTTTGTATTCAGTACCACTGATGGTCAGCAAAATTATTCCAAAAGATATCTTGGCTCGTCATCGATTTTCTATCTTAGATAGTGATGGTCAAATTCTATATAGTCTTATTGATCGCAAATTGAGCAATAATCACATCACTCATCAAATCAAATTAACTAAATTTGCTGATAATTTAGTTTTACAAGGTGAGAGTTATCCTCTGCCAAGCAACCTGAGTTTCCAAATGCTATTTTGGTTAGTCATCGGCTTATGTTCCTATGTTATTTGGAGCTTTTGGTCTATTTGGAAACAGATGAGATATCGACAAGATATACAAAGAAGCCTGATTAAAGAAACTAATTTTCGGCGCGCCATTGAAGACTCTATGCCTGTTGGACTTCGCGTGCATGAGCTAGATGGTCGGATTAGTTATGTCAATCCCGCGTTTTGCAAGCTGGTCGGTTGGTCCGCAGAAGAGTTACAGGGCTTAAAACCTCCTTTTCCATTTTGGTCTGATGATGATGAGAAAGCAAACTCATCGAAACTCGAGGTTGCTTTTAAAAATAATTTTGGTCCACCGAGTGGTATCGAAGCTATTCTGACAGATCGCGATGGTAAAAAAATCTTCGTGAGAAATTTTGTCTCACCAATGGTCGATGCTAAAAATAAACAAACTGGCTGGATTGCATCTTTAGTTGATATTTCTGAGCCAAGGCGCATCCGCGACGAATTAGCTATCTCCCAACAACGCTTTATTACCGTTCTTGAAGGCCTTACCGCTGGAATTTCCGTGGTGAATCCCAAAACGGGTGAATTACTGTATTCCAATAATTTATATCAAGAAATGTTTGATTCAAGTCCAGATGCCCATCAATTACTACTAGGTTCTGAAGCATTTTCGCCAGAAAATCTTGACCTTGATTTGGATAATGTTGATGGTTTTGCTGGACTTCCTTCTTCCGCTCTAACGCCGATTATCGGTGACTCAAGAGAGGTGCAAATACCGGATAAGCCTAATTGGTATGAAGTAAGAAGAAGGTATATTCCTTGGACTGATGGGCACCTTGCCCAAATGTTAATTACTACGGATATTACAGAGCGTCGCTTGTCTCAGGATAGTCTGCGTGTTCAAGAAGAGCGTCTACAATTTTCAAGCAGATTAACTACCATGGGTGAAATGGCCTCCTCCATTGCACACGAATTAAATCAACCTTTGGCAGCTATCAACAATTATTGTATGGGCGTTGTGAGTCGTCTGCGTTCTAAAAATGACCCTCAAATTACAACGGAAATCTTACCCGTAATTGAAAAAGTGAGTGCCCAAGCCCTTCGTGCAGGTACGATCATCCAACGTATTCGAAATTTCGTAAAACGTAGCGCACCGCAAAGAGAATCTTGTTTAATCGATCAGATCATTCACCAATCTATCGATCTAACCGATATTGAAGCTCATCGTCACGGGATTCGTATTGAGAAAAACATTGCGCCACAATTGCCTGAATGTTTTGTTGACCCAATTCTTATTGAGCAGGTTCTGGTTAATTTACTGAAAAATGCTATCGATAGTATGCGTGATTCTTACCCAAGATCACGCCGCGGAAATGCTCCCCCCATCCGTTTAATTGCTGATCTTGATAACAATCACCAACAACCTATGCTGAGAATCCGAATCATTGATCGTGGCAAGGGTATTGATGAAGAAATTATTACGCATATCTATGACCCGTTTTTTAGTACGAAAGAAGAAGGTATGGGAATGGGGCTTAATATTTGTCGATCTATTATTGAATCTCATGAGGGGCGCTTGTGGGGTGAAAATAATCTTACTGCCTCCACTGAAAATCCATACCCAAATGAGGGTGACAACCAAATGAAAGGTTGTACATTTACAATACTATTACCACTTGAACATTATTTAATCCCAATTGCAAAGAACGAAGAAACTTCAGGGTAAATCCAATAAAACCGTTATTATTGCTATACATGCTTAAATTTATTAATTTTGATCAGGGTTACGTATGAATACGCTCTATACAGAAAAACCAAAAGAAATTATCTACATTGTTGATGATGACGAAGCGGTTCGTGATTCCCTCAGCTGGTTGCTTGAGAGTAACGGCTATTTAGTTAAGTGCTTTAGTAGCGCTGAACGTTTTTTACAGGCTGTCACTGGCTCTGATCGTGAAGTGACTGCCTGCGCTATTCTGGATGTCAGAATGCCCGGTATGTCTGGTTTAGAGTTACAAGAGCATCTGATTGCTGAGTCTATTCCAATGCCGATTTCTTTTATTACAGGCCACGGTGATGTTTCTATGGCTGTGACGACAATGAAAAAAGGTGCTGTGGATTTTATCGAAAAACCTTTTAAAGAAAATGAACTGCATAATCTTGTCGACAAAATGCTCGTTAGTGCAAGAAGTGCTTATAAAGAAGCTTCTTTGCAAAAGAATAACCAAAGCTTGTTATCCAAATTAACGAGCCGCGAGCGTCAAGTCTTAGAGCGCATCGTAGCGGGTCGATTAAATAAACAAATCGCTGATGATCTGACGATTTCAATCAAAACAGTTGAGGCTCACCGCGCCAATATTATGGAAAAGCTCAATGTGAGTACCGTTGCAGATTTATTACGTTTGGCGCTTTCTGAAAAAATCTAGTCGTTTTCATATGCCAGCAAAACTTTTAGACGGAAATCTTCTTTCCCGCCAACTGCGAACCGAAATAGCAACTTCCTGTGCCATTTTGACTGCCAAAGGCACTAAACCTGGTTTATCTGTGATCTTAGTTGGGGCCAATCCGGCTAGTCAAATTTATGTTCGCAATAAAGTAAAAGCCTGTGAAGAGGCGAATATTTATTCCGAGCTCATTCAATTACCGAGTGATGTCTCTGAAGCGCAATTGCTTGAGCATATTCATCAACTGAATAAAAATGCAAAGATTCACGGTATCTTAGTGCAACTGCCCTTGCCTGCTCATATTAATAGTCATCTAGTTCTTGAGGCGATTGACCCACAAAAAGATGTCGATGGTTTTCATGTCTCTAATGCTGGGGCGTTAATGACCGGCAATCCTATTTTTAAACCATGCACGCCATACGGTTGCATGAAAATTCTAGAAAGTATCGAATACCCCATTCGTGGTGCTCGTGCTGTGATTGTTGGTGCCTCGAATATCGTTGGTAAACCGATGGCAATGCTGCTCTTGCAAGCAGGAGCAACCATTACGATCTGCAATAGCAAAACAAAGGATATCAGCGCACATACAAAAGATGCTGATATTTTAGTCGTTGCTACAGGTATTCCAAAGATGATTACCGCACAAATGGTTAAGCCCGGCGCCGTCGTTATTGATGTGGGTATTAATCGTCTTCCAGACGGTAAACTCTGTGGCGATGTTGATTTTGATGAGGTTAAATATGTTGCTGGCTGGATAACACCGGTTCCAGGAGGTGTTGGCCCCATGACAATTACGATGTTGTTACAAAATACCCTAGAAGCTGCCACCAACTTTCATCACTAAGAGTCCCCCCTATGAGTAATCCGTTATTAACAATGGGGCTTGATTTGCCCAATTATCCCGCCATCGAACCCAAGCATATCGAAGAAGCTGTTTCAACACTTTTAAAAAATGCTTATCAAGCCCTAGACGAAGCTGTTGCTATAGAGATTGAACCTACTTGGGATAATTTAATTACACCTCTTGAACTGTCTAATCAGTCTCTCGGTAGAGTATGGGGCGTCGTTAACCATTTAACCAGCGTCATCGACTCTCCAGATTTACGTGCCGCTCATGCAGCAATGTTGCCTCTGGTAACAGCCTACTCCAGTTCTTTTGAACAAAACCTCGATTTATTTGAAAAATACAAACAGATTCGGGCTTCTGCACAGTGGCAAGACCTTTCATTTGCCCAGCAAAAGGTGATTGATAATGCCATTCGGGATTTTCAATTGGGTGGCGCTGAATTACCTTCTGATAGCAAACCACGATTTGCAAAAATTGCTGAAGATTCTGCGCATTTCACAAAAACATTTTCAGATCATGTGCTCGATGCAACTGATGCATTTTTACATGTTGTGACTGATCAAACCATATTAAAGGGCCTTCCTGAGGATGCTGTATTAGCTGCTCAAGATTTAGCTAAGTCAAAAGATAAACAAGGCTGGGCGTTTAACTTAAAGTTCCCCTCGTACTACCCTATTATGCAATTTGCTGAACATCGCAGTCTACGTCAAACGATGTATGAAGCATATGTAACCAGAGCCTCAGAACTTGGTCCGCATTACGCGCAAGGACAAGATGCTTGGGACAATAGTCAAATCATGTTAGAGATCTTAAGACTGCGTCATGAAGAAGCAATCATGTTAGGTTTTGATAATTATGCTGCCTTGAGTATCGTCCCCAAAATGGCAAGCTCTGTTGAAGAAGTTCGTAATTTTCTGAACGAGTTCGCCACCCGTGCACACCCTAGTGCCGTTAACGACTTAAAGGAACTTGATAAATTTGCCAAAGAAGAACTACAAATCCCGCTTCTTCAACCTTGGGATATTAGCTTTGCATCTGAAAAACTTAAGCAGGCTAAGTACTTATTTTCAGAGCAAGAGGTTAAACAGTACTTTCCGATTGACCAAGTTCTTAAAGGCTTATTTCATGTCATTCAAACTATTTTTCAGGTAAAAATTCAAGCTTCATCATTACCGGTTTGGCATGCTGATGTGCAATCCTTCCAAGTCCTGAATTCTCAAGATGAGTTACTGGCTTATTTTTATTTAGATGCCTATGCAAGAACAGGCAAACGTGGTGGTGCTTGGATGGATGATGCCCGGGGACGGATGGTAATGAAGGGTGGTGATCTTCAAACTCCCGTTGCTTATTTGGTCTGCAACTTCCCGTCTCCAAGCACGGTTAATGGTCAAATCCGACCCGCAACCATTAGCCATGATGATGTGATTACCCTCTTTCATGAGTTTGGTCATGGCTTGCATCATATGCTCACCAAGGTCGATGTTCTGGGGGTTTCTGGCATTAATGGTGTGGAGTGGGACGCTGTTGAACTTCCTAGCCAATTTATGGAGAACTTTTGCTGGGATTATGAAGTTGTCCAAAAACTATCTAAGCATATTGATACTCAAGAAACTCTCCCTCTTGCCTTATTTAATAAGATGCTCGCTGCGAAAAATTTCCAAAATGGTCTTTTTACCCTTCGTCAAATTGTTTTTGCAAGCTTCGACTGGGAGCTCCATTCAAGCTTTAGCGCACATGATGCCAAGCCGGAAGATATTTTGGAGTTATCCAAATCAATCAATCAAAAAATACATGTTCTAGAACAAGCCGCTATTTCTAGATGGCCTCATACTTTTAGTCATATTTTTGCTGGTGGCTATGCGGCTGGTTACTATAGCTACAAATGGGCTGAGGTTCTTTCCGCAGATGCATTTGCTGCCTTTGAAGAACAGGCTTCTCAATTTGGCTCGATTCTTAATCCTAAAGTGGGCATCCATTATCGCCAGCAAATTTTAGAGGTCGGTGGAAGCCGGTCTGCCGCCGATTCATTTGCAGCTTTTCGTGGGCGTTCACCAAAGATCGATGCTTTATTAAGGCATGGTGGTCTTTTAACTCAAGCAATCTCTTAGTTATATGTCAGTCATTCGCTTCGCCTCATGGAATGTCAACTCTTTAAAAGTTCGACTACCTCACCTTTTGCAGTGGCTAAAAACCTGTGATGATCGTCTTGAACCAATTGATCTCATTGGTCTTCAAGAGTTAAAAATGACGGATGATAAATTCCCGATTGAGGATTTAGAAAAGGCAGGTTTTTTAAGTTTGTTTATGGGTCAAAAAACCTATAATGGTGTTGCTATTCTCGTTCGCAAAAGCGCTCTAACCCATCTCAATCAAGATCAAGATACGGCTTTTTTAAACATTCAACAAAATCTTCCCAATTTTGTTGACGAACAAAAAAGATTACTTGCAAGCACTCTTCACTTTAAAGAAACTGCGCCAATTCGAGTGATCTGCGCTTATTTTCCTAATGGCCAGGCTCCTGGTACGGAGAAATTTTTATACAAATTACAGTGGCTATCAGCGCTTAAGGAGTTTTTAGTTTCTGAGTTACAAAAATACCCGCGCTTAATTCTTATGGGGGATTTTAATATCGCACCCCGGGATGAAGATGTCCATGATCCTGCAAAATGGGTAGGACAAAACTTAGTCTCTCCAGAAGAGCGAGCATTTTTTAATGACTTTCAAGATATTGGCTTAATCGATAGTTTTCGCTTATTTGATCAAGAAGCCAAATCATTTAGTTGGTGGGATTATCGAATGATGGGATTTCGTCGCAATGCAGGAATGCGCATTGATCATGTCATGATTTCTCAAGCCCTCAAAGAGGACTGTACTGCTTGTGTTGTTGACAAGACCCCTAGAAAGTGGGAGCAGCCCTCGGATCATGCCCCCGTTATTTTAAGCCTCAAAAAATAATACTATTCAATCCCAAGCTCTTGTAGTTTTCTAGTGATGGTATTGCGACCAATACCTAAACGCTCTGCCGCTTCTACCTTGCGACCTCGCGTGGTTTCTAAGGCAGCTCCAATCACTGATTTTTCAAACTTATTGAGCAAGTCCTGAAATACATTTTCACGACCATCTTCTAACATTTTTTTGGCTAAAACTCCTAATTGATGCTCCCAGTTACCTGTCCCCGTTTGCGCTTGATGAACTTGTGAATCCGAGGTTTCAGGTAAGGAGTTCATAACCACTCCCCCCATGGATACTGGGGTAAGTGATTTTGAAATCGCGGGCGGGTAAGTAAGGTCCTTAGGTAAATCAGCAACCGTAATCTCTGGCGCTGAAATCATCACCGTTAACCAATGACAAATACTTTGGAGTTGTCTCACGTTTCCAGGATAACTTAATTTAGATAAGGCATCTATCGTTTCTGGTAACAGCACTTTAGGCTTTACAGCCAATTGTCTAGCGCTCATAGTAAGAAAGTGTTGGGTTAGCAATGGAATGTCCTCAATACGATCTCGCAAGGACGGCAAACGAAGTCTAATCACATTTAAACGATGGAACAAATCTTCACGGAATAAACCATGAGCTACTAAATTTTCTAAATTTTGATAACTCGATGCGATAATCCTGACGTTCGCCTGCAACTGCGTATTGCTTCCTAGTCGATAAAATTTTCCGTCTTCAAGTAATTGCAATAATGAACTTTGGATATGCTGTGGCATATCAGAAATCTCATCAAGAAATAAGGTACCGCCATCTGCAAGTTCAAAATGGCCGCGTTTCATGCTAGTTGCATTGGCAAATGCCCCGCGCTCATAACCGAATAACTCTGCCTCAATCATGTCTTTTGGTGTTGCTGCAAGGTTAAGCTCCACAAATGGTGTGTTCGCCCTCGCTCCATGGCGATGAAGAGCCCTAGCGACAAGCTCTTTACCCGTTCCAGACTCTCCAGTAATCAGTACTGTTGCATTCGATGTGGCTAAGCGGCCAACAGCTCTAAAGATCTCTTGCATGGCAGGAGCTTGACCGATCAACTCAGGTACCACACCTTTATCTCTTGAACCAATATTTGGGGCAAATTGTGTCTTGATTTCATCGGCACTTTTACTCTCAGAAATGGCCCGTTGCAATATAGTCATTACCGCAGCAATATCAAATGGCTTGGTAATATATTCAAAAGCACCCCCTTGAAAGGAGGCTACGGCAGAATCCATGTCAGAAAAAGCTGTCATGATAATGACTGGCAACTTTGGGTAATCATGCTTGAGTTGTTGCAGTAAATTAATCCCGTTACCACGCGGCATACGAATATCAGAGATCACCACCTGTGGCATTTCTTTCTCTAATGCATCAAGAACATCATTAGGATTTGCAAAACTTTTAAACGGGATCATCTCTCGTGCTAAAGATTTTTCAAGTACCCAGCGGATGGACTGATCGTCATCGACAATCCAAACTGATTTCATACTTCACCCCTTAATTCTGAATTATTAATATTTTCCATCGACATATAAGGAATTTGAACATGGAAATTAGTATCACCTGGCTGACTATGCACTGATATGAAGCCTCCATGCATCTGTATAAAAGACTGCGCTAAGGTCAAACCCAAGCCACTTCCAGAAGCGCGACCAGAAACTAGGGGCAAGAAAATATGATCAATAATTTCTGCAGGGATTCCAGGTCCATTGTCAATGACATGAACATTCAAGGCTAACTTATACCTTTTTTTACCAATCGTTACATTGCGTGAAACACTCGTTTGTAACTGTATCTTTGCATCGCCAATTTGACGACGATCTTCTAAAATTTGTGCAGCATTATGAACAATATTTAATAAGGCCTGAATCAAAATTTCTTTATCTCCAATAATGTCAGGCAAACTTACATCATAAAAACGCGTAATGCTTAAGCCCTGAGCAAACTCAGCCAAAACAACACTGCGTACACGCTCCAAAACCTCATGAATATTAACTTCTGTAATTTCTTTCTTACGTTTATGTGGGGCTAGTAGTCGGTCTACAAGCGTTTGTAATCGATCAACTTCTTTAATCATTACCTTGGTATATTCTTTCAAGGATGGGTCGGGTAATTCATAGTCTAATAATTGCGCCGCCCCCCGAATACCTCCTAGTGGATTCTTAATTTCATGAGCCAGATTACGCATTAATTCTTTATTCGCTCTAGCCTGCATAATCAATCGTTCTTCTCGAGCACTTTTCATTTGTTGGTCTATTTCAAACCACTCAAACACAATGAGATCCGTACCCTCTAATGACGCCAATATAACGTATGCTAAATGCTCTTTTTGGTCCGGCCTTAAATTTCCCGCACCTAAAATCAAATCCGTCCGCTGAGTAATTCCGTCTAAGCTAAATTGATGAAACAAATCATCGAGTTGTGCATACTCACCAAAAATATCGTTGATTTGAAAACCAACCAAATTTTTTCTAGCAATTTTTAATGCGATCTCTGCGGCAGTATTTGCATACACAATAGCCAACAATTCTCGATCTAGTAATAGAACCGAGTTTGGCATTTGATCCAAAACATCTTGGGGACTAAAAAGGGCAGCCGTAGCTGCCCTGCTTTGAAATATGCGCATGGCGCTTAGATCAATCTTAGAGTGAGTAATACATATCAAACTCAATCGGATGAGTAGTCATACGGAAACGTGTGACTTCCTCCATCTTCAGAGTAATGTAGGCATCAATCATCGTATCAGTAAAGACACCACCACGAGTTAAGAACTCACGATCTTTATCCAAAGCCTCAAGAGCCATATCCAAACTACTACAAACTGTTGGGATCTGAGCGTCTTCTTCTGGAGTTAAATCATAGAGGTTCTTATCCGCAGCTTCGCCTGGATGAATCTTGTTTTGAACGCCATCAAGACCAGCCATTAACAATGCTGAGAAACAAAGGTATGGATTTGCTAATGGATCAGGGAAACGTGTTTCAATACGACGACCTTTAGGATTAGCAACATAAGGAATACGAATCGAAGCTGAACGATTCTTTGCAGAATAAGCCAACTTAGTAGGAGCCTCAAAACCAGGCACTAAACGCTTATAGGAATTGGTACCAGGGTTAGTAATTGCGTTTAATGCACGAGCGTGTTTGATGATACCGCCGATGTAATAAAGCGCAAATTCAGATAAACCTGCATAACCATTGCCTGCAAATAAGTTAATACCATCTTTCCAAACAGATTGGT
Organism: Betaproteobacteria bacterium; assembly: GCA_037137465.1. Taxonomy (GTDB): domain Bacteria; phylum Pseudomonadota; class Gammaproteobacteria; order Burkholderiales; family Burkholderiaceae; genus Polynucleobacter. The sequence continues at coordinate 46,388 of JBAXKF010000009.1, read as the reverse complement.
GAACGTGCATACCAGATCCATTGTCGCCAACAACTGGCTTTGGCATAAAAGTAGCTGTTTTGCCATAAGCATGCGCAACATTGTGAACAATATATTTTTGCAAAATAGTCCAGTCAGCGCGTTGTACTAAAGTACTAAATTTAGTACCTAGTTCGTTTTGACCTTGACCAGCAACTTCATGGTGATGAACTTCTACAGGAATTCCGACAGACTCTAACAATAAACACATTTCAGAACGCATATCTTGAAATGAATCCACTGGAGCAACTGGGAAATAACCGCCTTTTTTACCTGGACGATGACCAGTATTACCACCTTCTAACTCAAGACCTGATGACCACGGTGCCTCTTCTGAGTCAATCTTCACAAAACAGCCCTGCATGTCAGAACCCCAACGAACGCCATCAAAAATGAAAAATTCTGGCTCAGGACCGAAATAAGCGGTATCACCAAGACCTGTGCTCTTTAAGTATGCTTCGCAACGCTTTGCAATCGAACGTGGGTCACGGTCATAGCCTTTACCGTCTGCAGGTTCAACCACATCACAAGTCAATACAAGTGTTGGCTCTTCATAAAACGGATCGATATAAGCAGTACTTGCATCTGGCATCAAAAGCATATCTGAAGCTTCAATACCTTTCCATCCTGCAATTGATGAACCATCAAAAGCATGTCCACTTTCAAACTTATCTTCTCCAAACGCAGAGACAGGCACTGAAACGTGTTGCTCTTTTCCTTTTGTATCCGTGAAACGGAAGTCCACAAAAGTGATCTCTTTTTCTTTGACCAACTTCATAATGTCAGCAACAGCTTTACTCATCTAGTTCTCCTAAAACGATGAAATGCAAATTAAATAACCTTAATCTATTAAAACAAACTCAGGTCTCTCAAAACAACAAAGATGCACCATGATAGTGCATCTTTGAGTAAACGGTCATATATTTACGTCTTTGTTAAATCATACGTGATGGTGTTAAACGATTCAACCCCAACACGCAGTTCTTTTAATGCAATTTCAACTTGATCAGCGGGTCCCTTAACACCGAGCTCCATGTGACGCTGAGCAAGAATACCCTCTTTACTAGGGTCGCCAACAGATGGTAGGCTAAAGACCTTGATTTGGGGGTATTTTTTTTCAATTTCTTCCATTAATGGGGTAATGGTTGCTTCCATGGCACCAGCCGCTATAAAACTCTTTTCAACATAATCGTTTTGGTGAAAAAGTTCTGTATAAAAGGTATCCAATACCCAGATCATCATCGGACCCGCCATGACTGGGAAACCCGGTGTGAAGTAATGCTCTTGAATGTGAAAGCCAGGTATTTTATTGTAAGAATTCGGAATAATGCTAGCCCCTTGAGGAAACTCCCCCATTCGCAGTCTAGGCGCATTTAACGCTGAATCAATATCTGCTTTTACTGGGTCACCCTCAGCCATCTCTACAATGCGTTGGCCTATAAGTTCCTTGGCCTGTGGATGAAGCACTAAATCTAGACCTAAAGCCTTCGCAGCACATTGACGGGTGTGATCATCCGGCGTTGAGCCAATCCCACCCGTAATAAATACGATATCGCCACTCGCAAAACTTCTTTTTAAAGTGGCAATAATCCGCTGTGGATCATCACCAATATATTCTGCCCAACCGAGTTGCAACCCTCTTTCTTTTAATAACTCTAATAATCTTGGCATATGCTTATCCATCCTGCGACCAGATAAGATTTCATCACCAATAACAATTAAACCAATGGTTCTATTTTGCTGCGTCAAATGACTTCTCCTTTTAAATCTCTGTAGTTCTTAAGTGCAAATAATAAATAGTGTGCAAACCATAAAGATGCAAATATAAAGACTACAGAATAAACCCACATCATGAACATCGATACAAAAGGGAATAATACCAAGACAAAAACCGAGGATAACCAAAACAAAGTGGGCACAGCACCAAGCAAACCAACCAAAATACCTATCATTAACAATGGCATGCGATGCAAGCGCATTAAATCCTCTCGCTCCGTTTGATTTGCATGTCTTGATAAAACATCATAGGTCATGAGTCGTGCCGTTAACCATCCCATTAAAAGAGGTGGAATCACCGCAAACAAGGGAGGAATCCACCAAACAGGTAAAGTCACAATAAGTAATAGTGTAAAAATACAGATCGAACTAAAAGCAACCCACATGCTTCCCCAAAAAGTACCACCCTCTTTTTTAATTAAACCTTGATAAGTCAGTTGCTTTTCAACATGTCGTAGTAAAGATGTTATCGATGTAAAAGAAACTAATACCAAAATACTAAGAATAACAAATGGCATGATTATCACGACAGAAAAATAGGGGGCAACAATCGCCCGCACACTTTCCCAACCGAAAGAGCTCATCACCTTAGCAATCCATTGAGTCGCAAAAGAATTAGTTAAAAACTCTTTCATCAAATCAAGTAAGGGGGTCCAGATGGTCCATAAAATACCAAACCAAATAACCGCACCAATGACAAAAGGTCGAAGAGTTAACCACAATACCCAGGGGTGAAACATCCCCGTTAAGGCATGACCTAGAGATCGCATCAGCAGTTTCATCGGGACCGTTTATTTGAAAATATCGTTTGCCAACTTTTTTGTATCCCAAACCATTGTTGCAAGAAAACATGATTTGGGGGTAAATAATCTTTTACGCCACTAGGATAATACGATTCATCAAATACCGCTGTTTTAAAGAGCATATCCCACCAAGGAAATAGAACGCCAAAATTACATCCGCCTAATACCCCAGGCTTACCAGGAACCTCATAACCCAAACCAATGGCATGATGGTAACGATGAAAATTAGGCGTCACAATTACGTATTTTAATAGACGGAAGTGATATGGATAAAAACCATGTTGCCAACTTTGAATTAATCGACTGGTCACCATTAATAATAAAAATTGGCCAGGTAAGACCCCCAAAAACAAACCAAATCCTGAAAAAATAAACGCTCTGAATACATCATCTAATAAATGATTACGATTATCAGACCAAGAAGTTAAATGTCGTTGGCTATGATGTAATGCATGCAGTTTCCACCACCAATTAAATCGATGTGAAACTCGGTGATAACCATAATCGATGAAATCAAACAACACCAAATAGATCAAAAAACTGACGATTGGAATTGAAGTCACGCCAGGAATCCAAAGCTCTACATTAAATCGTAAAAATCCTTGATCATGGAGTAATGATCCAATAGAGAAAAAGACTCCTGAGAAAAAGTAAAAAAATGCAAACTGAAAGACCCCTAATCGATGAATACAACTATAAAAAATATCGATGCGCGTGGCTTGTCTTATATCCTTTACCCAGGATACTTGGGATTGATCACTGGGTTGATAAAAAGTCGCTTCATCTTTTTCTAACGGACGCATGATTAAGGCAATAATGATGATTTGTAAACACCCCAGCATGACCCAGTCAATGACCAAATCCGCATCATCGGCAAAACCCATCCAGTTCATGAAATATAAAAATGGCAAAAGTGCCTGTTGCATAAGCCATTCATGAATTAGGTCATAAATATTCAGCATCAATCAATAGTCCCAAAACAAAAGCCTTTAGCTTTTAAACCTTCTATTAATGGATCAAGTACCCCAGGAGCCCATGGATCTTTCCGAGACCAAATACCTAAATGGGCCATTGTTATATCACCATTTTTTATTTGATCTAGTGCTTTTTTTAATAAGAGTTCATTCGGATAACTTGTCGAGGAGAGCTCATCACCTAAAAAGCCTGCTTCATTCCAAGCAATATGTTTATATCCACAAGCATTACCCATCTGGATTAAACGCGGGGAAGTTTTTCCTCCAGGCGCGCGCCATATTTTTTTTATATGCGTTCCCGTAAGCTCGTAAAAACGCTGATCGACTAATTTAAGCTCATGACAGACTTCTAATTGATCAGCGCTATAGGACTTACCAGCGCGGGGTCCAAATTGTGGCTTGAGAATCACGTCATTATTTTTGCCATCTTTTTGAAAATAGGCATGATGCAAAGTATGGCTACCAAACGCATGCCCTTCCTGGACCAACGTCTGCCAAAAAGTTTTCCAAGAATCATCTAATGCCATATCACCACGATTTGTTTTTTCGCTTGCGAGAAAAAAAGTGGCCTTGACTTGATGTTTACGCAAAGTGTCAGCCACATAATTCGCCACTGACATATTGCCAGTATCAAAAGTTAAATAAACGGTTTTCTGACAAGTCTGTGCTGATGTTGTACCCGCAAAAAAAAGACAAGCTACTAAACAATTTATTCGCCATTGATGCAGATATTTCATCATTTCCAGAAATTATTGCCAGGGTGCATTTGGGGTAAAAAATACGCCATGAGGACTATTGCCTACTTTAATCACTTTTTCTAGCTCATTGGTCGTTAAATTAATGATGCCTACTTTTTTGGAAAACCTAAAAGTAACCCATAGCTCTTTTTGATTGGGAGTAATGTCCATACAATCAGGTCCAGCCGGCAAGCCTTTTATGGTTAATACATTTTCAAGTGTTTCCATATCAATTTTGCTGATCGTTGACTCTACCCGATTCGTAACAAAAACATGACGACCATCGCCTAAAGGCCGAAAGTTATGTGCGCCCTTACCTGTTTTAATTGTTTTAATAATTTTTTTATTTCTCCAGTCGATGACCTGAACAAAGTTCTCGCCTGTTACTCCCAGTAATAAGTATTTATCACCAGGCGTCATCCAAAGACCAGCTGGCATCTTACCAACCGGCATTTTCCATAGTTCTTTTTTTGCATTTAAATCGATCGCTACTATTTCATTAGAGTCTTGTAGCGTCACGAAGCTGATTTGACTATCGCTTGTAAAGGCAATGTGACTTGGTGTCTGTGGTAATTTATAAATATCAGGCTTAGGAGCTATGACGCCATTATTTACAGCATAAATATCCACTCGGTCCAAACGATTACCGGCAACTACAAACCACTGATTATTTGGGGAGTACCCAATTTGATAGGGGTCTATTATTTTCGGGATAGTGCCAAGCTTGTTTCCAGTGGCTGCATCTAAAATTACTAGGTTATCGCTGGCCGCATTGGCCACAAGAAGATTTTTACCATCTGGCATCATCATCAGGTGGTGGGGTTCTTTACCAATGGGGAAATCATCAATAACTTCCCTCTTCTGCATATCAATTCTACTAACCGATGCTGAACCCGAGTTTAGAACAATAGCTAGCTTAGGAGCCGCCACAGACTCACTCTTCACAGTCACCTTTTCTGTAGCAAATACATTCCAGCAAATAAGGCCAAAGATAATTTGAATAATAGCGATTATGTTCCAATTTTTCATAATCTTATTTTACCCTCGAATACTGTTTAATATTTTTTCAACTCGTTTAATTGACATTGGTGTTGGCGTTTTGAGCTCCTGTGCATATAAGGCTACTCTAAGCTCCTCAAGTTGCCAACGTATTTCTTTGAGTTGTCGACTACTATCCCCAATGTGCTGATTGTTAAGCATTTGGGTGTATTGCCGATGTAACTTGGTCCACTGCACCTGATTGTCTTGATCCCTTGCCAAATTGGTTCTTAATTTCTCAATACGAACCATGATGGCTTTCAAATACCTTGGTAAATGTACCATCTGCTCATAGGGGGTTTGCGCGACAAATTGACGATGAATGAGTTGTTGATATTGCTGCTGCATGTCTTCATATGCAGAATTACTGACACTCTTGGCAGATGCAAGCTTTTTAGGTAATTCCGCACTGAGTTCTAAGCAGTGTAATACTTGTTTTGCAATGTCCTGGGCAATTAATGACAACTTGGATTTAGCTAATTGCATTCTGCCGTTAAATTCCTCTTCAGTGCGTGGTAATGGCTCAAATAAACAAGATCTTTCAATCGACAGATCTAAAATTTGTTGAATAATTTCTTCATTGGTGCCCATTTGCAAATAATACAAACCAATCTCACGAGCACCTGGTAATTGCTTGAGTAGCATTTTAATAGTATCTTTGTGCGCCATTGCGCACAGTCGCTTTAAGCCACGAAAATGAGTTTTACGAGCCAAATCAGGATCATCGTAGACATTGATTTCACAATGAGTGTCACAATCTTCAAGCGCTGGATATCCATAAAATGTTTGTTGCCCTTTAGTAATTTCTAACATTTCTGGAAGTTCCCCAAAACTCCATTCTTTAATCATTACTTTTTGATTAGTTGTTTCACTTTTGAGAGCTTGATCTGAGACTTTGAGATTTGTTACCTGACCCTGACTGACCTTTGCAATGGCACTCGTCGCTGCTTCTTGAAAGGTTTGCCGCGCGTCTAATGCGTAGGACGTCCGGAGTTTCGATAAATTTCGATCTAAGTCGAGCTGTCGTCCATGTTCGTCAATGATTCGATAATTCATTAAACAATGTGCTGGTAAATTTTCCAGACGAAAGTCCGAACGACTTACGATCATTTGTGTTTTTTCTCGAATACATTTAATGATGGCATCGATAAAATCGCCTTTACCAAATTGTTCATTTTCGAGCCAATCATCAACGCAGTTTTTAGAAAATTCAGGCAAAGGCATGCAATGTCTGCGTAACTTTTGTGGCAATGACTTTAATAAAACATGGATTTTTTCTACGCACAAGCCAGGTACTAACCACTCACATTTTCTTTCGTCCATTTGATTTAAGAGTGCAAGCGGCACTAATATGGTTACCCCATCTTTCGGACTTCCCGGCTCAAAGTGGTAACTCAATGCTAACTGCGTGCCCATCATAGCTAACTGCTTTGGATAGCGGTCATCATTCACATGTGAGGCTTGATGCTGCATTAAATCTTCTTTTGTTAACAAGAGTTGAGCGGTATGCTCTTGGTTTTTATCTATCCAAGTTTGTAATGAACTGCGCGACACAACTGACTGTGGCAACTTGGCTGCATAAAACTCATAAATGCAAGCATCACTGACTAAAACATCTTGCCTTCGCGATCGATGTTCAAGGGCTTCTACTTGAGTAATTAATTCTTGGTTTTTCCAAAAGAACGCAAATGTTTTTCCGGTTTGCTTCTGGATCTGACTAGTCTCGACTTGCCCTAGTAATGCCCCTTCAACCAAGGCCCGCTGGATAAAAATCTTACGAGCCTCATCAGGCTCCATGAGCGCATACTTTACTTTTCTACCGTGATAAAGGCTCAACCCATAAAGCGCACCTTGTTCATGCGCCATCACTTCTCCGGTGCGTGTATCCCAAAAAGGCTCACTCCAGGTCTTTTGTAATCGATGCTGACAGATACGCTCTACCCATTTAGGTTCTATATTTGCAATATTTCTTGCATATAAACGATGCGTCTCAACCAACTCCCCTGCAACAATCCAAGATTTTGGTTTTTTCAGTAAATGGCTTCCTGGCCATAGTGTTAATTTAATACCGCGTGCCCCTTCAAACCATTGGTCTTCGTCTGATTTTTTGCCGATATTACCAAGTAAGCCTGTAAGTAATGCCGTATGTATTTGCTCATAGGTGGCGGCTAGCGTATTCATACGCCATCCTTGCGCAATTAAGATCTCTTGTAATTGTTGATGAACATCGCGCCATTCACGCATTCGTCGTGGCGATAAAAACTGTTTTTTACATAATTCATCAAATTGACGATTACTTCTTTTTTGGTCTGCCGCCAGATGGTACCAATCCCATAACTTGATATAACTAATAAATTCTGATTGTTCATCGGCAAATAATTTGTGGGCTAAATCGGCTACTTGCGCTAATTCTGGGGGGCGTTCTCTCGGGTCTTGGATAGCCATCGCTGAGGCAATAATAAGAACTTCGCGCAAAGCAACTTGCTCTTTAGCCGCGATCAACATTCTTGATACTCTTGGATCAAGTGGTAACTTGGCTATTTCATGACCTATATCCGTTAGCCTTATCTCACGCGCACCTTCTTTAAATGAGGCATCTACTGCCCCTAACTCCTCTAGTAACAAAACACCATCGCTAATAGCTCTTCCAGATGGTGCTTGTATGAATGGAAATTCATCAATTTTAGGAAGGCGTAGGGCCGCCATACGCAGAATCACACCGGCAAGAGAACTTCTTAATATTTCTGGGTCAGTATAGGCAGCGCGTGCAGTAAAGTCGTCTTCATCATAAAGGCGAATGCAAATACCATCCGCAACGCGTCCACACCGACCTGCACGTTGATTAGCTGCCGACTGGGATATAGACTCTATTTGTAACTGCTCAACTTTATTCCGGTAGGAGTAGCGTTTGACCCTGGCTAGTCCGGCATCAATCACGAAACGGATTCCTGGCACAGTGAGGGATGTTTCCGCGACATTGGTCGCAAGAATGATGCGTCTGCCTCGTCCCGTTTGAAAGACCTTCTCCTGCTCTCCAACAGACTGCCTAGCGAATAAACTCAGGATATCTGGATGATAACGTTGCTGAAGAGGGATGCTTTTGCGTAAGACTTCGGCACAATCCCGAATCTCTCGCTCTCCTGGCAGAAACACTAAAATATCTCCCGTCCCTGAAACTCCCTGCCCCCACAGTTCCATAATTCCCTCTAAAACGGCTTCAGGGATTTCTTTCACATCTTTGCTGCTTCCTTGCGTTAAAGGACGATATCTCATCTCCACTGGAAATAGTCGGCCACTTACCTCAATAATGGGTACTTCTTTACCTAATGAAAAATGCTGCGCAAATAAATTGGCATCAATGGTTGCTGAGGTAATAATAATTTTTAAATCAGGTCGCTTGGGTAATATTTGACGTAAATAACCTAACAAAAAATCAATGTTTAAACTGCGCTCATGCGCTTCATCAATAATGATGGTGTCATAGGCTAAGAGCAATGGATCATGCTGTGTTTGCGCAAGAAGTATGCCATCGGTCATTAATTTAATCGATGCACTAGTACTACTTTTATCCGTAAAGCGAACTTGATATCCAACATCTTGGCCAATTGGGGTCCCTAATTCATCAGCAATTCGCTTGGCTGTCGAGGTAGCAGCAATTCTCCTGGGTTGGGTATGGCCTATCAATCGCTGGGTGCCATTCATCCTTCCGCGACCCATTGCCAAGCAAATTTTAGGTAATTGCGTGGTTTTTCCAGAACCTGTCTCTCCGCATACAATAATGACCTGATGGTCTGCTAAGGCGTCCATAATGCGTTGCCGCTGTCCACTAACAGGCAAAAGTTCCGGAAACTCTAGGCGAATGTGAGGTTTTTCCAACTGATTCTGAGTATTTTTAGCATTTTGATTCATAAGCATCCTATAATTTTCGCTTATGTCGACAAAATTATCAGAATATCAGTTTACCGAGGGTCAGTCCCCAGATACTTTTCCATTTGTAAGTTGGTTAAGAACTGTCGCACCCTACATCCATTCCTTTCATGGAAAAACCTTTGTCATCGCCTTTGCCGGTGAACTTGCCACGGATAGTGAACTAGAAAATCTCGTCGAGGATATCGCGATGTTACATGCCATGGGAATGAATATTGTTCTCGTGCATGGCTCTCGTCCGCAAATTCAAGAACAACTTGCCTTGCATTCTATTGACGCCAAATACGGTAATGGCCAAATGTTGGGTTATCGCATCACTGATGGACCTACGATGGAGTGTGTCAAAGAAGCGGTCGGTGAACTTCGCCTTGATATTGAAGCATGCTTTAGTCAAGGCTTGCCCAATACACCGATGGCCGGGTCACGTATTTCTGTGATTTCAGGTAATTTTATTACTGCAAGGCCCGTTGGTATTGTTGATGGCGTTGATTTTATGAATACTGGTTTAGTCCGTAAGGTTGATGCTGAATCCATCAAAATGTCCTTGGAGCACAATAAAATTGTCTTGCTATCTCCTTTAGGCTTTTCACCAACTGGTCAAGCTTTTAATTTAGCCTATGAAGATGTTGCTTGTTCAACAGCCACTGCACTCAAGGCTGATAAATTGATTTTCTTATCAAGCGTGCATGGGCTCAAGGATAAGGCTGGTGAACACATAGCAGAAATCGCACTTCCTGAGTTATCTAAACTCTTGGGTGATGAGGGCCTTGCTCCGGGCGAATTAAGGTCTCTCTTAGCAACCGCAGCAAGAGCAGTAAAGCTAGGTGTCAACCGCGTGCATATTCTGCCGCATGATCGTGATGGAGCGGTTTTAGAGGAATTATTTACCCATGATGGTGTCGGTACGATGATTGTTGCTTCAGATATCGAGAATCTAAGAGAAGCCAACATGGATGATGTTGGCGGAATTCTACAAATCATCTCCCCCCTAGAGGAGGAAGGTGTTCTTGCCCCTAGAGGTCGATCGGTCATCGAAAGAGATATTTCTAGCTTTTCGGTCATCGAACATGATCATGTCATCTTTGGTTGCGCCGCCCTCTTTCCCTTTTCCAATGCAATGGGTGAACTAGCCTGTCTAGCCGTTGATCCTGATACTCAAGGTGTTGGTGATGGTGAACGCCTGCTTAAACGAGTGGAAGCACGCGCTAAAGATCTTGGTATAAAGAAAATATTTGTCTTAACAACACGCACTGAGCATTGGTTTTTAAAGCGCGGCTTTGTAAAAAGCTCAGTCGATGAATTACCCAAAGAACGTAAGTCCCATTACAACTGGGACAGAAAATCAATGGTCTTGATTAAAAAACTATAAGCTTGATGTAATCTACGATATTTAATGTTTTAAAAAAATCAATAATAGGAATCTTTATGGCACGCATGGTCCAATGTATTAAATTAAACAAAGAAGCTGAGGGTCTTGAGTTCGCTCCTGTACCTGGCGAACTTGGGAAGAAAATTTGGCAACAGGTCTCCAAAGCTGCATGGGCTGATTGGCTTAATCAACAAACAATGTTGATTAATGAAAATCGTCTTAACATGGCAGACGCGAGAGCCCGTCAATACCTGTTAAAACAAACTGAAAAATACTTTTTCGGTGAAGGTGCTGATACGGCTCAGGGGTATGTACCCCCTAGCGCTTAATATTGTATTGTTTTCACGCCCACTTGGCTGGAAACAATCAATACATTTGCCGCGTTGCGCGCAAAGATACCATTGCAAATAACTCCAGGTATCTGATTGAGTATTGTCTCTAATTCTTTTGGATGATGAATCTTCAAACCACTCACGTCTAATATCCAGCCGCCATTATCCGTGATCATTTTTTCATCAGGCTTGTTCTTCGACATACGGATACTGACCTCGACACCCAACTGTTGTTTAAGGGTTCGTGCTATGTGCGCGGATGCTAATGGAATCACCTCAATAGGTAAAGGGAAATTACCAAGAACTTCAACCTGCTTACTTGAATCACATATACAGATAAATTTTGCCGCCATAGAGGCTACAATTTTTTCACGTGTAAGTGCTCCGCCCCCTCCTTTAATCATTTGACCATGGGCATTGATTTCATCTGCACCATCCACATAAGCAACGATACCCTCTACTTCATTAGCATCAAATACGTGAAAGCCTTTTTCGATTAACCTAGCGGTACTTGCTGCAGAACTAGAAACTACCCCACGGAAATGCTTGGCGTGCGGGCTGAGCGCATCAATAAATAAATTGACCGTGGAACCCGTGCCAATCCCTAAAATTTCACCTGTTGAAATCTCCCGCAATATTAGTGCGACAGCTTCCTTCGCCACAAGGGCTTTTTGCTCATCTTGGTGCATTAGGGTATTCCTGTGTATGCCAAAAGTTTATTTTAACTACTTTCACTGACATGTAAAAATTTTCAGGTTTAAAATCATAAGTATGAATTTATTAGAGCAAATGAAAAAACATACCTTCATGGTTGCCGATACTGGTGACTTTGAACGCATTCATACTTACCTACCCAAGGATGCTACAACTAATCCAACCTTAATTTTGCGCGCCGCAAAATTACCTGCTTATCAACATCTCATTGAGGAGATTAAATCAAGCTATGCTGATTTATCAACGGATGACAAGATGGATCATCTACTCGTTAGATTCGGGATGGAGATTTTAAAGATTATTCCTGGTAGAGTCTCTACAGAAATTGATGCCGAGCTTTCATTTGATATTGAAGACTCTGTTACGCGTGCGAGAAAAATTAGTGATCTCTATCAAAAACATGGTATCGGCAAAGATCGTGTGTTAATCAAAATCGCCGCTACTTGGGAAGGTATCCAATCGGCTAAGATTTTAGAAACTGAAGGCATTCACTGCAATTTGACTTTAGTATTCAATCTTCCTCAGGCCCTAGCTTGTGCTGAGTCAAAAGTAACACTCATCTCACCTTTCGTTGGCAGAATTACTGATTGGTATAAAAAATCATTGGGTGAGAAGTGGGATGACGCAAGTATGTCAGGCCCTAACGATCCCGGCGTCAAGTCTGTATCTGCTATTTATAACTACCTCAAACACCATGACTTTAAAACTGAAATCATGGGTGCTAGTTTTAGAAATATTGAACAAATTATTGCTTTGGCTGGCTGTGACTTACTTACGATTAGTCCTGAACTTTTAGATCAGCTCCAAAACACAGAAGGCGAAATCAAGCCTCAATTGAGTTTTTTAAGCGCTAAAAATATGCGCTTTGAAAAAATGTCTGTTGATGAAAAATCGTTTCGCCAGCATATGAATGATGATCCCATGGCCACAGAAAAATTAGCTGAAGGGATTCGTAATTTTAAAAACGATATTGATGTGCTAGCGCAGCTTCTAGAGGGCTAATTTATTTTGATTTTAGGATTCGTTGGCGAGCTGCCTCATACAAGCAAACTCCACTAGCTACGGAGACGTTTAAGCTCTCTACCCCACCAAACATCGGAATACTAACAAGCTCATCGCAGGTCTCTTTGGTTAAGCGTCTCATCCCCTCGCCTTCAGCTCCCATAACGATGGCAACTGGCCCCGATAAATCAACTTCATATAAGGTTTTATCTGCTTCTTCAGAGGTTCCAATGAGCCAAATACCAGCTTCTTGTAGTTCACGCATGGCGCGGGCTAAATTAGTCACAGCAACAAATGGCATGGTTTCTGCAGCGCCACTAGCAACTTTACTCACGGTCGTATTTAATTGTGCTGATCGGTCTTTGGGCACAATGATTGCATCTGCACCGGCACCATCAGCCACTCGCATGCATGCACCTAAATTATGGGGATCAGTAACGCCGTCCAGAATTAATAAGAGCGGCTTTTTATCTCCAATACCGTCGAGTAACTCGGCAATGTTTCTAGCAATTGAAGCTGGCTCAGCAAAAGCTACGACGCCTTGATGTCGATCATGCCCCGCAAGCTGGCGAAGTCTTTCACTGTCCGCTTGATGTAATTTACGACCAACCAAGTTTTGGGTTGTCTCAATAAAATCTTTCATCCGCCGATCACGTCGAGATACATCGTAATAGACTGTCTTGAGGGTATCAGGGGCTTGACGTATTCTGGCAATCACCGCATGAAAACCCACGAGTATTTGTTGCTCCATTAACGGCGACCCCGGGTTTTTGATCTTGAACTTGGAGTTGTTTTTTCAGCAACTTGCGTTTTTTTGGCATTGCTTTTTGCTTTTGGTTTATTGCCAGCGCGTGATGCAGATGATTTCTTTGAAATTGTGGCGCGTCCAACTTGTGGCGCTTTTTCTGGTGGACGAGTATGTTTTGAAGCCGCCCGTTTATTAGGCTTGCCCATATCATCCATGGTCACTGGCGCTGAGAAACGATTACGATCAAGTGTATTTTTAACGAGACTAAATTCTATTTTACGTGCGTCCAAGTCAACACGACTAACGAGTACATGTACCCGATCACCTAATCGATAACGAATCCCAGTCCTTTCACCACGTAATTCCTGACGTGCTTCATCGTATTGGAAATAGTCACCGCCGAGCTCTGAAACGTGAATCAGCCCTTCAACAAATAAGGTCTCAAGTTGCACAAACAAACCAAAGCCTGTAGCACCGGTAATAGTCCCAGCAAATTCTTGACCTAATCGATCGCGCATAAAATAACACTTAAGCCATGACTCAACATCGCGAGAGGCTTCATCAGCACGGCGCTCATTAGCAGAACAGTGCACTCCTAACTGCGCCCAAGATGCCATATCAATACCATCACTGGCAGTTTTTTTCCTACTGCGTGGGGCAACTTCTATCGTGTTTTCTTGTGCTAAATTCTTTTTCACTAAGGCCGCATTAACACGACCTGGCCCATTTTTGGGCATCGCCAAATTAAGAGGTACGTCCTCAGGAATACTGGGTTTGTAACTCTTTTTCGCCAGAATAGCCTTAATCACACGATGTACTAGTAAGTCAGGGTATCGCCGAATTGGACTTGTAAAATGGGTATAGGCGGGATAAGACAAACCAAAGTGGCCTAAGTTCTCAGGTTGATAAACGGCTTGCTGCATCGACCTTAGAATCACCGTTTGCAACATACTGGCATCTGGCCTATTTTTAATCGCATGAATCAACTTGGCATAATCCATCGGGTGTGGTTTATTGCCACCTTCGAGACTAAGTCCTGCTGAGCGTAATACATCACGTAATGCATTAACCTTTTCTACCGTCGGCTCGCCGTGAACACGATATAAAGATGAATGATTTTTAGCGCCTATAAAATTAGCGGCGCAAACGTTAGCAACTAACATACACTCTTCAATTAATCGATGGGCATCATTTCTGGTTCTTGGCTCAATACGTTCAATTTTTCCAAATTCATTACTAATGATCTGTGTTTCAGTAGTATCGAAATCGATAGCACCACGCTTTTCCCGTGATTGCTTGAGTACCTGAAATAATTTATATAAATTTTGTAATAGGGGTTTTTGTTTAACAAACCTAGCCGCTTCAGGGCCATTGGTATTACTGAGGATTTCCCAAACGATATTGTAGGTAAAACGTTGGACAGAATGCATCAGGCCTGGATAAAACTGATAGGCTTGGACAATACCCTTATTATCAATAATGGCATCACACACCATGCATAAACGGTCAACGCCTGGTTTTAAAGAACATAAACCATTCGAAATTTTTTCAGGCAACATCGGAATTACGCGTCTTGGAAAATAAACAGAAGTGCCGCGTCGTATTGCATCAGAATCTAAGGGATGGCCAGGTTTAACATAGTGGGAGACATCAGCAATCGCAACAATCAACCGCCATGACTTGACGCCCTTAAAAGTGATAGGTTCGCAATAGACGGCATCGTCAAAATCTCGTGCATCTTCACCGTCAATCGTCACTAAGGGAATGTCGCGTAAATCAATCCGCCCTTCTAAATCTTCTTCACGGACTTCATCGGCTAGGGCTGCAGCTTCTTTGATACTTGCTGGTGAGAACTCATGGGGAACACCATATTTACGCACCGCAATCTCGATTTCCATGCCTGGATCATCGATTTCACCCAAGACCTCAACAACTCTACCAACAGCTTGACGATAACTGTCTGGATAATCAATGATTTCACAGCTAACTACTTGGCCTAATTTGGCGTTTAAATGCCCTTTGGGCGGGATAAGGATGTCGTGTGAAATTCTTTTATCTTCTGGCGCTACGATTAATACGCCATTTTCATTTAACAATCGACCAATCACATGGCGTGTAGCTCGTTCGATAACATCCGTGATCTGCCCTTCTGGACGTCCTTTTCGATCAGTGCCTAGGACACGAACGGTAACTCTGTCACCATGCATAACCCGGGTCATCTCTCGCTCGGAGAGAAATATATCTAATTGCCCATCATCTGGAATCACAAAACCAAAGCCATCACGATGACCTTGTACTGTTCCAATGCGATCTTCTTTTTTTTCCTGCAACACTGCGTGTGGTTTTATCATGTATAAATTCGTTTTTTCTTCAATTTTCTGAATATCTCTAATTTAACTCATTTAAAAAGACAGTCATGAAACCCAATGTTGTTCTCGATACCAATATACTACTTGACCTTTTTTATTTTAAAGACAAGGGTGTTCAAAATTTACATGATTGTCTAAAAAATCAACAAATTCATGCCTATACCTGCGAGGCGATTTGGGGTGAGTTTGAGGAGGTTTTAGCGCGTAAGCCCTTTAATCAGGGTCTTGAAGAAATTCTCAGGATACGAAATGAATACCAAGATTTATTTTCGTGGCAAGCGCCTTTAAAAAACACTTCTAGAATTAAGTGCTGTGATCCTGATGATCAGATTTTTGTCGAACTATCTGTGGAGCTTGCGCCCTGTCTTTTAATTACAAAAGACAAAGACTTGCTAAGATTACACAAGAAACTGCAACAATTTCAGGTCCAAACCTTAAAGCAGTTCCCATCTGATTAGTATTCGATAAGGTTTTAAGCTTTTGTATCAAGTAAAGACCCCTTCGTATTAATGCTTGTTACATTTTGTGACTTTAAGTTTTGACTCATTTGATCTAAAAATGATGCCAGTGATGAACTGTTGGTCGAGCTCACATTGCCAGAGCCATTTGACCCCATAGAATTGAGTAAGGATTGATAAGCTGCTTGTAAACCTTCAAGAGTATTTGCCCCGCCAGTAGGATTAGCCGACTTCAAGGTTGAAGATAAGGTGTTTAAACGGGCTGGTAAATTATTCAAGTATGTCGTATTTGGACCAGGCGTGACTGCCGGCAAAGGCCCCAAACCAGAACTTTTTGCATTTGGATTGGGTTGATCATTGCCTTTTTGTAAATTCTGAAACAAGGTATAAGTAAACGCTTGTAAAGCATTACTAGAATCCGCTGTCGTTGGTAAGATGGAATTGGCATTGCTTGAAGAAATTTGACTTTGACCATCAGAACCCTGCGAAGAACTTGGGTTATTTTGAGTTTTTTGATCAATTTGACTCAAGGTCTGGAAAAATGCAGATAAAACTGGGCTGCTAGCACTAGGCTGGACAGCATAATCACTCACTGCACTCGTAGGCGCAGTAGGAGCAGTCTTATTCGTCGTGTTCAGAATGGCACCGTAGGTGTTCTGAATTGTAGAGGGGGTTACTTGTAGTGGGCTTTGTGTAATCATCATTTTTTCCAGTTCGTAATTGACCTGATATGTCTTTTACGACACGAAACTGAAGAACTTAAGGGTGGGATTACAAAAAAATGATTTTTGAGGGTATTTTTTAATTTTTTTTGAATTAATACCAAAAATACCCGTTATTTAAAGGTTTAAAAATCGATGCAGGCTTTAAAGTAAATATATCGTTTTTTGGAGCCTTTTTATGACAATTCCTGCACTTACTGCCTTATTTAATCCCGTTGCGTCATTAAAAAGCGTCTCTAGCGTTCTGCGTTCAATTGACTCTGCGGATAATGAAAGTCCTCAGACTGCCGACTCTGCTCCTAACTCAAGCAAGATGATGGAGTCCATTTTGCAGTCCCTGTCCAAAATTAGTAGCAATCCACCACCACAGAGCCAAAATGATGGACAAACTATTCCCAATTTTATTCAAAGCTTGGTAAGCGCCCTCCAGTCCCAACAAGATAACGCTTCCCCTGCACTTCCAAAGGCTTTTCAAGGCAATGGAAAACTTGAGCAAGGTCTTCAGTCATTAATCGACCAAATTGGTCAGCAAGATAAACAAGCACCTTTGACAACAAAAGGGCTTTACCAGTTAGAGCAAAACGCTAACCAATTATTTGCTGCCATTGGAGCGCCTGCCGGCGATCAATCCCTTACACAATTCTTGAACAACTTTAAGCAATCGATGGCTGGTAACGGTCCGATTGGTAATATATTGTCGACAAAAGCCTGAACCTTTTCTTGAAATGAGATAAAATCTCAGATTAGCCTGATTTGATAAGGCCCAGGTGGCGAAATTGGTAGACGCACCAGCTTCAGGTGCTGGCGATGTAAAAGTCATAGGAGTTCGAGTCTCCTCTTGGGCACCAGATTTATATAATTACGATTTTCTAAGCCGTACAAAATAAAGTAAATGTATAGTATTTTGTAACTTCTACATAACCCTTAAACACTTAAATACATAAACATCATTGCGGGCTTTTCACCATGGCCGGAATAGTGCTTGCATCCATCGACCAGTAAGTGCGAGTTTGCGCGTAGATCGTATCAAGTTGTGCCAGTGTGGCCATTGCCATATGAGGCTCACATCGCTCAAAAACCTCGGCCATCGACGCAATCGAATTAAAGCCCAGGTTCGCCGACGAACCCTTAAGACTGTGCGCAGCACTACGTCGGGCCGCAACATCCTGCGCAACGACCGCAGCACGGCAGGCTACCAACAGAGTATCACTTTGCGGCCAATAGATGTCGGCAACCGCGGTCCATACATCGAGTCCGAGTTCGTCGCGCATGCGACCAATAGACTCGGCATCCATCGGCACGTCGTCTTCGCGAACCTTGCCGCCCTCCACGCTTAAAGCTTGGGTCACGACCACGTCTGAATTTTCCTGAGCTTCTGGGGCGTCGACCGCCGCCCAGGGCAGATGGCGAAGGATAGTTGCATAGAGCGCTGCCCAGTCGATCGGTTTAGTGTGATAGTCGTCAAGGCCGCTAGCCATATATGCATCACGTAACTCCGGCAGAGCATCGGCCGTGAGAGCAATGATCGGAATCTGGTTGCGCTTGGCATCGGGCAGCGTGCGGATTGCGCGGGTGGCTCCCATTCCGTCGAGCACCGGCATCTGCATGTCCATCAAGATCAGGTCGAAATCCCGAACCGACGCTGCGGCAAGTGCCTGTTGTCCATCATCGACCATCTCCGGTATATGACCGGCGCGGCGCAAGCACGTCTCGATCAGCAGACGATTGGTTGCGTTGTCTTCGGCCACCAAGATGCGCAGGCTGCGCATCTTGGAATTCGCCATAGACGAGGTGCGTAAAAGCTTCGGCACTGTTTGGCCTTTTGCCTTGGCTAGGGTGAGTTCGACACGAAAGACGGAACCTTTTCCGACTTCGCTTTCAACACTGATCCGGCCATGCATTAAATCGACAAGATGCTTACAGATCGCCAGACCTAGACCTGTTCCACCGAAGCGCCGGGTGGTCGAAGTATCCGCCTGCTGAAAAGGCTGGAAGAGTGTCTTCTGCATCTCGGGTTCGATACCGATGCCAGTGTCGTGGACCTCGATACTGAGCGCCACCCGGCCGTCGGCTCCAAATGGCTGAGCCGCTAGATGGATAACAATCGAACCGTTTTCGGTGAACTTAACAGCATTACCGACCAGGTTTATGAGCACCTGCTTGACCCGCGTCGGGTCCCCATGCAGGATTGGCAACCTAGTGTTGCCCAACTCAACCCGCAGGATGTTATGACGCTGTTCCGCTACAAAAGAGAACGACTCAAACACTTCACTAACAATTTGCGCCGGATCGAAGTCGATTTGTTCGAGCTCGAGGCGACCGGCCTCAAACTTAGAAAAATCGAGAATGTCATTGAGCACCAACATCAGTGAATCAGCCGATTTGCCGAGAATCCCAACCTGACGCAGCTGCTCGGCAGGCAGCTCGGCTTCGGCCAACAACTCAATCATGCCAAGGATGCCGGTCATCGGCGTACGCAGTTCATGGCTCATGACTGCAAGGAAGCCTGCCTTGGCCTTCGCGGCGACTTCGGCTGCATCGCGTGCCTTACGCAAGCCGTCCTCATAGCGTTGCTGCTCGGTAATGTCTGAAAGAGTTAGGAGCATAGCTTCGGCATTATCGAGATAGATCGGCGTCATGACGATTTCGAGTGGGATTTCACGACCGTCGAGCGCAATTGCCGCCCAGTTCAAGCGGCAGGCACCGAGCTGGCGAGCGATCTCGCGGACATTGTCAAACTCCTTGACCAGTTGTAGTCCGTTCATTTCCCCAACTGCAAGATCCTCGATTCGCAGGCCGAGTAACTCACCCCTAACCTCGGCGCCGAACAGCTTAATTGCTGCCTTATTACAATCGAGAAGTTTGCCTTCAGCAAATAGCAGAGTAGGTTGGCCTGAGCGCTGAAACAGCGTTCTAAATCTATCGTTAGCCTGCTGTTCCTCGGTCACATCCCGAAAGATGCAGGTCAACAGCCGCTCGTCTTTGATGGTGACTTCACTAATGGCATACGACAAGAGCACACTGGTGCCGTCACGTCGCCGGGTTTTGATTTTCTGGCCATCAGCAAAGACGGGGGCCGCTCCGGTGCGCAGGAAGTAATCGACTAGTGACTGATAACCCGCGGACTCTTCCTGGGCAAGAAGCCCCGAGGCATGACTACCAATCGCTTCCTCAGATGGAATGCGAAATAACTGTTCGGCCGCGCGGTTGTATTCATGCACGATGCTGCTGACATCTATCGTGACAATCGCGTCAGCCGCCGAATCGAGAATATTACGCAGGCGCTGTGCCTTGCTAGCAGACTCTTCCTGCATCATGGCGCGCTGCCGCACAGCCCACTGAGCGGTCCGCGTGAAGACGAACAATGCCGCTAGTGTCGCGACCAAGATTGAAAGCGGAGTTATCATCTCTGTTCGCCAGCGTGCTGCAACTAGGTCCTGCGGCAGCTTGACTTCGACCACAACAGGGAAGTCGGACGTAGTAGCGAAATAGGCCAACCAACTGCTGCCTTCGCGGGTGGTATCAGTGAAGCTACCGGTTTCACGGTTTGGCAGAAAGTCCCTGAAAATCGGATGAGAGGCCTTGTCCTGGGTTACGGCTCCTTGGCTGGTTGCCAACAACTTACCGTCATAGCGATAGATAGTCAGCACATTCGATTCCATCGACGCCATGAAGCGCAGATCGCTGATCAGACTATCAGCCCCAATGACTGCCACCGCAAGCAGACCCGAAAGATTGCCACCCAGCGGAAGCGACAAAGTGATGAAGCCTTCAACGGCATGGGCCGAACCTTCGGCTTTCTGGGCATTGCGCGTGAAGCTACGTCCAGACTTAGGTTGCCCGATAAACAGTCGCTGGCGGAGCTCGGCTGCGGCAAAGTCATAGCCCGATACATCAATACCGATGCTAAGAGGATTCGATGAAGAGATAATGCGACCATCGCGATCGACGATCGCTACTTCGCGAAGCAGGAAATGCTGGCGAGTCATCGCCTCTAGCCTGAGGCTGTAATCGACCGATGCAACAGACTTCAAGCCACTCGACATGTCGTCTATCTGTTCCAGCAAACCGCGAGTTCGCATCAGGCTGCGGTTGACCTCCTGCGTCAGAATCCGTGTCACGGTCTTTACCTGACCCTGCGCTTCACCACGCATCTCTTCGCGCAGCTGCAGGCAGTGAGCGATTGTGGCACCGATAATCACCAAGGCGAACAGAATGCCACCCACAACGATCAGCCGCTCAAAGCGGCTGGTGTATTTCGTGAGTAAAGGACCTAGAGTGGTCATTGGGTAAGGAGAATCGGATCCAACTTGAAGGCCTTGGCAGCATTTAACAGCCGCCCATCGCGCTTGATGTCAGTCACGAACTTGTCGATGCGCTCCAGCCAGGAATCGTCTCCAGGGGCTACCGCATAGGCATAGGACACCGGACTGATTGGACGATCGGGAGCAATTACCCTTGCCCAGTCGGAGTTATCGAGCACTCGGCGGCTGTAGGGATAATCGGTCATAAAAACATCGGCACGCCCCGACTGCACTTCTCGCTCGCGGGTATTAGGTAGTTTCACTAACATCAATTCAGCCTGCTTGAGGCTGGCTTTCATGACCGGTTCCATGAAGGTGCCGGTCTGAACCGCAACTACGCGTCCTGGCTTATCGATGTCGTCCCAGTTCTTTATCGAGGGATGACTCTTGGTGGTCACCGCGTAGATGTCACTTCGCAGGTAGGGCTGGGAAAACCTCACTTGGGCGGCACGCGCCGGCGTGATGCCCACGCCGAACATCGCGATGTCGCAGCGGTCGGCGAGTAGCTCATTGGTGAAGGCAGCGAAGGTCGTGTCGATATAAATAGGCTTGACACCGAGTTCGCGGGCAAACTGTTCCGATAGCGTTACATCGATACCTGACAACTCCCCATTCTTGGGGTTGCGAAAAGAGATACCGTAGTAATCGGGCCATATACACACCCGCAGGGTAGCGCTCGCTTTGATGCGCTCAAGGTGACCGCTACCAACGCCTGCACCCATCCCAGATCCGGATTGCGCCAGAGTGTTTGCCCCAAATAGTCCCATCAAGAGCACTAAAGCGCCTAATTTAAACAAAATACGCATTTTTTCTTCAATCTCCGATGTGCGGCAGAACGTAAATATATCGTTAAGCCAGTGTCAGCAAAAGCATTTAAAAATAAGATCGCTTTTAGTGCAACAACTTAAATGAATGGCTTTTTTAAAAGTATCTGATTAAATCTTAATGTTGAAAAAAAATTAAGGGTTAACATTTATCTACGACAACTATTTACAAAACTTAAGTGCTTGTATTGTCATATTCAGAAAAAAATCTTCGATTTTCCCGGAAGATCCAAAGGAATACTTCGGAATCTGTTCGTATTAACGTGGGTTTTTAAAGGAACTCAGTGCAAACTCGATAAAACTCCAGATTTAGCAACCAGCATCAACACCGGGGAGCCTAATCGAAGCATAACGCCTTGCAGTTCAACGATACCTAAGGATGCTAATTTTTGTTCAAATTGGCCATATTTCATAGCCTCTATCGCCATTGGAACGCTGATGTGTTCTGCATAGCCATTCTCTTGAATTGATTGAATCAAGACACTAGCTCGAACAATACTGACCCGCTCTACCGCCCGGTTGGAAAACTTCAGTGGCTTGAACAAAACAAAACTATCAATCAATAGAAAGTTCAATTTCATGTCTTTAAACAACTCTTTTGTCAAAGGGTGTTTAGCGTCTTTATAAATGCTATCAAGAAATTTTGCGTGCTTTGCAACAATCCGTTCGAGTGCATCATTCACGCGCTTTCTCAAAAAGAAAAAGCTCGCCAAAAAACTAATTAAAACCAACACCGCCGAAATAATTGTCGTTTGATAGTCAGAGGACTCACCTCCTGCAAACTCTATATACGCAATCGTCGATAGCGCATAGAGTAAATTAATCAAGGCATTTTCAACACCAGCTTGCAATAACGGCGATTGAGGTTCAAGTATTAACAACTCATCTAAATGCTCATCGACATATTTAGGGGTATATGTATTTACCGTCAGACGAATCGTGGCAAGTACTCTAGACCAAATGACGGCGAGCATCAACCATTCAATGGTCCAAATTGGACCAACAATGACCCAATAAGCATTTCCCATCGTCTCAAAATGTTCTTCAATTAATGAATACCCCTCAATGAGATCTTGCAACATGAATGGGGTAATTAATACTAATGAAATAACTACCGCACGATAATTTTTATTCAAATCCTTCAGAATTGACTTGATGCTGATATCTTTATAGTGGGTTCCAAAGGCGGCCTTTTTGTAGACCAAAATCGAAAAATAAGCCAAAAGGATATGAAAAGGAAACCAAAACACTTGGTAAAGTGCAGAGTGATTGCGTGTAAAAGCGGTTTTATCAATTGCTAAATAAAAGCCTAATAACCACAATAAGCCTGATAGAAGAATCGAAAGACCCACTATTTTAGGGAAATGATTTTTTGTAGGCAGCATTAAAGACCTTACGCTATCGATATAAATTGAATCATATCAATCATTATGACAAACTTTCAAAAAAGCCCTTATAAATACAATCTAGGGATCAAACTAAAGCGCTTGCTTTTAAATGGTCTAAGGACGTCAATTGTTTTTGAATTGCGCTTTTCGTTTCTCAACAAAGGCAGTCATGCCTTCCTTTTGATCTTCGCTAGCAAAAGCCGAATGAAACATACGTCGTTCAAATCGAATCCCTTCTGATAGTGTCGATTCATAGGCGCGATTGACCGACTCTTTAGCCATCATGAGGATCGGCATCGACAATTGCGATATTTTTTCTGCTACCTTTAGAGCCTCTTCCCTAAGTTCAGCAAGTGGTACTACCCTACTAACCAAACCAGAACGTTCCGCTTCTTGTGCATCCATCATGCGACCAGTCAGAACCATTTCCATAGCTTTTGATTTACCTATGAAGCGGGTTAAACGTTGGGTACCACCTGCCCCTGGCAGAATCCCTAAATTGATTTCGGGTTGCCCAAATTTAGCATTATCTGCCGCTAAAATAAAATCACACATCATCGCCAGCTCACATCCACCACCCAATGCAAAACCAGCAACCGCTGCTATCGTTGGCTTACGAAATGTAGCAATTCGCTCCCAATCTTTAGTCACGAAATCATTCTGATACATTTGCATGTAACTCATGTCTTTCATTGCTTTAATGTCTGCACCAGCTGCAAATGCTTTGTCACTTCCGGTCAAAACAACTACGGCAACTTCAGGATTATCTTCACTAGCAGCAAGCGTTTGACAAAGCTCATTCATTAAATCTGGGGAAAGAGCATTCATCGCCTCAGGTCGATTTAAAGTAATTAGCTGAATCTTACCAATCTGCTCAATGATTAAATTTGACATTTATAGACCCTCATGAATAGTGAATACTTGCAGTATAGAATCAATTCATGAAGTTTTATCATACCAATTGAAGGGGTACTCCCCCTTCAATCCTATTATCTCCAACCGCGATGCCAGCCACGATCAGGATGAGACCATCCCCAACCTTCTCTTGGATGCATTCTCCAACTCCAGGCAGGGCTAGGCATAGAATAATTTGGCGCCACATAGGGCCGCGGATAAACCGGCTCTACTGCACATCCGGAGAGACTTAATACACTGATACCTATGATCAAGGTACTGACAACGGCAATGATTCTTTTCATTTCATGATCTCCAATGAACTCTATGTATCTATAACGTCTGAACTATGGAAATAGAATACATTGTGGATAGAATATTTATTACTTTTTTTTACTGGGGGTAACCACGTCAACAACCGTATCAACTGCTCCGGTAACCACATGCACACCTGTTGAGACTACATCTGCAGTAATGGACACCGCGGAACTAGCAACGGAGTAAACGGCACAGGCTTGCAAGGACAACAGCATGAGAAGACTAATACAGAATTTCATGATTAGGCAAAGGGATGTTGCAATAAAATAGTTTCTTCGCGATCAGGTCCTGTTGAAATCATCGCAATGGGTGTTTGAGCGAGCTCTTCAATACGACGCAAATAATTTTGAGCCTCTACCGGCAATTTATCCCACTCAGTAATACCCACCGTACTTTGTGTCCAACCAGGGAAATATTCATAGATAGGCTCACAGCGGGATACTGCATCTGCACCGCGTGGTAAAACATCTAAGATTTGTCCATCCAAATGATATCCAGTGCATAAACCAATTTTCTCTAAACCATCTAAAACGTCCAGTTTAGTCATACAAAGTCCACTTACGCCATTAATCTGTATGGAACGTTTAAGGGCTGCACCGTCTAACCAACCAGTACGTCTTGGACGACCAGTCACTGATCCAAATTCTTTGCCAACTTCGGCGAGACGAATTCCAATCGGATCTTGACGATTTGGATTGTCATGGTCATATAACTCACTCGGAAACGGTCCTGCACCAACGCGTGTGCAGTAAGCTTTTGTAATCCCTAATATATATTTTAAACTGCCAGGACCAACACCGGATCCAGCAGCCGCATTACCAGCAACGCAATTACTCGAGGTGACATATGGATACGTGCCATGGTCAATATCCAACAAGGTACCCTGAGCACCTTCAAAGAGTAAATTTTTTCCAGCACTTTGGGCGGCGTATAGGGCACTAGATACATCGACAACCATCGGCTCTAAACGCTTGGCATAGGACATTGCTTGATCGAATGTTGTTTGAAAATCTATCGGTGCAACACCATAATATTTTTCTAAACAAAAATTATGGAACTCGAGATTTTCTTTTAATTTCTCAGCAAATGCTTCTGGGAAAAATAAGTCTTGAACGCGAAGTGCTCTGCGTGCGACTTTATCTTCATAGGCAGGGCCAATACCTCTTCCTGTGGTGCCAATTTTTGCACTACCGCGTTTAATTTCACGGGCATGATCAATGGCTACGTGATAAGGCAATATCAATGTGGCCGCTTCAGAAACTTTTAATCGTGAACATACATCTAAACCAGCACTTTCAAGTTCGTCGATTTCTTTAAATAAGGCCTCTGGGGATAAAACAACACCATTACCTATGTAACAAACCACCCGTGGATGCATAATCCCCGATGGAATTAAACGTAGAATAGTTTTCTTGCCACCAATAATTAAGGTATGGCCTGCGTTATGACCGCCTTGAAAACGAACTACCCCTTGCGCATGATCAGTTAACCAATCAACAACTTTACCTTTGCCCTCATCACCCCACTGTGTTCCAATGACAACGACATTTCTTCCAATATTAAGTTGCTTCATTTGATACCTTTTAAACGTTTATTTTTTGGGGGCAACTTGCCATGTTTGATCTTTGTAAACTAGACACCGATCACAGATCATTGTTGATTCATTATGCTCATGCCCAGGAAAGGATTCAATCACAATTTCACCCTGTTTGCGTAATGAGGAAATCACATTTCGTAATGCATCAGAATCATCCCAAGGTGCCATGATGGCGTGGGTGGTTATTTTTTTTGTTGATAGTCCAGCTAGCGCTATCAAATCTACAGAAAAACCTGTTGCTGGCCGCGAGCGTCCAAATGCTTGACCTACTTGGTCATATCGTCCACCACGTGCAATGGCAACGGGATATTGCGACACATAGGCTGCACATAAAATGCCAGTATGGTACTGAAACCCATCTAAATCAGCTAAATCAATATTTAACTTAATGTCTAAGGAAGATTTTTTAATTCCTAAACAAAACTGCTCAAGATCATTTAAAACCTTTTTTGATACTTCACTCTTTGGCAATGTTTTATGGGCTTGTGTGAGCACTTGTTGCGCATCACCACTCAAATCCAATAAAGAAAGTATGGTATTTTTTGCAGCAAGATCCCAGCTCTGCATTAAATTCTGTAGGCCAGACTTATCTTTTGCTTGTAAATATCTATATACCTCTGAAATATCTTCGGCACTTAAATGTTTTTTATCAAGAATGTCTTTTAATAAGCCAGCATGCGTCACATCAAGGGTAATGGGTCCTACTTGTGCAATTTTCAAAGCCTCAATCATGAGCTTGACGACTTCTATATCTGCTTCAATACCCTGATGCCCATAAACCTCAGCACCTACTTGTAACTGCTCTCTTGAAAATATCCCAGGAACCACGCGAGTTTGCAATGTGGTTCCTGCATAACAAAGACGGGCAATATTTTGTCGATTCAGAATATGCGCATCAATCCTTGCCACTTGCGTAGTCATATCTGCACGCAAGCCTAGAGTTCTTCCAGAGACCTGATCGACTAATTTAAAGGTTTGTAAGTCCATGTCACTACCCGTGGCAGTTAAGAGTGATTCAATGTATTCCAGCATGGGAGGTATGACTAATTCATAACCATAGGATTGGAACAAATCTAAAATCTCTCGCCGAAGTATCTCTACAAGGTTAGATTTGCCTGGTAAAACGTCTGCAATATTCTCAGGAAGTAACCAGCGATTTGACATATGGACTTAAAGAAAGTTATTTACTTTTTTTCATAAATCTAAAAAAGTCACTATCAGGAGATATGACCATCAAATCTTTTTTATCTTTGAATGTAGCTTTATAAGCCTCTAAGCTTCGATAAAATTGTGCGAATTGAGCATCTCTACTAAAAGCTTCATTGTAAAGAGCGTTAGCCTGCGCATCACCCTGACCTTTGATTTTCTGCGCCTCACGGTATGCCTCTGCCAAAATCACATCTCTTTGACGTTCCGCATCAGCCCGAATCTTCTCAGACTCTGCCGCTCCAGTTGAACGCAATTCATTGGCAACACGCTTGCGCTCGGCTTCCATACGGCGATAAACAGAGTCACTAATTTCCGCCAATAAATCAACACGTTTTAATCGTACATCTACGATTTCAATACCAATATCAGCAGTATCATCAGCAACTTTTTTCTTAATTCCTTGCATGACCTGTTCGCGCTGTTCAGAGATCAGTTCTCTCACCGTGCGTTTAGTAAACTCTTCATTTAATGCTGATTTAACGAGTTGCGAAAGACGATCTTGAGCTAAACGCTCATCACCTTTGAAGCTGATAAAGAATTTTCGAGGGTCAACAATCCGCCACTTCACAAAGGAATCAACTAATAAATTTTTCTTTTCTGAAGTAATGAAACGTTCCGCTTCAGGATTATCAATGGTCATGATTCGACGATCAAAGAACTGAACATTTTGTAAAGGTGAAGGTAACTTAATGTTTAAGCCAGGCTCTTCAATCACACGTTTGATTTCACCAAAGGAAAATACGACTGCGAATTTACGTTGATCAACAACAAACAAAGTAGATGTGATCAGGTAAAAACCAGCCACAAGGAGGACAAGGATAGGGAGTATTCGTTGGTTCATATTGGGCTTATCTCAAATCTCTTTCACGACTTCTTAATGTTTCTCTTTTATCTTGTGGAATGTTGGCATTATTCTGCGGATTAGAGTTACTTCCAAGATTAGAGGATGGGTTAAGGGGTACTGTTACGGACCCACTTGGAGGCTGTGTCCCTGAGTTTGTTGCACTCCCAGAATTGTTTTGAGAAATCTCTCCAGTTGTCGTTTGCTGAATAAGCTTGTCTAAGGGCAAGTACAACATTTGATTATTGTTATGTGTATCAACAATTACTTTAGTCACATTGTTGTAGACCTGCTGCATCATATCAATATACATACGATCTCTAGTTACTTGCTGTGCTTTGGAGTATTCAGCATAAACCTGCTTAAATCTTGACGCATCACCCTCAGCGGTTGCAACTACTTTAGCTTTATATCCTTGCGCTTCTTCGATTAAACGCGCGGCAGCACCTTTGGCTCGCGGAATCACATCATTTGCATATGCTTGGCCTTCATTTTTCTGTCGCTCTTGATCCTGCCCTGCTTTAACTGCATCATCAAATGCTGACTGAACTTGCTCTGGTGGCTGAACGTTTTGAACGTTCACGCTTGTAATATAAATACCAGTCTTGTAACTGTCCAAAATCTTTTGGATTGATGAGGCAAGCTCAATGCCAATTCGCTCACGGCCCACATAAAGAACATCATCCATTTTGCTTTTACCTACAATTTCTCTGACTGATGTCTCAGCCGCCTGAATCACAGCACCGTCAGGATCACGATTATTAAAGATAAATTCTGTAGGCTCTTTTAATCGGTATTGCACTGCAAATTTGACATCAATAATGTTTTCATCTTCGGTCAACATCGATGAATCTTTTAAATTAGTCGCCTGAATCACAAAAGATCTACCAATCTCAACCGACCGAACATTCGAGACGTTAACAATCTCATGGGCCTGAATCGGGTAGGGTAAGCGCCAATTAATACCTGGCTTAGTCGTATATTTATATTTTCCAAATTGAAGCACAACCCCTGCTTGACCTTCTTGAATGATAAATAGTCCAGTAAATAGCCAAATAATGAAAACACCTATACCAATAACTCCTAGACCAATGTTCGGAAAACTAAAGCCTTTATTGCCACCTGAGCCACCCGAATTTCCACCCTTATTCAAATTTTTCTTCAACCACTCTTGTGCCATATTGCCAATATCGGACGCTTTATTTGAGTCGTTATTCGAATTTTGATTATTTTGCCCAGGCTGACTCACCGGTGGTTTTGGTTGTTGATTAGACTGCGATGGATCCTTCGCATTCCCACCAAATAAACCACCTAGACGGCGATTAAAATCTTTCCACAAGTCGTCTAAATCAGGAGGTCCGTCTTCAGCTTTCGGACGATTTGGCTCGACAGGCTTTTTTTCATCTTTACCAGAATCTTGTGGCGGTTGTCCCTCTTGCATATATGCAGGGCGATGCACCCAGTCGTAAATAGACCAAAGGATTCGATTTTTCGAATCCGTTAACAGTGCTCGCATGGGGCTTATTACACGATCAATCACAAATACCTTCACTTAAATGTCCCTAGGAATATAACCAACGTTTATATTTTTTAAACCTTCTAGATAATCCGCACTCAAAGGTCTTTCTCCAACTGAATCGACTGCTAACTCATTATTTCTGAGTTCATTTCTTATTTTATCAGTGTCGTTGGCTATTGTGCTTAGGACTTCTCGAAGTAAGCCTAAACCCTCACCATTTTGTGCCGATAAGTATATCTTAGACACAGAACCATTTTTCTCATAACGAATCTCCGGCCCCCTACCCACATACTCTGGGAGTTGATCAATCTTGTTCATCACGAGAATCACCGGTATGTTCTGAGCCCCAATTTCCTCTATTACCTTCTCAACTTCATGGATTTGCTCGTCCCTAACTGGGCTTGAAGCATCTACCACATGAAGTAATAAATCGGCATGGACAGTTTCATCAAGCGTTGCTTGGAAAGCTTCAACCAGTTGATGCGGCAATTCACGAATAAAACCAACCGTATCCGAAATAACTGCATTTCCATAATCCTGCAAATAAACTCTTCGCGTCGTCGTATCTAGCGTTGCAAATAGCTGATCAGCGGCATAGGTCCCCGCCTTGGTTAAAGCATTAAATAAAGTTGATTTACCAGCGTTGGTGTATCCGACAAGGGATACAGAAAACACTTCTCGCTTGACGCGTGAACGACGTTGATTTGCTTGCTGTTTTTGTAATTTAGATAAATCCACTTGTAATCGCTTGGCTTTATTTTCTAACATGCGTCGGTCAAGTTCCATCTGTGTTTCCCCTGGACCACCGCGCAAACCAATACCACCTTTTTGCCTCTCTAAGTGACTCCAAGCCCTTACTAATCGAGATAAACGATATTTGACGTTCGCTAGCTCAACTTGTACTTGTCCAATGTGTGATTTTGCGCGTTGCGCAAAGATATCCAAGATCAAACCCGTTCGATCAATCACATGATGGCCTAACGCACGCTCTAAATTTCTTTGTTGCGCTGGACTCAATGGATGATTAAAAATAGCAATTTCTGCGTGCAGCTCATCCATCAACTCTCGAATCTCGACTGCCTTGCCACTTCCAATGAATAAAGCTGGATCTGGTTTGGCTCTCTTTGTCAGAATCATTTCAACGGGCTTGGAACCTGCCGCTTGAGTCAAGAGGTTTAACTCTGACATACTTTCAGCAAAATTTGACTGACCTGAGTCGACGCCGACTAATACAGCGCGAATTTCGTCTGCATGCGTGGTCTGGTTAACTTGCTACGTCCTCTTCAACACGGAAGGTCACAGCTTTGGCGGGAACAATAGTTGAAATAGCATGCTTGTAAACCATTTGCGTCACTGTATTTCGCAAGAGAACCACATATTGATCAAAAGAATCAATATTTCCTTGTAATTTAATGCCATTAACGAGATAAATAGACACTGGAATGTGCTCTTTTCTCAGCGCATTTAAAAATGGATCTTGTAAAAGCTGACCTTTGTTGCTATTCATAATGCCCTTTTTGTTTTTTTGTTGGATCTTCGAATTATTGTAAATTACTGGTTATTGATTTTTTACTGCAAATCAAAGAATTTTTCTTTACATAAGCATTAATATATATCAATTTTACTTTTTGTGGGGTGACTATCCCTGTTCCAAAAAGGGGTTTTTGGTCGATCGGAATTCAATTCGCAAGGGAGTTCCTCGTAATTTGAATTCTTCACGAAACTTCCCCTCCAAATAACGCTTATAACTATCCGTTACACCGTCTAGTCCATTGCCATGAATAATCACTATTGGCGGATTAGATCCTCCTTGATGGGCATAACGTAATTTCGGTCTAAATCGCCCAACTCTTTTGGGTTGTTGATACTCCACTGCATCAGCTAAGATCCTTGTGAGCCTTGGTGTGGGTAATTTGGTCATGGCAGCAGCAAAGGCTAAATCCACATCTTTAAAGAGTTCTTTTAAGCCAAATCCCTTCACCGCAGAAATCGTATGAACGTTTGCAAAATCCAAAAAACGTAACTTTCTTGCAATATCGTTTCTGGAGGTCTCTTTTTGATGCGCATCAAGACCGTCCCATTTATTGACTGCCACAACTAATGCCCTGCCTGCCTCAACAATAAATCCAGCTATATGAGCATCCTGCTCTGATATGTCTTGCTGAGCATCTAGCATCAAAATAACAACATTAGCATCGGCAATGGCTTGCAGGGTTTTAACCACCGAGAATTTTTCTATGGCTTCGAATATTTTTCCTCTTTTGCGAAGTCCTGCCGTATCGATCAAGGTATAGGGCTTATTGCCGCGCATAAAAGGGACTTCAATGGCATCTCGGGTTGTGCCTGGCATATCAAATGCAATGACGCGCTCTTCACCCAAGAGTGTATTGATGAGTGTTGATTTACCAACGTTCGGTCTTCCTACAACAGCAATGCGAATCGATCTGTCTTTGCTTTCATCATCATCTTCTTCTGGCTCTGGAATACCTAAGGCATCTAGTGCCTCATCTAAAACATCCTTTACGCCATCCCCATGCGCTGAGGAAATTGGATAAGGCTCCCCCAATCCTAGTTCGTAGAATTCGGAAGCCACATTGGCACGTGTCATTCCTTCTGATTTATTAACCGCCAAAATAACTGGTCGACTGGTTTTTCTTAAAAAATCAGCAATCACCCGATCTTGTGGCGCCATTCCTAAGCGACCATCGACTAAAAAAACAATTAAATCAGCTTCAACAACCGCTTGTTTGGTTTGCTTAGCCATTTCTGCCAAAATCCCGGTTTTGGCAATCGGCTCAAATCCACCGGTATCAATGCAAATAAATTCTCGCTCACCAAGGCGACCATTTCCATAATGTCGATCACGTGTCAAACCTGAAAAGTCTGCCACTAAAGCATCTCTTGATCGTGTTAAGCGATTAAACAAGGTCGACTTACCTACATTTGGTCGCCCAACGATGGCTATAACTGGTTTCATTGGACCTTATACGCAGCCAAGGTACCGCCTTTGGTTTGGATAATGATTAAGCCCAGAGTCGCAATTGGTGCGGCTGTAATGCCTGAACTATCGACCCGAACGCGACCAATAACGTCTCCGGTGGTCTGAGAAAACAAATGCAAATACCCCTCAGAGTCTCCTGCCAACACGCTAGATCCTGTCGCTAAAGGCTCTCCTAGGTCACGCCATTGTAGTTTTTCATTCCGCCACAATTCAGTGCCTTGGGTCGCATTGAATGCCGCGATATAGGATTTATCATTTACCGCATAAACAGCATCTGCTGATTGGGTTGTTCCTGTAAAGCTTGAGAAATCCTTAACCCATGACATCTTGGCATTTTTGATATCACCACAGCCAATTTTTCCTTGATAAGATACAGCACACATGCGCGGTCCTAATAAGGTCGGTTTCGCAGTAATATCACTTAAACGCTCTATTTCTGAAGTACCCCGTGGTGGAGCTAGTAAGGATTCCCAAATGGTATTTCCATTGGCGAGTGACAGCAATCCAAATTGACCATTACTAAAGCCTGTAAAAATGACTTCATTATTAATGGATGCCATGCTGTAACTGGTTCTGATAGATAACACTGAAGGGTTTTTAGTGACGACCCACAAACGCTTACCAGTAGCGGCCTCTAATCCAATAAAACGATTATCAATCGTTCGAATAACAGCCACTCCTGCAGCAACTAAAGGCTCTGTTAAGACTTCAGTTCCAACGCTAGCTTCCCATTTTTTTGCTCCGGTTTGCGCATCAAAAGCATAAATATCACCCTTGATTCCACCAACAACCAAAATATTGCCATCTGAACCTGGTCCAGTCGAAATGTCCTTCGGCGCGGATGCTGACCACATCACTTTTCCAGAGGATGCGTCTATGCGGTATACATCACCATTTTGTGCACTGGCATAAATATCGCTGCCTATCAATATAGGCTTAAAAGCATATTGGATTGACTTACCTAAACTGACTGACCATACGCGACTTAAATTGATGGGATTAGCTATAGGCGTGAGTTCAGCGGCAGAACGTCGCTTGGTTCCTTGGCACCCCTGAAGTACTAATATTGCACCTAAGATAGCGATTAATACATAACGCTTTACTTGTTTTATGTGGTTTTGGGTTTGCATTAAAAACCTCCCAAGCTATCAATTTTGACTTTTAATAAGCGTTGATCTGGCCCAGGATTTTGTTGTTGCAATTTCTTTAAAGCTGGATCTAGTTCTTTAACGCCCGAGGTCTTTAATCGTTCATCTGACAATGTATTCCAGGCAGCTATATACGATTTTTTGGCATCTGTAGTTTTATCCTGCGCCCAATACCAGTCTCCTCGACGCTCGAACTGTAAGGCCTCAAATCCTGATGCCACTTTTCCACTTAAGAGTTTATCTGCCAACGCAAAACTCTCCGGTGTTTTTTGATCAATGTAAATCAAACTTAAACGTAATTTAGCAATCGTCACAAAGCTCTCACTTTTAGAAGAGTTCGCTACCCACTCGAGTTGCGCAATCGCCGCATCTTTATCACTCACGGAGTAGGCTAAATTCGCGGTCAATAACCCAGCCATTCCTGCATACGCAGTTCCAGAGTATTCGCTTTGAATCTTTTTCGTTGTACCTAGCACTGCTGGTAAATCGTTTTTAGTTAACTGTTGTAAGAGAATTTCATAGGTATTAGAAGCTGCTAATGCTTGTTTAGCCTGGTATTTTTGAAATCCCCAATAGATTGCAAATCCTAGCAAAGCAATCGCTACTCCAATGGCTAACCAACGGCCGTAGTCTTGCCAAAAAGCTTTTAATTTTGCTAATTGTTCTTGTTCTTCTAGATCTAAATCCATCGCGCTTATCTTTCTAACTTCTTAACTATGTTTAATCGGAATTACTCACTAATAGATCAATGACTTTATCAAGTAAGTCATCAAATGTTACTTTTACTTGTTCACCAGTCCGACGAAGATCTTTAATTTGAGCTTGCTGCTCGGCAAATTCATCTTCCCCAATAATAACTGCATATAAAGCCCCACTCGCATCTGCCTTTTTCATTTGTGATTTAAAGCTAGCCGCATGACCGTCAACGCTGCCATGCACAATCACATCCACACCGGCTGTTCTTAACCTTTCAGCTAAAACAAAAGAGGGTTCTAAAGTATCACCACTGGCGTGAATCATGTAAATATCACATTGTGTCGGGGGCTCGCCCTCTAATCCCTGTTCCTTCATCAACTCAATGACCCGCTCAACTCCCATGGCCCATCCACAAGCAGGGGTTGGTTTGCCACCCATGCGCTCGATCAATGGGTCATAACGACCTCCTCCAGCAACTGTTCCTTGAGCCCCTAACTGATCAGTAATCCATTCAAAAACGGTTAAATTGTAATAATCTAAGCCGCGAACTAATCGTGGATTAATCTTAAAAGGCAAATTATTTGCTTTGAGCAAATACTGTACTTTTTCAAAATGCTCTAGTGACTCTTTACCTAAGTAATCAATTAATTTAGGCGCTGCAATCACTAGTTCTTGCATCTGTGGATTTTTAGTATCCAAAATACGTAGTGGATTCGTACTTAGTCGCCGTTGCGAATCTTCGTCTAACTCTGTTACACGTGCCTCAAAGTAGGTTACCAAAGCAACTCGGTGATCTTTACGCTCCTGCTCATTACCCAATGAGTTAATTTCTAAACGCAGACCAGATAAACCTAAATCGTCCCATAATCTGGCACACATTAAGATCAGCTCTGCATCGAGTTCAGGACCACCGAATCCTAAAGCTTCAACACCAAATTGATGGAATTGGCGATATCGCCCTCGCTGTGGTCGTTCATGCCTGAACATGGGGCCTATATAAAAAAGACGTTTGGGACCTTCGTAAAGTAAATTTTGTTCAACAACCGCCCGAACAACTGCCGCCGTACCTTCTGGGCGAAGTGTTAATTGCTCGCCATTCAATCGATCTTCAAAAGAGTACATTTCTTTTTCAACGATGTCGGTCACTTCTCCAATACCGCGCTGAAACACCTCTGTATGTTCAACAATCGGTGTGCGGATATTCTGATAACCATAGGCTTTAGCGAGGCTTTGGACTGTCCGCTCGAGAAACTCCCAGCGATAAGCGTCTTGTGGCAAAAGGTCATTCATTCCTTTAACGCCCGTTAACTTTTTCATTTTCTTGTTCACTTCTTGTGAAGAAGGAGTTGGAGTCAAATCAGACATGCGAACTTTTTCTATTAATTTTTATGAGTGCCGTAACGGCGGTCAACATACTGTTGAACAATTTGTTCAAATTCAGTAACGATATTATCACCTCGTAAGGTTTTAACCTTTTCTCCGTCAATAAAAACTGGCGCAGATGGTGATTCACCTGTTCCTGGCAGGCTTATGCCTATATCCGCATGCTTACTTTCACCAGGTCCGTTAACGATGCATCCCATGACTGCAACATTCATGGATTCAACTCCAGGATAGCGTTGCTTCCAAGCGGGCATTTGTTGACGTAAATACGATTGAATTTGTGACGCTAAGGTTTGGAAAACAGTACTGGTCGTTCTGCCACATCCTGGGCATGCAATCACCATGGGGGTGAAATGTCGTAAATCCATCGTTTGCAATATTTCTTGGGCTACGATCACTTCGTTTTCACGTGGCGCGCCTGGTTCTGGTGTTAAGGAAACTCGAATCGTATCCCCAATACCTTCTTGTAACAAAACCCCTAAAGCAGCGGTAGATCCGACAATTCCTTTACTGCCTATCCCAGCCTCTGTTAAACCTAAATGCAAAGGGTAATTACACCGACTAGCTAAATCTCGATAAACCGCGATTAAGTCTTGCACAGCACTGACTTTGCAGGACAAAATAATTTGTTGAGATGGCATTCCAATTTCAACAGCTTTTTGCGCTGATTGCAGTGCGGATTGAATTAATGCCTCAACCATTACTTCACGCGCATCTTTAGGATCAACTAAGGATGCGTTAGCATCCATTAAAGTGGCCAACAAATCCTGATCAAGACTGCCCCAGTTCACCCCAATACGAACTGGCTTTTCATAGCGGCAAGCCATTTCAATCATTTGTGAGAACTGCAAGTCGCGTTTAGCTCCCTGACCAACATTGCCCGGATTAATCCTGTATTTAGACAAGGCTTTTGCACAGTCCGGGTAGTCTTTAAGTAAAGTGTGACCGTTATAGTGAAAGTCCCCTATTAACGGCACATCTACTTCCATTTTGTCTAACTGTTCACGAATGAGGGGAACTGCTGCAGCAGCGGCTGGGGTATTGACTGTAATCCGAACCATCTCAGAGCCAGCTCTTGCCAACTCTTTTACCTGCACCGCAGTACCAATTACATCCTCAGTATCTGTATTAGTCATTGACTGCACACGTATGGGAGCATCACCACCAATCGTGATCGTGTTTAATCCCCACTTCACAGTTGCTTGTTGTGTTTTATGCCGCCGGTACTTCGTCATTTGTAAACTTATATTATTCGTCATCGTCTTCAACTTGCAAAGGCTTACTCCAAACAATTGGTCGTTCGTTACGCTTGGCTAAATTGGTTCGATCTTGAACGTCTCCAGCTAATTGACCACAAGCAGCTGCAATATCATCGCCACGCGTTTTTCGAACTGTTGTTACTATTTTCGCATCTTGCAATATTTTTGCAAATTGTTCAATACGCGCTCTTGGCGATTGTTTTAAACCTGATTCCGGAAATGGATTAAAGGGAATCAAATTTAACTTACACCTTATGGGGGCGAGTAATTGCACTAACTCTCGAGCCAGTTGGTCAGAGTCATTCACGCCATCTAACATGCAATATTCAAACGTTAAAAAATCTCTTGGTGCAAATGGTAAATAACGCTGGCAAGCAGCCATTAACTCATGCAATGGGTACTTGCGGTTAATAGGCACTAATTTATCGCGCAATTTATCATTGGGCGCGTGGAGTGAAACAGCTAATGCCACGGGCAAATCTTTTGCTAAGCGATCAATAAAGGGTACAACTCCTGATGTCGACAAGGTAACTCTTCGTCTTGATAAGCCATAAGCGTTATCGTCTAGCATCAAACGCATCGCCCCAAGAACAGGCTCATAGTTGAGTAAGGGCTCGCCCATTCCCATCATCACCACATTGGAAATTACGCGACCCTCGCCGTGCTCGAGAATTGTTTTATCGTAGGTATCAATTCGTTTAACGGCTCGTGAGTCGTTACGTAAATGGTGCTCTGCATACCAAAGCTGACCAATGATTTCCCCTACTGTCAAATTACGCGCAAAGCCCTGTTTACCTGTTGAGCAAAATTGACAATTGACAGCGCAACCTGCTTGCGTGGATATACATAATGTTCCTCGCTCATCTTCAGGGATATACACCATCTCAACCGCATTGCCTTCACCAACATCAAGTAACCATTTTCGGGTTCCGTCAGATGCGGTTTGGTCACTAATGACAGGCAAGGATTTAATTTCGACTGTATCGTAGAGTTGTTCACGAAAACTTTTCGCCAAGTCACTCATCGCGTGGAGATCGCTGACTCCACGCTGATGAACCCAACGCATCAGTTGTTGGGCACGAAAAGGCTTTTCATTGAGGTTAGCTATAAATTGAACTAACTTATCCCCATCGAGATCTAATAAATTCGTGCGGGGAATTTGCGTCACCTATTATCTTGTATACACTTGCATGCCGGCAAAGAAAAATGCAATTTCTTGCGCAGCTGTTTCTGGAGCATCTGAGCCATGTACTGCATTTGCATCAATACTTTGCGCAAAGTCAGCACGAATGGTGCCTTTGTCAGCTTTAGATGGATCTGTTGCGCCCATGAGTTCACGGTTTTTTGCAATCGCATTTTCACCTTCAAGAACTTGGATCATTACTGGGCCTGAGATCATAAAACCAACTAAATCTTTAAAAAATGGACGTGCAGCGTGCACAGAGTAAAACTGGCCTGCCTCAA
Source organism: Betaproteobacteria bacterium (assembly GCA_037137465.1). Classification (GTDB taxonomy): domain Bacteria; phylum Pseudomonadota; class Gammaproteobacteria; order Burkholderiales; family Burkholderiaceae; genus Polynucleobacter. Next base: position 7,556 of record JBAXKF010000009.1, on the reverse strand, counting down.
CTTCAGACAAATGAGTCATCTTTGATGCAATGACTTTTAAACCAGCAGATTCAAAACGGCTGTAGATTTGTCCAATGACATTTTTTGCAACAGCATCTGGTTTAATGATAGAAAGAGTTCTTTCGATTGCCATGGGTAATGCTCCTCAAATTTGAAATAAAGTTAAAAAAGCAATTATACAGACTTATATTAGTTAAAACCCTTATTCGTTTTTCTAAATTTTTTATATAAGTTCATGTTTTTACTGAAATAACCCCTATTTATCTTGTGTCTTTTATTACACACAGAGCTATTGAAATTCTTAAAAATGGCTATAATTAGTTATCAGTTGGATGTCCAACTTTTTATAGGAGATAGTTTCAATGAGTGATCAAAATACTTTTGGTTATAGTGTTGGTAATTCGTTATCGGGTGCACTGGCTACTAATCGTGTACTTCGTAACACCTTTGCGCTTTTAGCCTTAACAATGGTTCCAACCATCCTAGGTGCATGGATTGGTGTATCGACAGGTTTTTCATTCTTTAGTACTAGCCCCTTCTTAGGTATGATTATTTTCTTAGGACTGGCATTTGGTTTTTTCTGGGCGATTGAAAAGAATAAAAACTCAGGTACCGGTGTTCTTCTGCTTCTTGGCTTCACTTTCTTTATGGGATTGATGCTAACTGGTATTTTGACTCATACCCTGCAATTCAAAAACGGTGCTCAACTCATCATGATGGCTTTTGGTGCTACTGGCCTCATCTTGGCTGGGATGGCAACTTGGGCAGCTACATCTAAATCTAACTTTGAGGGTTTAGGTAAGTTCTTGTTCATGGGTGTTATTCTGCTCATCTTGGCATCAGTTGCAAATATCTTTATGCACATCCCAGCGCTGTCTTTGACAATCATGGTTCTTGCAGTCGGTATTTTTTCTGCTTATATTCTCTATGACGTGAAGCGTATTGTGAATGGTGGTGAAACCAATTACGTGATGGCTACTCTTGCGATTTATTTAGATATCTACAACGTGTTTACTAATTTGCTGGCACTGTTCGGCATTATTGGTGGTGACCGCGACTAAGGCTTTTGTTTTCCTTACCAAAAAAACACGGGTCCTACCCGTGTTTTTTTATTTCTAGGGGCGTAAATCAAATACAGCAATGGACTCAATATGGGAAGTATGCGGAAACATATTAAAAATCCCCGCTTGAGTTAGTTCATATCCTGCTTCATTCACTAAGATACCTGCATCCCTGGCCAACGTGGCTGGATTACACGACACATAAACGATGCGACGGGGAAGTATGGTTAAATATTCTTCTAATTGAGATTGGTATGCATCCCGCAATACTTGTACAAGGGCATAAGCACCATCTCGCGGCGGGTCGATTAACCATTTATCAAATCTGCCCCATGTCTTTACATGCTCTAACTGCGTTTCAAATAAATTCATCTGCTTGAAACTGACTTTTGTATGGATATTATTCCGAAGAGCATTTCCTTGAGCTCGCTGGCATAGAACGTCACTACCTTCAATACCTACTACTTCTTTTGCAAGCGTTGCTATAGGCAAGGTAAAGTTTCCGATTCCACAAAATAGATCTAATACAGAATCACCTGGAGCAATCTCTAACAAACGGATGGCTCGCCCAACTAAAACCTGATTCATCGCATGATTGACCTGCGTAAAATCAGTTGGTTGAAAAGGGATTTCGATTCCAAATTCGGGTAAATCATATTTCAACTCACCCGTAGTTGGATAAAATGGTTTGACAGTCTCCGGGCCTTGTGTCTGAGTCCAAATCCAAATGTGATGTTTCTTCGAGAATTCTATTAGGATTGCTTCATCATCTGCCGTCAGGGGTAACAAGATTCTTAAAACCATAGCTGTAACAGATGCTTCACTTTGGCTTCCCATTGCTAGTTCAATTTGAGGAATTCGATCTCGAATCGATAAGTCCATCACTAACTGCCTGAGATAAGGTAATAATGCTGACCATTGTGGTGGCAATACTTCACAACTGGTCATGTCAGATACATATCGATTTTGGGGTTCATGAAACCCAACTAATACAGTCCCTTTTTTAATCGATCGATTCACAACACTTAATCTGGCTCTGTATCGATAAGCCCAGTCAAGGCCTGCAACTGGCCGTAATAAAGTCGTGGCTTTTACTTTGCCAAGATGGGCTAAGTTATCTTCCAATACACGTTGTTTGAGTGCTATCTGCGCTTTTGAGTCTAAATGTTGCATTGTGCATCCACCGCAATTGCCAAACCATGGACATTTAGGTGTGCGTCGATAAACCGCAGGTGTTATGACCTGCGTTAATTTACCTTTTAAAAACTTACTTTTATCTTGCGTAATTTGATATTCAACGAACTCACTAGGTAAGGCTCCTGCCACAAAGATCACTTTATTAGGGCTGTGCGGATCAGTGCTTGGTAAGCGCCCAATACCCTGTGCCTCTAGGTCCATCGACTCTATGTTGATTTTATTTTTTAATCCAACGAGTGGGCCTGGTTTTACGCGTCGCACAAATTTATTGGGTAAAACCCGCTAAATATTCTTGCCAATGCGCACAGCCCTCTTGCTGAGATTGTGCAGCTAATTCTTTTTTAACAAACTCTAATTCAAGAGCATATTCTTCTGCACTAAATGCTCCACGAAATAATTGATATCGGCAATACATTAAATAAGTATTGACCACATCAGTTTCACAATACGCTCTGATTTGAGGGAGTTGACCGGCCTGATAGGCAGGCCATACTTGTGATCCATCCATACCCATTTTTCCAGGGAAGCCACATAATTTCGATAGTGCATCGAGTGGGGCATTGGCTTTGCCTTGATAAAACGCCAACAGATCCATCAGATCTAAATGTCGTAAGTGATAACGGCTAATGTAATTGTTATATTTAAATTCACGGGCGTCATGATCACCACTCTCGCCCATCTCCCAATATCGAGAGGCAGTCACTTGGTTCACTAATGCCCTGTAATTCAATACCGGTAAATCAAAGCCGCCACCATTCCATGACACAAGTTGGGGGGTGTATTTATCAATTAACTGATAGAAATCATGAATGATTTCTTTCTCGGTACTTGTTTCAGTTCCCAAACTCCCAACTTTGAACTGTGGCAATCCTTCTTTTGTCGTTCTTCGAATGACGCAAGATATAGCAACTACCCGGTGTAAATACAGGGGAAAAAATGCATTTTGTCCATTTGCAAGTCTCGCTTGGGTGGCCGCTTCTACAACTTGTGCATCAGAAAAGTCTTCGGGGTATTCATTTAACAGCCGAATACCCTGGGCATCAGGAATAGTTTCAATATCAAAAACTAGTACGGTTTTCATGATTTTGGGGTTAGCTATCAAAGTAACCCGTCGGGTCAACTGGTTTACTATCGCGCCGTAATTCAAAATGTAATTTCACACGGTCAGATTCTGTATTACCCATCTCAGCAATTTTCTGACCACGCTTAACTGCATCACCCTCTTGAACTAAATTTTTACTGTTATGAGCGTAGATACTAATGTAATTATTATTGTGTTTAACAATCACTAAATTGCCGTAACTTCGTAAACTATTCCCAGAAAATATAACTTTACCTTCACTCGCAGCCAGAACAGGATCCCCCATCTTGCCAACATAATCAATACCTTTATTGGTGGAGCCATTAAAACCTTCACCAACTGGCGCACTCGATGGCTTGCCAATTCTAAAACTGGGATCTTGAATAATGGGCTCTCGTATATCTGTTTTTGAAGTGCTGTTTTCAGTAGCAGATTTGGTTTGCGTATTTGTATTGTTGTTTGTTGCCGTTGTATTTGGATTTGCTTTTGTTTTATTGGTGGCTGTACTTGGGGTAGACTTCGCCTCATTTGTTACCGACCAATTTGGAATAACTACGGGCTTAGCCTTGGGAATATTTGAAGACTGATCTTTAATCGGCGCAGGCGTTGGGGCTGAACAAGCCACACACACTAAAATAAGCGTGGCCCCAAAAACTCTTTTCATCATGGTTAAAACACTATTTGTCATTTTTAAATAGTCCCAGACTGCAGTGGCACAAAAAACACTTCATCCATCGTTGTCCTTTGATAACGCTGTGAACTTAGACGTTCTATCAATAATAATTGCTGTTCTGTTTCGCTTTTTGCAACGGGTGCTATCAATTTACCACCAATGGCTAATTGATCCAATAGTGGGTCCGGAATCCCTAATCCAGCGGCAGCCAAAATAATGCCGTCAAAAGGCGCAGCCTGAGGTAATCCTCGAATGCCGTCCGCATAAATCAAACGTAGATTGGCGATTCTAAATGGCCTTAACTTTGCACGCGCACTGTCGTGTAAGGTTCTGATGCGTTCAACTGAATACACTTCCTCTGCCAGCAAACTTAAAACTGCAGCTTGATACCCACAACCTGTACCGATTTCTAAAACACGCCCCATTTTTTTTTGTTCTTGCATCAATGCTTGAATCATTTTTGCTACTACTGAGGGTTTTGATATTGTCTGCTCTCGTCCAATCGGTAATGAGGAATCTTCATACGCTTGAGAAACAAGGCCAGGGTCCACAAAGGCATGTCTTGGGACTGTAGCCATTGCTTGGAGAACTTCATGATGGGTAACGCCACTAGCTGCTAGGCGCTGCGCCATTTGCCGCCTGGCTGCATCAAGAGCTTTATCTGGTTTAACCACGTCTAAATTACCCTCTATTCCAATTGGATGCCAGCATACTTATCCGCCGCTGCTCATCCGATAAATTGAGTTGTAATGGTGTCAATGAAACATATCCTTGATTGATCGCATCAAAGTCGGTCCCCGATGAAGCGTCTTTCGCTTCTCCAGCAGGTCCAATCCAGTATATAGAGTCACCCCTAGGACTTTTTTGCATAATTACAGGCTGTGATGGGTGGCGGTTGCCCAGTCGCGTGACGCGCCAGCCATTCAGACTTTCATAAGAGTGGTTCGGTAGGTTCACATTAATCAGGGCAGCGTGATTACCTTTATCCGCAGGTAATCCGCCTTTAATGGCATATTGAACAATATCGCGGGCAATGCGCGCCGCATCTTCAATTTTGGCCCAGCCTCGGTCAACTTGCGAGAAAGCAATGCCTGGTATGCCAAACATCACCCCTTCTATTGCAGCTGCAACTGTGCCAGAGTACAAAACATCTTCACCCATGTTTTCACCTTGATTAATTCCCGAAATAACATAATCAGGCATTTCATCTAAAAACCCAGTTAGAGCAATGTGGACACAATCGGTGGGTGTGCCATTGACAAATAAAAAGCCATCTCTATCTCCACCAGCAACTCGGTGAATCGACAAGGGTCTTGATAGTGTTAATGAATTAGAAGCACCACTATGGTTTTGCTCAGGAGCAATGACGGTAATCTTCCCCAATGGGCGTAAAGCATTGACTAGGGCCAATAAACCCGGCGCAAGGTAACCATCATCATTAGAGACAAGAAAGTGCATGAAATTATTATGAACCTATTTAATGTATTGTGAAAACGTATTCAGATTAACTTATTTTACTAATTAACTTTAATCTTATTGAACTTTTTAGAAAATCTTATGTCAGTTAAGGGGCTATAGCGAGATTCTCTTGTTTTCCTTGCACGTGGAATGGGTCATTAGCTTCCTACTGGCTTGCGATCCATCATCGCACGCGCCAAAGTGCCGGCATCGACATATTCCAGTTCCCCTCCTACAGGTATCCCTCTTGCAATCCTCGATACTCGAATGCCTTTTGATTTTAGGATTTCACCTAAATAGTGCGCCGTTGCTTCACCTTCGCTCGTGAAATTAGTGGCTAATATAACTTCTTTTACTTCGATAAACTCAGGGTCTTTTGAAAATATTCGCTCCATTAATTTATCAAAATGGAGTTCTTTTGGTCCTTGACCTTCCATGGGGGATAAACGCCCCATCAAGACAAAATATAAACCTCGATAAGCTAAGGTCTGCTCTACCATCAATTGATCTGATGGTGTTTCAACAACACAGAGTATCTGACCATCGCGACGATCATCATTGCAGGTTTTGCAGACCTGGTTTTCTGAAAAAGAATTACATTTGGTGCAGTGACCAATTTTTTCTACGGCGTCCTGTAAGGCAACCCCTAAGGATAAAGCGCCATTGCGATCGTGCTGGAGTAAATAATAGGCCATCCTTTGGGCTGATTTGGGGCCTACACCCGGCATGACCTTAAGTGCTAAGATCAGCTTTTGCAGTGCATCTAACTGCTGTTGCGATTGCTCATTGGAATAATTCATCAAAATGGTAATTTAAATCCTGGGGGCATGGGCATTCCTGCTGTTGCTCCTGACATACGACTCTCTGCAGCAGATTCAGCTTGTTGATGGGCATCTGATAAGGCTGTGACTAATAAGTCTTCTAACATTTCTCGATCATCCATCACGCTTGGATCAATCTGTACTCGCTTGATGACATGCTTTCCATTAGCGGTAATTTTGACCATGCCGCCAGCTGCTTGACCAACTACTTCCAAACTGGCCAACTCTTCCTGTGCCTTTTTCATTTTTTCTTGCATCTGCTGGGCTTGTTTCATTAAGCCAGCAATTTGACCCTTCATCATACGATTTCCTTTCTGTGAACTTTATGTATTATCTGTCGGTAATGGTCGAATCGATCCTTGAACAACTGTAACGCCTATCTCTTGCTTAAGTTGTTCTAAAAAAGGATCTACTGAGACCGTTTTCTCTAATTCTGTTTTTGCAATAGCTTGATCTTTGGCTTCAAGGTGTGCCACAGTTACGACCGCTGCATTTTCTTCCAGCGTAATTTTGACTGGCATCTTTAAATAGTTTTGCAAAGCATCAGAAAGTTTTTGTATAGACGATGCAGTTGCTAACTGTGGAATATCCGTAGCCAACTTTAAATACTTCGTCCCTGATTTGTCTTGTTGATGTGTCAACGCGGTCTGTAATGCAAATTGCCCTTCTAAACCTTTTAAACCTAAACGCAAAACCACCTCTCGCCAAGATTCTGCTGAAATCTCTAACTGGGTTGTTGCTTCCATACTCGGTGCTGCAATTTGGTTAGAAGGTCTTGCCTTCAAATCTAGTCTACTTGCACTACTTGTCGTGGAAATGTTTTGTGAACCCTGGGTAGGCGTAGTTGCCGCTTGGGGTCTTTGAGTATTGGGTTGTCCATCATCTGGCATAAATGCCAACATTCGGAGCAAGGCCATCATAAATCCAGTTTCTTCTTCAGGAGCCAAAAGAAGATCCGAACGACTCGTAATTGCAATTTGATAAAACAACTGCACTTCTTCTTTAGAAATCAGTTTTGCTAGTCGTAATACATCTTGTGCCTCTGGCCACTCTTCAATAACTGAGCTTGGTATGACTTGTGCCATGGCAATTTTTTGTAATAGTGAGGCAAGGTCTTGCAAAGCCGTTGTAAAAGAGAGGCTCATCAGCCCCATCTCTGCACTGATATCAACTAATTCTTTACCATTTTTACTCGCAAGTGCATCAATCATACGAATCAAATATCGATCATCTAATGAGCCCAGCATATTACGCACGGATTCTTC
>JBAXKF010000008.1:0-81229 GCA_037137465.1 Betaproteobacteria bacterium | reverse complement strand
CAATGCGCCCAGCGGGAACTGAGGAACTCTCGGAGAATGAATTGGCAAATCTAGTGTCACGTGATTGTCTAGTAGGGATGGCTTTGCCAGGAACTAATTTAAATCTTTAAATATATAGGGTTGCCTGAGACTACATGGATAAAAGTGGCTTGCATATCTATTAAGTAGATAATTCGTCTCATTATCTAAAGATAATATTATTCAATCTTAATTTTGCCATCTGTAACTACTCGCCTCCATAAATTTAAATCATTTTTCATCTCGGCAGAGAATGCGTCAGAACCTAACAAGGTTGGAGTAATCCCCAGTCCAGCTAAACGCGCTTGAACTTCAGGTTGTGCCGCTACTTTAAGTAAAGCTTTGTAAAGTCGATCACTTTTATCTGGGCTTAGACCTGCAGGTCCGATAATGCCCCACCAATTTAAGACGTTGACTCCGCTAATACCAAATTCATCAAAAGTAGCTAAGTCAGGAAAATCTGAAAGCCGCTTGGGGGCTGCTACGGCTAATGCACGCAACTGATTATTCTTGACCAAAGGCATACCCGAGGGGGTACTACCGAAAATGGCGTCGACATGCCCACTAATGGTATCGGTCATTGCCGGGCCAGCTCCCTTATAAGGTACGCTGATAATCTTCAGTCCTGTCCTCAATCCAAGTAATTCCGCCCCAAGATGTCCTAATGAGCCAGAGCCTGAATTAGCAATGGTGATCGTCCCTGACTTTCCTTTTATCAGAAATTCTGGCAACTTGGAATTGTTAGATGCCGGTACAAATAGAACGAATGGTGCTGACCCAAGCATTACAACGGGCTTAAAATCCTTTATTGGGTCATATCCAGAAGAACTACCGTGTATAGCCGTATTTAGTATTAATGCGACATCGGCAAGCATTAATGTGTCCCCATCAGCAGGAGCTCGTGCCAAAAATGATGCGCCGACCGCAGTATTGGCCCCACCTCGATTAGAAATCACTATCGACACTCCTAACTCTTGAGAGAGATAGGGCGCTAGAGTTCTAGCAATAACATCTGAAGAACCGCCTGGCGCATAAGGCACAATCAATTGAACTGGGCGAGCAGAGTAGGCTTGTGCTTGAGTATGTAACGGGGTTAGCAAATTAGCTAAGAGGTATGTAACCCACAACGTTCGAATCCACTTTGTTTTCATAATTTTATATATAAGTAACGTTTTTCGACTGCATTTTCATTACTATACAGGGTCAATATGGGTCATGACATTTAGAACTGGTAATTCTTTCATAACTTAATTTCTTACTTTTAAAACCACTTCATCTCCCACTTGAACTGTTACGTTCGCACCAACCTCAATATGAACATCCTCCAAAATCATATCTCCCATCTTACGTGTTCTCAAATCATGAAAACCTCTTTATTGATTTCTTCTGCCTCGCACGAAGCAAAGTATTATTTAATTTTGGTTGCTCGCGAGCGAATCGACCAGAGCCTAGGATGCTAGTCCCTGAAAAAGTTGGTAAGATAACCACAGCATTAAAAGCCAAACAAGAACAACTATTACGATACCCAAGTAACTTTTGGGCCTAGATTGGTTTTTAATAATCCACTCTTCAGCTTTAACCCTAGATTCTTGAATGATTGTGTTTGGTATTAATCTGATCGCAATCCAAATTAACATCGGCAACAGAATTAAGTCATCTACATATCCCAATATTGGTATAAAGTCCGGAATCAGATCAATTGGACTCAAAGCATATGCGACGATAAAAATACAAATTAACTTGGGTGCCCAAGGTGTTTTGGAATTTTTGGTAGCAAACCAAAGCATCAATACATCTTGCTTAAGCAGTTGAGCCCAGCTCTTAATTTTTTCTATCAAAATCATCATTTGATGATAATCACTCCAAATGACCAGAATAAGAAAACCTATATCTCAACAGGGCATTATTAGAATTTGCGGCCTGGGATGAAATTGAACCACTAACCGTTTGAAGCTTGGTTGGGATACTTCTATCTCTATAAAGACTTAGAGGTTTGTATTTCCAAATTACAGAAAATATGAGTTCAAATTATTTTTTCTCATCTCTAGAGTTTAACCATTCAGCAATCTCGGGAAAAGCATCACTAAAATTACCCATAAATTCTCTAATCATCAATATTAGCCCAAGTATTAATAGGCAAAAGACACCAATCGAAATTAGTAAAAGAGTAGTGTTGCTCATAATTTTTTATTCAAAATAGCTGATAATTTAAAGTAAATTCCAAAACAAAAAATAGATGGCACCCAAATAGCTGTAAAGATTGATTGCTCACGATCTTCTATCACAAACCATAGGTAAGCAGAAGTAAAGAAAGAAATCACCACGGCAAGAAAAATAAAATAATCAGATTTTTTAAACATAAAAGCCCTTTATTAAATTTATAAAGATTCTTCGATCCAATAGCCAATTGCACCGACAAGACAACCTGTAATTGCTACGGATGATAGGATACGAATGCCTGAGGATAATCCAATAGAAAATATATCCAAAGAAAACACGCCCAAAAGCCCCATTAAAATGATTGCGCAACTTGCTAAAATCAAAAAAAGACCAAAAGTTATAAGTAGCTTTTGTATCAAATGATTAGCCCTATTCAGGATAAAACTTAAGTTCATCAAATTATTATAGGGTTGCTAGGTGATCTTGTGTTTTAAATCCTTAGATTGCACCTTAATTTTATTATGCGACTTTTTAGATCCTTGGTGAGCCGAGACGGAATTGATTAAGCTTATAAGGTAAATGCTTCGTTGATAGAAGTTTGTATACCACCCCCCATGACAGCCCCACCACCTGCAACATAAATACTTCTGCCAAGAACTACAGCACCCAAACCATGCCGAGGTGTTGGCATCGGGGCATATTGTTCCCAGGAATCTTTAGAGATATCATAAGCTTCATTTTGCCCAAATACTCGATTTGTGCCTTCCCCACCCATGACAAAAATTTTATTATCTAAAATTACTGCGCCGTGACCAGATCTTGCGGTTGGAAGTGGATTTCGGGCTTCCCATCGATCAGATTGCGCAATGTAAACATGATGTAAATTAGAGTTTGTGTGAAAACTATCAACTCTACCGCCAATCACATGAATTAACCCTTGGTGAGAAACTGCGCCGACGTGATCTCTTGGGGTATGCATTGGTGCGCGTTTTTCCCAACCATCGGCAATAGGGTCATATACCAGATGTGTGCCAATCGATTTTTTTGTATCGGTTGTGTCACCCACAGCGCCACCGATAGCATGAAGTTTATTATTAATCGATACACACGCAACAGATCCAGCTGCAGATGGCATGGGAGCAATTCGTTCCCACTTGTCCAAGCTATCAGAGTAAACATAGCAGTCAACTCGAGGTTTTCGGTTTTGTTCTATGTAGCCACCAATGGCATAAACTTTTTTATCAATAGTAACGACACCAACGTGGTTAGCTCCACTAGGTAGGGGGGTGGCAACGATCCAAATATTTTTTTGGGGATCGTAAATATGATGGTATGAGCGATCTACACGTTGCTCTCCATAGCCCCCAATAAGGTGCATTCGGCCATTCATCTCGGTAGCCCAGGCCATTTCGCTTCGCGGCAAGGGTAAGCTGGCTCTGGTAATCCACTTACCAGGATTAATCGCTTTTGGGGCGGGACTATCAAAAACAGCTTGAGTATCAGCTAAAACAGGGCGAGAAATTAAACCAGCTTGATTTAGTCGTTCATAAGAATCACCATGATGGCTCATTTGAGCATACACAGAAGTAGATGCAATACTAGCAACACTACTCAATAAAAAATTTCGCCTGTTCAAGTTTTTCTCCGTGTTAATTTAATAGAATTGGACGACTCTCTTAATTAATTTGCTTCTAATTAATCATAATCGAAATTAAATAATTAAGCTTTGATGAATAAGTAACAGGGAAACATTTCTAGATAAAAAAATTTGACTAATTTTTGGAGATCAGATGCATTTAAAATAAACCCCTGGCAAATGCTTGGCACACAAAGTACAAGAGCAAATTTCTTTAATGAGTTTAGAGAAGGCTTGGGTCTTGAATTAAGCATACGCCAAAAGAAAATAGCCCAACAAGTTGGCTCTCGAGTTTCTTGGTGGCTCGGGGCGGAGAATGCTATATCCTATCTGCATGCTTACTAGAAAATACATCGTAAAAAAGCTCTTCCTTGCGCTTGCGTTCACTTTTTCTCATTCTTTTGCACAACCAACAGCTCAATCTATTGCATTAGCTAAAACAATTCCTATCGCCGACGTACACATGCACGTCCACAATACTTCGCGCACTCCAAGTCCAAACGATTTTAAGTATCTAATGGAGAAGAATAATATTCAGTGGGGCGGTGGTGTAGGTGATTATCAAAGTTACCTTGCTAATGCGCTAGGCAATAGATATATTTCAGCTATAGGACAAGAAGAATTTATCAGTGCTAAACGTGAAAGCACTCTTACAGATCCAGAAAATTTTAAAGATATGTATGCCCGCGCTGAAGAAATGTTTAAGGCAGGAACATTAAAAGGCTTCGGAGAAATTCATAGTGATAATCACCGAAGCGGCTCACCGGACATAAGCCGTCAGATTAGAATTCGCTCTCCAGCAATTGAAAGGATGTACGAAATCGCAAACAAATATGGCGCATTCGTTCAAGTTCATGCGGAATACGATTCTCAATTTGTTGAGGACTTATATTACATGTCCAAAACTTATCCAAGCAGTCTTACAGTGCTGGCACATTGTTTGCCAAGAAGTAATCCAAAAATTATTGACCAGTTTTTTACTGATTTGCCTAATGTGGTTTGTGAAATATCAGGCAAGAATGGACCAGTTCACGCGGGACCTTTTGAATCAGGAAGGATGTTTAGCAAGGATGGAGTTAAACAGGCCTGGCTTGATGTAATTAAAAAACATCCAGATCGTATTATGCTTGGTACAGATCCTTGCTGCGGGTTAGAAATACGTTACAGTGAAATGATTGGTGATATTCGTACTATGTTCTTGCCTTTCTTTGAACCAGAAGTAGTTGAAAAAATTTCTTATAAAAACGCAGTGCGATTGTTTAAATTAGATGGGCCAAAACAATAAACTTATATCACCTCGCCATTTAACTGCCACGGTGTCTACAAATGTTGTTTTAAACGACGTTTCAGAAAGTGTCCATTTATTTGACGCTTCACAAATGAAAAACCACCCGGAGCGGATTCGACCAGGGCCTAGGATACTAGATCCTGAAAAACATTTTAAGACAACCATAGCATTAACAACCAAATAATAATAATCAAGGAACCTAAGTAGCTCTTAGGCTTAAATTACTTTTTAATAAGCCACTCGTCTGCTTTCAACCTAGACTCTTGAATGATTGATTTAGGTATTAGTCTAATTGCCACCCAAATCAAAACTGGCCTGGCTTAGCAGATTTCCAATATCCAATTTCAATAGAGCTTCTTACTATTAATGTGATAGGTTGGAGGCGTATTTTTTAATTTTTTAAGATCACCATTACCGAAAACACTCCAGCGAAGAATTTCTTGAAATAAGTCATTTTTTTCTACATAAGTTAATTCAAGTAAATTTTTCAAATCAAGCAGTCCACCAATCTGAAGTTCTTGAATGATTTTTTCATAATTTTCTACACCATGCATCTGCTTGGGGTCAGTATATGTTGTATTCGTTAGATCTTTCATTATCTTCCATTGATGAGCATTTGTGGCGATTTGACTTTCCTAAAAGATTTCAATTTACGCCTAATTTTTGTGGATATGCCATTTTAAAGTTGGCAAATTACTCTTAATGCTCTAGTTGATGACGTTAGATGTATTGAACTAACAATATTAGATCCTAAGATATTCCAACAATTAACCATTGAAACTAATCCTGAGAAACTCTGCCCTGAACTCCCCAAGATCCCCATCATAAAATGTCCTTTTAAATGAAATCGCTCGCACCAGACACTCAGGCTAGAAACAGAGTTGATAAATCCTGATTAACGGATTAAATCTTTTTAAATTGACTGACTACGCTAATAACTTAAAAGAAAGGCCATCAACTAATTTAGCCAGCCGAAAAGAAAATACCCCACACTAAGCAGGGCATTATTTAATTTTGGTGGCCCGGGGCGGAATCGACCAGGGCCTAAGGTGCTTGATCCAACGTGTTAAACACTCCTCAATTATTGTAGTTACATTTATATATTGATTTCTTAATTTAATGTAGCTACAATAATATAAATGAAATTGACGTTTGATCCCACAAAAGACAGCACTAATTTTCATAAACACGGCCTATCTCTGTCTGAGGCTAAATTTTTGGATTGGGTTGATGCTTTAAGTTGGATTGACAACAGAAAAGATTATGGTGAAATTCGGATAGTTTCATTAGTACCAATGAAGCATCGGTTGTATTGTGTGGTTTATGTTGATACAAAAGTAAGCAGAAGAATCATTAGCTTGAGAAAAGCCAATAACCGTGAGATTGATAGATATGAAGAAGAAACTAATTAGACCTAGCGCCAAAGAGGATGCGGCAATTACAAAAGCTGCAAAGTCTGATCCTAATTCACACCCCCTCACAGACAAGCAGTGGGATAAGGTTAAACCAACTCTAACTCGTGGGCGAGGACGGCCACTGGGTAGCGGCACCAAGGAACAAGTTACCTTACGGATTGATAGCGATACCTTGGCTTTTTATAAGTCTAAGGGTAATGGATGGCAGACTTTTATTAATCTACTTCTTGGTGAAATAAAAAAAGAATCTAAATCAATCAAGCTCGTTGAGAAAAAGGTCATCAACGGAAACCTCATTTCGACCAAATCTAAGATTGCCGCCTAAGCACCTGACCCCCCAAAAGTAAGCCAATCCTGCCAGCCGAAAAGAAAATACCCCACACTAAGCAGGGCATTATTTAATTTTGGTGGCCCGGGGAGGAATCGAACCACCGACACAAGGATTTTCAACTCCCTTGCTAGACTCGACATCGCTGTCAATACTCAGCTCTAACGATCGAAGCTTGAAAAATATTTAATTACTGGCGCTTTCCCCAAGTTTCTCAGTCAACCAAATTTTCATCAGTGATTGGTACGGCACATCTAATTTATTAGCCTGCTGTCGAATCCCTTCTAGCAAACTATCAGACAAGCGTAATGAAATACTTGTCGTTGAAGGTTTCAAATTAGAGAAATTTGCCGTTTTCATTTTTGATACGTCAAAATATTCCGTCGTATCGTTTTCAGGGCTCTCCCAAAATTGACGTTCACTTTCTTCATTCTTAAATTTTGGAATTATTTTTAATTTTTTCAACTCAGGTTTTAATTGCTTTGGCATAAACTGTCCTTTCTTTTCGATGCTGATCTCTAGCAGATATAACTCTTATTAAAGTTTCGTTTTCACGAAGTGTAAAAATAACTGTTAAAAATCGCTTTTTATTTGTAATACCATACGCTAAATATCTTTTTTCGATACTACTATGCTTGTCATCGTCGCTAATAATTAATGGTGAATTAAAAAATACTTCTTCTGCTTCTGTAGGGTGAACATCATGTTTTTGAGCACTTTTTTGTGAATTCCCTATATCCCATTCAAAGCCAACTATCGAAGAAAAATTAATCATATTTGTATATTATGAACATATACATACTTTGTCAAGTAGACTTAAAACCTTTTTATAAAAGCAAATGCCCCGCAAAAGCGAGGCATTATTTGATTTTGGTGGCCCGGGGCGGAATCGAACCACCGACACAAGGATTTTCAATCCTCTGCTCTACCGACTGAGCTACCAGGCCAAAGACAATAATTATACTCCAATGGAGCCGTTTTAAACTAGTTTCCTTTGAGTTTTATTGGAAAGTATAGCTAATGGACTACTTTGATAATCATATAAAGCATCTACCGGCAGGTTATACGTTTGCTCCAACATATATTGGCCACTCATTGCCGCATGAGAGGTTTGATCAGAAAAGCATACCCAAGCATCCCCTGGCATAAAGTTAAACATGATTTGGGGCGAATGCTTTTGATAATCTAAATCCGACTTCATACCATCATGTATTTGTAACATCATGTGATCATATTCACTTCGAAAGCTCTTCGTTAAACCAAGTTTATTTAATGCCATGGACTTTAAATGTGAATAAGGTTTAATACGAGGTAAAAACTGGTGTGCAATATTGTCAAAAGAGTCGCCAACCCTCCAAACCCTAGGAACGCCTTCAGGATTAATATTCATAAAAACTCTTAAAATCCGCTCACCATAATTAGGACGAGTAGCGAACGCATCCACATGTAAGCGTCGGTCATCTGCCCGCCACGATTGCTTTCGCTGCGCGATATTAAATGGACGAAAACTAGTTGGGGACACTTTTAAGTATTTTGAATAATTAGGCACCAAAGAGTTTATTAAACGGCTAGAGCACTCCCTGTACCTTAATATAAAGTGTTTTAAAAGTTGTAGTGTTTGCTCATCACCTACCGCACCCTTTAAAACACCCTCTGCTCCAACACTTATATTGCGAGATTTTGGGTTTTGAATGCTAGAATTAAATAAGATATTTTCTTCTTCAGAAACACTAAAAGGTAATTCCTTAAAGTGAAGAACTTTGCCACCTTCTAAAGCCTGAATCCATTCTGGATTTGGATGATGAATATCCCAGAGGCTGTTTTCTATAGTAATGACGCGTGAGTCCATGATCTGTGGCTTTTTTAAGTACTGCTACTTCCTATTTTTCTCACATCAATGCCAAGGGCTTTTAATTTTCTATATAAATGCGTTCTCTCTAATCCAGTTTGCTCTGACACCCTGGTCATGCTTCCACCGGTTAACTTTAAATGGTATTCAAAATACGCTTTTTCAAATATATCTCTTGCCTCTCTGAGCGGTAAATCAAAATGTCCCTGAACTAACTCTTTGATATCAGAAGATCCAATCACGCCCGACTGCTGATGATTTGCAGCATCGGCACCAAAAGATCCTGTTGTCTCAAATGCTTTATTAATGCCTGTTGTAGTTCCTGTTCCCCTAGCCGACAAGCTTAATGGGTCAAGAGACTCTTTCGGAGAGACTTTTTCTAAAGCCTGCGCCACTGTCTTTAAAAGCTTTTGTAATGCGATTGGTTTTTCTAAAAAATTACATGCACCAATTCGTGTCGCTTCGACTGCAGTGTCTATCGTTGCATGACCTGACATCATAATGACGGGCATCGTTAATTTATCATCCTTAGCCCACTCTTTTAACAAGGTGACGCCATCTGTATCTGGCATCCATATATCTAACAATACAAGATCGGGCAGTAATTGATCGCGAACAGTTCTCGCTTGTTGTGCATTTTCCGCGGAATAAACAACATGTCCCTCATCGCTCAAAATTTCATTGAGCAATTCGCGGATTCCCATCTCATCATCAACTACTAATATATTTGCCATACTTTATTGTCCTATATCCTAATTTTAATATCTCTTTTTTTATTAGCTCAATTTTTAAGCCAAACGTTCAAACAAAATTGAAATTCTTGCCCCACGAATCACCGAATCTCTCATCCGATTTTTTAATTCAATTCTTGCCCCATGCTCATCAATAATTTTCTTAACAACTGCTAATCCCAGTCCAGTCCCCTTTGCTTTGGATGTAACATACGGCTCAAATGCACGCGTGAGTATTCTTGGTGAAAACCCCGGTCCATTATCTGCAACTGATAAACGTACTAATTTTTCTGTTTGATTCACAAGCCCAAGATAGTTAACGGTTTCTGTGCGAATCTGTATTTCCGGCTCAGAATGAATTTCAGTTGCAGCGTCAATGGCGTTTTGGACAATATTGTGAATCACCTGACGCAATTGGGTCGGATCCCCTAAGATGTCTGGTGCATCAATATCAAGCTTGAGTTCAATATGCGTCCCTTCATATAGCCCTAATATTTCTTCGATTAATTGATTTAAGTTAATCGGCAGCATATTCGGTGAAGGTTTTTTTCCAAAATCTCTAAAGTTATTCACCATAGTTTTCATGGCTTGCACTTGCGTAATGATGGTATTTGTTCCTTTAGCAACAATTTCTTCTTGTTCCTCAGACATTTTTCCAGTCAGTTTTTGGTATATCCGCTCTGCAGATAATTGAATCGGCGTTAAAGGATTTTTGATTTCATGAGCGAGGCGCTGCGCAACCTCTCCCCATGCAATCGAACGCTGGGCTGCAATTACTTCCGTTATATCATCAAAAACAATAATATATTGTTTACCGATTAACTCTGTACCTCTAGCCAATAGTATTGGGGAAACATTATCTTGATCTGTCGGATTGTTATACAAGTGTATTTGTCGTTGCCACGATTTTTCATTTGTATAGATATTTTTTAGTTCTAATGGGCCCTGCTCATCAGCGCCTACAGAAACTTGATTAGCTTTAAATGATTCTTTGATGGTGGTTTCAAAATATTGTAATTCCGGATAGAAGCTGAGGGGCTTTCCGATCAGTTGTGATAAGTCTTTCTCTAAAATCCGCTTCGCGCCTTCATTCGATACCAATAATCTAAAATTGGCATCAAATACACAAACCCCAGCAGTTAAGTTTGCAAGAACTGATTCCGAGAAATCCTTCGACTCTTGAAGCGACATTCTCGCCTCCAACAATTGCTTGGTCATCTTATTAAATTGCCGAGTCAACTCACCTAATTCGTCCGGGGTGTCCATTTGCGGCTTAGGAGATAAGTCCCCCTGTGCAACCGATTGAGTTCCCCGAAGCAACATGAGTAATGGCCTAGCCAACTGCCGACCTAATATGAGCGCCAATAAAATTGCAATAAACAGCGCCATAAACATAGTTAAGGTTAATGAACCTATGTACATTTTTTTTAAACCAAGCCGGCTCAGAGATTTTTCTTGATACTCGCTATAGGCCTTTTGAACAACTTTGGCACTCTCCACGAGCGTTGGATCTAAACGCTTGGTTAGTTTTAAAATACGTTGGTTAGATAAACCATATAACGCATTTAATTGATAAGCCTCTTCCCCCGGGGTGCTCCCTACTTCTTCGATGGAAGATGCCTTGTTATTTTTCTTTAATTCCGCAATAAGGTCTTGCGTAAGACCTGTTTCTACAATATCTTGATGAGCGCAGCTGACACTAAAATACTCACGATTAGATTGATCCACAATAGCGATCTGATCTGCCTGTGCGGCGGAACATAAATTCTTTAACTCTTGGTTTGATCCAATCTTATTTATCTGTGGATGAACAGCTAATTGATATCCGGATGCTAAAAATTCATGTTGCGTAATTTCAAAGGAGGAGCGTCCCAGTTGTAAGCCCGACTCTAGAGCAGACTCAATATTGACATCAAACCAACTCTCAATACTTCTTCCGACAAACTGCAAGGATACAGAATATAAAATTGCACCGGGTAAGACTCCCACTAATCCAAAAATCATTGCTAATTTTGCAATTAATTTTGTACCAAAAAAACCCTGGCGCCAACGAATAGTGAGTGTGACGATAAGGCCAATAATGACTAATAGTAAGACAATTCCTACAACGATATTAATGGAATACAGCCAAACAAAATATTGGCTTAAAAATTTTGCATCTGCGCTGATCCCGGTTAAAAGACCGAGCAATAAAATCCCTAAGAAAAATACCAAAATAAGAAATGCTGTCAGTTCTTTTTTGATTCCATACTGACTGGCAATCATATTTTCTGAATAGATGACTTTTGGCTCGTTCATTACTTACCTGTCACCCGATATTTTGGCGTCATAGAAAATTGGTGCCAATCACTTGACAAATTCCACTCACGAGCATTTAACGCGTTAATCTGAAAGGGCTTTGGTAGTTGGCTTAAATCTAAGCGCATTCGAATGGCACCATCATATTGACGTCCATTATCAAGGGCAGATAATTCAGCAACTTGCCAACCCGCAATGGCGCCCACCTGAATTAATGCTTCCTCGAGAGTGGTTGCGGAAATAGTTAATGCGCCAACATTGACCCGGTACACCTGTGTAAGAGGTTGAAATGAAAGCTTGATGTATTTATTTGCTGTGATTGGTTTTTCTTCAAACCAATACCAGCGTCCCCTCGTTACATTAAACTCCGTCAAAAAATGAAAAGTAATTCCTTTTTTTACCGCATCACTTAATTCGGGCGGTAAGTCAATTTGATACGAAGCATTAATAACCCAATTTTGCTCGACCGGCTCTAATTGAAGCTGTCTTAATTTAATGCCCTCTGCGTATGCAATAGCCGTGCATACCCATGTCATAACTAACATACAAACGACGAAGAGTTTTTTAAATCGCCTCATCTTTTCTTTTGTAACATTCCATAATAAAAACCATCATGCCACTCATTTGGCAACAATTGTCCAAGACAATCTAATCGTAACGCATCGGGTAAGTTATTGGAAAACCATTCTAGCTGTTGCTCCCCTTCTTGCGGCAAGATAGAACACGTCACAAATAACATTCTGCCTCCAGGCTTTAACAAACCCCATAACTCCTCGGTGATTTTACGTTGTAACTCTTGTAGTTGTACGATATCTGCACTTCGTCTCAAATATAAAATATCTGGGTGTCGTCGAATAATACCCGTGGCTGAGCATGGCACGTCTGCCAAAATAGCATCATAGTGTTTTCCAGTCCACCATGTAGATGCCCTTGCTGCGTCTCCAATGATGATGTTGGCATTTAAATGTAGCCGTGATAAATTTTCTTTCACGCGCACCATGCGCTCTTCACTAATTTCTAGCACGTCAAGATTGATATCCGCAAGCTCGAGTAAATGACAAGCTTTACCACCAGGGGCACTACAAGCATCTAATACATCCTCATGGTCTTTGGGCGCAATTAATTGCGCGGCTATTTGTGCCCCCAAGTCTTGAACGCTTACAAACCCCTCCTGAAACCCAGGTAATGTATGAACAGGAATTGAACCCTCTAAAGCAATCGCTAATGGCGCAAGGTCCTGCCATTGCTTCGGAATTTCTAATACTCCAATACCTGCACTTTGTAACTCTGCCCGATATGCAGATAAAGTTACGCGGTGCGGATTTACTCTTAAAAACATTTTTGCTGGGTTTAAATTCGTTTCTAAAATCGGTGCAAATTGATTTGGATATGCTTTTTTTAAGCTTTTAACCCACCAAGAGGGATACTGCGCATCAATTACATCTATTTGTAAGGCTTGTGGGTTTTCTATCAGCCTTCTTAACACTGCATTGATTAAACCTTTTGCGTGCTTTGTTTTTCGTGATTGATCGGCTGCTTTTACTGTTTCATTGACCAATGTGTAGGGTGCATATTGATTTTGTGTCTGCAAAAACAAAGTGCTAATTGCGATTAAAAATATATCTTCAACCTCAGGGTCAATCGCTTTATGTAAATACGGCCGCAGTGCTTGTAATATTTTTGGCTTGTATCTTAGTGCATCAAAAGTCAAACTTTGTGCTGCCGACCTATTTTCTGAAGGTGCTTGTGCCAAGGCCTGAGTCAGTGATGTCCCAAGACGTACTTGATCTAGCAATTGCGCTGCGAGAAGTATCGTATTACATAGGTTACTTCCAGAAGCCCTGGTTGGATTTATGCTTGCGTTAGTTGTATTTAGTGGCACTATGCGGGGTATGTTCCTGTTTTTGACATTTCTACTAATTTACCAACTCGTTCTTCTGTGGCTGGGTGTGTTGAAAACAGACCACGCAGACCACCGCCTGATAGAGGATTCATAATCATCATTTGAGCTACTGCTGGGTGTGCGTCTGCTCTTTCAAATGGTATACCTTGGACTGCGCTTTCAATTTTCTTGAGGGCTGAAGCTAATGCTAATGGATCCTCTGAAATCTCTGACCCTATGCGGTCCGCCTCATACTCCCGAGCTCTTGAAATCGTCATCTGTATCAAACTTGCAGCAAGCGGCGCTAAAAACACCAATAAAAAACTCAGTGGATGGGCTCCCCCTTCACGGTTTCTGCCACCTGCGAACATAGCAAAATTTGCAAGGCTTGCTATAGCCCCAGCCATCGTAGCTGCGATGGTTGATATCAAAATATCACGGTTTTTTACATGCGCTAGCTCATGCGCCATCACACCGCGAAGCTCTCTCTCATTTAATATATTCATGATGCCAGAGGTTGCCGCAACGGCGGCATTTTCTGGGTTTCTGCCAGTTGCAAAAGCGTTAGGGGCATTTTCATCGATTAAATATACTTTTGGCATTGGCAAGTTTGCCTTTTGCGCTAACTCTTTAATAACGTTGTAATAAGCAGGGAAACTTTGTTCATCTACTTGTCTTGCCCCAAACATTTTTAAAACCATCTTATCTGAGTTCCAATAACTAAAAAAGTTCATACCAATTGCCATTATTAGCGCAAGAATCATGCCTTGCGGTCCACCCAAGGCTCCGCCGACATACACAAATAAGGCGGTTATTGCCGCCATTAAAATTGCAGTTTTTGTTAAATTAAACATGAAATTTTTCCCTCAAAATATGCATGTTTTTATCATAAAGTACGAATGTAAAAGTTTGACTCATTCAAAAAACTGTCCTTTTTTTAATTGAACACTTTTTGCAAACTGTGTTGCACTCATTCTTTTTGAGCCTGCCTTTTGTATTTCTAGAAGGCGTATTACGCCACCGGCTCCTGCAACACTGATTCCGAATTCATCAAGCTCTAATACTTGACCAGGCCTGTGACTGGCATCTTTTTGCCATTGATGTGAGATGTTTTCAGAAAGCCATATTTTAACGATCTCGTTATTCAGTGAAGTAATTGCCCCAGGAGATGGATTTAATGCACGTATCTGTCGATCTGTCAGATTTGCTGGTTGATTCCAGTTAATTTTGGCTTCTTCTTTTTTTATTTTTTCTGCGTAGGTAACCCCAATTGACGCTTGTTCGGTAAGGGTAATATTTTCTAGCTGAGCTGCGTGGTCTAAAACCTCTAACAAAATGCGCGCCCCTTGTGCTGCCAATCGATCATGTAAGGTTGCTGTGGTATCTAAGCTTTGTATCGGCATCATCTCTTGCGCAATAATAGGGCCGGTATCTAAGCCTTCTGCCATTTTCATAATACAAGTTCCTGTTACTTCATCACCAGCCCAAATTGCACGATGGATAGGTGCCGCACCTCGCCAACGAGGCAGTAGTGATGCGTGCACGTTGATACAACCTAAAGCGTGGCGGGACTGTCCAAGGCTTAAAACCCACTGGGGCAAAATCAAGCCATAGGCTGCCACAATCATCACATCAAACGCTAACTGCTCTAACTGCGTTTTCGTATTTTCTGCCTCTTGTCCATATTTGCCATCTAACTTTAATGAAGTTGGTTGCATAACAGGTATTTTTAGCTCTAGTGCTCGCTGTTTCACCAAACTTGGTAAAACCTTTAAGCCTCTCCCTGCTGGTCGATCTGGCTGTGTCATCACGCCAACAACTTCATGCGAAGACTGCACCAGCTCACCTAATATAATCGCCGCAAATTCTGGGGTTCCTGCAAAAACTATTTTTAATTTTTTCATGATGGCTCGTAAGGCAATATTGCCCACTGTATCTCGAGAGGCGGGGCATCAGTTTTCATTGTCCAGGGAACTATCTCGACACCTTTAACCGGCGCCTGATCAAACATGCGTTGTACTTCTTTGCTCGGTGGGTGTCCTGCTCGCCACCATTGACCTAGTGGCTTTGGCGCATGGTCTATCAATATTAAGGCCGTATGGCGTTTATCCTCAGGCCTCATCCAAGGAGATGACAGGTCATTGGCATCTATCCATGGCTTTATATTTTTTCCTTGACTCACCTGATCATGAATGATCGTATGTCCAATAATCCAAGTATCGCCAACAATCAGCCGTATAGGCTCACCCTTAGTTAACTCGGGATGCTCTTGCCAGCGCTGCGCAATCACGTTCGCCAAGGCTTTACTTGGAAAATTGCTTCGCCCTTGTTTTCCTAAATAACTGGCCACTGGCCCCGTGATGACTCCATAGCTGACCGCGAAAATGACATGGCCCAGGATGACGATTTTTCTCAATCGAACTACATCAAGTAGGTCATTAGCATAAAACCACCCTATAAAGCCAACAACAATAAAGAAAGTAACCGCCCACTTTGCTTCAATCTTTTGGTCTAAAATAATACCAATCAACATCGCCAGTACGCAAGGCCCAAGCGCTAGCCAGATTAAAAACCGTCGGTCTTGACGTTGAACTTGCGACCACCAAGATTGGGGTTTATCAGAACTCCCCAATTTAGAAATAGTCTTTTTATACAGAAAGTAAATTACTCCTACAACCAAAAAACACGGCACGAGTCGAAAGACTTGAGTAAGTAAAAAGTCTTTCAACATCGTGATACATCTCTCAAAAAGAGATGACTGGGTAGTCATTAATTGTGAGGCGTAATAAATTGGCCCTTGACCCATTTCTGTCTGGTGATAAAGCCAAACTAAATGGGGGGTGATTATGCCCAGAAAAACGACACCGGCTAACAATACGCCCAACCATGACCTACCGCTTCGCCAACGTCCAACAAAGCAAAAATGAGCAATCAAAACACCTATTTGAATCACAACACTATATTTTGAGATAAACGCCAAGCCCATCATCAAACCCATGAGGCCCCAGTACCCAAAGTATTTGTTATTGGATTGAATAACTGCTTCGCTCTCCCAAGCTCTATAGTAAAAATAGTACATAGCCGCAATTGACCATAATTGCACGGCATTGTGATTAAAGTCACCGCCACGAATACTAAAATAGATTAATGGTGAGCTGACTAAAATGGCTAAAAGACTCATCTCTTGTGGATTGCTGAGCTTTGCATGTTTGGCAATGCGCAAATACAGTTGATAGGTAATCCATTGCCCCAGCGCAACGCATATTAGCCCCAAGGCCGTTGGCAACCAAATCACACGGCCAAATATCAAGGTTAATGGGTAAAGTATCCAGGTTGGTAAGGGAGGGTGTTTTTGATAGCCAAGCTCAAAACTATTTGCCCACACCAGTTCTTCCATATTGTCCCATTCAGGCGCCTGGCGGAAGATCATGAATGTACAAAACCAAATAAAAGCAATCAATAACAGGATCGGAATGATCGAAGTTTGATTAAGGCTTAATCTGCTTGTATTAGACGCGGTCAAGAATGGGGTCTTTTCATTAATATTAATTATGTTCTGATTATAAAATTACAGTTAAACTTTAGGTATGTCTATACAAGTTAATCGACCTAATAACTTCAGTTTATCGATTGTTGTGCCAGCGTACAACGAGTCTACGAATCTTTCACACTTTGTAGGGGCCCTAAAAGATGCTTTGACAAGCATTACACCAAGGTATGAGATTTTGCTCATTAACGATGGTAGTAAAGATAATACCAATGAAGTCGCTGATGAGTTAGCTAATCAACCAGGTGTTCGTTATTTAGAGTTTTCCCGAAACTTTGGTAAGGAAGCAGCTCTATCCTGTGGGCTCGATTATGCACGCGGTGATGCGGTTCTCTTAATCGATGCTGACTTCCAGCACCCCCTAGATAAGCTCACGGAAATGAGCCAGTTGTGGCTGTCTGGCTATGACATGGTGTATGGCGTTATTGTTGATCGCCACAATGAATCGTTTCTAAAACGCTTAGGTACCCGCTTTTTTTATTCTTTAATGAGCGCTGGTGCCGATGTGCCGATTCCGCAAAATGCTGGCGATTTTCGTTGGCTTGACCGCAAAGTGGTGGATGCCTTGCGAGCCCTGCCTGAACGCAACCGCTTTATGAAAGGTCTGTATGCTTGGGTTGGGTTCAAATCAATCGCGATTCCTTTCGTCCCGGCAGACCGCCTCAGTGGCAGCTCCAGCTTTCGCTTAAGCAACCTTATCAAGCTGGCCTTATCCGGCGTTACTTCTTTTAGCACCCTACCTTTGCGGGTTTGGACTTTTGTCGGTGTCATTATTTCTGTAGTTGCTATTGCTTATGGTCTCTTTGTCGTATTTGATACCTTAATTAATGGCAATCCAACCAGTGGTTGGCCAACCATTACCGTTGCACTCATGTTGTTTTCAGGCGTGCAACTTTTATCGATTGGAGTGCTAGGTGAATACATTGGGCGCATTTTTACCGAAGTAAAACAACGCCCTCTCTACCTCATCTCCAAAGATCATGACAACAGTCAACTTGATCGATAAGATACCGCAGGCCTTTAAGTTTATGGTGGTTGGTGCTATAGCGGCACTAGTTCACTTCTTGGTCGTTATTTTGTTGGTGGAGTATTTTTCCTTCAACCCTTTGGTAGCTAATTTTTTTGCTTTTTTAATCGCCTTTTGTGTGAGTTTTACTGGGCAACGATTATTTACATTTGCTAATAGTAATAAATCAATTGGGCAATCCCTGCTTCCCTATTTTGTTATTTCACTCACGAGTTTTATTTGTAATGAGCTTTTATTAAGTTTGGCTATTTATCTTTTAGATCTCCCCTACCAGGTAGCACTTATTTTGGTGTTACTCATTGTTGCTATAGGCACTTACTTTAGTAGTAAATACTGGGCATTTGCAAAGACCTAATATGAACATCTCGATCTGCGCTGATGATATTGGGCAAGACCCCGCTATTGCAGATGGGTGCTTAGAGTTATTTGCACTTGGGCGACTCAACCAAATGAGTGTTTTATCGCAAAGCCCCTTTATCAAGGACCACCTGCAGCAAATCTCTTTAGCTCGCCAGCAGGGTCTTCAAGTTGGGCTTCACTTTAATCTAACGCTACCCTTTAATGACGCAACTTTTTTCATGCCTTTAGGGCGTCTTATTTTACTGAGCCATCTGGGCTTACTAAATACACGCCGTATTCAACAGGCGCTCGACTCTCAAATACAACAATTCGAAGATCTTTTTCAATTCCGCCCAGATTTTATTGATGGCCATCAACATGTTCATCAATTCCCGCAGATTCGAGACCTCCTTATTGCGCTTGCCCAGCATCGCTATCAAGATCACCCGACATTATGGATGCGGTCTACCGTACTCCCTCCCAGAACAGAGGGACTACCTCAAGCAAGCAAAGCTTATTTACTTAATGTTTTAGGTGGTAATGCATTTTTAAAACAATTGAATCAATCTCACATTTCTCACAATGCTGGATTTCTGGGCGTCTATGGTTTTAATGCACCTAGCCCCAACGCTTATGGAAGTCTCATGAAAAAATGGTTGGCACTTGCCCAGGAAAACACCTTAATCATGTGTCACCCCGCAAAGTGTGAAGTGCGCAATGATGCCATTGGTCGCCAACGCCCCATCGAATTTGCCTATCTAAAGTCAGATCAGTTTTTGGAGGATTTGCAAAGCAAACATTGCCAAGTGGCAAAGCTTACTTAGGTGTGAAACCTTTTTTTCATTTTGCCTTTAATTCGGGCGCGCTTGAGTGGCGACAAATACTCTACAAAGACCTTGCCGACTAAGTGATCCATCTCATGCTGTATACAGACCGATAAAATACCTTCAGCCTCTATCTCAAAATATTCACCTTGAATATTTTGTGCTCTTACTTTTACCCGGTCTGGACGTGATACTTCGTCAAAATATTCTGGCACTGACAAACAACCCTCTCGCCAACTTTTACTCTCTTGGCTTTTCCAGATAATTTCTGGATTAATAAAGACCTGTAACTCATCCCGACTATCTGATATGTCTATAACGATGATGTTTTCTAAAATACTGACCTGCGTTGCTGCCAAACCAATGCCTGGAGCCTCATACATCGTTTGTGCCATATCATCCACCTTTGCCCTTAAGCTCGCATCAAACTTTTGCACGGGGCGCGCGGTTTTATGCAAACGAGGATCTGGGTAACAAAGTATTTCTAATAGTGCCATGTCTGTGTAAGTACTCTTTTTATATGTAAATTCCATTTTAAACGATGTTATCTTTTGTCTGCGCGCCTAAAAACATTGTCCTGTACTTTTTTTATTAAATAAAATACCTATATAAAACAAGCATTTATATGTGTTAATCTGAATTATTTTTTGATTCGTATTTAAATTTCCACACTAAATTTATTTCTTCGGGTAATAATAAAAAAAGGAATTCACAAATAAGGTAAAAAATAGTGGCCAAAAAACCCGCCTCATCTAGTTCAGAAACTTTAGGTAATAAAACCTTAGTTATTGCAGAAAAACCTTCTGTTGCATCCGATATTGCAAAAGCTTTAGGAGGGTTTACTAAGCACGATGATTTCTTTGAAAGGGATGATTTCATTATTTCATCAGCTGTCGGCCATTTGTTAGAAATCGCCGTTCCTGAAGAGTTCGAAGTTAAAAGAGGTAAATGGTCTTTTAATAATCTTCCTGTAATTCCTCCGCGGTTTGAACTAAGACCCATTGTTAAAACGGAAAGCCGTCTAAAGGTCCTTCAAAAACTTATTAAGCGTAAGGACGTCTCTAAATTAATTAATGCTTGTGATGCGGGTCGAGAAGGGGAGCTTATTTTTCGTCTCATTGCACAGCAGTCTAAAGCCGCTCAACCAATTGAGCGACTTTGGTTGCAGTCTATGACGCCGAACTCTATTCGTGAGGGTTTTGCAAAACTGCGTAGCGATCAAGATATGATGCCTCTCTCTGACGCGGCACGCTGTCGTTCTGAGGCAGATTGGTTGGTAGGTATCAATGGCACACGTGCCATGACCGCATTTAATAGTAAAAGTGGTGGGTTTTTCCTAACCACCGTCGGGCGTGTGCAAACTCCAACGCTTTCCATTGTTGTGGAGCGTGAAGAATTAATTCGCCGCTTCATCTCTCGGGATTACTGGGAAGTTCGGGCTGAGTTTATTTGCGCTAAAGGGGTATACGAGGGTAGATGGTTTGATCCCGAGTTTAAAAAGTCATCAAGAACAGAGTCCAACGATCCAGAGTTGCGTGAAAGCAGAATCTGGAGTGAGGCCCAAGCGCAGAGTGTTGTTATTGCTTGTGGTAATAAATCAGGATCCGTTCAAGAAGAAGCGAAGCCCTCCACTCAACAGGCGCCCCAGCTGTTTGATTTAACCAGCTTACAAAGAGAAGCAAATGCACGGTTTGGTTTTTCAGCAAAAAACACACTCGGCTTAGCTCAGGCTTTGTATGAGCGCCATAAAATACTTACCTACCCAAGAACGGACTCACGCGCGTTACCGGAAGACTATATTAGTACGGTAAAAGAGACTATCGCTCAGCTTGGTGAGTCTGTCCCAAACTATACTGTTTTTGCACAACAAATTAAGAAAAATAATTGGGTCAAGCCCAATAAAAAGATTTTCGACAACACTAAAATATCAGATCACTTTGCTATTATTCCGACTCTTCAGGCCCCACCTAAAACTCTCTCAGAGCCGGAACAAAAACTTTATGATCTTGTTGTTAGACGTTTTTTAGCAATTTTCTATCCGCCAGCTGAGTTTATGCTTACCACTCGAGTCACGACTGTGAGTGGCATGAATTTTAAAACGGAAGGTAAAGTGCTCATCGAGCCAGGATGGCTTTCTGTTTATGGCAAGTCAAATCAAGATGATAAAGAGCTTATTGCTGTTAGCCCTAATGAAAAAGTACAAACGGAAACTGTTACTTCAGTTGCTCTTAAAACTAAACCACCTGCGCGGTATTCAGAAGCGACTTTACTCTCCGCAATGGAAGGGGCTGGTAAATTAGTTGAAGAAGATGAGTTTCGTGAGGCAATGGCTGAAAAAGGTCTTGGCACGCCGGCAACGCGCGCGGCAACGATTGAAGGACTTCTCTATGAAAAGTATATGGTTCGAGAAGGGCGCGAGCTCATTCCAACCGCTAAAGCTTTTCAGCTGATGACTCTATTACGCGGTCTTGGTATTGAAGAACTCACCCAACCAGCCCTAACGGGTGGCTGGGAGTTTCAGCTTTCACAAATGGAGAAGGGCTTAATAAAAAGAGAGTCCTTCATGCAAGAAATTGCTCAAATGACCCAGCGAATTGTTAAGAGAGCCAAAGAGTTTGATAGCGATACGATTCCGGGTGATTACATTACGCTTAATACTCCATGTCCTCATTGTGGGGGTCCTGTAAAAGAAAACTATCGCCGTTTTGCCTGTGAAAAATGTGGTTTTTCCATGAGCAAGATACCTGGCGGTAAAACACTTGAATACGAAGAGGCAGAAGAGCTATTGCTCAATAAAACAGTTGGGCCTTTACAAGGTTTCCGCAGCAAAATGGGGCGCCCTTTTGCTGCGATTATTAAACTCAGTCCAATTCCTTTAGATGATAAAGACTATCCTAACGCTGGCTTTAAACTAGAATTTGATTTTGGAAACTCAGATGAAGATAATTTAGAGCCTGTCGATTTCACGGGACAAACTAGTTTAGGACCATGTCCAAAATGTTCTGGCGCTGTCTATGAGCATGGCATGAAATATATCTGTGAACACTCTGTTGGCCCGAATAAAAATTGCGACTTTAATACTGGCAAAGTGATTCTTCAACAGGAGATCTCTGAGGAGCAAGTCCAAAAGTTATTAGCAACAGGAAAAACAGATTTATTACCAAACTTCAAATCCCAGAGAACTGGTCGTATCTTTAAAGCTTACTTAGTTCGTCAAGAAACGGGGAAGATTGGTTTTGAGTTCGAAGTACGGGCTCCTAAAGCTCCAGCTAAAAAACGAGCCGGATTAACTGAAGAGGCAACTTCTGCCGAAAGCGTTGCAGAAGCTCCTGCCAAAAAACCTGCGCGTAAACGGTCCGCACCAGCAAAAAAAGACTCAACATAGGCTCTGATGAGTGGTGCCGCTAATGCGGACCACAACACACCTCTTGAGCCGTAAGCACAGGCAAGATAGAGCCCAGGATGTTGAGGTACTGGTCCGATTAATGGCAGCCGATCCTTTGAGGCGCTCCGCACACCAACATATGCTGAATGTGGCACGAGTTCACTTATAAGTGACTGCTCACACCCAATAAGTGTTAAACCCTTAATCGCGTTGTCGTAATCACTTTTCTGCCAGATATTTTTTTCTGCATTGTCCTCATCGTAACTTGAGCCCACCTCCCAAGACCAAGATCCATCTTTTAACTTTTTTGCTGGCAGACAATAACCATCTCCTCTTAAAACGGCTTTTGGCAAAAATGGCACTAACGGACTTTCGGCTTGGATATAAAAAGTACTTAATTGCCCCCGCACTGGTCTTAAAGGTAAATTGATAGCGATAGTTTTTAATAGCTCTTGTACGCCCATCCCATTTGCTAAAATCAAGGCTTTTGTTGAGCAGATTAACTCGCCCTCTTGAGAAAAAACTTGCCACTCGTTTTGGTGATATTGAATTTTTTGAATTGCCTGACCCCAGTGAAGTTGCTCGGGTAATAATCCTTTAATTTCCTCATGGCAAATCTTGGGTAAGCTATAAACGGCAGCGGTTTTATACCAGATGCCATTTGCTGCAACGTTTGTTTTCGCTTTTGCCTCTTCCTTAAAAATCAACTGTATCGTTTCGTTGCCGTATCCCATTTCTCTAGAGAGTTCGGCTAGATTGCTAAGTTGTTCTTGATCTAAATCTCTACGCGGCTCAAAAGCGGATTGAATGATTTGTGCGTTTTGCCATTGATGATTTGCAATCTGATTAGCCAATTGTGTAAAACGCTGGAGTTTTGTTATTTTTTTTCCAATTTGTGGATGAGCGAGCGCTGTTTGATGCCCCGATGTCTCTATTGCCGGCTCATGGTGTTGATCTACTAGGCCAACCGAAATCCCCGCTCTGACCAGCTCACCTGCAATCGTACATCCAGCAATTCCTGCGCCAACGACCATAACCTGATAATTTGTTGCAGTTGAGTTTAACTTTATCATGACAGATAGATATAATCACCACTTAGTCTACAAATTTGGGATGCAATGCTAGGCAAAGAACCACCTGATAATGATGCCAATAAATATTTTTCTATTCGAAAAAAACATCTTTTTTTTTGGATCGTCATCCTCATCCTCTGTGCTGTAATTGGTACAAGGCTTCTATTTTCACATGGTTTCTATTTAGGATTTGTTCCTCCCCCGGAGCCCGCTCCTCCTCTGAGCCAAGAGATGATTTCGCGCTTTAACCAACTCGAAGATAAGTTAAATAAGGCCATCAATGATATTAATGAGGTTTATAACTTTAAAGAAAAACTCGATAAACAATCACCCCCTACAGATAAGTCAAATAAGAGCAATGGCAATAGCGGTGGTAAGTACTTACCTTTAGACAAATTTAATTTAGCGTCTGCTGGGTATGAGCCACAATCTTCTTTTGAAAAGCTCGATACAGCACTTGAGCAAATCAATGCCGAACTACCTCTACTTAAAAAAGGTCTTACCCAAGCAATGCTTTTACAAAGCAACTTGCCCGAAGGGATACCTCTCATCGGAAAATACACGGTCAGCAATTCTTTTGGGGAACGTATAGACCCATTCACATCTCAACCAGCCTTCCATACGGGGGTAGATCTTTCAAGTGATCATGGGACGCCCGTTGTAGCGGCTGCTAAAGGTAGGGTTACTAAAGTAGTGCCCAATAACGACAAAAGTGGTTATGGAAACTATATTGAAATCACCCACCCAAATCAAGTTACTACTCTGTATGGACACCTATCGGCAATCTTAATAAAAGAAAATCAAGAGTTGCAAAAAGGGGAGTTAATCGGTCTTGTTGGGGATACGGGGCGTTCTACGGGTCCGCACCTTCACTTTGAAGTGCAGGTTGCTGGTAAGCCAGTTAATCCAATTGGGGGTGGCATCTCACCTATTGTCATGAAACCAAACCCTATCGCATTAAGTGCGCTTGATGCTGAATTAAGAGCTAAATGTGCGCCACTATTATTAATCGTCAAAGATGAGACATCTAAAATATTCAAAGACTGCTTGGACGCTAAGGGTAAAGGCGTTAAAGAGACATTGATTGCAAAACAAATAGAGTCTGTCAATTCATATAAAAAGACAGACCCCAATAAACTCAGTGATGAGTGTGTTTATATCGATGAAAACAAAAAGCTGCAAACAGACAAGTCTCTTGCCTGTCGCAATAATAGCAACTCAGAATCAAGCCAATAAATTTTCGAGCTTAGTTTTGGTTTCTTTTAAAACAGGTGGTAAACCATAAGCAAGCTGCTCAAACAACTCTTCATGTAATTTCAGCTCTTCGCGCCAGGACTCTTTATCAACTGAAATCACCTGATTAAACTGAGCCTCACTAAAGTTAATGCCCTGCCAGTTAATATCTTGGTAGTTTGGTGAATAACCAAAAATGTTTTCCTTTGCTTGTGCCGATTGCTCTACACGCCCTAAAATCCATGCGAGCACGCGCATGTTCTCGCCATAACCTGGCCAAACAAACTTACCATCATCGCCTTTTCTAAACCAGTTAACGCAAAAGATTTTTGGCAGTACTGCATTTGCTTGGGTAAGCTTATTGCCCAAATTTAACCAATGCTGGAAGTATTCGCTCATGTTATAGCCCGCAAACGGCAGCATGGCAAACGGGTCTCTTCGGACAACTCCTGTTTTTCCTGTTGCAGCAGCAGTGGTCTCTGAGCCCATGGTCGCAGCCATATAGACACCCTCTACCCAATCACGAGACTCAGTAACGAGTGGCACGGTTGTCGAGCGTCTTCCACCAAAAATAAAGGCATCAATAGGAACCCCTTCTGGATCATTCCATTGCGCATCACACGCTGGGTTATTGATCGCAGCTACTGTAAACCTGGCATTTGGATGTGCTGCCTTTTTACCCGCTTGTCCGTCGGCAGGTGTCCAGTCTTTACCTTGCCAATCAATTAAATGCGCCGGCGCTTCCTTGGTCATACCTTCCCACCAAACATCACCGTCATCTGTTAATGCCACATTAGTAAATATCACGTTTTCATTTAAAGAAGACATGCAGTTCGGATTCGTAATCGAGTTAGTTCCTGGGGCAACACCAAATAAGCCTGCCTCTGGATTAATTGCATATAAGCGAATCTTTCCTGTCTTTGGATCTGGTCTTGGCTTAATCCAGGCAATATCATCACCAATTGTCGTTACCGTCCAGCCATTAAATCCTGCTGGCGGAATCAACATTGCAAAATTTGTTTTTCCACACGCCGACGGAAAGGCTGCGGCCACATGAAATTTCTTACCCTCAGGTGAAGTCACCCCTAAGATCAACATATGCTCGGCATTCCATCCTTCATCACGCCCCATCACAGAGGCAATCCGCAAAGCAAAACACTTTTTACCCAATAGGGCATTGCCACCATAGCCAGAGCCATACGACCAAATTTCTCGTGTTTCAGGATAGTGGACAATATATTTAGTTGGGTTACATGGCCATACAACATCCTTTTCACCACTGGCTAAAGGCTTGCCAACAGAGTGAACACACGGAACAAATTCGCCCTCATTTCCCAATACATCAAAAACTGCTTTTCCCATTCTGGTCATGATTTTCATGTTCACCACAACAAAGGGACTATCTGTAAGCTCGACACCAATATGCGCAATGGGAGACCCCAAAGGCCCCATAGAGAAAGGCACTACGTACATTGTTCTGCCACGCATACTTCCGGCCATCAAGCCACCCATCGTTTGACGCATCTCTTGTGGTTCAATCCAATTATTCGTTGGTCCTGCTTGCTCTTTTTTAGGCCAACAAATAAATGTTCTGTCCTCAACGCGCGCTACGTCTGTAGGGTCTGAGCAAGCCCAATAGGAGTTTTTTCTTTTGGCGGGATTTAGTTTTTTCATCGTCCCTGAATCGACCATTTGTTGACATAAACGATCATATTCTTCGGTGCTGCCATCACACCAATAAATTTGGTCCGGCTGCGTCAAGCTAGCGATTTCATTGACCCAAGCAATGAGTTTTTGATGATTTATGTAAGAAGGGGTATTTAAGTTAATTTCAGGTGAGTTTGTGTTTTTTGTCATATAGGAGGGTGGTGAAGTTTTAATTAAATATCTCTTATTTTCGCATTTTTTTTGATTTTTTCTTGTTGCGGTGCAACGTAATCTGTATTTTACTTGCAGTCTGTCTTACTTTTACTTTAGCCTACTTACCTATGCAAAAGGAACTAAAGATTTTACCCAACAAGTCATCTGGCAATAATTTACCGGTTATTTCACCCAACTCGTCTTGCGCCAACCTTAATTCCTCAGCAAATAACTCTAAACTCGCATTACCTTGCGACAAATATGTTTGTGAATGCATCAAATGCTTTAAGGCTTTATTCAATGCATCAATATGCCTTTGTCTAGCTAATATAAGATCATCTGCATGACTTTCCCAACCAAGTATCTGTAAGATGCCTTTTTTAAGGTCGTCTATTCCAAACCCATTTTTCGCGGATATGTAGAGTCGATCCTTAGTTCCCCGGTGTGTCATTTGATCTTGTTTATTCCAAACCTCAATGACTTGGGCAGAATGATTTTGAAATTGCTCTAAGCTGG
This sequence comes from Betaproteobacteria bacterium, assembly GCA_037137465.1. Lineage (GTDB taxonomy): Bacteria > Pseudomonadota > Gammaproteobacteria > Burkholderiales > Burkholderiaceae > Polynucleobacter. Next base: position 53,820 of record JBAXKF010000008.1, on the reverse strand, counting down.
CATAAATCTCTCTCAAAAGTATCTCACTGTCCTCTTGATTTGCAACTGAGGCATCTCTTAAAAATAAAATAATATCCGCCTCTTTAATGGCGGACCAAGATCTTTCAATGCCAATTTTTTCTACGGCATCATCACTCTGTCGAAGTCCTGCGGTATCTACTATTTGTAAAGGAATGCCCTCTAAAGAAATCTCTTCCCGTATGCGATCTCGGGTGGTTCCAGCAATTGGCGTGACAATGGCGACCTCTTGTTGTGCTAATTGATTGATTAATGAGCTTTTTCCTACATTAGGGGCTCCGGCCAATACAACTAACGCGCCATTTCTTAATAAAGCACCTTGTTTAGAAACGCTGATAACACCTAACAGCTCTTCATGAATTGCTTGCCACTGCTCTTTTGCGTGGGCATTTTCTAAAAACTCAATTTCCTCTTCAGGGAAATCTAAGGTAGCTTCTACTAATATTCTCAAATGCGTCAATTGTTCGACTAAGCTATTTATTTTTTTCGAAAAAACACCGCTTAATGATCGATTGGCGCTTTTAATCGCGGCCACCGAATTCGCTTCGATGAGGTCTGCGATTGCCTCAGCCTGTGTTAAATCAATTTTGTTATTTAAAAAGGCTCTTTCGCTAAATTCACCAGGCTTTGCCAATCGTAAATGAATACTTTGCCCTAGCTCGATAAAACGTTGTATCACTAGATTCATCACTAAGATGCCGCCGTGGCCATGAAACTCTAGAACGTCCTCGCCCGTGAATGAGTAGGGCGCCGGGAAATAAATAAGTAGTCCTTGATCAATCAATTGATCCTGTGCATCTTTTAATTGCATCAGCCGCGCTTGACGCGGTAAGACTTTATCTATTAAAAGTTTTTCTAGGAGGGGCCTCAAGCCCTCCCCCGAAATACGCACGACTCCAATTCCAGCTTTACCTATTGCTGTTGCTTGAGCAATAATCGGTTCACGTTTAAGCTGCATTCATCTTTAACTTTTTTTACTTCCAAACATATTATTGATTTGCCATTGTTGAGCAATCGATAAAACGTTGTTAACAATGTAATACAACACAAGTCCTGATGGAAAAAAGAAGAACATTAAAGAGAACGCAAGCGGCATATACAACATTACTTTAGCTTGAACAGGGTCTGGTGGTGTTGGATTTAATTTCGTTTGAATAAACATCGATATCGCCATAATGATTGGCAATATTCCAATTGGGATGCTTAGGCCAACGAGGTCGCTTAATAAAGTATCAGGTTTTGATAAATCATGTATCCATCCTAACCATGGCGCACCGCGCATCTCAACACTTAACAACAATACCCAATACAGGGATATAAACACAGGTATTTGAATAAGAACCGGTAAGCACCCTCCGAGTGGATTTATTTTTTCTTGCTTATACATTGCCATCATTGCTGAGTTTAATTTTTGAGGATCATTTTTATATTGTTCCTTCATTTGCACTAAGCGTGGCTGAACCTCTTTCATTCTTGCCATCGACTTATAGCTGGCCGCTGATAAAGGGAAAAATATTATCTTGATAAAAATTGTCAGAATAATAATTGCCCAACCCCAGTTTTGAACGACTTCGTGTATTTGCGTCATAATCCAAAACAATGGTTTTGCAATAATGGTCAAATAACCATAATCTTTAATTAATTCAAAGCCTGGCGCAACCTCTTTTAATAAACCATCTTCTTCTGGTCCAATAAATAGTTTTGAGTCTTGGGTCGCGCTCGCGCCAGCCGCAATCGTATTGATCGCTGATTTGACTCCTACGCGATAAAGGTTATTACCCAAACGATCAAAATATAAATCTCTTGCACTCGATGGATCAGGAATCCACGCCGTTGCAAAATAGTGTTGAACCATCGCAATCCATCCTGACTCACCCTGAGCTTGAGTTTCTGGTATTTTTACCTTTTTCTTTTCGATATCACTAAACTCAATTTCTTTATATTTATCTTTATCGGTATAAATTGCCGGTCCCGTAAAAGTACTATAAAACTGACTCTCAGCTTTCACATTGCCATCTTTAACTAGCTCTGCATAGATGAATGGTGAAAGTGGACTCTGTGTTTGGTTAATGATTTTATTTTGTACCTCTACGACATAACTATTTGGCTTTAAGGTATAGGTTCTTTCTAAGATAACCCCGTTCTTACTCGCCGTAAGTATCAGCTTATTTTCACCCTCTACAAGCTTTTCCTTAAAAAGATCATTATGATTGGGCAATTCTATGCCGGCGGCGGTTAAGCCACTTCGTGCAAGATAGGTGCTTTGTGCCGCAGTGTTAAATAACACAATCGGCTCTTTATTTTCAAAATGTTTACGTAGAACGGCATGTTCAATCGTGCCGCCTTTATTGTTGATTTTTATTTCTAAAACTTCATTTTTTAATGAGAAAGTTTTAGTTAAAGAACTTGTGGCGGTATCCGCTTGATTTAACGGCACATCAGAGATACTCGCTTTGGGTTCTGTGACCGTAGGCACTGATGCGCTATTAGCTGTCTCTGGTTTATCGTTATTCGTTGTGGACGCCGTTGGCGGCGCAAATAATGGTAATGGAGTTTGACCATTAGATATTTGCCAATTATTAAATAACATAATGCCCGAAACTGAAAACACAACCCATAACAAGGTTTTTCTAATATCCATATTTACCATTTTTAAATTTATTACAAACGTTGATTGTAGTGCTTTAAGATCACAAATCGTGTTTGTGATTCTTTGGAACCGGGTCATACCCACCTAAACTCCAAGGGGCACAGCGTAGTATCCTTTTTAACCCCATGATTATTCCCTTGATGACGCCATGCGTTTGAATGGCTTCTTGCATATATTCAGAACATGAGGGACTAAATCGGCAGTGGTTGCCCAATATTGGTCTAAATATGTATTGATAAGCTTTAATCAGTTTTAATAGGAAATGTTTCATTTCACGCTTTAATTTGAAAGTGATCTCTTAATTGTTGGCGTATGAGGCGTCTTTCAGACTCTCTGAGTCTTTTTCGGGTTTTTTTTCCGATTGGCGCATGTAATTTAACCACTAGATCGACCGACGCTAAGTGAGAGTCTTTTGGAGATTGCCGAAAAGCCTCTCTAATCAGTCGCTTGATTCTATTTCTATCTACAGATCGTTTTGCATTCTTTTTTGGGACGGCCAAGCCCAGTCGTGACACTTCCAATGCATTTGTATTTTTATAAAAGGATAAATGCTTGGCACTTGTGCTTTTATTTTTCAAAGTACGAGAGATATCCTCCGAGTTCTGGAGAATATGTGTTTTGGGAAGTTTTTGCATGAACGAATAATCTCTGTGATTACCGCCCAAAAGCATTTAAAGGGAAGATCCCTTTAAATTTAGACGGCTAAACGCTTACGGCCCTTGGAGCGGCGAGCATTAAGAACCTGACGACCTCCCCTGGTTTTCATGCGAACACGAAATCCGTGGGTACGTTTACGACGTGTTACTGAGGGTTGATAAGTACGTTTCATTTTCTGCCATCACTCATTACTAGATAACCTTCTATTTTCCATGAAATAATTACGCGAGTCAATATAAAATTACGATTTGTCACAATATAAGAAAGTGTAATAAATGTTTTTCCTTTTTTTTGCCTAAACTATTGAAATTAATATCTTTATTAAAGTTATCCACAAGTTATCCACAAACTTTCCACAATGTTTTCCTTTGTTGATAACTTATAAACTTCGATACAATCAACTTCCACCGAAAATTTAAATATAACTTCTTAATAATAAAAATACGCAATGAATCATCTGGAGCAATCTAACCGATCAACCCTGAATACAGAAGCTGATACTGTTCAGCAAAAAACCTTTTGGGGTGAGTTTTTAAATGATGCTGGAAAAGAAATGTCTAGTTCTCAATTTAGAACCTGGATAAAGCCTTTGGCCCCGCTTGGGTTTGACCAAGATAACTTTATTATTGCAGCCCCCAATCAATTTAAGCTAGATTGGGTGAAAAATCAGTTTATTAATAAGATCACTAATTTAGCGGAAACCTATTTGCCAGCAGGCACTCAAGTCCGGTTTATTGTGGACTCTAAGGCTTGCAGCATCAATGAAGCTGAACAATCTTTAGCTCCTTCGTTTATTGGGTCTAGCTCTGTATCTGAGGATATTCTCGCAAGTCAAGATGAACTGGCTGATGATATTGAGGGTGTATCGTTCCAAATTAATGTTGATGACTTTTCAAAACTCAACCCAAATTTAACTTTTGATACTTTTGTCAACGGTAAAGCAAACCAGCTTGCTAGGGCCGCCGCGGTGCAGGTAGCCAATAACCCTGGCACAAGCTATAACCCTATGTTCTTATATGGTGGTGTTGGTCTAGGCAAAACACACTTAATTCATGCGGTTGGTAACTTCCTTCTTCAACAAAAGCCGAATGCCAAAATTCGCTATATCCATGCCGAACAGTATGTTTCTGATGTGGTGAGAGCCTACCAACAAAAAGCTTTTGATAAATTTAAATCGTATTATCACTCTCTAGACCTGCTACTAATTGATGATATTCAATTTTTCAGCGGTAAAAGTCGCACGCAAGAAGAGTTTTTCTATGCTTTTGAAGCTTTAACCTCAAATAAAGCTCAGGTCATTATTACGTCTGATACCTATCCAAAAGAAATGGATGGTATTGATGATCGTCTTATTTCTCGTTTCGACTCTGGCCTAACAGTAGCCATAGAACCTCCAGAGCTGGAAATGAGGGTCGCTATTTTGATGAAAAAAGCACAAGCTGAGTTTGTTCCAATGTCTGAAGATGTGGCTTTTTTTATTGCCAAGCATTTGCGTTCAAACATTAGAGAATTAGAGGGCGCCCTTAGAAAAATCATGGCTTACGTTCGTTTTCATGGCAAAGAAGTCAATATTGATGTGGCAAAAGAAGCACTTAAAGATCTTTTGTCCATTCAAAATCGGCAAATTTCTGTGGAAAACATACAAAAGGCCGTAGCTGACTTTTACAGTATTAAAGTAGCTGATATGTATTCCAAAAAAAGACCAGCCAATATTGCTAAACCCCGCCAAATAGCTATGTATATTGCCAAAGAACTGACGCAAAAGAGCCTACCTGAAATAGGTGAATTATTTGGTGGAAGAGACCATACGACGGTTTTACATGCCGTTAGACGGATTGCTGAAGCGCGGATTCATGATAGTCAACTTAATCATGAATTACATGTTCTAGAACAAACATTAAAAGCGTAAAATAGGGGTGTGGATAAGTTTGTGGAAAACTCCTGTATAAGTATGTGTATAAGTTGTTGAAAATTTGTTGATAACTACTCAACTTCATGCAAAATACAAAGTAATTCGAAGTTATCCACGTTTTATCCCCAAGTTATACAGAAGTAATCCACAGGTTTTTATTGTTGTAAAATATTGATTAATATAGAATTTTCGAATTATCCACAGATTTTTGAACCCTTATTACTACTACTAAACTAAATATATATTTATTAGGAATAACAACATGCAACTGGTCAGTACAACTCGCGACATACTTTTAAAACCACTTCAAGTAGTAAGTGGTATTGTTGAACGTCGTCACACTCTTCCCATACTTGCAAATTTATTATTAAAAAAGAATAAAGAAAAAATTTCTTTTATTTCTACAGATATCGATATTCAAATTACAACAACAACAGATTTTGGCATTGGTGATGAGGATTTAAGTACAACAGTTGGCGCGAGAAAATTATTAGATATTTTGCGTGCAATGCCAGAGGGTCCGATTAATTTAAATGTTAAAGATAATCGAATGGTTGTACAAAGCGGAAAAAGTAGATTCTCTTTACAAACTTTGGCCGCAAATGAATTTCCGATCATGCAAGAGAATCTTCAAGATGTTCGTTCCTTAAGCATGACACAAAAAGAGTTTAAACAGCTTATCAGTCAAGTGTATTTTGCAATGGCCCAACAAGATATTCGTTACTACTTGAATGGGATGTTATTTGTTTTAGAAGGATCGAAACTTATTGCTGTGGCAACCGATGGTCATCGCTTAGCTTATGGTCAAATTGTATTGAAACAGGCTATTGCTGGTGATGTTGGAAAGTTAGAAGTTATCGTTCCGCGTAAAACAATTTTGGAATGTCAACATTTGTTAGATGAGTCGGATGAGACTTTAGATATTCAAATTAGCCCATCGCAAATTAAATTTTCCTTTGGTTCAATTGAGTTACTTTCTAAATTGGTTGAAGGAAAATTTCCAGACTATCAACGAGTAATTCCAAAGGGCCATAAAAATATGGTGATTGTAAATCGTGAAGGTTTTCAATCAGCTCTTCAAAGAGCCGCCATATTAACAACAGATAAATTTAAAGGTATTCGTTGTTCTTTAAAAAATAATTTACTCATTGTTCAATCCACAAATGCTGAACAAGAAGAAGCTCAAGAGGAGATTGAAACAATTTATTCAGGTGATGAAATTGATATTGGTTTTAACGTTACTTATTTACTCGACGTCTTGAGCAATGTCAAAAATGATGAAATTCAAATTAGTCTTGGTGATTCTAATTCAAGTGCATTAATTACCATTCCGGAAAATGAAAACTTTAAATATGTTGTAATGCCGATGCGTATTTAATCAAATAAGAACAAATGACAAAAGAAAATCAATCAGTAACAGATTTATATAGCGCATCCTCGATTCAAATATTAGAAGGTTTAGAAGCTGTAAGAAAACGTCCTGGTATGTATATCGGGGATACTTCTGATGGAACGGGTTTGCATCATCTCGTCTTTGAAGTTTTAGATAATTCGATTGATGAAGCTCTAGCGGGACATTGTTCAGAGATTACTGTAACTATACATACGGATAACTCCATATCCATTATTGATAATGGCCGTGGGATACCTACAGGTATTAAGTATGACGATAAACATGATCCCAAGAGGAGTGCTGCTGAAATAGTCATGACCGAGTTACATGCGGGCGGTAAATTCGATCAGAATAGTTATAAGGTTTCTGGGGGTCTGCATGGTGTTGGTGTTAGCTGCGTTAATGCGCTTTCGAAATGGCTTCGTTTAACAGTTCGTCGTGATGGCAAAACACATTTTTTAGAGTTTGCTAGAGGTGTTGTTCAAAATAGAACGATTGCTGATGAAAACGGTCTTATTGTTTCTCCAATACCCGTAATTGGAACAACCGACAAACGTGGTACAGAGGTTCACTTTAGTGCTGATGAAGAGATCTTTGGCAAAGTCGAGTTTCATTATGAAATCCTTGTAAAACGCATTAGAGAACTTTCTTTTTTAAATAATGGTGTGCATATCCGCGTTATTGATGAAAGATCGGGCAAAGAAGATGACTTTGCTTTCTCAGGTGGTGTTAAGGGATTTGTTGAATACATTAATAAATCAAAATCAGTTTTACACCCTAAAATTTTCTACGCTATTGGAGAAAAGCAGGCTGAAGTTGGTGGAATGATTACGTCAGAAGTTGCGATGCAATGGAATGATGGATATAACGAACAAGTATTATGTTTCACAAACAATATTCCACAACGCGATGGTGGAACCCACTTAACAGGCTTAAGAGCCGCGATGACGCGGGTCATCAATAAATATATTGATGAAAACGAATTTGCTAAAAAGGCGAAAGTTGAAGTTACAGGCGATGATATGCGAGAAGGTCTTACGTGTATCTTGTCAGTAAAGGTGCCAGAACCTAAATTCTCGAGTCAAACAAAAGATAAACTGGTGTCAAGCGAAGTACGCGGCCCCATTGAGGATGTTGTTTCTTCAACTCTTTCAGCGTTTTTACAAGAAAACCCAAGTGATGCAAAAATCATTTGTGGCAAGATTATTGAAGCGGCTAGAGCCAGAGAGGCTGCTCGTAAAGCGCGTGATATGACTCGGCGTAAAGGTGTCCTTGATGGCTTAGGCCTTCCAGGAAAGCTTGCTGACTGTCAGGAAAAAAATCCAGCTAATTCTGAGTTATTTATTGTTGAGGGAGATTCTGCGGGTGGTTCTGCTAAGCAGGGACGCGATAGAAAATTTCAAGCGATTTTGCCTTTGAAAGGAAAAATCTTAAATGTCGAAAAAGCAAGATTTGATAAGATGCTTGCTAGTCAAGAGGTGGTTACTTTAATTACGGCGCTTGGAACAGGTATTGGTGCTGAAGAATACAACATTGAAAAACTGCGCTATCACCGAATCATCATCATGACCGATGCGGACGTTGATGGAAGTCACATTCGAACCTTGTTATTGACATTCTTTTATCGTCAAATGCCTGAGCTGATCCAGCGGGGACATATTTATATTGCACAACCGCCTTTATACAAAGTTAAGCATGGCAAGTCAGAACAATACATTAAAGACGATGCGGCTCTAACGAGTTATTTGATAGAAATTGCATTAAGTAGTGCACAAATAGTTAATGCCAATAATGACATATTTGAGGGTGATAATTTAAAAGAGTTAACCAACCTCTATTATTTGACTCAAAACGTGATTGATCGACTTTCTAGAACCATGGATGCAGATGTCCTTCGTGTGATTAGCGAGGGAGTTGATATTCGTCTTGAAACCTTAGAAGAGGCATCTACATCTGCCAAGGACTTATCGAGCGCATTGCAGGCTCGCTTAGGTGATAACAGTCAAAGTTTAGAAATTACCCCGCAACTAGAAGAAAGAACTGAACGCTATCGTTTATTAGTCTCTCGCCGGGTGCATGGTAATTTAAAGCTAACGTTCATAAACTCTGATTTTGTTCATGGTTCAGATTACGCTTCCATCAAAGCATTCTCACATTCTGAGGCAGGCAAAATAGGGGCTGGTTCTAAAGTAAAACGCGGCGACCCAGATAGAAGTAAAGAGATTGCTGTTAATAATTTTCAAGAAGCCGTTACATGGTTGATTTCAGAAGCAGAAAGAACCGTCTCAAGACAGCGTTATAAAGGTCTTGGTGAGATGAATCCTAGCCAGCTTTGGGAAACAACGATGGATACGAGCACAAGAACCTTATTAAGAGTACAAATCGAAGATGCTATTTACGCGGATCAAACATTCATGACCTTAATGGGTGATGATGTTGAACCAAGGCGAGCCTTTATTGAAACAAACGCCTTAATCGCGAAAAATATAGATGTCTAACAAATTACCAAAAACACTAAAAAAATCCGCAATACTAGTTCAAGATTCTCCGATTCACGGCAGGGGCGTTTTTGCTTGCAAGGACATTCAAAAGGGTGATTGTATTATCGAGTATGACGGTGAGCGTATTTCTTGGAAGGTGGCTCTAAAAAGACATCCTCATGACCCAAGTCAACCCAATCACACATTTTATTTTTCTTTAACGAGTGGTAAAGTAATTGATGGAAACGTCAAAGGTAATGATGCACGCTGGATTAATCATTCTTGTGCGCCAAATTGCATTGCAAATGAGTTTCAAGATAAAAAGGATCGTTTACACGTCTTTTTATTTGCCAGAAAAAACATTAAAGCAGGTGACGAATTATTTTATGATTACAGTTTAGATGTTGAAGGAAAACAAACGAAAGCGTTAAAGAAGGACTATCGCTGTCGTTGTGGATCTAAGAAGTGCCGTGGCACGATGTTAAGTAAAAACTAGAGGCAATATGCTTTTTATTAGCGTACCCGAATTAGAGTCCGCCATCAATTATTGGCGATCTCAATCTCCATCAGTAGGAGACGCCCTAGAACTGTGCCCCGAGGTTTCTGCTTTAGCTAAGCCCTATGCGGTTTTAATTATTCAAGGCGCTCAACGTTTAGCTATTGACTATTTAGATCCCAAGGCATTGGCTGCATGGAATGGATATCTGCAATTTTTAAGCTCTAAGACTCAAGACAAGTAAGCTCTTCAAGGAGATATTTTGGATTACGGTGAATTTGACTATATTATTGTCGGGGCAGGTAGCGCGGGTTGTCTATTGGCAAACCGTTTAACGCAAAACCCAAATAACCAAGTGTTGTTGCTAGAGGCTGGCGCCAAAGATGATTATCTATGGATTCATGTTCCCGTTGGATATTTGTATTGCATAGATAATCCACGAACAGATTGGCAATTTAAAACCGAAGAAATCAAAGGCTTAAATAATCGGTCTTTACTTTATCCTCGTGGCAGGGTTTTAGGGGGGTGCTCTTCGATTAATGGCATGATTTATATGCGCGGTCAGGCCGAAGACTACGACTCTTGGGCCGACCTTACTAAAGAGCCCGAATGGTCCTGGAGGGCGTCTTTAGAGCGATACAAGCAATTTGAAAATTACTATGGCGGTAACAATGAATGGCATTCTTCACAAGGAGAGTGGCAGGTTAGTCAACAACGCCTAAGTTGGGATATCTTAGACCGCTTTAAGGCGGCAGCGATGGAGTTTGGTGTTCCACATACGGACGACTTTAATCGTGGGAATAATAATGGTGTTGGTTATTTTGATGTTAATCAAACTGACGGTTGGCGTTTAAATACAGCTAAAGCTTTTTTAAAAAAGGCGGCAAAGCGTCCAAATCTAACCATGATTACGGGAGCGTATGTGGATCATTTAGATATTGATCCAAAGACAAAACAGTGTCTTGGCGTTCGCTTTATTGGTGGCGGCCACTCGCATCAGGCAAGCACCAAAAAAGAAATTTTACTTTGTGCGGGGTCTATTGGTTCCGTTCAAATTTTAGAGCGTTCAGGCATTGGACAGGGTCCCTTGCTACAAGAGTTAGGAATTCCTGTAATACAAGATTTACCTGGTCTTGGTGAAAACCTTCAGGACCACTTGCAATTAAGAATGATTTATCAAGTATCGGGTATCAAAACCCTAAATACGATGACCAATCATTGGTGGGGTAAAGCTCTTATTGGTCTGGAGTATCTTTTGCGAAGAACTGGACCAATGTCAATGGCGCCTTCCCAGTTGGGGCTTTTTACAACCAGCTCAACAGCGCATTCTCGCCCGAATCTGCAGTATCACGTTCAACCATTGTCTCTCGAGCGTTTTGGTGAAGATTTACATCCTTTTAATGCGTTTACCGCGAGCGTCTGTAATTTACGTCCAAGCTCTCGCGGAAGTGTACACATTCAAAGTCGTGATGTGATGGCAAAACCAGTGATCAATCCTAACTACCTTTCCACCGAAGAGGATCAACAAGTTGCTATTGAGGCAATGCGACTAACCCGTCAGCTGGTTTCTCAAAGTGCGCTACAACGCTATTCCCCGAAGGAATTTAAGCCAGGCGATCATCTGCAAGCCAATGATGAGTTAATTAGGGCAGCTGGAGATATAGGGACAACTATTTTTCACCCAGTTGGGACCTGTAAAATGGGTGTTGCCAGCGACGCTATGGCTGTTGTTGATGCAGATTTAAAAGTTCGTGGCATTATTGGCTTAAGAGTTGTTGATTCATCCGTGATGCCGAATATTACATCTGGAAACACTGCCGCACCAACGATGATGATTGCCCAGAGAGTTGCAGAGCTCTTAAAGTAACCCTCGTATAAACCCCTATAAACAAAGGCTTTCCGAAATTGCTTTTTTATAATATTCTCATCTCCTTATGACTAACAATTTATCGCCATATATTCTTGAAACACAAAGCCTCTCAAAGTCGTTTAAGGGGTTTGTTGCCGTTAATGATGTAACGTTAAAAGTACGTGAGGGGTCTATTCATGCGTTGATTGGACCAAATGGCGCGGGCAAAACTACGTGTTTTAATTTGTTAACTAAATTTTTAATTCCGACGAGCGGAAAAATTCTTTTTAAAGGTGAGGACATTACGCTTCTTTCACCAACGCAAATAGCATTAAAAGGAGTGATTCGTTCGTTCCAGATCTCTGCAGTTTTTCCACATTTATCTGTATTGGATAATGTTCGAATCGCATTACAAAAAAAATTAGGTAGCGAATATCATTTTTGGAAATCTCCTGTAACGTTAGATGTTCTTAATGATCGCGCTATTGAGCTTTTAGATCTTGTCGGCTTACATGGCTTTACGGATCAATTAGCCGTTAACTTGCCATATGGAAGAAAGCGTGTTCTAGAAATTGCAACGACGCTAGCCATGGATCCAGTTTTAATGCTGTTAGATGAACCAACGCAAGGTATGGGACACGAGGATGTCGATCGTGTAACGCGTTTAATCGCTGAGGTTGCTAAAGGTAGAACCGTATTAATGGTTGAGCATAATATGAAGGTTGTATCTACTATTGCAAATACAATATCTGTTTTACAACGTGGAGCGGTTTTAGCAGAAGGCTCCTATGAGGAAGTGTCTAAAAATCCGTTGGTAATGGAAGCGTATATGGGTCAAGCGAGTACAGAGTCATGACAGTTGCATTAGAGATTAAAAACCTTCAGGCATGGTATGGCGAGTCGCATATCTTACATGGCGTTGACCTAGAGGTTAATCAAGGCGAGGTCGTTACATTATTGGGTAGAAATGGTGCGGGTCGAACTACGACGCTTCGGGCTATTTTAGGTCTCACTGACAAAAGAACAGGCTCTATTAAGATTAATGGAGTAGAGACAAGGGACTTATTAACTCACCAAATTGCGCCGATGGGAATTGGTTATTGTCCAGAGGAGCGGGGTATCTTCTCTACCCTTACAGCAGAAGAAAATTTATTTTTACCGCCTATTATTAGTAAAGACGGATTTAGCGTTGATGAAATTTATGAGATGTTTCCCAATCTTTATGACAGACGCTCAAGTCCTGGTACAAGATTAAGTGGTGGTGAGCAGCAGATGTTAGCGATGGCGAGAATTTTACGTACAGGTGCAAAAATTCTTTTGCTTGATGAGATTACTGAAGGCTTGGCTCCTGTAATTGTTCAAAAGCTGGGGCAGGTTGTTAGAAGTTTGCGAGAAAAGGGCTACACCATTATTTTGGTTGAGCAAAACTTTCATTTTGCAGCGCCTTTGGCTGATCGTCATTATGTGGTTGAACATGGGCAGGTAGTTGAAACTGTTTTAAGCAGTGAGTTAACCCAAAAAACAAGTATTTTAAATAGTTATTTGGGTGTTTAGTTAATTTAATCGATGGGGAAAATAATGAAACTGAAAAAAATCGTAACCGCGTTAGCGCTTTTATCTATTACCGCAACATCCTTTGCGGCTGATAATAAACCTATAAAAATAGGCTTTATTACTGACGGAGCAAGCTTATATTCTGATATTGATGGTATTGGTGGAAAAGAAGCCATGGAAATGGCAATTGCAGATTTTGGCGGCTCTGTCCTTGGTAGAAAAGTCGAGGTTTTATATGCTGACCATCAAAATAAGGCTGATATTGCCGCGGGTAAAGCGCGTGAGTGGATTGATCAAGAGGGCGTCAATGTAATTTTTGGTGGCACAAACTCAGGAACAGCTCTTGCTACTTCAAAGGTTACTTCAGAGAAAAAGCGTTTGTATATTAATAATGGCGCAGGAACTTCTGCCTTAACTAATGAACAGTGCTCTCCTTATACGATTCATTACACGTATGACACGATTGCTTTAGCGAATGTAACTGGTAGAGCAATGGTCGAAAAAGGTAATAAAAACTGGTTCTTTATTACGGCGGATTATGCTTTTGGTGAGCAATTACAAAAAGATGCCACTAAGGTGGTTGTTGATAATGGCGGTAAGGTTCTTGGCTCGGTTAAGCATCCTTTAAACGCAAGCGATTTCTCATCCTTTTTACTGCAAGCACAAAACTCTAAAGCTCAAGTTTTGGGTATGGCGAACGCGGGGGGAGATACCATCAACTCTGTAAAAGCTGCTAATGAGTTTGGTATTAATAAATCGATGAAGCTAGCTGGATTACTTGTCTTCATTACGGATGTTCATAGTATTGGCATTAAGAATGCTGCGGGACTTTTGGCAACTGAAGCTTGGTATTGGGATTTAAATGATGAAACCCGAGCTTTTGCTGGTAGATTCATTCAAAAAATGAAGCGTATGCCAACATCTGTTCATGCGGGCGATTACTCTTCAATGTTGACATACTTAAAAGCTGTTAAAGCTGCAGGTACGGATAATCCTGATCAAGTTTTAGCTGAAATGAGAAAAATGAAGATCAATGACTTATTTACGAAGGGTGGATATATTCGCAAAGATGGCACAATGATTCATGATATGTATCTATTTGAAGTTAAAAAAGCTGAAGAGGTTACCAAGCCCTGGGATTATTATCGTGTTGTTAAAAAATTACCTGGTGAGCAGGCATTCAATACCTTGGCTGAGTCCAAGTGTCCTTTAGTTAAATAATTTGGTTCATTAATGGAAATTTTTGGTTTACCTTTATCAGCTGTCCTTAGCCAACTCCTTTTGGGGTTGGTTAATGGCAGTTTTTATGCTGTCCTTAGTCTAGGGTTGGCAGTTATTTTTGGCTTGTTAAATGTCGTTAACTTTGCGCATGGCGCGATGTTTATGATGGGCGCTGTCTTTACATGGATGGGACTTACATTTTTTGGTATTGGTTATTGGCCAATGTTAATCTTGGCACCGATACTTGTGGCGATTGTTGGTATTTTGATTGAGCGTTTTTTATTAAAATACTTATATCAGTTAGATCATCTATATGGTTTGTTGTTAACGTTTGGTTTGACGCTTATTCTTGAGGGTATATTTAGATCATTCTTTGGTGTTTCTGGTATGTCTTATAGTGTTCCAGATGCTCTTGCTGGGGCAGTTGATGTTGGATTTATGTTTTTGCCGATATATCGTGCATGGGTTGTTTTTATTTCTTTGGTCGTTTGTTTTGGTACGTGGTACGTGATTGAGAAAACAAAGTTAGGCGCTTATTTACGCGCCGGTACAGAAAACCCTAAACTGATTCAAGCCTTTGGTATTAATTTTCCACTGATGGTTACGTTAACCTATGGGTTCGGTGTTGCCCTTGCTGCGTTTTCTGGGGTGTTAGCTTCCCCCATTATTCAAGTCTCGCCGTTAATGGGCTCAAATCTGATCATCACTATTTTTGCTATCGTCGTGATTGGTGGCATGGGATCTATTATGGGGTCCATCCTAACCGGTTTGGGGCTTGGCCTTATTGAGGCGCTTACAAAAGTTTTATATCCTGAAGCATCAAGTACTGTCGTTTTTTTAGTGATGGCCCTGGTCTTGTTGGTACGCCCTGCAGGACTTTTTGGTAGAGAGAAGTAATGAAGAAAAATCAAAGTCAAATTTTTTACATTGCCCTCATTCTTTTTGGCATAGTTGCCCCTTGGTTTTTTTATCCCATCTTCCTGATGAAGATTTTGTGTTTTGCTTTGTTTGCCGCCGCATTTAATTTATTACTCGGCTACACAGGTTTATTGTCTTTTGGCCATGCGGCATTCTTGGGCGGAGCAGGATATATTTGCGGCTATATTATTCGCGATATGGGTGCATCCCCAGAAGTTGGACTGCTGGGTGGCACTTTGTTTGCTGCCCTATTGGGCTACTTAATGGGAAGTCTTGCAATTAGACGTCAGGGAATTTACTTTGCCATGATTACTTTGGCTTTGGCACAAATGCTCTACTTTGTGTTTTTACAGGCCAAATTTACTGGTGGCGAAGATGGTATGCAAGGTATTCCTAGAGGAGTTTTTCTGGGGGTCCTAGATCTTCAAAATGATATTAATATGTATTTCGTTGTTTATGCTTTTTTCTTGATTTCAATCATTTTGATCGCGCGTGTAACTAGCTCCCCATTTGGCAAAATACTTTTTGCCATAAAAGAAAATGAGCCGCGGGCTATTTCCTTGGGATATGATGTCGATCGCTTTAAGTTATTAGCATTTATATTATCTGGTGCCCTTGCTGGTTTGGCGGGTAGCTTACAAGCATTAATGATGGGCTTTGAAACGCTCTCAGATGCCCACTGGTCAATGTCTGGTTTAGTTATTTTAATGGCGCTTGTCGGTGGTGTGGGAACTTTGATTGGCCCCATTATTGGTGCTATTGTCATCACGGTTTTAGAACACAAGGTAGGTGATATAGGAAATTGGGTTTTCTTAGTAACCAATATAGAGTGGTTTAGAACCCTCGGAGAGTCCGTCACGATTGTCACGGGATTGATTTTTGTGATTTGTGTGATGGCTTTTCGTAAAGGTATCGTTGGTGAGTTTTTAGACAAGCTCAAAAACAGACACAACTAATTGATTTTACTCGATATATTAGAAAATGGCATTGTCTTGCTGGCACTTGCTGCCTTTTTGGCGGGTTTTGTAGATGCCATTGTTGGTGGTGGTGGTTTGCTCCAAATTCCCGCATTGTTTTCGGTTTATCCGAAAGAGGTTCCTGCAACATTGTTTGGGATTAATAAGCTTTCTGCTATTGGCGGAACCTTTGTTGCAGCCACTCAATACATAAGAAAAGTAAGTCTCCCTAAAAAGCTGATGTTATTTGCATCCGTCTTTGCTTTGCTTGGATCTTTTGTAGGGGCTTGGACAGTTACTCAGGTGTCTTCGGAATATATTCGAAAACTCTTGCCATTTGTTTTGCTTCTTCTCCTGTTGTTCACGTTAAAAAATAAGAACTTTGGGTTAAGCCATCAAAAGCAGACCGAAAACTTAACAAGTTTGATTAAAGTTTCGGTCGGGGCAGTTTTGATTGGTTTTTATGACGGCTTTTTTGGCCCCGGAACAGGGGCTTTTTTTATGTTCTTATTTGTGAGGTTTTTAGGCTTTGATTTTTTACATGGTGCAGCGGCCACCAAAATTGTTAATTGTTTAAGCAACTTCGCCGCTCTAGCGTTATTTATTCCAACTGGACATATTCACTGGGGTATTGCTGTTTGGATGATGTCCTTTAATATCGTTGGAGGGGTCATTGGTAGTGCTTTTGCATTAAAGCATGGAAGTAAGATGGTGCGTCAATTTTTTATTTGGATTGTGACTGCTTTAATCTTGAAAACTGCAAATGACTCTTATCATATTATCGATTTCATAAGATAATATGGTTTGGTGTTTCACGTGAAACACTTATTGCCAAAATATTTTTATAAATGATAGATTTTAAAAAACAATTTGATGTAATTGTGATCGGTGGAGGCCACGCCGGTTGCGAAGCCGCGTTAGCTAGCTCTCGGATGGGCTGCGAAACTCTTTTACTTACTCACAACATAGAGACCCTGGGGACAATGAGTTGCAATCCTTCAATTGGGGGTATTGGCAAAGGACATCTGGTTAAAGAAATTGATGCGATGGGTGGGGCAATGGCTCAAATTACCGATCTTGCTGGAATACAGTTTCGTATCTTAAACTCGAGTAAAGGGCCTGCTGTTCGTGCCACACGAGCTCAAGCTGACCGAGCGCTATTTAAGGCTGCAATGCGTTCCTTGTTAGAGAACCAGCCTCACCTAACACTGTTTCAATCTGCCGTGGACGACTTGGTTTTAAATGGAGGGCGTGTGATTGGGGCAATAACCCAGCTTGGGCTTCATTTTTATGCTCCAACGGTAGTTTTAACAGCTGGCACCTTTCTAAATGGGAAAATCCATGTTGGAATGGAGAATCATTCTGGTGGTAGAGCAGGAGATCCTGCTGCCGTTCGACTCTCTGAGCGTTTGAAAGAGTTAAAGCTTCCTCAAGGCCGTTTAAAAACAGGGACCCCACCAAGAATTGATGGAAGAACAATTGATTTTTCTCAAATGAAAGAGCAGCCCGGGGATTTAGATCCTATGCCTGTTTTTTCATTCATGGGACGGCCTGAACAACACCCAAGGCAACTTCCTTGTTGGATTACATATACCAATGAAAAAACCCATGACATTATTCGTGGCGGATTGGATCGATCGCCGATGTATACGGGTGTAATTGAGGGCGTTGGGCCGAGATATTGCCCCTCGATTGAAGATAAAATTCATCGTTTTGCAACCAAGGCTAGTCATCAAATATTCCTGGAGCCAGAAGGCTTGTCTACAAATGAGTTTTACCCCAATGGTATTTCGACTAGTTTGCCTTTTGATGTGCAACTTAATTTGGTTCATACCATCCCTGGGCTTGAGCATGCTCATATATTAAGGCCTGGTTATGCGATTGAGTACGATTATTTTGACCCGCGTTCTTTGACGCAGGGCCTGGAGTCTAAGCAAATTGAGGGTTTATTTTTTGCAGGTCAAATCAATGGCACCACGGGCTATGAAGAGGCTGCGGCGCAAGGTATGTTGGCTGGAATTAATGCAGGGCTTAAGGTGCGGGAGCAAGCGCCTTGGCACCCATTAAGAAGTGAGGCATATTTGGGTGTTCTTGTCGATGACTTAACGACCAAAGGTGTTCAAGAGCCTTATCGCATGTTTACTAGCCGAGCAGAATATCGTTTAAGTTTGCGCGAGGATAATGCAGATACTCGCTTGACAGAGATTGGTCGCTCGATGGGTTTGGTGGATGACGTGCGCTGGGACTTTTTTTGCAAGAAACAGGAGGCTGTTTCACGTGAAACATCGCGGTTGATGAGCTCATGGGTTTCTCCAAAAAATCTTAGCGACGAAGAGAGCATCGAGGTGTTTGGGCAGGCCTTAACACACGAGTACAGTTTGGCTGAGTTGTTAAAGAGGCCTCAAGTGTCATATAGGGGGTTGATGGACGCCTTTGAGGGGCGCTGGGCTTCTGGGCAAGAGGACTTTGATTTGGCGCTTCAGGGCCAGATCAATGAACAGGTGGAAATAGGCATTAAATATCAAGGATATATTGATCGCCAAGCAATTGAAATTGAGCGCCACTCCTACTATGAGCATCTTGAGTTGCCGAAATTTTTAGATTATGAGCAAGTGGGGGGCTTATCTAATGAGGTTAGACAAAAACTGATTCTTCATAGACCTCAAACTCTGGGACAAGCGGCGCGAATTTCTGGCATAACGCCAGCCGCGATATCAATTTTGCTCATTCACATGAAAAAGAGCTCTGGAAGAAAAAGTGCTTTAGCATGAGTGTTTTTGATCAGTCTTTTTTTGAGGCCCGAGTGCAGATGGGGCTTGGTGAGCTAGGCCTAACATTTACGGCTTTACAACTGAATCAACTTACCCTTTTCAGCGCTGAATTTTTTAAGTGGAACGCTATTCACAATTTAAGTGCCATCCATAGTAATGAAGATTACTTGGGAGCCCATATTATGGATTCCTTGGCCGTTATACCCTCGATATTAAAAACGGTTGATTTAGGCCTTCTCCCGAAAAGAGCTCAAATAGCTGATTTGGGTGTCGGGGGAGGATTTCCGGGTATGGTTTTAGCTATATTCCTGCCAGATTTTAACTATTTTCTTGTTGACGCGGTTCGAAAAAAAACCGCCTTTTTACAGCATATAAAAGGACGGCTACAGCTAAACAATGTAACGGTTGTAGAAGATAGAATTGAGCATTTTGCAAAAGAAAGCCCATTTTCAATGGATGCAACTATTTCCAGAGCGTTTACAGAATTGAAAAACTTCATCGAATACTCGCAGCCCTTGATAAAAGAAAAGGGGGTCATGTTTGCAATGAAGTCGCATAAAATTTCGAGCGAGCTTGAGGAGTTGCCTGATGGTTACAGTGTCATATTTAACGATGAGCTAATAATTCCATATTTAGATGCTTATCGGTGTATTTTATCCATTCAATCCATGAGAAAATCAAATATATAGAATAGGGATGGGTGATGGCTAAGATATTTTGTATTGCAAATCAAAAAGGTGGGGTTGGAAAAACGACAACAGCCATAAATTTGGCTGCGGGTTTGGCGGCTTTAGAACAGCGGGTTTTATTGGTAGACCTTGATCCACAAGGTAACGCAACAATGGGCTCCGGTGTAGATAAGCATCAATTAAGCCACTCGATTTATCAAGTATTAATTGGCCACAGCACGATTAATCAATCGAAATGTCCTTCAGAATCAGGTGGTTATGATGTTGTTCCAGCGAACCGTAATTTGGCTGGCGCAGAAATAGAGTTGGTAGATTTTGATCATCGAGAGTCCATACTAAAAAACGCCTTAGAAAAAGTGGCGGAGGATTATGATTTTATTTTAATAGACTGTCCGCCAGCATTGTCATTGCTTACCTTAAATGGACTCTGTGCCGCACATGGCGTTATTGTGCCAATGCAGTGTGAGTATTTTGCGCTAGAGGGCTTGTCAGACCTTGTTAACAGTATCAAACAAGTCCACGCCAATTTAAATACAGACTTAAAAATCATTGGTCTATTAAGAGTGATGTTTGATCCTAGAACTGCCCTGCAACAACAAGTTTCTGCACAACTGATGCAGCACTTCGGGGATAAGGTATTTAAAACAATTATTCCAAGGAATGTTCGCTTGGCAGAGGCGCCATCGTATGGAATTCCGGGAGTCGTTTACGATAAGTCTTCGCGAGGCGCAAAGGCATACATCGAGTTTGGCGCGGAAATGATAGAAAGAATAAAGACAATTTAAATATGATGAAAAAAAAGGGCCTTGGCAGAGGGCTTGAAGTTCTGCTGGGGGAGTCGATTGACCTAAGTGGCCAAGATGCAAAAGCGGGCTCCTCTAAAGAGTTAAAGCTATCTCAACTTCAAAGAGGAAAATATCAACCTCGTATGCAAATGCATGAAAGCGAGTTAGAGGAGTTAGCGCAAAGTATTCGAACGCAAGGAGTTATGCAGCCCTTATTGGTAAGGCAGATTGGTGATAATAAATACGAAATCATCGCCGGGGAGCGACGTTTTCGTGCGGCTGGCATGGCAGGACTTGAGTCTGTACCGGTTCTGATAAAGAACGTGGATGATCAGACTGCTGCGGCAATGGCGCTGATCGAAAACATGCAACGTGAGGATTTAAATCCGCTTGAGGAGGCGGATGGTTTGGCAAGACTCATCGCAGAATTTGGTTTTACACATGAGCAGGCAGCACAAGTAGTAGGTAAGTCACGGAGTGCCGTTACGAATCTATTGCGCCTGACACAGTTGAGTAAGTCTGTTCAAGCATTATTGCTATCTGGTGAGATTGACATGGGCCATGCGAGAGCATTGCTGCCAATTGCACCTGCCATGCAAATAGGCTTGGCGCAAAGAGTTGCGGCACAGGGCTTATCTGTAAGAGAAACCGAAAGGCTCGCTAATGCAATCTTAAACTCCACCAAAAAAACGGGTGGCGGAAAAACTGAAAATATAAAATCCAAATTGAAGTCTGATCCAGACTTGAAGCGCTTAGAAACACTCATGTCAGATTCGATTGGCCTGTCTGTAGAAATAAAGCCACGCACAAAAGGCGGAGAAATCAAAATTAAGTATTCTCAAACGGATGAACTACATAATTTATTACAAAAACTGGGCCTGGGTAATTTTTAAAAGATTCAAGAATGAATAAAGAGACTTCAGTTGATGACGAGTATTCAGAGCCAGAATATAAAAGACTAAGCCGGGTAGAGGCTCTCGAAATTTTCAGTGAAAAAGAGCTGACGCCACGGGTGAATAGTCCATGGCAAATTGTGAAACTTCAATGCGTTTTAACATTTGCGTTTACAATAATTGCGATACTTTGGAGTTTCTATTTTTATACAAAAGGGCTTGTTCTTTCAGTGGTACTTGGAGGGGCTTTAGGGGTAATCCCTAGCAGTGTGTTTATAATAAGAGTCTCTGCTGTAAAAAAAAGTAATTTGGTGAGTGCCAAAAGATTTATAAGTTCATGGGTGTATGCAGAAGTCATAAAAATTACACTAACATTAACTATAATAATTTTTGTTATTCGGTTGTTTCCTAATTTACATTGGTTATCCTTTTTAGGAATGTATTTAATTACTTTGCAGTCTTATTGGTTGATTGGTTTTATAAAGATTAAGAATAAATAGTTACTAAGGTTATTGGAAAATATTGATGTCATCAGAAGCCGCATCCTCAGCAGGATTACAACCCACTGAATATATACTTGAGCACTTAACTAATCTCAATTCAACGGGACATGCTCAAAAAGAAATTCTAGACTTTAGTATCCTCAATTACGATACGATTTTTTGGTCATTGTTAATGGGTTTGTTAGCGGTTGGCATTCTTGTATTGGCAGCAAGACGAGTCACCTCTGGCGTTCCTGGAAGATTTCAGGCGCTTGTAGAGCTCGTAGTAGAACTGGTAGAAACTCAATCAAAAAATATCGTGCATGGAGACCGTACTTATATTGCTCCTTTAGCCTTGTTTGTATTCTGTTGGATTATTTTTATGAATACCTTAGATTTAATTCCAATCGATTGGGTCAATGGCCTAAATGGAATTTTAGGGGGTTTTCATATTCATATCCCACACCATAAGATAGTGCCAACAACCGATTTAAACGGGACAATGGGTATGTCTTTGTCTGTGTTGCTTATCATTCTTTACTACAGCATTAAAATTAAGGGTGTTGGTGGGTTTGCCCATGAGTTGATTTCCGCACCATTTGGCGCGAAATGGTACTTAGCACCGTTTAACTTATTTTTAAACTTAATTGAATACGTAGCAAAGACGGTATCACTAGGCATGCGACTTTTTGGAAATATGTATGCCGGAGAATTAATATTCATGTTGATTGCACTGCTAGGAAGTATTTGGACATTTAGTTTAGACCCAAGTATTTTTGGTTTTGTAGGACATGTAATAGCAGGTGCGGCCTGGGCAATCTTCCATATTTTGGTTATTTTGTTACAGGCTTTTATCTTTATGATGCTTACCTTAGTTTATATAGGTCAAGCACATAGCCACCATTAATTTTTTTATTTTTTATTTTAACTAGGAGTCAGCAATGCTAAATCAGTTCATCGGAAATATTCAAGGTTTGACAGCGATCGGTATCGGTATCATTATCGGTCTTGGCGCTATCGGAGCTTGTTTGGGTATCGGATTAATGGGTGGTAAATATATTGAGGCATGTGCACGTCAGCCTGAATTGATGGAGCCATTACAAACTAAAATGTTCTTATTGGCCGGTTTGATTGATGCTGCTTTCTTGATTGGTGTTGGTATTGCTATGCTCTTCGCATTTGCAAACCCATTGTTATCAAAATTAACAGCTTAATAGGCTGTACTGTGCTGACTACTGATTACAGTAGTTTTGTCAAATTGAACCGAAAGGAAAAGCCGTGAATCTGAACGCGACCCTATTCGCGCAAATGGTTGTTTTTTTCATCCTCTGGTGGGTGGTGGCAAAGTTTGTATGGCCCCCACTTGTTAAAGCCTTGGATGAAAGAGCAGCTAAAATTGCAGATGGATTAGCCGCTGCTGAAAAAGGCAAAACTGATTTAGAGTTTGCCACTAAGCGCGCTGATCAAGCCTTGGCTGAGGCAAGAAACGAAGGTACTCAACGCATTGCAGATGCTGAAAAGCGGGCGCAATTAAGTGCGGATGAAATTAAGCAAAACGCCCAAGCAGAAGCAAGTCGAATTATTGCGCAAGCTAAAGCAGATGCTGATCAGCAAATTATTCGTGCCCGAGATGAGTTACGAGCTCAAGTAGCATCGTTGGCAGTCAAAGGTGCTGAACAAATTCTGAGAAAAGAAATTAATCCTGCTGCGCATGCTGCATTACTCGACCAATTGAAAGCTGAGTTATAAGATGGCTGATTTAGCTACCATAGCACGACCTTATGCTGAAGCGTTAGCTGGAACAGCAACTTCTGCTGAGATGGGAAAGTGGTCAGAGCAATTAGGCGCCTTAGCTCATATGGCAAGTAATCCCGAGGTTGCAATACTTGCGTCCAATCCGAATGTATCTCAAGAGCAATTGGCGGGATTATTGTTGGCGGGGCTTCCATCAGAAGCGCCACTCGCGATCCAAAAATTTATTAGTTTGCTGACCTTGAATCATCGTATTGCAGCTTTGCCAGAAATATCGATACAGTTCGATGTCATAAAAAACTCTCGAGAAGGTTCGGCGGAAATACAAATCACTAGTGCATTTCCGATGAACGACTCAGAGGTCGCGGCACTTTTAAGTGCAATAGCTAAAAGGTTTGGAAACAAAAATTTGAAACCTACTGTAACGATTGATCCAGAATTAATTGGCGGTGTTCGGGTTCAAGTAGGCGATGAGGTATTAGATACATCAGTAAAGTCAAGGCTTGAGGCGATGCAAGCGGCTTTACTTTCATGAGTAAAAGATAAGTAGTACAACGAAATTAAAAGACCCTAGGAGTTATAAATGCAACTTAACCCATCTGAGATCAGCGAGCTGATCAAAAGTCGAATTAGCAGTGTTGGCGTAGACGCTGAAATTCGTAATCAAGGTACTGTTATTTCAGTAACAGACGGTATTTGCCGCGTTCACGGATTATCTGGTGTGATGCAAGGTGAAATGTTAGAGTTTCCAAATAATACGTTTGGATTAGCTCTCAACTTAGAGCGCGACTCAGTTGGTGCCGTTATTTTAGGTGCATATGAGCACATCTCCGAGGGAGATCCGGTCAAATGTACTGGACGTATTCTTGAAGTGCCAGTCGGCCCTGAATTATTAGGTCGCGTGGTCAATACATTGGGGCAGCCAATTGATGGTAAAGGCCCAATCAATGCTAAAAATTCAGACATTATTGAAAAAGTGGCGCCAGGTGTTATTGCGCGTCAATCAGTTAGTCAGCCATTACAAACAGGTCTTAAGTCAATTGATGCGATGGTTCCAATTGGACGTGGTCAGCGTGAATTAATTATTGGCGATAGACAAACAGGTAAGACGGCTGTAGCGATTGATGCGATTATCAATCAAAAAGGTAAGGGCGTTTATTGTGTATATGTAGCTATTGGTCAAAAAGCATCAACGATTAATAACGTAGTTCGTAAACTTGAAGAACATGGCGCGCTTTCATACACAATCGTTGTGGCGGCAACTGCTTCAGATTCTGCGGCGATGCAATATTTATCGGCTTATGCTGGTTGCACAATGGGCGAGTACTTTAGAGACCGTGGTGAAGATGCATTAATTGTTTATGATGACTTAACGAAACAAGCGATTGCTTATCGTCAAGTATCTCTTTTGCTCCGTAGACCTCCAGGTCGTGAGGCTTACCCTGGTGATGTTTTCTATTTGCACTCAAGACTTTTAGAAAGAGCTGCACGCGTAAATGCTGAGTATGTTGAAAAATTTACGAATGGTGAAGTTAAGGGTAAAACTGGCTCATTGACTGCTCTTCCTGTTATTGAAACGCAGGCGGGTGACGTCTCTGCATTCGTTCCAACAAACGTGATTTCTATTACGGACGGTCAAATCTTCTTGGAAACAGACTTGTTTAATGCGGGTGTTCGCCCTGCGATTAATGCCGGTATTTCTGTTTCACGAGTTGGTGGTGCAGCGCAAACTAAAGTAATTAAAAAACTATCCGGTGGTATTCGTACCGACCTTGCACAGTATCGTGAATTAGCGGCATTCTCACAATTTGCATCAGACTTAGATGACGCAACTCGCAAGCAGTTGGATCGTGGAAAAAGAGTTACTGAATTGTTGAAGCAGTCACAATACAATCCGCAACAAGTATGGCAGTTATCTGCATCCTTATATGCTGCGAATAATGGCTTCTTGGACAATATTGAAGTTAAAGATATTCTCCCATTTGAGAAGGGCATGATGGACCATCTTAAGTCTAAATATGCTGACCTTATCGGGCGTATTGAAGATACTAAAGAATTATCTAAAGACGATGAAGCTGCTTTAAAAGCGGCAATCGAAGACTTCAAACGTTCAGCTTCTTTCTAATATAAAGAAGCGAGGAGAGCCACGTGGCTGGTACAAAAGAAATACGAAATAAGATCAAGAGCGTACAAAATACGCGAAAGATTACAAAAGCGATGGAAATGGTCGCCGCATCGAAGATGCGCCGTGCGCAGGAAAGAATGCGCGCTGCAAGACCATTTGCGGCGAAGATACGAAATGTGGCAGCCAATGTATCACGCGCAAACCCAGAGTATCGCCCTAGCTTTTTGCTTGAACGTGAAGTTAAAAATGTTGGCATTATTTTAATCACCACAGACAAAGGTTTATGTGGAGGTTTAAATACTAATATTCTACGTATGTTAACGAATAGCATGAAGACTTGGCATGGCGACAAAAAAGAAATTCTGTGCACCGCAATTGGGGCAAAGGGTTTCCAGTTTTTAAATCGTATCAAAGCAAAATTAATCTCGCACGCTACTCATATGGGAGATAAGCCTTTATTAGATGATTTGATTGGCACAATTAAAGTTCAATTAGATGCTTTTGATAAAGGGGAAGTTGATGAAGTTTATCTTTGCTACAACCGCTTCATTAATACGATGAAACAAGAGCCTATTATTGAAAAAATATTGCCCTTGCCTCTTGCAAATTTAGAGCAGACAGCACAAGAAGCTTCTGCATATGGCTGGGATTATATTTATGAGCCAGATGCACAAACGGTATTAAATGATTTGTTGAAAAAATATATTGAAGCATTAATTTATCAAGCAGTTGCTGAAAATATGGCCTCTGAGCAGTCTGCCCGAATGGTTGCCATGAAATCAGCATCTGATAATGCGAAGAATTTAATTGCGGAATTACAGCTTGACTATAACAAGACACGACAAGCAGCAATTACTAAAGAGTTATCAGAAATTGTAAGTGGCGCAGCAGCGGTTTAATTTAAAGAATTGTAAATATTGATTTGATTGGAGAAATGCGATGAGTAACGGAAATATCGTTCAATGTATTGGAGCTGTTGTGGATATTCAGTTCCCGCGCGATGGAATGCCTAGGGTTTATGATGCCCTGGTTTTAGAAGAAAGCAATGAAGCATCTTTCGCTGAAAAAGGCTTAACATTTGAAGTTCAACAACAGCTGGGTGATGGCGTAGTTAGAACTATTGCTTTGGGATCTAGCGATGGACTGCGACGCGGTATGAGCGTCCGTGGAACAGGAGCGCCAATTTCAGTACCGGTAGGACCAGCAACCCTTGGCAGAATTATGGATGTATTGGGTCGCCCAATTGATGAAGCAGGCCCAATCGCAACTGATGTCCGTAGAGCGATTCACCAGCCGGCTCCAAAGTTTGATGAGTTGTCTCCATCTGTAGACTTATTAGAAACGGGTATCAAAGTTATTGACTTAGTTTGCCCATTTGCTAAGGGTGGTAAGGTTGGCTTGTTCGGTGGTGCTGGTGTAGGTAAAACCGTGAACATGATGGAACTGATCAACAATATTGCAAAACAACATGCTGGTTTATCTGTGTTTGCTGGTGTGGGTGAAAGAACTCGTGAAGGTAATGACTTCTATCACGAGATGAAAGACTCTAATGTTTTAGATAAAGTGGCGATGGTTTTTGGTCAAATGAATGAGCCTCCAGGTAACCGCTTGCGTGTTGCGTTAACTGGCTTATCTATGGCCGAGAGTTTCCGTGACGAAGGAAGAGATATTTTGTTCTTCGTTGATAATATTTATCGTTATACTTTGGCAGGAACAGAGGTATCTGCATTATTGGGTCGTATGCCATCTGCGGTGGGTTATCAACCAACTCTTGCTGATGAAATGGGTCGTTTGCAGGAGCGTATTACTTCAACAAAAACAGGTTCTATTACGTCAATCCAAGCGGTATATGTTCCAGCGGATGACTTGACAGATCCATCACCTGCTACAACATTCCAACATTTAGATTCAACGGTTGTTCTTTCTCGTGACATCGCTGCTTTAGGTATCTATCCTGCGGTTGATCCGTTAGATTCAACTAGCCGTCAATTAGATCCATTGGTTGTTGGAACAGAGCATTATGAAGTTGCTCGTGGTGTTCAAACAACTCTTCAGCGCTATAAAGAGTTACGCGACATTATTGCAATTTTAGGTATGGACGAACTATCTCCAGAAGACAAACAGTCTGTTGCACGCGCACGTAAAATTCAACGTTTCTTGTCACAGCCTTTCCACGTTGCGGAAGTCTTTACTGGATCTCCAGGAAAATACGTTACATTAAAAGAAACCATTCGTGGCTTTAAGATGATTGTTGATGGTGAGTTAGATCATTTGCCAGAGCAGGCCTTTTACATGGTCGGCACAATTGATGAAGCAATCGAAAAAGCGAAGAAGCTTTAATTTAATAAAGGTTTTTATACATTATGGCTACCATACATGTTGACGTTGTAAGTGCAGAAAACTCGATTTATTCAGGCGAGGCAAAGTTTATTGCCCTGCCTGGAGAGTCCGGAGAATTGGGAGTCTTGCCTGGCCATACGCCTTTAATTACAAGAATTCGTCCAGGTTCCGTGAGAATTGAAAAACCAGATGGTGAGGAAGAGTTTGTTTTCGTTGCTGGAGGTATTTTAGAAATTCAGCCGCATGCAGTAACGGTATTGGCAGATACGGCTATTCGAGGTGCGGACTTGGATGAAGCTAAAGCAAATGAAGCTAAACGAAGAGCGGAAGATGTTATGGCTACAAGGTCATCAGACATAGACTTTGCGCATGCTCAATCAGAGTTTGCGATGGCGGCAGCACAGCTAGCGGCAATTGCGCGATTCAGAAGAAAAAAATAACGTATACCCTTTAATGTCAGGAAATCATTTCCCTGAGTTAATGAATGACCGGTTTTTAAAAGCCTGCCGTTTTGAAAAACTTGATTCAACCCCCATATGGTTGATGCGACAAGCCGGCAGATATCTCCCTGAGTACAATCAGACAAGAGCAAAAGCCGGAAGTTTTTTACAGTTAGCCAAAAACCCCCACTTAGCATCAGAAGTAACTTTGCAGCCTATCGACCGATATGGATTAGATGCGGCAATTTTATTTTCAGACATCTTAACCATTCCAGATGCAATGGGCTTAGGTCTAAGCTTTGAACAGGGGGAGGGGCCTAAATTTGAGCATCCACTGCGATCAGAAAAAAGTATCCAAGACTTAAGAGTTGCAGATATGGAGCAGCTAAGCTACGTTTTTGATGCGGTGAGTCAAATCAGAAAAGACTTAATGCAAGATGGCAAACAAAGAGTGCCATTAATTGGGTTTTCAGGAAGCCCATGGACCCTAGCGTGCTACATGATTGAAGGGGGCGGATCAAAAGATTTTCAAGAAACCAAAACCTTGCTTTATAAACGACCCGATTTAATGAAAAGAGTATTGGATATTAATATTCAATCTGTAACTGAGTATTTAAGATTACAGATCGAGGCTGGGGCACAAGCGGTGATGTTGTTTGATACGTGGGGAGGTCTTTTATCTCACGGGGATTACTTAGAGTATTCCTTGTCGCCAATGAAAGAGGTTATTCACCGACTTCAACAAGACCGTATGATAAAAGAGAATGTACCCATCTTGCTGTTTACAAAAGGCGGTGGAGTTTGGATAAAAGATATGGCGAAATCTGGAGCTAGTGTTTTGGGTTTAGACTGGACAATATCATTATCTCAGGCACGAGAGTCGCTAGGAAACCAGGCAATTACACTACAGGGTAATTTAGACCCATTAATACTTTTAGGTGATCAAAAGATCATTAGAAAAAAGATTGCTGAATTATTTAATGAGTTAGCACTAACTAAGACTATTGGAAATGATTTATCTGCGTTGGACGGTTATATATTTAATTTAGGTCACGGAATCTCACAATTTACGCCGCCAGAAAATGTTGCCTGTTTAATTGAGGCCGTTAGAACAGAGTCGGCAAGACATCGTTAGAAAAAATAGACACTAAAATAGGGAGAGCCAAAAAAGTTATTAACAGGCTAGGTAACTCTCAATGTAGAACAGTGGCTTGTAGAGCAATAGATACTTAAATTCTATATAACAAGTATAAGCATATGATTATATGGGGATTATTATGGCATATATAAATAAATGATAATAGGCTTTACAAAAACATCGTTGAAAACGAAGTAAAAACTTACAAACAATCCACAGAGTTATCCACAGGGTGAAAACCCTTAAAAAAGAATAACCTTAATGTAATTTTGATAGATACTAAGCCTAAAGACAGAATAAATGCTAAATCAATATATCGTCAAAATTGCAGTAGATTTACCTCTCTTTCAACTCTTTGATTACAGTTGGGATCAAAATGAATTGTCCGGCAGTCCAGAGGTGGGACAAGTTGTAAAAATTGAGTTCGGTAAAAAAATAATAGTAGGCATAGTCTTACAAATTAAAGTAAAAAATACGTGTGCAGATGATCAAAAGTGGGAGATAAAACCAGTGTTAGATGTAGCCGCTGAGCTGCATATGACTCAGGACACGATTAATTTATGCCAATTTGCTTCAAAGTATTACCTCAAACCACTAGGTGAGGTTTTGTTTTCAAGCTTACCAGCCGATTGGAAAAACCC
The DNA here is from genome assembly GCA_037137465.1 of Betaproteobacteria bacterium. Classification (GTDB taxonomy): domain Bacteria; phylum Pseudomonadota; class Gammaproteobacteria; order Burkholderiales; family Burkholderiaceae; genus Polynucleobacter. The sequence continues at coordinate 23,660 of JBAXKF010000008.1, read as the reverse complement.
GAATAAATGGCTTTTGTTAGAAAAGCAAAAAAACAAATATAAGATAAAAACAAAAGATAGTACAGGCAAAGCCGTACATGAAAACATTTGGACGTTAAATGAAGAGCAAAACTCTAGTTTGGAGCATTTAAAAACAGCCTCGAAAAAAAATACATATGAATTAATATTATTAAAAGGGGTTACTGGAAGCGGTAAAACAGCAGTTTATCTTAATTGGTTAATAGAGGTACTCAAAGAGGAGGGCGCACAGTGTCTGATCTTAGTCCCTGAAATTAATCTAACTCCTCAATTAGAAAAAGTAATCAAAAAAGTATTTACAGATGAAGAAGTAACGATACTCCACAGCAATATAACATCAGCACAAAGAAACATTGCATGGTGGAAAGTACAACAAGGGATATCGAGGGTCGTGGTCGGTACCCGTCTCAGTATTTTTGCGCCATTCAAAAACTTAAAAGCAATCGTCGTCGATGAAGAGCATGATGCGTCTTATAAACAACAAGATGGTTTACGCTATAACGCAAGAGATTTAGCCATATGGCGAGGGTCAGAAAAACATATCCCTGTTGTCTTAACTTCCGCTACACCATCTAGTGAAACATGGCAAAAAGTAATTCTCAATAAAATCAGCTTACTAGTTTTAAATAAAAAAGCGAAGGAGGGTGCTAGTTTTGCCAAAGTACATCTTGTCGATACAGCTCTAGCCAAAAAAAATAAAAAGATAGATGAACAAGGAATCGCACTAGAAATAAAAGATCTTATTCATAAAACATGGCAACAAAACAAACAGACTCTTGTATATATAAATCGCAGGGGTTATGCACCAATCTTATATTGCAAATCCTGTGAATGGAAATCAAGTTGCAAGAAATGTAGTGCATGGATGGTAGTACACAAAAAAAATATAAGTACACATCAAAAAATATTGCAATGTCACCATTGCGGATTGATTGCATATCCACCCAAAAGTTGTCCAGATTGCGGAAATCAAGACTTAGAAACACTGGGTCTTGGAACTCAAAAAATTGAAGAACATTTCAGAGAAATATTTCCAGAAATAGAGCTTATACGCGTAGATAGCGATTCAACAAAATCAAAGAGAAAAACCGAGGAGGTTTTTAGACAAATCCATCAAGGTAGTAACGAACTAATTATTGGTACGCAAATGATCATCAAAGGACATGATTTTCAAAACATACAATCAATTATTGTTCTAGATGTAGATAAAAGTTTATATTCTCAAGATTTCCGTGCAGTAGAAAAAATATTTTCGCAGTTAGTCCAGGTGGCAGGACGTGCGGGAAGAAGTGCCATCACAGAAAATGCTAACATTTACATACAAACAGAGTTTGTAGATCACCCACTATTTAAAGCTTTAGCGAGCGAAAATTATGATGAATTTATAACGGAGATTGTGAAGGAGCGGGAAGTGTGTCAATTACCACCATTCACACATCAAGCATTAATTATTGTGGAGTCTAAAAATGAAAAAAATAATAATGAAATCCTTCAAGACCTCAAGACCTATTTAGAACAACAAAAAAATAAAAAAATATTAATCAGTGACCCCACACCCCGTGTATTACAAAGATTATCGGGAATAGATCGTAATCAAATATTAATCGAATCATCTGATCGTTTAGAGTTACAAAAAACGCTTGAATATGCCCTAGACTATATAGAGAGCATTAAGAAAAAATCACGATCAATCAAAATAAATATTGATCGTGATCCGATTGCATTCTAAGCAGACTCATATTCACTCATTGGAACGCAGGCACAAAACAAATTGCGATCGCCATGAACATTATCAATACGACCAACAGGAGGCCAGTACTTATTCATCTTTAAACGAGGAACTGGATAGGCGGCAATCTCACGAGAATATGGATGAGTCCACTCATTAGACAGAAGAGTTTGAGCGGTGTGAGGAGCATTTTTAAGAGGGTTATCCGACGGATCAAAAATACCAGATATCACCTTTTCAATTTCTTCACGAATACAAACCATTGCCTCAATAAAACGATCAATTTCTGCCTTAGACTCGCTCTCGGTTGGTTCAATCATCAGAGTGCCAGGAACAGGAAAGCTCATAGTTGGAGCATGAAACCCAAAGTCCATTAATCGCTTAGCTATATCTTCATTACTAATACCTGATATCTTTTGAAGGGGCCGAATATCAATGATGCATTCGTGTGCAACTAAATCATTTTGGCCCTTATAAAGAATAGGATAGTGAGGGCTTAATTTTTTGGCAATGTAGTTAGCCGAAAGAATAGCGACCTCAGTAGCCTGCCGAAGTCCAGAAGAGCCCATCATTGCAACATACATCCAAGAAATAGGAAGAATTGAAGCAGAGCCGAACAGAGCTGCACTAATTCTTGGTAGTGAATTACTCGGTGTTGAGAGTGCTTGTGCAGTATATGAAAATGGTAAAAAAGGTGCTAAGTGAGACTTGGCTGCAATAGGGCCAACGCCTGGACCACCACCACCATGAGGTATGCAAAAGGTCTTGTGTAAATTAAGATGGCTGACATCTCCACCAAAATGACCTGGCGAAGCAGTCCCAACTAAAGCATTCATATTTGCGCCATCAATGTAGACCTGGCCGCCATGAGCATGGATTAAATCACAAACATCTTTCACGTGTGTTTCAAAAACACCATGCGTAGAAGGGTAGGTAATCATAATTGCAGCAAGATGGCTAGAGTGAACTTTAACCTTGTTCTCAAGATCAGAATAATCAATATTGCCGTTATTGTCGCAAGCAACCACAACAACTTCCATGCCAGCCATTTGTGCAGACGCAGGGTTTGTACCGTGTGCAGAAGAGGGAATGAGACAAATATTCCTTTGTAAATCACCCCTTGACTCATGGTAAGCCTTAATGATTAATAGACCAGCATATTCACCTTGAGAACCAGCATTAGGTTGTAAAGATACACAGTCATAGCCAGTTGCCGCACACATCATTTGTTCAACTTGATGAATTAACTCCGCATATCCAAGCCATTGTGTTGAGGGTGCAAAAGGATGAATTTGATTAAAGGCTGCCCAAGTTATCGGAAGCATCTCGCTCGTAGAATTTAATTTCATCGTGCAAGAACCAAGAGGAATCATGGTGCGGTCTAGCGCAAGATCTTTATCAGAAAGACGACGAAGGTATCTCAGCATTTCGTGCTCAGAGTGATAGCGATTAAAAGTTGGGTGCGTTAAATAAGAATCAGTTCTCTGTAAATCAGATGGAAAATGTTGACCTAGAGTTAGCGCAATCGCGCTTATCTCATCATTTGTTACTTGAATATCAAAAGCAAGTAAAAGTTGAACGATATCGTCATCAGTGCAAGTTTCATCAAGAGAAATAGCAAGGTGTTCAGAGTCTATATTTCGTAAATTAATCCCTAATGCATTAGCTTTATTAAAAAAGGACTGAGCATTGGTCGACTGAATATGAAGCGTATCAAACCAATGAGAATTACAAATAGTAATACCATTCTTTTGCAAAATAGAAGCTAACAAGGAGGTATAAAAATGAGTTCTTTGAGCAATTTTCTTTAAGCCTTCCGGGCCATGATAAACGGCATACATACTTGCAATTACCGCCAAGAGAACTTGTGCGGTACAAATATTTGAAGTGGCTTTTTCTCGTCTGATATGTTGTTCACGTGTTTGCAAAGCAAGACGATAAGCGGCGTTACCACTCGAATCAATACTAACCCCGACAAGCCTACCTGGCATATTGCGCTTATAAACATCTTTTGTAGCTAAAAAAGCAGCATGAGGACCACCAAAACCGAGCGGTACTCCAAAGCGCTGTGAGTTACCTACAACAATATCTGCTTTAAATGTATTTGGTGATTGAATCAGTGTAAGCGCCAATAAATCCGTAGCAACAATAAGTAGACCTTTGTTTGCATGAACATATTCAGACACCTCAGTGTAGTCACTAAGAGAGAGAAGATTACCAGAACCACCCGGATACTGAATAAGCGCGCCAAACACATCATGGAGCTTAATATTACTTATATCGTCCACGATGACATTAATTTGTAAAGGCTTTGCCCGCGTTTGAATAACATCAAGAGTTTGCGGGAAAACATCAGCAGAAACAAAAAAAGACATGGAACTAGAAGCGCAAGAGCGTAAAGCTAAGGTCATAGCTTCAGCAGCTGCAGTACCTTCATCTAACATAGATGCATTAGCAATATCCATGCCAGTTAAATCAATGATCATTTGTTGAAAATTGATAATAGCTTCTAGTCTTCCTTGAGAAATTTCAGGCTGATAAGGTGTATAGGCGGTATACCATGCAGGATTTTCTAATATATTGCGCTGAATAACGCTAGGCGTGAGGGTGTTGTAGTAGCCCTGACCAATCCAACTTTTACTAACTATATTTTTGTCTGCCATTGACTTTAAAAAACTAAGCGCTTGAGCTTCAGACATTGCCTGGGTGAATTGTCCTAATGGCAACTCCATATCTTCTCGAATAGAACTAGGTACAACAGCTTTAATTAAATCATTTCTAGAATTAAGCCCAAGAAAGCGCAGCATAAAATCTTGGTCAATATTACTCAGTCCAATATGGCGAGGAATAAATTCAAGATGGGTCTGTAAGGAGGAGGGTAAAAATTGCGATGACATATAGACTATTCCCCGATAGATGCACTATAGGCAGTTGAGTCAAGAAGGTCAGAAACCTCTTCTGGATGAGATGCTTTAATTTTAAAAAACCATGACTCATAGGGTTGAGAGTTAATTAACTCTGGAGATTGCGCTAGTGCCTCATTAATAGCAATAATTTCACCGCTGATTGGTGCGTAGATATCGCTAGCCGCTTTGACTGATTCAACAACCGCACAAGTAGATTTAGCTTTGACTTGTTGGCCCAGTTTTGGTAACTCTATAAAAACAATATCCCCAAGGGCATCTTGTGCGTGATCAGTAATACCAATGGAGAAAGAGCCATCGTCATTAGCAGAGGACCATTCGTGAGAAACAGCATATTTTAAGTGTTGAGGTATTGACATAAAATCTCCTAAAAATTAAATAAGAATTTGACCGCGACGAACGAACTGTGGCTTGACGATTTGTGCGTCATACAGTTGATCGCGAATATTAACTTGCACAGTAGAGCCAATAGATTGCCCTTTTGGTAGGCGCGCTAAAGCAATAGACTTTTCAATGGAAGGACTATAAGTACCAGAGCATATTTCTCCAGCACCTAAAGTCGTGATGACTTTTTGATGACCCCGTAGAACACCCTTACCCAAAAGAACTAAACCAAGAAAATCATGCTGTTGACCCTGTGCAACTAGTGCCGATTTACCAATAAAATCCCTGTTACTTTTTAGGTCTACGGTCCAAGCAAGGCCACTATCAAGAGGTGACGTTTTGATATTCATATCTTGGCCATATAAGTTATAACCAGCCTCGATACGAAGAGTATCTCTTGCCCCAAGACCAGCAGGACTTAATCCAGAAGAAAGGCTTAATAGATAGTCCCAAACTGCTTGACCTTGATGAAGAGGAATGCTGATTTCAAAACCGTCTTCCCCTGTATACCCAGTTCTTGCAAACATGAGATCGCCAAACTGCGTTGGTAAAAACTGAACATGAAAATAAGTAATTTGCGCAAGACGCTCTGCAATATCTGGAAATGCCTTCTGAAGAGCCTGTTCAGATTGAGGGCCTTGAACAGCCAATAAAACCTCAGGATCTGAAGCATCTTTTAAGCCCAGTCTGCGTGGAATAAGATTCAGATTTTTGAATGCGCCAATATGTTGATTCATCCACGCAATGTCACCCTCAGCGGTAGAAGCATTAATGACTAAACGAAAGCGATCTTCAAGTCGATAGACAATTAAGTCATCAATGATGCCACCTTGGTCATTGAGCATACAAGAGTAAAGACCTCGGCCAGCGGTAGTTAATTTGTCAACATTGTTGGCAAGAAGAAATTGTAAAAAAGCGGCGCCATCAGACCCGAAACAGTCTAAAACGGCCATATGTGAAACATCAAATAAACTAGAGCTAGACCTTGTGTGTAAATGCTCACTTATTTGAGAGCCATAATGAATAGGCATATCCCAGCCGCCAAAGTCAATCATTTTGGCGCCAAGCGCGCGGTGCGAAGCATTAAAAATTGTAAGGGCAGGCATAGGAGCCATAGGAATCCTAATAGTTGCCCCCCTGTCCTTGATACCTGAGAGATTGCACTTACAAGTAAGTGTTAGCCCCTTCGGTGGGCAATTAAATGCCACTCTCCAGAGTGTTTATGTTGACAGTCCTTTTGCCTGAGCGTTTATGGGCATTGCGCCTTCGGCGGTGTAAATACACTCTCTCCTATCAACAAAACAAGTTTAACCTGAAACACAAATTAAAACCGCGAAACCGAAAAATAAATACTGCGAAATAGATTGATATCATGACGACATGCCCTTAAAAATTGCAATCGTACCTGTCACACCATTTGAGCAAAATTGCTCAATATTCATTTGCGATCAAACTCAATGTGCCGCGGTAGTAGATCCTGGAGGTGATTTAGATAAAATCTATGCAGCGATAGAGCAATTGGGAGTTAAAGTAGAACAAGTATTAATTACTCATGGGCATGTTGATCATTGCTCTGCTGCCAAAGAGTTAGCACTAACTTTAGGCGTGCCAATTGTTGGGCCACATTACGAAGACCTATTTTGGATTGAGTTACTTGCAGAACAAGCGAAAAGGTTTGGATTTGAACATGAGGGTCAAAGCTTTATCCCAGAACGTTGGTTAAGTGATGGAGATCAGGTATGGGTTGGTCAGCAATGCTTAGATGTAGTGCATTGCCCAGGGCACACGCCAGGACATGTAGTGTTTGTAGATAAGGTTTCTAAAATAGCGGCGGTTGGAGATGTATTATTTTCAGGGTCGATTGGAAGAACAGATTTTCCGAGAGGAAATCACCAAGATTTGATAGATTCCATTAAACAAAAGCTATTACCAATAGGTGATGATATAAGTTTTATACCCGGACACGGACCAGTTTCGACATTTGGCCATGAAAAACGATCAAACCCATACTTAATAGACTAAGTCGTGTGTTAAGTCTTGATTGCACCAGTTCGGTGGGTGCGATTATATAGACAGCTCGCGCAAATCCAACGTTGTTTTCGGTTGCTGGTTGGAATCCATGTCCCACCATCAAGTCTCTTTTCCCGGCTGCAGGAAGAGCAAAATTTTAGAGACTGACTAGTTGATTCGGTTGTGGCAGATGTAGTCGTCGTCGTTGTAGTAGTCGTTGTAGTCATTGTTTTTTACAGCCTAAGCAACAAAACTCTATTTTAACCTAATTTTAAAAGGACACCATTATTGCGGGCTAAGCACAACCTGAATAGATGCAGCAGTCTTATTTCCTTGAAAATCAGTCCACAATTTGTTTTTGTAGTCATATAGCTTGCAAAGCTTGGCAGTTTCAAAATACCATGACCATGAAAAGGCTTGTTTAATGATTCTCTCAGGTAAAAGTTCTTCTAATTTGTCCTGGGCGGAGGATAGCTTGTATAAAGGTACGCCCATATCCACATGGTGAGCAGTATGTTCCATGATATGGTGCATCAATACGCCAAAATGATATTTAAATGTTAAGTGCACCGTTGTAGATACGAACGGTTGAGCGCGAAGCCACTCAGACTTATTGTCGTACCAAGACACACTTGGATGAGTGTGATGAACATAAACAACCCAACCGATCATGCCATTCCAAAAAGCAAAAGGAATCACAAAGCCACAAATCAATAGCACAATAATTGATTGACCCGTAGCAACGGCCGCATATAAAAGAGCGCCAATCCATAGGGCCCAGAAAGCAGAAACCAATAGGTTATCTTTCAAAAAAACTTTACGAGTCGAAGGCATATTTTTATTATTTGGGAAATACATCTTATTCCACCAAATTTCAAGCATGTAGTAAACAACAACGCCCCAGCCGCTCCGATAGAGGCGTTCTAAATTTTGACGCCAGACTGGCATTGCTTGAAACTCCGCCAAACTGGCCGGCGCCCAAACAAAATCAAAGCCTTTTAAATTTGTTTGACCATGATGAACAACATTATGACCAACTTCCCAAAGACTATATGGCGTTAAAGAAGGTAAGAAAGCAATACGCCCTAAAACCTTATTTAGCTCACGATGCGGAGTATAACTTTGATGACAAGCATCATGTCCCAAAATAAAAAGACGACCAATCCAAAAACCCGCAACATTACCCAAAATAATCTTAACAAGCAAATTTTCAATAAAAATAGTACCAGCGATCAGTGTCAACCAAATCAAGATATCAATGGCGAGTAATAAAACAGCTTTCACCGTATCTTTTTCAGCAAAAGGTTCAATCCATCCACGAATAATTTTTCGGTTAGGAATAGGTAAACCTACTGGAATAGGTTGAATGTCGACCGAGGAGGCAGTGCTAAGATGATTTGTCATAGATTTAAAAAATTTGGACCAACCGCTATTTTATCGATGTTTTGAAAAAGACGTTTGTGTCTTGAATTATTCGCAGGAGATTTTTAGATAAAAGTGACATATTGGTCTGAAAAAGAACATTTCTAAGTAAATGTATTTAGATAGAGCGTTGTATACAAACAACAATACAAAAATGTAAAGTTTGCAATGTATGATGAATTCAACAACATTTATTACAAGGCATCAAAGCGTAACAATTTGTATGTAAATTAGAGTATTCATTGAAGTAAATTTATTAAAAATCTAGGAGGATTTGCATGAACAATTTTAGCAAATTTGGCACGGCTGTAGCTCTTGCCTCATTCGTAGTGGCTGCTCAAGCTGCTCCCATTGCATACGAAGTGAATAAGCAACCAGCAAACGATAACTGGAGTGGCGCTGCAAACGGTTATGTATGGAAAAATGGTACAGATGAGCTTTGCTGGAGAGATAATTTTTGGACTCCCGCTACAGCTAATGCACTTTGCGATGGCGCTCCAGCTAAAATTGTTGTTGCAACTCCTCCTGTGGCTGCCCCAGTTCAACAGCAAGTTGTTCAAACAAGACAACCGGTTTCAGGCACTTTCACTTTAGGTGCTGACGGTGCTTATGCATTAGGTTCTGCAGTAATTACACCAAAGGGTAAGCAAATTCTTGACGCAGCTTTTGTCAAATTAGCCAACTACGATTTAAATAGCCTTGTAATCAGTGGCTTTACAGACTCACAAGGTAACGACAAAATAAATGTACCTTTATCAAAAAATCGCGCAAAAAGCGTTAATGATTATTTAGCATCTAAGGGTGTACCTCCTTCTAAGATGAGTCATGATGGTTATGGAGCAACTAACTTTGTTGTTAATCCTGCAACATGTAATGGCATGAAAGTAAATGGTCGCGCTGTATCACGTACTGTGTGTGAAGCACCAAATCGCCGTGTAGAAGTGAAATTTAACGGTTTTGCAAAAGAAACCGCTAAGTAATATTAAGCACTAGAAAAAAGCACCGTTTATAACGGTGCTTTTTTATTTTATAAATTCGTCGTTGTGTTCGCCCAAATGTGGATAGGGCATTTTACTTGTCGGATCAGATAGATTTTTTGCCAGAGGTAGCGGTAGGGCAGTTAATAAGTCTTCGCCATCACTAATAAACTGGTCAAAAATATGACGTTGTTTAAAATGAGGGTCTGCCATCGCCTCATCTAGACCAAGTACAAGGTTACAACAGACGTCTTTACCTTCAAACAATTGTTGCCAAAAGTCGCTTGTGTGAGATTTGAAAATGTTTGCAATTGCATGAGTTACCTCATTGTTTGAGGCGCCTGGTAGCCGATACTGCTCAGGTAATTGAATTAACTCACAAAACAAGCCCCAAAATTTATCTTCAAGTGGAGCCGCAGCAATGAATCGATGATCCTGCGTTTCATAAATATGATAACGCGCAGAGCCGCCTGTTACAAGATCATCCGAATAGCCGGGCGACTTACCCAATAAGTCTCGATTAACAATGCCCCAATATTGGAAGGCAAATAAGTTTTCACTCATTGCCACATCAATATGAATAGCGTCATTCGTAAGGTCACGCTGCCGTAGAGCTAATAAAATATTCATAAAAGCAGGGTAAGCGCCACCAGCAATATCCGCAATCAATGCGGGGGGGAGGCTCGGGATATTATTGTTCTCACCAGTGCCAACTAAAGAAAGTAATCCGGCCTGTGCCATATAGTTGAGGTCATGAGCCGCAACTGCTGCAAGTGGCCCAGTTTGCCCATAACCAGTAATGGAGCAATAAATTAAACGAGGGTTGATTTCCTTTAAGGTATTAAAACCTAGTTGAAGGCGATCCATGACACCAGGTCTAAATTGTTCAAGAACGATATCGCAAGTCTTAACTAAATCGTAAATCAGAGTAAGTGATTCCGGATTTTTTAAGTCAAGGGCAAGACTTTTTTTCCCGCGATTAAGAATGATAAAGTTGCCACTGTCTTCATGAGATTTTGGATGATAAGACCGCATCTCATCACCACCAACTGGCCGCTCAATTTTTATCACTTCAGCGCCAGATTTAGCTAACAAAAGAGAGCAAACAGGACCAGGTAGAAGCGTACTAAAGTCGAGAACCTTGATGCCTTGAAGAGGGAGAGGAGTACTCATCTTATGTTTGAGATTTTCTAAGAGCAACTTGGGCGCGACGCGCTGGCGAAAACTCAGATTTACCTAGAGCTTCAAATAAGGTTTGAGAAACTTTGGCATGATGCTCTAATCCGGTTCGAGATAACAGTGATAATGGACCCTCGGGATAACCTAAGCCGAGCTTGAGGGTAAGGTCCATATCATTGGCACTGGCTAAGCCATCATCAAGTCGTCGCAATACAGCATTGAAATAAGGCCGTATTAATCGATTGACGATTCTTCCTGGGGTGTCTGCGCAAACAGCAACAATAAATTGTTGCTCTTCAAAAAAAGATTTCGCTAGAGCAATCGCTGTAGGCGAACTATTAGGTTGTTTGACTAATTCTATTAATTGCGATGGTGGATCATCGCCAAGCTTGAATCTTGCGAAGCCTAAAACAGAAGAGCCCTCAGTACCCATGCTCTCGCCAGTATGAACCCCAAGACACTCTAAATCTAATTCAAGCAGGATTAGGTCATATTGCTCGGGGTTTGAAATAGCTTGATATGCTTTAGCAACACTATCTCCAATAATGATGAGAGATTGAGTTTTATCTCCATTCGCTAAAGATAAAGTTAGGCCATTTGGAAAGGATTTACTATTACCAGTATCGATAATTTGTGAGGCAATCATTTAAGCTCCAAACATTTTTGAATCGTTATATGTAAAAAAACCTCTACCAGATTTTTTTCCAAGGTGGCCTGCAGCGATCATTCGCCGAACAAGAGGTGGACATGAAGCGTCAGGCTCATTCGTTAACCCGTACATTGCGTGGCATAAAAGCTTTTGGGTGTCCATGCCGACGAGGTCAAGTAATTGCATTGGCCCCATTGCATAACCCATCGCAGCTTTAATTGCTTTATCAATATCTTCCGCAGAAGCAATTCCAGATTCAACCATGCGAATCGCATTATTGTTAAAAGGAATTAAAAAATAATTCAGAATAAAGCCGGGCGTATCTTGGGTCTTGACAGGGGTTTGTCCAAGAGCTTGGCAAAATGCCCACGCAGCTTGAAATGATTGTTCAGAGGTATTTAAGCCGGGAGACATCTCCACTAATTTCATTAATTGCGCAGGTAAGCAAAAATGCATGCCAACAAACCGATCATCACGACCACAACCGCCGGCAATTTCAGTGATGGAAATCGTAGAAGTATTTGAGGCAAAAAGTGTATGGCTAGGACAAATCGTATTGAGTTCATTAAACAACTCGTGTTTAACAGTTAAGTCTTCAAAAATTGCCTCAATAACGATATCACATTGAGATAAAGAACTTAATTTATGACTGGTATGAAGCCGATTAATAGTTGGCTCCAGTTGGTCAGCAGGCATTTTGCCTCTTGCGATTGATTTTTTGAAAAAGTCAGTACTTTGGGTAATAAGATTATTTAAATTTTTCTCATTGGCATCCACAACATATGTTTCAAAGCCAGCTCGTGCACAAACAATTGCAATGCCTGAACCCATAGTCCCGCAGCCAACAACGCCCACTTTTAGAATTGAAGACATAAAAGCCCTTTATTTTTTTAAGAAATGTCGACCAACAAGCTGGCGATGAATTTGATTTGTGCCTTCCCAAATTTGAGTAATTTTGGCATCTCTCATTAAGCGTTCCACACGATAATCTTGGCAATATCCATAACCACCAAAAAGGCCTACAACTTCCGTTGTAATTTTCATGGCGGCATCTGTAGCACGGTATTTAAGAATGGAAGCCTCTGTGCCAAAATTCGTCGCACCAGCGTCTACAGATTGAGCAATAGACCACAATAGACTTTCACACAAAAACAATTCACTTGCCAAATCTGCTAATTGAAATTGTATCCCTTGAAACTCAATAATTTTTTTACCAGACTGTTGACGCTCATTAATATAGTTAACACCATCATCAAAAGCTGCGCGTGCAATACCTAGTGCGTGAGCTGCCACACTGGGCCGAGATTTATTTAAAGAAGACAGAAGAATTTTTAAGCCATCACCTGGGTTACATAACAAATTGTTTCTAGGTACGCGACAATTATTAAAAGAAATCGACGCAGTACTTGCGGCGCGATGCCCCATTTTTTTCTCAGTACCTAAAACGCTAAATCCAGGGGTGCCCTTTTCGAAAACCAGAGCAGAAATAGATTCCTTAGATCCAGGAATTTCAGACCATTTACCAAATAGAAGGTATAAGTCTGCAACGTCCCCGTTAGAAATAAAAATCTTATTCCCGTTAATAATAATGTCGTCACCATCAGGTGTAAATGATAGGCGCATACCCGTAGCATCTGAGCCGGCATGTGGCTCAGTAATTGCCAAAGAGCCAATACCACCTTCTGCAATTCTAGGCAAGAAGCGAAGCTTTTGTTCTTCAGTACCAAAATCAATAATCGGTTTCATGCCATGAAAATTTGTCGCCCAAATGATTCCTGTCGAAGCACAGGCTTTACTAATTTCGCGAACGCAGTATAAATAGGAGGTATAGGATAGAGGTGCCCCGCCATACTCTTCCGGAATAAACATTGCGTTTAACCCAAGTTCATTGATCGCGTTAATATTTTCCCAGGGGAACTCTCCGGATTCATCAAAACGTTTCGCATTTGGAGCAATCAAATCTTGACAGACTGATTGCACACTTTGAATTAATTGGGACTCTTCTGACGAAAGAGTAATGTGTTGATCTAATTTTTCAAAAATAGTTTGCATAAAATTTTCTAATGAGCGATGGCGTGAGCGCCATCAATATAAATGGTATCACCAGTTAAAAAAGACATGTTTGGCTGCATCAAAGTTGCAACAAGAGCAGCAACCTCTTTTGGTGTCCCAGGTGTTTTACGAGGGATACGTTTTGCTAAAAATTCGCCTAAAGGACCTCTCATAGCATCCTGATTGAGAGCCGTTTCGATGTATCCGGGCGCCACATCTAAAACCCGAACACCCTTACTTGCCCATTCCACAGCAAGACAACGAGTAATAGCACCAACAGCGGCCTTCGATGAGCAATAGGCAAGATTTGATTTAACACCCATTTTGTCGTAAAAGGATCCAATATTAATAATTACCGAGGAAGGTTGTTGGATTAAATAGGAATAGGCCTCTTTACAGCCGATGAACACTGCTTTGGCATTGGTATCCATGACCTCGTCCCAAGTTGATTCGCTCATCAGATGAGATTTTTCTTCACGATGAATACCGGCATTATTGACTAATGCATCGATTCTGCCTAAACGTTCATGAACTTGGGCAAGAGCGCTTTTTAAAGAGTTGGCTTGGGTAATGTCACAAGGCAATGCAATTAATCTAGGTAATAAATGACTATCAAGCTCAAACTCTTCGACGCCCAATCCTTTGCGTGTTAAGTTAACGACGGTCCATTCCTGTTGTAGGAGCTCTAAAACAATGGCCGCTCCGATACCTCGACTACCCCCGGTTACAACGGCCACACGTTGTGCATTGTGCATATTAAGAATCCTTAAATTGAGGTTTTCTTTTATCTAAGAAAGCCTGCATACCTTCATTAGCGTCTTCGAGTGAATAAGCTAATGTTGATAAATTACTTTCAAGTTTAAGGCCCTCATGAAGTCCTACATCAAAAGATCGTAAGACAGCCGATTTAGCGAAACTCAGAACTGGCAGGCTATAAGAAGAAAACTCAGCACAAAATGCCAATGCTTGGTCTAAGGTGTTCCCGCTTTCAAGAATTTTATTTAAGATTCCCATCGCCATTGCTTGCTGAGCATCAATCGTTTTACCTGTAAGAATAAGTTCGTTCGCTTTAGTAATGCCGATTGTGCGAGATAGTCTTTGCGTGCCACCGTAGCCTGGAATTAAGCCTAATTTAATTTCGGGTAAACCTAATTTGGCATTTGGGGTAGCAAGTCTAAACGTACAAGCTAATGCAAGTTCTAAACCACCACCAAATGCATAGCCGTTAATCAGCGCCACACTGGGAATAGAAAGATTTTCAATTTCCTGAAAAACAGACTGACCAAACTCTGAGCCAGCTTGTTGCTCTTGACGAGAGCGCCCTAATAATTCTTTGATATCAGCTCCGGCACAAAAAGCTTTATCGCCAGAGCCAGTAATAATTAATGCACGGGCAGAACTCTTTTTAACTTCTTGAAGTAATTTGACTAAATGATCAAGAATGGAAAAAGACAGCGCATTAAGGGCTTCTGGTCTATTAAAGGTCAGAATAAGACAGTCTTGATGAGCTTGTAAAGTGGGTAACATTTTATTAACCTATGATTGAGGTGAAACAAATCGAACAGACTCTAGAGGTAATGCGCCATTTTTAAACATATCTTGCAACTCGCGCTTCAATATTTTGCCACTGGCCGTAACCGGAAATGATGTAACAAGTCCAAAATATTCAGGCATATCATATTTAGATAAGCCTTGGAGATGGAGGTGCATTAAAAAGTCTTTTGCGTTAATCGTATGACCATCATTGATCAATAAAATCATCGCAACTTTTTCCCCGAGCCGAGTATCGGGAACACCAAAGGCCGCACATTTAACGATGGCCGGATGTCGATGTGCCAAATCCTCTAAATAGGATGGATAAATATTATGCCCACCACGGATAATTAAATCTTTCTTTCGGCCAATAATTTGTAAACATGATTGCTCGTCTAGTCGCCCTAAGTCGCCCGATAAAAACCAGCCATCTTTATTGAAAGAGTCCTCAGAGGATCGTTGATTATCATAGTACCCTAACATCAATAGGCCGCCCCGAGTCGCTATTTCACCAACCTCGCCACTCGCCACGTATTGGTTGGGATTATTTTGGTCAACAATGATCGTTTCATAACCAAATGCAGCACGACCACAAGTTTCAACAATCGTTTGAGTATCATCATCTGGCCCAGTAAATTGATGGGAGCCATTTTCTGTCATACCGTAAATATTTTGCGGAATAATACCCATGGATAAAAATGATTTGGCAACCTCAATCGGAATAATCGAACCCGCCATATAGAAAATTTCGACATTACCTAATCGATTTTTATGTTGTTTAGCCAGAGTATCAAGAATATCAATTGCATGGGTGGGCACACCAAGAATATAGTTTGCTTGACTTTCTTCAATCCAATCAATAATTGACATATTGGTTGGAGGACTATTAAGAACAAGTTCAAACCCACCAACAATCCATTGCTCCATAGCTACAGTACCGATGTGGTGACTCATGGGGCTAATGCTTAAAATAATTGTGTTAGGTTTGTACTTCCAGGTATTTACCATGGCTCTACCATTAGCCAATAGGGTATTGTTCGAATGCATAACACCCTTAGGCGCCCCGGTTGTTCCAGAGGTAAACGCCAAATATACAATCGAATCAGGATCTGTGTGAATAGTTTGTAAATCAGCCGATTCAGATGTTTTAATATTTGTCGTCAAGGTTTCAAAAGAAGAAGACCAAGTATCGTTGATGGCAATCGTGAGCTTTAAATCTGCAAGCTCCGCCGCCAACTGGATTAACTCAGTTGGCAACTTGTTGGAGCCATATTCAGGCATCATCACAAGAATAGCGGCACGACTGCGTTTAATAAACTCGCCAATCTCTTGAATCGTGTAATTTTGATGTAAAGAAGAGCAGGCGACATACCCGTTTCTCGAGCAGGCCAAAAAGCAGGCGACACCCTCTACGCTAGATGGAAGCCAAATAGCGACACGATCACCTTTACGAAGACCTTCTTTGGCAAATTGTGAACTAATATTATCAACCCACGTTAGCAACTCAGACCAGGACAGTCGCTTTTTTCCATCACGAAGTGCAAACCCCTTGGGGTTATTTTGTGCATGTTGCTGCAAAAGTTGATAAAAAGTATCTTGTTGCCAAACACCCTGATCGTAATAGGATTTAGCTTGTGCGTACGATAAAAGGGTGAGTAGCATGTTTAATGACCAAATGTATCTGGGTTAGGATCTTGGCGTTTAGCAAATGATTCTCTTAACTCTGTAGATTCATCGGTATTAAGATACGGTCTTAGCAATAAGTCGTGGGTAATCCGAGATAGACCACTAACGCCACCGTGACGAGCTTGGAAAGCACCTTTAATAGAAGCAAGAGCAAAGGGGCCACGACTGGCAATCGTCAGCGCCATTTTCATGGTTTCTTCTTTTAATAAGTGATCTGGAACCACGCGGTTAATTAAGCCAAAATCCAGGGCTTGTTGCGCATTAAGACGATCATTTAA
Organism: Betaproteobacteria bacterium; assembly: GCA_037137465.1. Lineage (GTDB taxonomy): Bacteria > Pseudomonadota > Gammaproteobacteria > Burkholderiales > Burkholderiaceae > Polynucleobacter. The sequence goes on along the minus strand of JBAXKF010000008.1, from coordinate 6,819 downwards.
AAACCACATTTCTTTCGCTCTTTTTTTACCAATCGCATCTTCCAGATACCAAGTGCCATAACCTGCATCAAAGCTACCCATCATTGGACCTACCTGTCTAAAAACCGCACTTTCTTTGGCGATAGTTAAATCACAAACCACTTGAAGAACATTGCCACCCCCGACTGCAAAGCCATTCACACTAGCAATCACAGGCTTTTGTAAACGCTCAATGGACTCGTACATTTCTAATGTTGGCAGAACTCCAGCATATAAGTTGGTTTCAGGAAGACCATCTTTACGTCCGCCAATGCAAAAAAACTTATCGCCAGCCCCAGTAAGAATAATTGCTCTTGTCCGTGTTTCACGACGAATCTCATTAATACAATCACGTAGTTCATGACACATCTGCGTAGTGAACATATTCCCATCATCGGGACGGTTCAAAGTAATCGTTCCTACAGGACCGTTCTCTTCATAAATAATCGTTTCGTATGCCATTTTTAGCCTTCATTGTTAGAGGTTTTGGTATAAATGATGTTTGTATTAATTAACTCATTGATACTTTCATTAGATAAGGATAGCCAGCTTTTTAAAACAGCGCGTGTATCCTCGCCAAGAGTTGGGGGCGGCTTATTACAAAAGGACTGTTCCCCATCAATTTGAATCCCTAGGCCAACCTGAGGGATGACAGAGCTCCCTTTATTTACCCCATAGAACATTCCACGTTGATGCATTTCAGGGTCTGCACTAATTTGATCCAAGCGATTGATCGGACCTGCAGGAATATTATTTTTTTGGAACAAAGTAAGCCAATGAATTTTTGGTTGTTTGATTAAGCGTTCTTGAATTTGCTCAACGAGCTCATGGCGCAACAATCTACGATGCGCATTGGATTGATATTGATCGTCAGAAATAAAATGAGGTTCATCCATAGCTAGCCAAAAACGTTTCCAAATAGCGTCATTACCAAGGCCTAAAGTAATAGGTTCATCTGCTGTTTGAAAAACCTGATAAATAGCAATTACACTATCTTTCGCGCCATCACGGCGTGGCAGAATGCCTGATCCAAGGTAAGAAACAAGTCGAGGCGTCATAAAGCGCGTCATGCTGTCTACCATCGAAATATCGATAGCATGACCGACCTTATCTTTTTCGCGTTGCAAAAGAGCAGCCATGGTTGCTAGTGCCAAGTCCATACCGGCAAGCAAATCTGCAGCAGGGGTACCGATTTTTTGTGGGTCTTGATTGATTTCGCCGGTCATGTCCATCACGCCACTATAGCCTTCAGCGATGAGATCATAGCAAGCAAAAGAGCTTCTTTCTCCCTCTAAACCAAATCCAGTTAAAGACACGTGTATTAATCGAGGATTAACTACTTTAAGGTGATTAAAGTCAACAAGAAGTTTTTTTTGAACTTTGGGCAATAGGTTCGTTACTAGAACATCTGCTTGGCTTACTAATTGCTTTAAAAGTTGTTGACCCGCCTCTTGAGTCATATCAATAACAACGCTAGATTTATTACGATTAACGCTCAAAAACCATAATGACTCATCATCAAGGAACGGAGGTCCCCAGCCTCTTGAGTCATCACCAGTGATGGGTTTTTCAATTTTAACGACATCTGCACCAAAATCAGCCAACAACTGACAACCATAGGGCCCAGCAACAGAAGTACTCAAATCAAGAACTTTAATGTCCTTAAGAGCACTAAAACTTTGTTGATGAAGTGGTGAGGGGAGAGGAATTTGGCTCATTAAAATTAAATATAAAAAGAATACCTAACAGACTAAATAATGGGTAACGTCGGAAATAAATAAAAAAGCCATAGGCTTTTGTAAGGGTGGTCTCATTATTTTTTATGAATTAAGTCAACTGCTTAGATGATGTAAATCTTAGCATAATAAGAATATATTAATTTTTAGAAAATCAAAAAATCAGAAAAAATGGTGCGCCCGGCGCGAATCGAACGCGCGACCCTTGGCTTCGGAGGCCAATACTCTATCCACTGAGCTACGGGCGCATGAAGAATACGATTTTCTTTGAAAAAAGATAAAATAAACAAAGATAAAGCAATAATCATGCTCAATAGGCATGATTCTACTCAGGTTAAGGCTTGTGTAAATAAAATGTTATGTTGCATGGCTATAATTTGTATATAAGATACTAAATATGAAAAGAAGGAAAAGAAATGAGCGAACAGCATGGCAGCATGATTAAAAACCCTAAGCAGTTAGTAATAATGGTATTTGCAGCGTTTTTTGTACCTTTAGTAGTGATACTTTTACTTTTAATTTATGCTGATAGTGGAACAAAGCAGTCTTCAATCCCTGATGCAGAGTCAACATTAAAGATTATTAAACCAGTAGCTAATCTTAATTTTGTAGATGCCACAGCACCGAAGGTTTTAAAAACGGGTGAAGCGGTTTATCAAAACGTATGTTCCTCTTGCCATTCCTCAGGCGCTGCAGGTGCACCTAAGTTTGAAGATAAAGCTGCTTGGGCTGGAAGAGTTTCGAAAGGCTATTCAAGCCTATTGACATCGGTGATTAAAGGAAAAAACGCTATGCCGGCTAGAGGCGGTGCTTCGCCTGATGATGTTAGTGACTTTGAAATTGGACGTGCGGTTGTTTATATGGCCAATGCGGCTGGCGGTAAGCTCAGTGAGCCGAAAGAGCCAGAGCCAGCAAAAGCTGAGAAATAATTTATGCCCCACCATCCGGTGGGGTTTTTACTTGTAGAGCAAGTTCGTAAGCTGCTTTTTTAGACATCAATGCAGACTGAGAGAAAATCTCAGCAATTTGTTTACTACCCAAGTAGGGCGTCATCAAAGCAGCAAGCTTTGTGAGGCTGATAAGCACCTCTGTATCTGTTTGCAAGGGGTCAATTGATGCTTTCGGTGCGCCACCCAGTATCAGACAGAACTCGCCACGCTCTTCTACGCCAGACTGAGTCCACGATGGTATATCTTGAATTTTTAAATAAGAAATTGTTTCAAATTTCTTGGTGAGTTCGCGACCGATTACCAATGTTCGGCCAGGATCTTTAATCTCACGATGGAGGTCAAGTAAGGTACTAACAACACGCCCAGGCGCTTCATAGAAAACAGTGGATATAGGGCTTTTATCCATTTGGCGCAGAAACTCTAAGCGCTCTTTGCCCTTTAGGGGTAAAAAGCCTAAAAATTGAAAACCATGATGTTCGTTGGGATTAATTTGACCAGCAACGGAGACAAGCGCTGTCAATGCGCTTGGCCCGGGTATAGGGATGATCTGAAGGCCCGCGCGTTGCACCTCATTCGTTAATCTTGCCCCAGGATCTGAAACGCCAGGGGTGCCCGCATCACAAAGGTATGCCCAGCGCTCATTTTTCTTTAAACGATCAATTAAAGTGTGCGCTGCCTCGATTTCATTATGCTCATGAATGGCAAGTAATGGTTTATGAATTCCTAAGGTATTTAATAAGTGACTCGTATGGCGAGTATCTTCACATGCAATACCATCAACATTCTTTAAAATATAGACAGCACGATACGTAATATCGGCTAAATTGCCAATTGGAGAGCCAACAACATAAAGTGCCCCAGTGGGCATATTTTGTTGCTCTAGAAAAAAAGTTTGATCCATAATGTAATGAAGGTATAAAGATTGCATCAATCGGCAAATAACAGTTTAAGCGTTTATGCAAAAGAAATTGAAAGAACTTATGAATAAAAATTTATTAGACCGAATACAACAGCAATTTAGAGATAGTATCGCTACCAAACAGGCCGCTAGTGACGCACTAAGCCCACTGATAGCGAGTGCTGTTGAACGCATGTATGCGTCGATTTTACAAGGGGGTAAGATTTTAGCGTGCGGCAATGGTGGCTCAGCCGCTGATGCTCAGCATTTTGCTGCGGAGTTAGTCGGAAGATTTGAGCGGGAAAGAAAAGAGCTAGGGGCAATTGCATTAACTACAGACTCTTCGATTCTTACGGCGATTGGAAATGACTATGGCTATGACGAGGTATTTAGTAAACAAGTGCGAGCCTTAGGTAAACCAGAAGATGTTTTGTTGGCTATATCAACATCAGGAAACTCAAAGAACGTGATTTTAGCAATTGAAGCAGCCCAAAAAATAGGTATGGGAGTTATTGCTTTTACTGGCAGAGGTGGAGGGCAGATCAGTCAGCTTGTCAGTCAACCCAATATTCACTTATGCGTTCCATCAGAGAGAACTGCGCGGATTCAGGAAACGCATTTATTGTTATTGCATTGCTTATGTGATGGCATCGATCACCTACTATTGGATTAATTATGACTAAAAATAAAATACTCAAAAACACATTATGGATATTTCTCATGTGTGTATCGTTAAGCAGCTTAACTGGATGCTTAGCTTTAGTTGCGGTGGGTGGCATCACTGAAACCGCTTTAATACTCGGAGATAGACGCCCACTTGGTGTTGTTACCCTAGATCGCGGCATTCAATTGGAGGCTGATTCAATCATCTCTCAAAAATTTCAAGACAATGTGCACGTTAATGTAAATGTATTTAATCAAAAAGTTCTTTTGACTGGAGAAGCGAAAACTCAAGAGCTTAAAGAGCAAATTCAGAATTCAATTGCAGGCATTAAAAATATACGATCAACAGCGAATGAAATACAAATTGGCTTACCTAGTTCAACGAGTTCAAGACTTTCCGATAGCTCACTTTTTACACTAGTAAAAGCAAAATTAATTGCCACTACTGATGTGCCCACAAACTCTATCAAAATAACGGTTGAGGCTGGCAGCGTCTATTTAATGGGGATAACGACCGATTTAGAAGCAAAAGCAACGGCGACTATCGTGAGTAAAAGTAGCGGAAGCATTAAACAAGTTGTAAAGTTATTCGACATTATTTCTGAAGAAGAAAAGAAAAAATTAACTAATGCCGCTCCATCAACAAATAAATAAATTGCTGAAGTTTTGTTGTTATGTGGTGAGCCTAATAATATGTTCGGTAGCTTTTGCTAATCAGGTTGAAAGTCAAAACAACATTGCTCAAGAGTTGGCGAAAAAAAATGCTTGTTTAAGTTGTCATGCCGTAAATAAAAAGATTATTGGCCCGCCATTTACTGAGATAGCGAAGAAATATCGCAACAACCCATCCGCTTCAACTTATTTAATTTCACGTGTAAGAAATGGTGGTTCAGGCGTCTGGGGCGTGGTGGCAATGCCCGCGAATCGTAATGTTGATGAGGCCGAACTAGAAAAAATTATTCAATGGGTATTGAGTCTGCCTTAGACCAAGCTTGTGCCTTTAAATAAAGCGCGATTAAACCCTTGTTTAATGGAGTAATCAATGATGGCAGATTGATCTTGCATAGCTTCTAACATTACGCTATGTGGGCTTCCTGGAGAGAGCCGTAAAAAAGCATCCGCTTCACCATACGAATATTCAACAGTCATTCCAGCCTTACGTGCAATATGCATCATTGCTGCATTACTAGAAAGACAATGTACATACAAAGTATTGATGTTGGTATTACGAGCGTGTATCGCAGACCTTCTGAATAAAGAGCTTCCAACACCAAATCCGCGACCATTTTCAGAAACGGAAACTCCGAATTCAGCGGTATGCCGTTGACTTGACGAGGCCTTACTATAGGCCAAGTGGGCAAGGCCAATAATCTGTAGTGAGCTATCGATAACTCCAAAAAAGCAATCACTGTCGAAATGAAATGAATTGACATACTTGTTAATGAAATCATCAGTGGCGTGCATGCCAAAGCGTAGGCGACGGTCTGTATCGCCTAGCGCAAGTAAATGGGACCTCATCATTTCGTGATGAGAGTAATTGAGCTCTAAAACCAAAATCATCTTTGGCTTTACTAAACCAACTCCGCTTGATGTCATATAAACACTTTCAAAAGGATCAATAGGGACTAAAAAAAATCATTTTATATGAAAAAGCTCAAATTATTAGGGTTAACCCTTAATAAAGTGTGCTTCCCTTTTAAAATATGGGGAATTCATATGTCAATTTGACGATTATTAAAAAAAATTCAGAAATATAGAGATTTTCATGTCGAAGGTGTTGACAAGGAAAATTTAATCTGTCATAGTCTCACTTCTTCGCTGAATGTTTTTAATTAATACAAACAGCCACTCTTTAAAAATTAGTCAACCGATAATTGTGGGTACTACCTGAAAGCATTTAGTCCTTTTGGACAATGAAACAAAGTAGTACTCACTTAACAGTAAATTGATTCAAATAGAAATAAATGAGTCATTTCTTTGAGTGAGCGACATGCCTTAAATGGCATACAGATATTAAACTGAAGAGTTTGATTCTGGCTCAGATTGAACGCTGGCGGCATGCTTTACACATGCAAGTCGAACGGCAGCACGGGAGCAATCCTGGTGGCGAGTGGCGAACGGGTGAGTAATATATCGGAACGTGCCTTGTAGTGGGGGATAACGCAGCGAAAGTTGCGATAATACCGCATACGCCCTGAGGGGGAAAGTGGGGGACCGTAAGGCCTCACGCTATTAGAGCGGCCGATATCTGATTAGCTAGTTGGTGAGGTAAAGGCTCACCAAGGCGACGATCAGTAGCTGGTCTGAGAGGACGATCAGCCACACTGGGACTGAGACACGGCCCAGACTCCTACGGGAGGCAGCAGTGGGGAATTTTGGACAATGGGGGCAACCCTGATCCAGCAATGCCGCGTGAGTGAAGAAGGCCTTCGGGTTGTAAAGCTCTTTTGTCAGGGAAGAAACACCGGCTCTAACACAGTCCGGGAATGACGGTACCTGAAGAATAAGCACCGGCTAACTACGTGCCAGCAGCCGCGGTAATACGTAGGGTGCA
>JBAXKF010000007.1:0-81625 GCA_037137465.1 Betaproteobacteria bacterium | reverse complement strand
CTTTTTTAGCAGCAGGCTTCTTAGCAGCTACTTTTTTAGCAGCAGGCTTCTTAGCAGCTACTTTTTTAGCAGCAGGTTTCTTAGCTACAACTTTTTTCGCTGCAGGTTTCTTAGCAGCAGGTTTTTTGGCAGTTGCCATATCAAGCTCCTTCACGTGAGAAGTACTTCTAACTTCAGTTTAAGAAGACCCTAGCGTTCCGAACCGACTCTCTTGGTAGAAAACCGGCACAAACGCGTGAGCCATTCATGTTTCTATTTCCTTCACTGCAAAATAGTCCCATGAACTTCGTAAAAAAAGCCGTACCAATTTCTTGGCACGGCTTTCTTAATTCTGTAAGCGTAGTTATACGCTTGAGAGGTTTTATTGAACTACTATTCGACGCTTCTGATTTTTGAAGGGAAACTTGCCCCGTCCGAATATTCGAACTTTTGATTTTGCAAGTTAACCACCAACGTCTAATGTTCAATCTGTACATCTCCAATTTTACGGAGACAACTTCGAGTTGCTAATCCCAACTCAACGCGCCTCCAGTTTGATACTCAATTACTCTAGTTTCGAAAAAGTTTCTTTCTTTTTTCAAATCTATCATTTCTGACATCCATGGAAAAGGATTCTCTTCATTTGGGAACAATGCGTCAAGTCCTATTTGCATACAACGACGATTACAGATGTATCTGAGGTAGCTTTTGAACATCGGTGCGTTGAGTCCAAGCACTCCACGAGGCATCGTATCTTCAGCATATTTGTACTCTAATTCGACTGCTTCTGCGAACAATATTTTTAACTCGTCTTTGAACGCAGAGGTCCATAAATGGGGGTTCTCAAGCTTTATCTGGTTAATCATATCGATACCAAAATTGCAGTGTAAAGATTCATCACGCAAGATGTATTGATACTGCTCAGCAGCACCCGTCATTTTGTTTTGACGACCCATTGCAAGGATTTGCGTAAAACCAACATAAAAGAACAATCCTTCCATAATGCACGAGAAAACAATCAAGGACTTTAATAATTTTTGATCATTTTCTGGTGTGCCAGTTTTGAAAGATGGGTCAGTTAATGTGTCAATAAACGGCAAAAGAAACTCATCTTTCGCGCGAATTGAAGTTACTTCATGGTACGCATTAAAAATTTCTGCTTGATCTAAACCTAAGGATTCGACAATATATTGATACGCGTGTGTATGAATCGCTTCTTCAAAAGCCTGACGCAATAAATATTGACGACACTCCGGCGCTGTAATCTGACGATAGGTTCCAAGCACAATATTATTAGCTGCTAAAGAGTCTGCTGTGACAAAAAAACCAAGGTTTCTTTTGATAATGCGCCGCTCATCTTCAGTTAATCCATTTGGATCTTTCCATGTTGCTATGTCACGGGTCATATTGACCTCTTGTGGCATCCAATGGTTTGCGCATCCTGCTAAATACTTCTCCCAAGCCCATTTATATTTAAACGGCACTAATTGGTTAACGTCTGTTTGACCATTAATAATTCTTTTGTCGGCCACATTCACACGACGATCTTCAGGCGCCTTAAGAGTTGCTTGTAAGGGTGCAATTGCTTCGTTTGATAATGGTGTATCCATCGCCATTGGTGTAGCTAAAGTAGCTACCACCTCTGGTAGGGGGGTTGGGATTACTTTAGCTAGAGCTACAGGGGTATCATCTTCCCAATTCAACATCATATTTCTCCATTAATTACTGCAAATAACTATTCTTTAATTTATTGGCAAGCTTCACACTCTTCAAAACCATCATCACCTGGGCGCAAAGTACATACAGCACCTTCTGCTTGGGCTAATGCTTGGTCATGAAGTGCTGCTGCACTTGCTGCTTGTTGCTCCGCTGATTGATTCGATACGGAATTTAAGGTGTTCTTATCAACTGTAGACTTTTCTACCTGTGTGGCAGAGGTCGTACGCAAATAATAAGTTGTCTTTAAGCCACGTATCCAAGCTAATTTGTAGGTTTCATCCAAAGTTTTTCCAGATGCGCCTGCCATGTAAATATTTAATGACTGAGCTTGATCGATCCACTTCTGACGGCGAGACGCTGCTTCTACAATCCATTTAGGCTCAACTTCAAACGCGGTTGCATAAATCTCACGTAAGTCTTGCGGAATACGATCAATTTTTGCCAGGGATCCATCAAAGTACTTGAGGTCAGCAATCATGACTTCATCCCATAATCCACGTGCTTTTAAATCACGCACAAGATATTCATTTACTACGGTGAACTCACCAGACAAATTCGACTTAACATATAAATTCTGGAAGGTCGGCTCAATACAAGCTGATACTCCAATTATATTTGAAATTGTGGCTGTTGGTGCTATGGCTACACAGTTTGAGTTACGCATGCCGTGCTGAGCAATGCTCGCCCGCAAGGATGTCCAATCCATTTTGCTAGAGTTCTCAACTTCTAAATAGCCTCCACGCTCTTGAGCCAAGAGTGCAACAGAGTCTTGCGGCAAAATACCACGATCCCATAATGAACCTTTGTAGGTACTATATGTTCCACGTTCTTTTGCAAGTTCATTCGATGCCTGGTAAGCGTAATAACATACTGCTTCCATAGAACTATCAGCAAACGCTACGGCAGCATCACTGGCGTATGGAATACGCAACATATGCAAACAATCCTGGAAACCCATGATGCCAAGTCCAACTGGGCGGTGTTTAACATTAGAATTTTTAGCTTTTGCTACCGCATAGTAATTGATATCAATCACGTTATCTAACATACGCATCGCAGTATTGATGGTTCTTTGCAATTTAGCATGATCCATTACTAATTGACCATTGGCATCAGTCATCATATGCGCTGTAAGGTTCACTGAGCCTAAGTTACATACTGCGATTTCTTCTTCATTGGTATTCAGAGTAATCTCGGTACACAGATTAGAGGAGTGAACTACGCCAATATGTTGTTGCGGACTACGAACATTACAAGGATCTTTAAATGTAATCCATGGATGGCCTGTTTCAAACAACATGCCAATCATTTTGCGCCATAACTGTGCTGCTGGAATCCGCTTGAATGGCTTGATCTCACCTGCATCTGCTTTTTTCTCGTAGGCAACATATGCCTCTTCAAAAGCACGGCCATATTTATCGTGTAAATCTGGTGTGCTTGAAGGTGAGAATAAAGTCCAGTCGCCGTTTTCCATCACGCGCTTCATAAATAAATCAGGAATCCAGTTCGCTGTGTTCATATCATGGGTACGACGACGATCGTCACCCGTGTTTTTACGCAACTCTAAAAACTCTTCAATGTCTAAGTGCCAAGTTTCTAAATAGGCGCAAACCGCGCCCTTACGCTTACCACCTTGATTAACAGCCACAGCTGTGTCATTAACCACTTTTAAGAATGGCACAACCCCTTGAGATTTACCATTGGTGCCTTTGATGTGACTGCCTAATGCTCTTACATTTGTCCAGTCATTACCTAAGCCACCTGCAAATTTAGATAACAAAGCATTTTCTTTAAGTGCTTCATAAATGCCATCTAAGTCATCAGCGACCGTTGTTAAATAGCAACTTGATAACTGTGAACGTAAGCTTGCTGAGTTAAATAATGTTGGCGTACTAGACATGAAATCAAATGTAGATAAGATTTCATAGAACTCAATAGCGCGCTCAGTTGGCTGTTTTTCATCTAAAGCAAGTCCCATCGCTACACGCATAAAGAATGCTTGCGGCATTTCAATACGCTGCTCTTCTACGTGCAAGAAATAACGATCAAATAGTGTCTGTAAACCTAAGTAGTTGAACTGAAGATCACGCTCAGCATTCAAAGCATTACCTAAACGCTCGATATCAAATATTTCTAGTAAGCGCGGGTCAAGTAACTCTTCTTTAACGCCACGACGTAAAAACTTACCAAAATACTGTGGGTAGAGTTTTTGCATTTCGCCTTGCGCAACCTCAAGACCTAAAATGTCCCGACGGATAACGTGCATCAAAATACGTGCTGTTACTAAGCTATAAGCTGGATCTTTTTCAATAAGGGTTCTTGATGACAAAATTGCTGAATCAAAAACTTGCTCAATCGGCACCCCTTCATACAAATTCTTAATAGTTTCTGTCAAGATAGTTGTTGACACAATATGGTTACCCAAACCTTGACATGCGGCATCCAATATAGATTGCAGGTTTGCCATATCGAGTGGCTTGAGTGCGCCTTTATCAGTCACATTGATGCCGGGATGAGGGACATCAGCTACTTTTGGAGCAACTGATTGAGCCTGCTGGCGCTCTTGGTTTCTTTTGTCACGATAAAGAACATACGCGCGAGCAACATTGTGCTCCCCGCTTCTCATCAATGCCAACTCCACCTGGTCTTGCACATCTTCAATGTGGAATGTCCCGCCATTTGGACGACTGCGCAATAGTCCACGCACAACTACTTGCGTGAGTTGCTCGACTTGTTCACGAATCCGTGCTGATGCTGCGCCCTGCCCGCCATTTACCGCTAAAAATGCTTTGGTAACTGCAATCGCAATTTTGGATGGCTCAAAAGCAACAACGACACCGTTTCTTCGAATAATCTTGTAGTCCGACAACTGTACTGGACTTGCCGCTCCAACACCGCCTGCGATAAAACCTGCGGATGGGGCTTGGTTGCTTACTGGGTCTTGGTTACCGATACTTGGGTAGGGGTTTACTCCAAGTAAGTTGCTGTGGGGATCAGCGTATGTCATAAATACTCCTAAATTTCTTAGCTCTTCAATTGGTCAATGGTGCTTCTTTTTACTTTATTTTGTTATCACTTTACTGCTGTAAAACTCCCCACGTTATAGCTCTCGCAGGCTCATATTTGGTATGTTTTAGAGCCACAATGCTGCGATTTTATTTTAAGGAAAAAAACTTCTTTTTATTCTTTAAAACACCATCTATTGTGTTTTGTTTAGCTCTAAGTACTAAGTGTAGGGTATTTTTTATATATTTGTCGATGTATTTTTGTTGTTTTTCATCAGGAAATCCCTAATAAGTGCACACTAACTAATTATTTTGTTTTTTGTCATCATCTTGACATTTTGAAATGTAGGTACCCACTACATCTAGTCTTCAAATTTATCTTGGAATAACCCCAAAAGGTAATTTATTCTCAGGGATTTTGCACATTTGACTGACATATTGCCAGTCAAAACTTTTTCCAGGATCGGTTTTGCGATCCGGGGAAATGTCACTATGTCCTACAAAATATTGGACTGTATTTTTCTTTTCAATTGCAGTTATCAGTTTTGCTAAAGCTTGATATTGAACTAGTTCATACGGCAAATCGCCAGTTCCTTCTAGTTCAATGCCAATCGAAAAGTCATTGACGCGTTCACGACCAAGTAAATTTGATGCCCCCGCATGCCATGCCCGGTTAAGGGTTGACACAAATTGAATAAGCTCTCCATCACGTTTAATCAAAAAGTGGGGAGAAACTTCTAAGTGCGCAATTGTCTCAAAGTAAGGGTCTTCTTTAGGGTTTAACTGGTTGGTAAAGAATGATTCAATGGCATTTCCTCCAAACCGCCCTTCAGGCAGACTAATGTGATGTATCACAACGGTATCAACCGAGATACCCTGTGGACGTTCATCATAATTGGGTGACGGGAGATGTTTTGCGAATCCTAGCCATCCCTCTACATTAACTACACTCAAATGATCTGGATTACAAAAATAGCGTTTTTGGAACTCATAGGAGTCGCCCAAAGGTAAGCGAATCTTACAAAAGGAGCATGTCACCATTTGCAAAACTTGAGGCTTGGGCTGGGGAGGTGCTTGGGTTGATTTCTGTCTTTTTCGTGCCGCTCTTTTGGGATAAATATAAATTGCCCAATACACTAGCGCAAAAAATAAAATAAATTCGATAACTTTAACCATGCGATGACTTTATAGTCTTTGCAAAATAACTTCTAAGACAAACCGACTTCCTACGTAAGCTAACAGCATCACAAGAAATGATCGTAGCACCCACTTCGATGCCTCTGCTCCCCTTAACCCTACCTTCCAGTGCGCAAACAATAAGCTGCCAAACATGACCCAGGAAATGACAGAAAATAAGGTTTTATGATCCAGTATGAGTACTCGGCCAAACAAGGCCTGACTAAAAAACAACCCTGAAAATACAGTAATCGTAAGTAAGCAAAAACCGATACCCATCATATTAAACATCATACGTTCCATGATCACTAGTGGGGGGAGTTGATTCAACCAAGTTGATTTTTGACCACGCGCAAATAGATTGATCCACGATATCGATTGGTTTTGCTGTTTAGATCGTAAGCTACGATCTTGCAAATTCATGAGTGCCGCCTGGATGGCAACTAAAAACAATGTCCCATAAGCGATGTTGGCGGTAATAAAGTGCAATTTAAATCCTGGCGAATGCACGGCCTTCGTTGAAATAATGGCTCCTGCAAATACGGACGGTAAAAAACTAAATGCCGCGGCTAGCAAAAGCACTAGGGGCAACATGCCATGAAGCGTAAAGAACCACCCCTCTATCCAATAGATAGCAATCCCCACCCATGCCATCATGGATAGTGCCTGGGCAAATCCAAAAACCAGCCCTTGTGGTGTGAATATGTCTTGATAACACGCACTGCCATGTAAGACGAGTAAAATAAACAACAGGAAGTGTATCCATAGTTTGTGTTTTTTACTTGATAGGGTAATCTCACGCTGTATATCTTGTGCAGCGTGCATCTGACGATTATGAATCACCATGATGATCAATGTGAGCGCATAAGCGATACTTGGATATATTAATAACATATGCTTAGTTTAATACTCTCATGCTAGAAAATCTAACAGACCGTTTAAGTCGTGTGGTTAAAACCATTCGTGGGCAAGCACGCTTAACTGAAGAAAATACCGCAGAAATGCTCCGCGAGATTCGTCTTGCCCTTTTAGAGGCTGACGTATCTCTGCCTGTCATTAAAGAATTATTAGCCAACATTAAAGAAAAAGCCTTAGGTGAAGAAGTTGTTTCTAGCTTAACACCTGGGCAGGTTTTAGTGGGAATTGTTCGTGATGAATTAGTGAACATCATGAATGGCTCTGACACCCCGGGTTCGGGCTCCCCTGGGAAGCTAAATTTAGCCACACAACCTCCAGCGGTCATTTTGATGGCTGGTCTGCAAGGGGCGGGTAAAACAACAACTGTCGCTAAACTCGCAAAATGGTTAATCCGCACCCAAAAGAAAAAGGTACTTACCGTATCTTGTGACGTCTATCGCCCAGCGGCGATTGAACAATTAAAAACGGTAACCGCACAAGCTGGTGCTGATTGGTTTGAAAGTAATGTAAACCAAAAGCCCATAGATATTGCCAATGCTGCTATTGATTGGGCCAAGCGCCATTATTACGACATCCTTCTCGTTGATACGGCAGGTCGCTTGGGTATTGATGAAGAAATGATGGCAGAAATCGCTGCCTTACATGCTGCTGTAAAGCCTATTGAAACTTTATTTGTAGTGGATGCCATGCTTGGTCAAGACGCTGTGAATACGGCTAAAGCTTTCCATGCAAGCTTGCCCTTAACTGGTGTGGTCCTGACAAAGCTTGATGGTGATTCCAGGGGTGGTGCTGCTCTTTCAGTACGTCACGTAACTGGAGTTCCTCTGAAATTTGTGGGGGTATCTGAAAAAATCGATGGTTTAGATGCGTTTGATGCCCAGCGTATGGCGGGTCGTATCTTAGGTATGGGCGATATTCTTGCGTTAGTTGAGGAAGCGCAAAAAAATGTCGACCATAAAGAAGCTGAAAAACTTGTCGCAAAAATTAAAAAAGGTGGTTTTGATTTATCTGATTTTAGAAGTCAAATCTCACAAATGAGAAATATGGGCGGTCTTGCCAACATGATGGATAAACTACCAGCACACATGGCGCAAGCTGCGGCAAAAACCGATGTCAATGCCGCCGAAAAAAATATTAAGCGCATGCAAGGCATCATCGATAGCATGACTCCAACTGAGCGGGCCAAGCCTGAGTTACTCAAAGCCAGCCGAAAACGTCGTATTGCTCAAGGTGCTGGCGTTCAGGTGCAAGAGGTCAATCGTATGCTTGCCCAATTTGAACAAATGCAGACGATGATGAAACAGTTTAGTGGCGGAAAAATGGCTCGTATGATGGGCCAAATGGCGGCCAAAGGCCTTGGTAAAGGTCTAGGTAAGGGTGGCTTATTTAAGTAGTGATTGACCGAGTCCGATCAATCACTTATTTGTCACTTATTTATCACTTATTTTTTAGCGGCGTCTAATACGCTTGATAAACGTTGTAGTAATTCACCCACTGGAACTTGAGTAGCGGCTGCTTCTGTTCTGGCTTGTAACTCTACAAAGCCTTCTTTTAAACTTCGCTCACCAACAACAATACGATATGGCACTCCAATGAGTTCCCAATCAGCAAACATTGCTCCAGGACGCTCACCACGATTGTCAATCACAACCTCAATGCCTGCTGCCAAGATACTTTCATATAAATCATCGGCTGTCGTTTTAACGATCTCTGATTTGTCATAGGATACTGGGCAAATCACAACTTCATATGGCGCGATAGATAATGGCCAAATAATTCCTTTTTCATCATGACATTGTTCAATCGCCGCGCCAAGTAAACGTGTGACTCCAATACCATAGCAACCCATGACCAAGGGCTTCGCTTTGCCCTGTTCATCTAAAAAGTTGGCCTTCATGGCTTCGGAGTATTTGGTTCCCAACATAAATACGTGGCCTACCTCAATACCTCGACAAATCTCTAAAGCTCCTTTGCCATCGGGTGATTGATCTCCTGCAATGACATTGCGAAGATCAACTGCTTGCGCCCGTGGCAAATCTCTTTCCCAATTGACTCCCTTAAAATGGAAGCCAGTTTCATTTGCGCCACATACCCAATTATTCATATCAGCTACGGTTAAGTCTGCATAAACGATGACGTCTTGATGAACTCCAATTGGGCCTATTGAGCCAGGAGTGCTTGTAAACGATCTGGCGATTTCTGCTTCTGTAGCCATACGGAAGTCTTGTAAGCCTGGCAATTTTTTCACTTTTACTTCATTGAGTACATGATCGCCACGGATTAAGAGCGCGTATATTTTTGCCGCCTGTGGTATTAAATTGCCTTGCTCATCCAACTGATCTGCTGCTAACACAATTGTTTTGACGGTTTGTTGAAGGGGAACGTCAATCAGCTTTGCTACGTCTTCACATGTTGTGATGTTTGGTGTGGCAAATTTTTCCAATGTCTGCGCTGGAGACGTGTCCTTTTGCGCAACACTAAATGCTTGGGCAGCTTCAAGATTGGCAGCATAGTCAGAGTTTGGGCAATACACAATGGCATCTTCACCTGTATCCGCAATCACATGAAACTCTTGGCTTCCACTGCCGCCTATAGCGCCATTATCTGCGGCAACCGCACGATAGTTAAGGCCTAAGCGCTGGAAAATACGGTGATATGCGTCAAACATTTTCATATAGGAATCACGCATCCCCGCCTCATCTTTATCAAAAGAATAGGCATCTTTCATAATAAATTCTCGGCCACGCATCACGCCAAATCGCGGTCTACGTTCATCTCGGAATTTAGCCTGAATTTGGTACAAGTTAATCGGCAATTGTTTATAACTTTTGATTTCATTACGCGCAATATCTGTCACCACTTCCTCTGAAGTCGGTTGTAAAACAAAATTACGATCGTGACGATCTTTTATTCGGAGTAATTCAGGTCCCATTTTTTGCAGGCGCCCTGTCTCTTCCCATAATTCACCTGGTTGCACAAAGGGCATTAACATCTCAATCGCTCCAGCGCGGGTCATCTCCTGGCGAATGATTTCTTCAACTTTTCGGATAACTCGTAGGCCAATGGGCATGTAGTTATAGATACCTGCGCCAATTTTACGAATCATGCCAGCGCGCGTCATCAGTTGATGAGATACGATTTCTGCATCCGCTGGGGCTTCTTTAAGGGTCAATATGAATGTTTGTGTGGCTTTCATGGGTTCTTTATAGATATAATCAATTCATTGATTTTAAAGGATTCGAAATTTATCATGCTCGATAAAGAGGGCTATAGACCTAATGTCGGGATAATTCTTCTAAATCAGCGTAACGAAGTATTCTGGGGCAAGCGGATTGGCCAGCATTCGTGGCAGTTCCCACAAGGTGGGATTCAACATGGTGAAAACCCCAAACAGGCAATGTTTCGTGAGCTGCAAGAGGAGGTTGGATTATTGCCCGAACATGTCCATGTGATTGGACGAACCAAGGATTGGATACGTTATGACGTGCCCGAAGAATTTTTGCGTCGTCAGGCTGCTCAAAAATCACGTCGGACCAGTTACAAAGGCCAAAAACAAATTTGGTTTTTATTACGCATGGTCGGCAGAGATACGGATGTGTGCTTGCGGGCTACCGATCACCCCGAATTTGATGCTTGGCGATGGAGTGCCTATTGGATTCCCCTGGACGCTGTAATTGAATTCAAACGTGATGTTTATTCCAAAGCACTTTCAGAGTTAGCCCGCTATTTAAGTCGTAAAACGTCTCTTCTGTCATTACCTTGGGGATCGGCTTTAGATCAATATACCCCAACCCTCAATCAGCCTCCCCATCAAGAAAATCTTGATGCAACTCCCTAAAAGTGGCCCTATGCTAAAAAAATGTAAATTGATTTTGTTATTTATTGGGACTTTTTTATGCTTTGCGCAGTGCAATGCTCAGCTTCGGACTTTAGAAGATATCTTGGGAATTGATAAAAATCAAGAAAGCCGAGCTGGTAAGGTAGAGTTTCCTAAATCTCCCCCTCAAGAAAAAGACCTCTTTCAGTTTTCTCCTTCAGCGAATACTAAAACACTTGAATTTTTTATTGATCAGAAAAATATCAGCTTCACGCAAGATATTGTTCATTATGTCGTTGTGATTAAGAGTAATGAAGGTGCCCAGCAAACTTTATTTGTTGGGCTTGACTGTCGTCACTTTCTGAAACATACCTATGCCCGACTTGAAAACAATATCTGGCAGGATGTAAATGACCCAGATTGGAAGCCTGTAGGTAATTTAGGTTACAACAACTACCAGGCTTATCTCGGTCGTAAGGGTCTATGTGCTGGTGATTCGGCAAACTCTAGTGTGAAAGATATCATGCTACGTCTCCAAGATAAGCGTGTTGACTACGCCATCTAAACTAAAGCGGTTGCGAGTAGTTGCGTACCAATCATTTCACCTTGTGCAAGTCGAAGTAATACATTGGTTTCATGTCCCGAGGCGATGATGGTGTGACAGTGCTGACGTGCAACCATCTTTGCAGCCAATACTTTGGTTAACATGCCGCCTTTACCTAATGAACTTCCTGTTCCGCCTGCAATTAACTCTAACTCTGGCTCACCTGCTGTTGTCTCTTTAATTAAGGTAGCCTCTACATTTTTTCTAGGATCATCAGTATATAAACCGTCTTGATCAGTCAAAATAATGAGTAGGTCCGCACCAATTAAATTACAAACTAAAGCTGCTAATGTATCGTTATCTCCAAATTTGATTTCATCGGTGACAACCGTATCATTTTCATTAATGATGGCTACAACTCCTAATTTGAGAAGGTTCTCTAAGGTAGCTTTCGCATTGTCATAACGCTCTTGATTAGCCAAGTCAGCATTTGTTAGTAGTACTTGCGCAGTATGAATATTGTGTTGCTTAAAGGCGGTCTCATAGACTTGTACTAAGCCCATCTGCCCAACCGCTGCAGCTGCTTGTAAATCATGGATTTCTTCTGGACGAACTTTCCAACCTAAGCGTTGCATTCCTTCAGCAATTGCTCCGGAACTCACCATCAGCACTTCTTTACCAGCAGCTCTCAGTTGAGCAACTTGCACTGCCCAACGATTAATAGCCTCTTTATCCAAACCCTCGCCATGGTTGGTCACTAATGTGGAACCGACCTTAATAACAATTCGCTTGGCATCTTTACATACGGAGACTGTCATGTTGATTATTTTCCTAACTGATCATCCAATTTAAATCGTACATCTGCATCATATTCTTCTTGGGCATCTACCTTTGCTTTTTGTGCGTCTAAATATGTTTGAATCGCAAAACATAATTCTTTACAACCTTCACCAGTCAGTCCTGAAATTTCATATACAGGACCTTTCCATTTAAAGCGCTTGATAAAATCCTTCACGCGCTTAACCCGTACTGACTCATCAATCATGTCTACTTTATTCAATATTAACCAACGAGGTTTGTCATGTAGCGCCTGGTCATACTTGAGCAACTCTTGCACAATACCTTTTGCTTGCAAAACAATATCAATATCGTCATCAAATGGTGCAAGGTCAACCAAATGCAAAATAATTCCCGTGCGCTGTAAATGCCTCAGAAAACGATGCCCCAATCCCGCTCCTTCTGCTGCCCCCTCAATCAATCCTGGTATGTCAGCAATCACAAAACTTTTTTCTGGTCCAACTCTTACCACACCTAAATTAGGGTGCAGGGTTGTAAATGGGTAATCAGCAATCTTTGGTCTTGCATTAGAAACCGCTGTAATAAAGGTAGACTTTCCTGCATTGGGCAATCCCAATAAACCAATATCAGCCAATACCTTTAATTCAAGTTTTAATTTACGACGCTCTCCAGGTTTACCACTGGTCTTTTGTCGCGGTGCGCGATTCGTACTACTTTTGAAGTGGATATTACCCCAACCGCCTTCACCACCTTTTGCAATTAATAAGCGCTCACCATGCATGGTTAAATCTGCAATGCGCTCACCCGTATCCATATCATCAATGATGGTTCCTACAGGAAAGCGCAGAATAATATCATCCCCCGCTTTTCCGTAACAATCAGCGCCTCGACCCGCCTCGCCATTTTTTGCTAAATGTGTTTTGGCATAGCGGTAATCAATCAGGGTATTAATATTTCGATCGGCAATTGCCCACACCGATCCACCTCGCCCGCCATCACCACCGTCGGGGCCGCCATATTCAATAAATTTTTCACGGCGCATAGACGCACTACCAGAGCCACCATCTCCGGCAATAATTTCAATTCGCGCTTCGTCTATAAATTTCATTTTTGGTCCAATAAAAAAGGCCTCGCAATGAGGCGAGGCCTTGATCTGAATTGTTCAGTTCAGTCAGGCTATATTACGCTTGCGGGAGAACAGAAACAACTGATTTTTTTAAAATACCTTTCACAGTGAACTCAACGTGTCCATCTACTAAAGCATATAAAGTGTGGTCTTTACCTAAACCAACGTTAGCGCCTGGGTGTACACGTGTACCACGTTGGCGAATAATAATTCCACCAGCGTTGATTGCCTGTCCACCATAAACTTTTACGCCTAAACGTTTTGATTCTGAATCACGGCCGTTTCTAGTTGAACCGCCGCCTTTTTTCTGTGCCATAAGAAACTCCTGTTATGCCTAAATTAAGCCAAAATGTTGTTAATCAAGATTTCTGTGAAATTCTGACGATGCCCTTGACGCTTTTGATAATGCTTACGTCTGCGCATTTTAAAAATCTTCACTTTGTCATGACGACCCTGGGCGATAACAGTGGCAGTTACTGAAGCACCTACGACCAAAGGCTCACCAAACTTGAGTGAGTCACCAGCACCAACGGCTAGTACTTGATCGATCGTGATTTCACTACCAATATCCGCAGGTATCTGTTCTATTTTCAATTTTTCACCGGAAGCAACTTTGTATTGCTTGCCACCAGTTTTTATGACCGCGTACATATAAAATCCTCTCGAAAGGGTTAATTCCCCGAATAAATTGGGGAGCCTCAAATTATATCCCGACTAGAGCTTACTGTCAAAGGCGCTAACTATATTACTAGTGATCAATTCAAACAGCATTACAAAATTGACTTAAAATAGGGTATTCCTTTTGAACTATTTTAGTAAGTCATTCATTTTAAAGAACTATTTATAAATGAGCTCTAACGCTGATGCAACCCAAGCTATGGTAAGTTTGTCCAATATTCTGCATCCTATTGATGCAGATATGAAGACGCTTGATCAAGTAATCAAAAAAAGTTTGAGTTCTGATGTTGCCCTCATCAATCAAATTTCTCAATATTTGATTGAAGCTGGTGGGAAAAGGATTCGTCCTGCCCTACTTTTTCTGATCTCCAATGCGCTTTCCAACAACAAACCGGTACAGCATCGCCATGAAATTGCTGCCGTTTTAGAGTTTATTCATACCGCCACGCTCCTTCACGATGATGTGGTCGATGAGTCAGATCTCAGACGTGGTCGCAAAACAGCAAATGCGGTGTTCGGTAATGCTGCGAGTGTATTAGTTGGCGACTTTTTGTATTCAAGAGCTTTCCAAATGATGGTGATTCCGGGTGAACTCAGGATTATGGAAATCCTATCTAGCGCTACCAATATCATTGCTGAAGGGGAAGTTCTTCAACTCCTCAATCTCAATGACCCATTAGTGAGTGAAGATCGTTATAACAAAGTTATTTTATTTAAAACAGCCAAATTATTTGAAGCATCTGCTGAACTTGGCGCTGTTCTTGCTCAGGCGGGCCCCGCTAATACGCAAGCCGCGGCAGAGTTTGGGCAACATATTGGTGTTGTCTTCCAATTAATTGATGATTGGCTAGATTACGCCGCTTCTTCTGCGGTCTTGGGTAAGAATGCAGGTGATGACTTGCGTGAGGGTAAACCTACTTTGCCCTTGATTTATCTTCTCAACGAAGGCACTGAAGTACAAAAAGCAATGGCAGCTCGTGCCATTGAACAAATTGATGAGTGTGATGAAGAATTCTTTCAAGAGGTCATGCAGGCGGTGAAATCCAGTGGGGCGCTAGACTACACCATTGCCCAAGCTGAATCAAAAGCAACGCAAGCAAAAAATTGTCTAGCTAGTTTTCCGGATAATCCAAGCACTCAAGCACTCTTCCAACTTTGCGATTATTCCTTATCTCGCTCGTTTTAGTTCATCGCTACTTTTTTTAATATCATTTCAACTGAACTTGGTCGTCCCCGAGTAATCACTTGATACGATTGATCATTAATAAATAACAAACTTCCACCATCTGTTATCCGAGTCATCACTGCATATGTATGGTTCGGTATTATTTTTTCAGGATCGTAACTTAGCTCAAAGTACAAGGGTACTTGTCCGGATGGCTGAATGATTGTTTTATTGATTAATGTATATGGCGCATCTGCTAATGAGACATCTGCCAACACAATCTCCACCTGTGCACTTGGCGATAAAGCGAATCTCTCAAGGTAGGTCACTGTGCCTTGAATTTTGGCAGAAGTGGTCATGACACTACAGGCCGTCAAAACTATGAGTTGAAGGCTGCAAACTAACAAACATAAGATCTTGCGTTTCATGATGGATTGTTGTTTGCAATCACGGGATGATCTGGTTGGGTCATAAAATGTGGCGACATAATTTGTATACCAGCACGATTAAATTCATCTTGAATTTTTTGATGTAATTCTGAAAGTATTTTAATTTGTATCTCAGGAGAATTGGTGTGCATGAACAATTGATACTCAACGTAAAAATCACTGAGTGCCCTTTGATAAACATAGGGGGATGGCGTACTTTGAATTTGATGAGTTGCTAAGGCGGCAGAAATCAACATTTCATGTACCTTTCTCCATGGCGCGTCGTAACCAATTGTCACCGTTGTTGAAAGTAATGTGCCTGTTGCATCATTGAGTCTCGTAAAGTTTTCGATTGAATTAGAAATAATGACGGAGTTGGGTATCGTTGTTTCTATTTTGTTTTGTGTCTGTATTTTGGTAGCCAAACCACCAATATCGGTGACCACGCCTTTTACGCCATTAACTTGTATTAAGTCCCCTACCCTGAGGGCTCTTGAGTAAACAACGACAAGGCCACTCATCAATTGCGTAACCAAGCCGGTAGATCCTAAGGAAATAATTACTCCTAACAATACAGAGAGTCCCTTAAATGCTTCGCTATTTGACCCAGGGATAAATGGGTAAATAATAGCAATGCATAAACCCCATATGATCACGCTTGTAATCCGTTGTGTCGCACTCACTGTTTCAAAATGTAAAAACGGTATTTTGAGTTGTCCTGCTTGAACGCGCCGAAAGAATACTTTTAATAAGTCAAGTAAGGAGCGCGTGATAAATACCACAATAAATATCGTAATCAGATTAGGAATTGCTGTAAATATTGACTCTACGATCCAGTGGATGGTGTCGCCTACATGCTTACCCAGTTTGTGTCCCAATGGATAGGTTAGTGGAAACCGACTGAAACTATAAGTAATCCAAGCATAGAGAAGACCTAATACCACCAACCAACTAATTACTTGAGTCAGCCTCGCACCAAACAGCAGAAAATATTCACTCCAATGTACGCCATTGTTTTCTGTAGCAATTTTTCGACATTTTATTAATAAAAAATGACCCACCCAATTCAAACACCGCCTGACAATAAAAATTGCTACGAGTAGCGCAATAGTAGCAATTAAAACCAACATACTTTCATGAATCAAGAATGAAAGCTTTCCCTGTTGCAACTTGGCTGTCTTAAGTTCCTCTAATGTAGCAACAGTTTGCGCAATCAATTCATTCATTTGTTGATTGGCCTCAGTATCTAAATCTTTTTCAATCAAGGAAAATAAATGTCGAGTGCCTAAATGAAGCTGAAATCCCTTTTCGTTCGCAAGGGTAAAGGGCACAGCTCTAATCTCCTCACTTAATTCTAGGGTTTCTATTTGATTAATTCGCTTTAAGGCATTTTCTACACGAATGGCTGGTGAGGCTCCGTTTAAGGGGGCTCTAAAAACTGCTAAATCTCGGTTCATCACCGACAATACCTCTGGCCGGAGATCGATATTTGGTTTTGTTTGAGCAAGGCTTAAGAGAGAAAAACACGCACCCATCACCATAAGTAAGGTGAAGAATAAGGTTCTAATCTTATTAGGAGTATTCATTTTTTATATCTTTTTGTTTTTTTAGTGAGAAAATTCAACTTACTTCATTTTGCATAACTTTGATGAAAAAATCTAACTACCGCTCTGAAATTGATGGCCTTAGGGCAATTGCAGTTATTTCAGTACTATTTTTCCATACTTTCCCAGAGTTTATTCCAGGCGGCTTTGTTGGTGTCGATATTTTCTTTGTGATTTCTGGATATTTAATTACTAATATTATTATTCAAGAATTGCAAACAGGTAGTTTTAGTCTTTGGCATTTTTATCAACGTCGTGTGAGGCGTATTTTCCCTGCTCTGCTTCTTGTGTTTTTGGCTTGTACGATTTTGGGGTGGATTATTCTCACTCCTGCGGAATACGAACAATATGGCACCCATATGCTTGCGGGAGCGGGCTTTGTTCCTAATATTATTTTTTGGCGCGAGGCTGGCTACTTTGATAAAGAAGCCATTACCAAACCTCTTCTTCATCTATGGTCTTTAGGTGTAGAGGAACAATTTTATCTTGTTTGGCCTTTAATTCTTTGGGCTGGATGGAAAATCTGGAAGCCTAAACTTTTGTGGCTATTCATATTCATCGGTATTTTATTATGTGCTTCTCTGCTTTGGAGCTCCTACCAAGTCCTCCATAATCCGATTGCCAATTTTTACTCTCCCCTTTCGCGTTTTTGGGAGCTTGCCCTTGGTGGTTGTATTGCCATTGTGGGCACTCGTTCAAACTTTTTAATCTTAAAACACCCTCTCTTCGAATTGCTTGGTATCGCCCTCATTGCGCTGGCTCTTTTTAGCCTGAATTCCAATACCCCATTCCCAGGTATTTGGGCCTTATTGCCTTGTTTAGGTGCCGCACTAATCATTAGGTCGTCCGGTGCACAGGCTTCTATTTTTGGTCATTTATTACGTCATCGATGGATTGTTTTTATTGGCTTAATTAGCTACCCCTTATATTTGTGGCATTGGCCTTTACTTTCTTTTGCAAGGATTCTAGAGGGTCAGGGGATTTCAAACTCATCAAAAGTGAGCCTTTTATGCTTATCAGTGTTTTTGGCATGGCTGACTTATTCTTTTTTAGAAAAGCCGATTCGACAATCGCGCAAAACTAAAACCGTGATTGTTCTTTTGTTATGTATGCTTTTAGCCTTGAGTTTTGGGGTGGTACTGCGTAAAAAAGATGGTTTTAAACATCGGCATGCCCAAATTCTTTCTGCAGATGCTAATACGATGGTGCTTGGTGAGTTTAGAAATGAGATCCTTCGCCCTTGTAAGTTGGCTATGCCGATTTCGCCTGAGTTAGATTGTTTTGCGGATAAGCGTGATCCTATTAAATATGCTCTGCTTGGAGATAGTAAGGCCGAGGCTCTTTATTACGGTCTGACTTCAGTCTCTTCTGATCAAGGTCATTGGTTACTTGTTGACGGTATTCACCCAAGTTCTGATGCGAATCAAAAAATACAACAAGTATTTGAGGCTGTAAGCAATACCCCCTCGATTGAAGTGGTGGCGATTGCCAACACGATGTCGAGTATCTTTCCTTTAGATAGTAAGACCGGTCTCATTATTCCTGGCTCCGCTCCTTCAGTTGCACTATCGATTTGGAGTAATCAAATATCTGGCCTTGAGAAGGCGCATAAAAAAGTCATTCTCATTATCGATAACCCAACCTTCCCCGATCCAACGAGTTGTGTTCAGGGTGGACTAACTTCCTCGCCATTGGTAAATCATATTTTCACGCGTAACGCCAATCCCTATTGTTCTGTTCCCTATGATCAATTTTTAAAAGGTACGCAAGCTTATCGTGATTGGCTTTCATCTTTGCAAAAAGAGCATCCAAGCTTAGTTATTTTTGATACAAGCCCTTATCTGTGTGATGTGGCTAAGAATGTGTGTAGTATTACTGAAGGTAAAAACTTCTTATATAGTTACAGCAATCATATTTCAGATTTTGCTGCGAAAAAAATTGGTTTAGGCCTCACTCCTATTGTGGATCTCTTGGCAAAAAAGCAATAAATTTCATTGAATCAGCTTTCTTCCTTAAAATAGATAAATATTGTTTACACTCTAACTATGACTACTTCCTCTTCTTCCTGGTCCATCTCTCAAGTTGAGTCTTTATATGACTTACCTTTTCAAGCACTGATGTCGCGCGCCGCTCTAGTTCATCAAGAGTATTTCCCGGATGGCGATATTGAACTTGCTACCTTACTTTCGATTAAAACAGGTGGTTGTCCTGAAGATTGTTCTTATTGCCCTCAAGCAGCTCGCTACCATACTGGTGTTGAAGCAACCAAATTAATGGACCTCGAGGAAGTACTTGAGGCCGCTAAAGCAGCTAAAGCCGCAGGATCGAATCGCTTTTGTATGGGTGCTGCTTGGCGTGAACCAAAAGACCGCGATATTGAAAAAGTCGCTTTAATGATTCGTGAAGTCAAAGCCCTTGGCCTTGAAACCTGTGCCACGCTTGGTATGCTTGAAGAAAATCAAGCCAAGGCTTTAAGCGAAGCTGGTCTTGATTTTTATAATCATAATCTTGATACGAGTGAAGATTTTTACGGTAGCGTTATTAAAACAAGAGAATATCAAGATCGAATTGATACCCTCGGTCATGTTAGGAGTAGCGGTATGTCAGTATGCTGTGGCGGCATCATCGGTATGGGTGAATCACGTCGTCAACGCGCCTCTCTCATCGCCCGCCTAGCAAACTTATCTCCCTATCCCGAGTCTGTGCCAATCAATCATTTGGTGCCGGTGGCGGGTACTCCACTTGCCGATCAACCGCCACTTGATCCTTTAGAGTTCGTAAGAACTATTGCTGTTGCACGTATTACCATGCCTAAAGCCAGGGTTCGGCTCTCAGCAGGTCGTCAAGAACTAGGTAAAGCCGTACAAGCGATGTGCTTTATGGCCGGTGCAAACTCTATTTTTTATGGCGATAAGTTATTGACTACCAATAATCCCGAGGCCGAAGCTGATCGCGCTTTGTTAAAAGATCTTGGCCTAAAAACTAAGCTCAATCAAACTGCTGAAATCGCCGTCTAATATTCCTAGATCACTTGTAGCATGATTTTGCCGATATGCGCACTGCTTTCCATGCGCTCATGGGCTTTAACTACTTCGTTTAATGGGTATACGGAATCAATGACTGGCAAACATTTACCGTCAAGCATTAATGGCCATACGTGCTTGAGTAATGACTGCGCAATCTGCGATTTTTGTAATTCACTTCTTGGTCGTAAAGTGGCTCCTGTGTAAGTAAGCCTTTTACGCATAATGACTTGCACATCAAGCGGCGCTTTACTGCCTTCCAAAAACGCAACTTGTAATAGTCGGCCATCGACTGCTAAAGAATTCAGATTACGCTGTATATAAGATCCACCCACCATATCCAAAATGACGTTTACGCCCTTCTTGTTAGTGATTTCTTGAACGCGTTCACCAAAATCTTCTTCTTTGTAATGAATTACTTCATTAGCACCCAATTTTTTACAGGCGTTTACTTTTTCTGTATTGCCAACTGTCGTTATGACACTAGCCCCAAAAGCTTTTGCCAGCTGAATCGCTGTTATTCCAATCCCGCTTGATCCACCGTGGATGAGGATGGACTCTCCTGCTTGTAAATGCCCCATATCAAAGAGGTTCGACCACACCGTGAAATAGTTTTCTGGAATCGCAGCCGCTTGCAGCATGCTCAAACCATTTGGAATGGGCAAACAACTACCTTCATCACAAACACAATATTGTGCATATGCACCGCCAGGCGTCAAAGCACAAACTTGATCTCCAATCTTGTGTTGCGTCACACCACTACCTAATGCCACGATTTCGCCGGCAACTTCTAATCCTAGGTATGGTGATGCTCCAGGCGGAGGGGGATATGATCCTGAGCGTTGGAATACATCAGGCCGATTAACGCCGGCCACATGTACGCGTATTAACACTTGATTTTGTGTTGGTTGCGGTACTTGTACTTCTTCTATACGCATCACTTGCGCCGGACCGCCGGCGCCATGTGTAACTACTTGCATCGTATTCATCGGCTTTATCTCTTTATCTTTAGGTCTATAGTCTTTGCAAGCGCTCTATGGCGTTGCTTAGGGTGGTATCTTTTTTAGCAAAACAAAAACGAATCACATTGGCATCAGATGACTCTTTATAAAATGCTGAAACTGGTATTGCTGCTACTTTAATTTCAGTGGTTAGCCACTGACAAAAATCTGTTTCGTTCAGTTTGGCTTGTGGTATTTTTAAACCCGAATAGTCAACACACTGAAAATAAGTGCCTTGTGATGGCAATAAAGAAAATCCTGTATTGCCAAGTCCCGCCTGAAAGTAATCTCTCTTTTGCTGATAAAAATCAGATAAGCCTAAGTAAGCTTGGGGTACTTCTAAATATTTAGCTAGGCCATATTGCATCGGTGTATTGACGGTAAAGACATTAAATTGATGTACTTTTCTAAATTCGGTCATTAAATCTTTTGGGGCACAGACATAACCAACTTTCCAACCTGTAACATGAAATGTCTTACCAAAACTTGAAATTAAGAAACTGCGATTCGCCAAAAGTGGATGGCGGGCAACACTTTGATGTTGCGCTTGATCAAAGACCATATGCTCATAAACTTCATCGCTACAAATTAAGGCATTGGTGGGTTCTACCAATTGAGCGAGTCGATCTAAATCTTCCGCTTGCCACACCATTCCGGTTGGATTGTGCGGCGAATTAATCATGATTAAACGTGTCTTTGTAGTAACCGCACGCGCAAGTTCATCCCACGGTAATTCATAACGAACGACAACACCAGCGTCGTTTCTGATGGGCTTCATTTGAATCGGAATCGTTTTACCTCCCGCCATATCAATGGAGGGGATGTAGGAGTCATAGACTGGCTCAATCACAATCACTTCTTCACCGGGTCTTACGACAGCAAGTATCACCGTTAAAATCGCCTGCGTTGCGCCAGCGGTAATTGTGATCTCATGGATGGGGTCGTATTGTTTTACATGTAAGTTGGCTACTTTTTCTGAGACTTTGTTCCGAAGCTCCAATATTCCCGCCATCGGTGGATACTGATTTTGATCATTTTTCATGGCTTGATGCACCGCATCAATTAATTGGGGATCACAGGAGAAGTCAGGAAAGCCTTGCCCTAGGTTAATCGCTTGATGCTCATTGGCTAGCGCTGACATCACTGTAAAAATAGTGGTGCCTATGCGCGGATATTTAGTATCGAGTAAAGATTGAGTCATAAATAGTGATTAATGGTTTTCAGCCGTCTTGTTTTGATAATACGTTTCTATGAATTACCTTCGTTATAATGAATTTAACAGTTATAGAGTAGCAATACTTCAATAATTTATATCAATACTCTATCTATAAGAAGATATTCTATCTCCATGAGACCACAAGCTACTATTCCACCTAGTTATCCTTTGCAAGGGTGGTTAGCCATTCGGGTATTTTTTTGTTTTGCCTTTGGTTATCTCTTGTCTTACGGGCTGCGTGCGGTCAATGCCGTTATCGCTCCAACATTAATGGCGGATTTGGGAATTAATAATGCTACTTTAGGTGCAGTATCGTCAGCCTATTTTGTTGGGTTTTTTTTGATGCAGCTCCCTTTGGGTCACTGGTTAGATCAGTATGGCTCTAGAAAATCTGAAAGTTTTTTATTATTCTTTGGATTTTTAGGGGCAATTTGCTTTGCTATCGCGGAAAGCATTCCTGCCTTAAGCTTAGGCAGAGGACTCATTGGTGTTGGTGTTTCAGCATGTTTAATGAGTGCCCTAACTTATTTTAAGCGCTGGTTTAAGCCTGAGCATCAAAGTACGCTTGCATCTGGGATGCTGATGTTTGGTACTGCTGGAGCCATGCTGATGACGATTCCTGTAGAAATGTCTTTGCCTTTCATTGGTTGGCGAGGTGTTTTTTTGGTGATGGCGGGTCTACTTTTTTTGTCGGTTGTGTTCATTTATTTCGGCATTCCCCGCTCTACTGACCCCACCCCACACAAAGACTCTGAAGAGTCCGTTAAAAATGGCGGCTGGTTAAAAGCATATATACCCATTCTCAAAAGTGGTAATTTTCTGCAGGTAATGCCGATGGGGCTTTTTAATCAAGGTGGCTTCCATGCTCTGCAAACACTTTGGCTTGGCACGTGGTTCCATGACCTGCTTTTAATGCCCACAAATGAAGTTGCTAATCAATTATTCCTTTTTAATTTGGTGATTCTTGGTGGTTATCTTGTGAACTTATTTGTCCCGCCGCTCCTTAATAAAAGGGGTATCAGTACGTTTCACTATGCAAGTGTGGTGAGTGGCTTTGCGGTCTTATTCCAAGTCCTTGCTCTTTGTCTTCCTATTCATTATGCAAATATTTGTTTGTTCCTTTTTGGTCTTTGTTCTACTTCATTTATTTTGGCGCAGTCACAATTTAATCAATTCTTCCCGAATTCAATTAGCGGTAAGGCAAGCACCTCCTTTAATATGCTGATCTTCTTAGGCGCCATGATTGTTCAATGGGGTATAGGACTTCTCATTGATCAATTTATGGCAAATGGCTTCTTAAAGGCTGAGGCGCTACGCCTATCCTTGCAAATTATGCTAGTGATTCAGATAGCTTCCTATATATGGCTTTGGGCAGCACCCTATGTTTTACATCCGTCACGCTTTAATCTGAAAAATATTCACTAGTATTGCATCGGTAGTCGAATTATTTAAGTATTTTGTGATTTTTGTGATTTCTATTAGTATCGTAGTTAAGTATTGCTTCAATCTTTTAATTCTAATAACAAAGGAGTCTATATGGATCGTCGTAAATTTATCGCTGGTACTGGTGGTGTTGCGGGTATCTTAGCCGCTAGCACTGCGCCCGCTGTTCATGCCCAAAATGCCAATATTCGTTGGCGTCTTGCTTCGAGCTTTCCAAAAGCTCTTGATACGCTATACGGAACTGCTGAAGTCTTTGCTAAAAAAGTTAGCGAACTGTCTGGTGGCAATTTTATTATTTCCACCCATGCTGCTGGTGAATTAATGCCTGCCTTTGGCGTTGTTGATGGGGTGCAACAAGGTGCTGTTGAATGTGCGCATACGGCACCTTATTATTTTTATGGAAAAGACCCTACTTTTGCAATTGATTGTGCTGTGCCTTTTGGCTTAAATGCACGTCAAATGACTTCTTGGATGTATGAGGGTAACGGCCTAAAACTCATGCGTGAGTTTTATAGTAACTACGGTATTGTTAATTTTCCTTGTGGAAATACCGGCGTCCAAATGGGTGGTTGGTATAAAAAAGAAATCAAAACCATCAATGATATGAAGGGTTTGAAAATGCGTATTTCAAACCTGGCGGGTGAAGTGATGACGCGGATGGGCGTTATCCCTCAATCTATCCCCGGTGGTGAAATCTATCAAGCACTTGATAAAGGCACGATTGACGCTGCTGAGTGGGTTGGCCCCTATGATGATTTGAAACTGGGTTTTTATAAGGTGGCAAAGAATTATTATTTCCCGGCTTGGTGGGAAGGCGGTCCACAACTTTCACTCTATGTGAATAGTAAAGCATATGCAGCCTTATCCGCTGAAAATAAAGCCATCATCGAGTGTGCCTCATCCTATGCACACGTTGATATGCTCGCGAAATATGATGCCCGCAATCCCGGCGCCCTTAAGGAGTTGGTTGCTAATGGTGTCAAACTGAATCGTATTCCAAAGCCCATCATGGACGAGGCCTTTAAACACACTGAGGCTGTCTATGCTGAACTTAGTGCTAAAAATCCTCAATGGAGAAAAGTATTTGCGGATTACAATAATTTCCGCAAAGAAAGTAATCAGTGGTTCCGTTTTGCGGAATCTTCTTATGATAGTTATATGCAGGGTGTAAAGCTGTAAGCTTTTTAAGTCTGTATTGCCTTTAAGCAGCCCGAACGATTTCTATGTTCGGGTTGGTTTTATTTTCTTTGATAGTCTTTCATGAGATCGTCCATCATCGATTTATCGGTTTGATCGGATTTATTTAATGTATCCTCAGGTGGTGCTTCAAGTTGTATGGTATTTAAATCGACGCTGACTTTTTCATCTAAAAAGTAAGTTACTGTTTCTGGCACAAATATAACAATCACCACTAAAATTAATTGCATGATGACCCAAGGGATTGCCCCTAGGTAAATATCTTTCGATTCGATTTTTTTTGTTAAAGAGCCGTTTTTGAAGAGTGTGTCAGAAATACCCCTTAAGTAAAATAAGGCAAATCCAAAGGGCGGATGCATAAAACTACTTTGCATGTTGACGCACAGTAACACGCCAAACCAGACCATATTAATGCCTAATTTGTCCGCCACCGGTGCTAACAACGGCAAGATAATAAATGCGATTTCAAAGAAGTCGAGGAAAAATGCGAGGAAGAATATAAATATATTTACCGCAATTAAGAATCCTACTTGCCCTCCGGGTAAATGACTCATTAAATCTTCGATCCATTTGGCGCCGTCAACCCCTTGAAATACGAGCGAGAATAATCGTGAACCAATCAAAATGAAGACGACCATGGCGGTGATTCGCATGGTACTTGTGAGGGCCTGGCTGAGCACTTGAAAGTTCAGTCGCCGGTGGATTGCCGCAAGAAAAAGCGACCCAATAGCACCCATTGCACCAGCTTCAGTGGGCGTTGCAACAGCTACATTCATGCCAGGTATTCCCCCCATACTTCCAAGTACTGCAAATATCAATACCGCTGACGGAATAATGCCCCTTAAACATTTTTTCCATAGCGCCCAACCATTGAGTGTTCTTGCTTCTTTTGGGATACCCGGCAAATCATTCGGACGCAGGCGCGTGATTAAAAATGTATAAATTAGAAATAGGAGTATTTGTAATATGGATGGCCCCCATGCCCCCTTATACATATCACCTACAGATTTACCTAATTGATCAGCCATGACGACAAGTACTAAGGATGGGGGTACAAGCTGAGTAATCGTTCCAGATGCTGCTAAAACACCGGTGGAGTAGCGGATGTTATAGCCATATCGCATCATGACTGGTAAGGAAATCATGGCCATCGCAATGACCTGTCCGGCAACTGTCCCAGTAATAGCTCCTAATATAAATCCGACAATAATGACTGAATATCCTAAGCCTCCTTTGGCTGTGCCAAATAACTGTCCCATCGAGTCAAGCATGTCTTCTGCTAATCCACATCTTTCTAAAATGGTTCCCATCAGGGTAAAAAATGGAATCGCCAGCAATAAGTCGTTCGAAAGTATGCCAAATACATTGATTGGTAAACTACTTAAAAAACTAGCTGGAAACCAATTCATCTGAATCGCAATGAGGGCACAACCAAGGCCTAATGCCGATAAAGAAAATGCTACAGGGAAGCCTATCAGCATAATAAAAATTAAGCCTGCAAACATGAGTGGGGCAAAGTTTTCCATACTCATTGCAATGGTCTTTCGTATTGAAAATCCATTTGATATTGATTATTTAACCAAGCAATTCTTTTAATCAACTCAGCCAAGCCCTGTAAAAACAATAAGGCAAATCCTAAAGGAAGCATCAACATCGCCGGCCACCGTATAAGGCCGCCTGCATTATTTGACATTTCATGCGTGAGGAACATTTTTAAAAATAATGGGAATGAAAGATACAACATCAATCCAATGACCGGGAACAGAAAAAATACCAGTCCAAAAATATCTACATATACCTTGGTTCTACTACTTAATCTGCCATAGATGAGATCAACCCGGACATGCTCATTCACGCGCAGGACTTGAGCGGCCCCTAACATGACGCAAGCCGCAAACATATACCACTGAATCTCAAGCCAAGCATTGGAGCTATAGTCGAATGCGTATCTCATGACTACGTTGCCTGCACTGATGATGCAGGATAAAAAGACTGCCCATTTGGCAATCTGACCAAAAAAATCAGATAACTGATCGATTCGATGTGCTATTTGAAGAAAACGTTCCATATATTTTAAGTTCTTATAGTTATTTTAATAACTTATCTAGTTCTATTTTTAGACGAAAACACCAATGGGCTTATTTACGTAATTGCACGCCTTCATGCTGTAGTAACCATGTCTTAATATTTCGATGATAACCCTCTTCATCATGGTGAGCAAATCCTCCAATCCCTGTGGCAGAGATTACACGGTGGCATGGCACAACAAGTGGATACGGGTTTGCACCACATGCCCCGCCAATGGCGCGAGGAGCACTTTTTAATTTCGTGGCTAATTCGCCATAAGTCCATGCTTGCCCAAGCGGAATTTTTTCAATGGCTTGCCATACTTTATTCTGATAAAGGCTACCTTTCGGTATCATCGGCAAATCAAATTGCATATCAGAGTTTGTAAAGTAGTGATTGATTTGATCTGTTGCTTCTTGGGCTAGTGCATTTTGTGGTTTTAGTAATGGCACATGTTTGGCTACATAAAAAATCTCGCTAATCATTAAGCTTTGTTCATGCACTGCTGTTTTAATCCCTAGTTTGCCAAATGGCGCAGAAATCACCGCCGCCCATTCCTCACTTTGATCTTCTGTGTTTTTTAAGAGACTTAACTTATTCATTCTTAGGAGCTGGCCGATCAGCCAATCCTGCAATGTAGTCAGAAAGAATTACCATATCATTTTCATTTAAATTAGAAGCTGCTGATGTCATATTGCCATCCATATCCGCACGAGTGCCAGCTTTAAAGCCTTTTAATTGAGTTAATAAATATTCTTTTTGTTGACCAGAGATTTTTGGAATATGTTGGAGCCCTTGTAATTGAGGACCATGGCACTGCGTACAGTTATATTGTTTCGCTAGAGCTGGCCCAGCAGAAATATTAGCTGGTGATGTTTGGTGCATCGTTAGTCTTGTTTGAGCGGCGTAATATGCTGCGATATCTTTCATATCCGCATTTGTTAAATTAGCAGCCATTGGCGTCATTATCGGATTTTTCCGATTACCCTCTCGGTAAAAGAATAAGAGATTAGAGATGGCAAGAGCTGGCATACCTGCCAAAGCTGGCACTTCAGGGTTTTGTGAATTTCCATTAGGCCCATGACAGCTATTACAAACTTCTACTTTTGTTTTACCTACTTGAATATCTGCGGCAAAACTGACTGAATGATTGATAGAAAAAAGTGCAACGACAAAAAATATCGTCGCACTTTTTTTAAAGGAAAACAATGTCATCCTTATTTGCTACCTAAAACCATCGGCTTGTTATAACTCACTCGGTAAATAATACCGTTATGGTCGTCACTCACTAACATTGATCCATCATTGATGATCTGAACATCAACAGGTCTACCCCACATTGGTGGATCTGCTTGATCGTTGGTCATGAAGCCCGTGAGGAATGGTTCGTATTTAGCTACCTTACCATTGTTATCAAGGACCACCCGCATCACATCATATCCTTGTTTAGTGGTTTTATTCCAGGAGCCATGACGTGCGACAAAGATATTATGTTTATATTCTGCTGGAAACATCTTACCGGTGTAAAAACGCATACCTAATGGAGCAACGTGCGCACCCATTTTTAAAACTGGAGGAGTAAATTGGTTGCATGAAGCAAATTTACCAAAAATTGGATCAGAAATATCCCCTTGATGACAAAATGGATAACCAAAATCTTCACCAACTTTGCTGAGAACATTTAACTCATCATGCGGTAAGTCTTCTCCGAGCCAATCGCGAGCATGCTCAGTAAACCAAAGTTTTTTTGTAACTGGATGGAAGTCCATACCAACAGAGTTTCGGACTCCGGAGGCTATTTTTTCCATTTGTCCCGTTTTTGGATCTACACGCATGATGGCAGCTTGAGCATAATTCGGTAAAACAATATTTCCAGGTGAGCCAATATTGAAGTACAGCTTCTTATCTGGCCCAGCTACTAAATATTTCCAAAAATGTCCAGGACCATTCGTAGGATCAATTCCATCTACGATGACGGTTGGTGTAGGAGGATTATTTAAATTTGCCTCTATGTTTTCATATTTTAAAATTTTATTACGTTCTGCAACGTATAAAGCTCCGTCAATCATCGCTATTCCATTTGGAGTATCGAGACCTTTTGCAATGGTAATTAATTCTCTCTTACCGTTTTTATCCACAATTGCATAAACGTTTCGGCCAATTCGATTACTAACAAAAACTGTTCCTTTAGGGCTTATTAATAATGAGCGGGCGTTAGGAACACCATCCATCCAAACTTCAACTTTAAATCCAGGAGGAGCTTTTAATGTATTAATTGGCAAATCTTTCGCATCTACGCCTGCTAAAACAGGTGCAAATGGGTGCAGGGGGGAAGCTGCATCTTTTTCGGACATCCCCTGCTTCCAGGACGGAGGAGGAGGTGTTTCAGCTGGTGCTTGTTGCGCATAAGCGGGAATCGCCAGTGCCAGTATCAGTGCAGATAATAATCTTTTCTTCATTGTAAAAGTCTCCGAGCTATATGGTTTTAAAACTGATTTAATAGAAATTAAACTGAATATACAAAATACCTCAATTAACGCTGATGCATGATTAGTGAAAACCCTTGAATGCTGCTCTATCAGAATGAATAACTAGCATTTATGCCGACAAACCAATTTCGTCCTGGAGATGGCTCAAAATACTGATTACTAGCTTGGTTAATGATGACAGACCCAACATAATATGTATCAAATAGATTATTTAAGCGAGCGGTTTCGGTGATTCGCCAGCGCTCATATTCCTGTCTTGCAAATGCACGAAAATTACTAATTACATACCCACCTGCACTAGCAGTTGATGTATTGGTGTCATTCGCATACATATTACTTGCTGCCAAAAGCTCTATTCCTACATTCATCGAATGATCAGCGGGACGCCACGCTAACTCCCCAAAAAATCGATGGACGGATACCCCTGGAATACTTGAGCCTGAAGTAACGCTATTTCCTGAAACCGTTGTGTAGTCCTGCGTAACCTGAGCAAGCGTATAGGTATAAGCCCAGTTCGTATATAACTGCATGGGTAAATTAATATGCCCAGATAATTCTATGCCAGATCGCCCAGTATTATTAGCGTTTTGATATACGGTTTTTCCGGAGATATTATTTAAAGCCACAATCTCATTGGTACTTTTTGCTAGGAATAATGCAATATTAAAATGTCCATATTCTGGAATAATACTTTTCCAACCAATTTCATATTGCGTAGTTGTTGCCGCTTCTAACATATTTGGATTTGAAACGGTCGCTGTACATGCGGCGCTCGCACAGCTGTATTTAATTTGATTAAGGGTGGGAGTGTCATAACCTATACCTACTGATGCATAAATACGGTTATAGGTATCTAACAAATAACTGGCAGAGGCCATCGGTAAAGTTTGACTGTATAACTTGCTGGTATACGCCCATGTATTCAAATTATCACTCCCACTGAGTTCTGTTGCTGTATGCCTAAGTCCTAAAGTAACATTAACCCTCTCCAATGGATCAAATTCAAACTGTAGATATTGATCTAAGTTATTCGCTTGATATTTGGCATCCGTATTTATAGAAGTTTTCTTGCCAGAGCAATTGACTAACTCGCCATATGCATTGCAATAACCCATACTATGATCGTTGTCGTTTCCATAATTAATTCCTAGAGTCATCCTCACTGGCATTTGATTAATGACAGATTTCATTTGATATTGACCATCAAAGCCATAATATGATCGGTCTAAGCTTATGGCGCCATTCACAAAGGGTACTGTCGTGGTAGATGGTGCTTGATATTGAAACTGGTTTCTAGTTCCTGAATAAGCCACCAACTTTAAATTGTTGTCGCTATCTATTTTGTGTTGAAGCTCTAGACCACCTTGCAGTTGTGTTACCGTTTTTCGTGTATTCCAAGTAATTGCATTACTTCCTGCGCCTTGTGGATCTGTGATTAATTGTGCCGCTGTTAAGCCCAAGGGGTCACTAGCAAACAGGTTGACACGGTTGCCAATAAATGTGATTTGTGTATCTTGACCAGCGCCGAAAGTTATTTTGGCATTTTCATTATCTCGGCTTGCATCGCTATGGCTTCTTGAACCGTTTGTATTGAGATTATTGATATCGAGTAAATAATTTACTCCGCCCTCATCACCACTTGCTTTAATACCAACTTTATTTGTATTAAATGAGCCATATGAAGCGTATGGGGTGATCGCTGTGCCAGGCTCTCCTTTTTCAGAATAAATATTGATAACTCCCCCTGCTGAATTACCATAAAGAACTGAAAATGGCCCTCGCAACACTTCAATATGATCAGTTGAACTTAAATCGATGTGTGATAGTTGACTTTGTCCATCTGGCATCGTTGCCGGTATACCGTCTACATAGACTTTTATTCCTCGCGCCCCAAATGCTGAATTCGCGCCAAATCCTCTGATGGAGATCATCGTATCTTGAGCATAGTTTTGTCGATTCAGAGCGAGTACTCCGGGTACTCTACTTAAAGATTCAGAGATATTTATCTGTTGCTGTGTTTCTTGAATATTACTTCTTTGAATCAGATCTACAGACGAGGATGTTTCAAATGGTGTTTGGTAAAAACGTGATGAACTAATGACCATTTCTTCTACGTTTGGAGCTGTAATACCATTCGTTTGACTATGCACTTGAGTTACTCCGCAAGTCAGCATCACTCCTAGTATCTTGGATAGCTTGTAAATTTTTTTCTGATGGAACATTGGTCTCTTTATTTATAAAATTATTTTTATTCTATTCGGAATTGCTCATCGCATCATCCTAGTCTTCCCTAATTCTCATCATTTTTTCATGACTTTCAGTTAAACTAATTTCATTCAAAACAACTTCGGAGTTTTTATTATGGGACAAGCTTTATCACTTACCGCAGCAGATGGTCATCAGTTTGAGGCCTATGAAACAACGCCAACTAAAAGTATCATCGGCGCCCTTGTATTGGTACAAGAGATATTTGGAGTAAATACTCACATTCAAGCAACGGCTGATTTATATGCATCTTTAGGATATAAAGTGGTCGCTATACCAACAATGGACCGAGTACAAAAGAATGTTAATTTGGGATACACACCTGAAGATATGCAAGCAGGTTCTGCTCTCAAAGCTGCCGTGGAGAATCTCCCCAATCAAGTAGTTTTGTTGGATATTCAAGCCGCGATTGATTACTTACAACAATTTGGTAAGGTCGGGATTTTTGGTTTTTGTTATGGCGGTCTCCTCACTTGGCGGAGTGCCTGCCAATTATCAGGTTTGTCAGCTGCAGTTCCCTACTATGGTGGCGGCGTTCAAAATGAATCGAACTTAGTCCCTAAATGTCCAGTCATGGCCCATTTTGCGCAAGAAGATGCGTATATACCTTTAGATACTGTTGAAGCACTTAAAAAAGCGCGCCCTGAAATTGCTGTTAATATTTTTCCGGGTAATCATGGCTTTAATTGTGATCACCGTGCTTCTTACTTTGGACAATCGGCACAAACAGCGAGAACCATGACCTTAGATTTTTTCGCGAAACATTTGGCAAAATAACTCAACTACTTTCTAGGAGCCCCTCCAGTAAAGTATCCAATTTATCAAGGGTTTGATATAGTTTGTATTCATCTACTCTGAAATACTTTTAAATCTATGGATACTTTGTTGGAAGACTGGCCATGGTGGGCTCAAGTGGCAGCAGTTCTCCTTTTGTTGGCAACATCTGCTTTTTTTTCGATTACAGAAACAAGCATGATGGCAGCCAATCGCCATCGCTTAAAACATAAAGCTAATCAGGGTCATCAAGGTGCTAAGTTAGCTACCGGCCTTTTAGGAAGGACCGAAGAATTATTATCCGTTATTCTTATTGGGAATAACGTCATTAATACGTTTGTACCTGTCCTCGTTGCTGGTATAGCTCTCAATGCTTTTGGTAATAGTGGTTCAGTGCTATCTTTGACTACCGCAGTTGTCGCTTTTCTAATTATTATCTTTTGTGAGATTACCCCAAAAGTAATTGGTGCGGCATTTCCAGACAAAATTGCTTCTACTGTGAGCTGGGTTATCCGTCCTTTGGTATGGATTATGACTCCCCTGGTCATGTTCGTGAATATTTTTGTTTCTGCTTTATTAAAAATCATGCGCTTAGATACTAAGAACTCTATTGATAATCGCCTCAGTCCAGAGGAGCTCAGAAGCCTTGTACTAGAAACGAGTCACTTTATTCCTTCTCAACATCGTAATATTCTGGTTAATTTATTTAATCTAGAACACATCACGGTCGATGATGTCATGACGCCTCGCGCTCGTATGGAAACGCTTGATTTATCTCGCCCTATTCTTGAAGTTCTGCACCAAATGGAAACCTGTTATCACCACCATCTTCCAACCACGGATCAAGACCCAGACCGTGTCATAGGTATTTTGTCAGTACGTAAGGCTGTGTCTCTCATCGGGGATACGAATATTACGCATGATCAATTCAAGGCTTTATTGAATGAGCCTTATTTCATTCCAAGTGGTACTCAAGTTTTACAGCAAATCAGGTTCTTCCAAGATCTGCAACAACGTATTGGTCTAGTAGTCGATGAGTATGGTGTAGTTATCGGCTTGGTGACGATTGAGGATATTGTGGAAGAGCTTATTGGTGAATTTACAACTTCTCTGCCAAGCCTTGCAAATAAAACCCAATGGTTAAAAGATAATACCTATATAGCCTCTGGTAGCTCTAATTTAAGAGATCTAAATCGTCTATTAGGCCTGCATCTGCCTACCGATGGTCCAAGAACTCTGAATGGTCTTTTGATCGGTATCTTGGAAGAAATTCCGGATAATGACATCAGCTTAAAAGTTGCTGATTGTGTCATGGAAGTTATCCAATTTGATCAACAATCAATC
Organism: Betaproteobacteria bacterium; assembly: GCA_037137465.1. GTDB lineage: Bacteria > Pseudomonadota > Gammaproteobacteria > Burkholderiales > Burkholderiaceae > Polynucleobacter. The sequence goes on along the minus strand of JBAXKF010000007.1, from coordinate 47,849 downwards.
AAAACTGTTCGGATCCATCGCCCTACTAAAATACTGACTCCATCCTAGTCGCATGCTTGGCCCTGCCATCTACTGTAGTGTAATCATTCTCGTACTCCTGGCTTTGGGCTATATCGATTTAAAAACATTGCGCTTACCGAATACGTTGACTTTGCCATTGATCGCCCTTGGCCTTGCTGTTAATCTTAGCCGCTATGGATTTTGCTCTTTTCAGTCTAGTCTTGCTGGCGCAGTTTTTGGTATCGTGATCATTTATGGTTTCAATTTCTTGTATAAGGCTTTTTTCAAGAAGAATGGCATAGGGATGGGAGATGCAAAACTCTTGGGTGGTCTTGGCGCAGTATTTGGCTTTTCAGCAGTGCTTCCCTTGTTATTTTGTGCTGCTGTGGCATGCTTATTGATAATGTTGTTTCAAGTTAAAAACAAAGACTTTGCTTCTATAATTGCATTTGGCCCCTATTTGTGTGGTGTAGGGATTTGTATGGCAATCTACCAATATTGGTCCTTGAATTCATGAATCCATTATTAGAGACGGCGGCGAAGCTTGTTCTCACGGGTGGTATCGGCAGTGGTAAAAGTGCCGCTGGGCTCGCTTTTGAGAAGTTAGGCATCCCTATTATTGATAGCGATGCAATCGCTCATGCCATTACAGCCCCGGGTGGCCTTGCTATTCCTCTGCTTATAAGTACCTTTGGTCAGGACTTTATTACTCCCGAGGGGGCTCTTGATCGTCCAAAGATGAGATCTTTGGTATTTAATGACCCTGCTAGTTTGAAGCAGTTGGAGGCCATTACGCACCCTCTCATTCGGAAATTAAGTGAGGAAGCGGCACTTGATGCTTTGGCTACAAAGCCCCCATATCTGATTTTTATGATTCCATTGTTATTTGAGTCTACGGGCTGGCAAGGTCGTTTTAATAAAATTATCGTTGTGGATTGCACGATTGATCATCAAATTCAAAGGGTGATTTTGCGTAACAAACTTCAGCAAGAGGAGATTGAGAAAATCATAGCGACCCAAGCCCCAAGAGTAATGCGGCTTCAATATGCAGATTATGTGCTAGAAAATAATAAATCCCTAAATGACCTGCATGAACAGGTACTTCATACCCATCAAAAAATACTCCAAGATCTAAAGTTATCATAGGGTTTATATGGACATTCTTTTGCTTGTGAAAAAAAAGTCCTGTTTTATTAATTTTGATCTTAGAATATCAATATCTAAAAAAATAATTAATTAAAGTGCTAATTTACGAATACCCTTTCAATGAAACTGTTCGCAGTTTACTAAGACTAGAATATTTATTCGAAAGGCTGAGTGTTTTTATTAACTCCGACCACCCAGAGCATCATTTAACTGCTATCAGTCTTATTTTTGATATTGGTGAAGTCACTTCACGTGCAGACTTAAAATCAAGTCTTTTAAAAGAATTAGAGCGTCAACGCGTTTTTCTTAACTCGTTTCGATCACAAACATCCATCAATACCGAAGCTCTTGAATCTACAATTACTGAAATCGAAACCTGCCTTATTTCTTTAAATAATTTAGTTGGCAAACCAAGCGCCATCATGAATGAAAGTGAATGGCTCAGTATGATCAGGACACGCTTAAGTGTGCCAGGAGCAACTAGCCCTATCGATTTACCTAGCTTTTATAGCTGGCAACAACGCCCTCCCGAAGTACGTAGAGCTCAGTTAATGACCTATACACCTGCCTTTGCTGACTGGAAATTGACTTGCGATCTGTATTTAAGACTTCTGCGCAATTCTTCTGAGTTCCACGGCGTGGCTTCTGATAATGGTGCATTCCAACAGATGCTATCTGGGAAAACCTATCAATTGGTGCGGGTACGCATTGATCAAAATGATCTCATCCCTGAAATTAGTGCGAATAAGCACATGTTGTGGATTCGTTTTTTACAAAATTCCACAACGGGCAAACCGCAAGCTTTTACCCAGAGCGTGGCTTTTGATTTAAATCTGTGTAATCTTTAAATCGGATTTTTTAGTAGTTTTTCAATGATTGTGATTGTCGCGGGTAGGAGTGGTTCTACGTCAGCAATAGGACTAGACTGCAATCCTTGCCAATGAAGTTCCTGCCCTTCTAGTCCAGTCGCTTGACCCTGCCACTCTTTTACAATACATAAATGAAGTCGTACATAGGCATGCGGGTAATCATGCTCAATCACTCCCCAAGCCTGACTTCCAAGAATCTGAATGCCTAACTCTTCTTGAAGCTCTCTTTTAAGTGCTTGATGAACGGTTTCCCCTTGCTCTAGCTTTCCCCCTGGGAATTCCCAATAATCGGCGTAAGGCTTGCCCTCGGGACGCTTTGCTAATAAGAATTGATCCGGTGAGCGAAAAATAATTCCAACCGCAACCTCAGTTACGGGTCGCTCTATTGGCGCCTCACTCAATTAATTAGCCCCAGCGTAATGCCTTGCAAATTGCCATGCCACACGTCCTGAACGTGAGCCGCGCTCTAAAGCCCAAACCAAGGCTTCTGGTTTCGCCGCAGCAATAGCATTTGGCGCAACGCCAAAGTGCGCTAACCAATGCGCCACAATGTCTAAATATTCATCTTGGCGTGGTGGATAAAATGATACCCATAGTCCAAAACGCTCTGATAACGAAATTTTTTCTTCGACAACTTCTCCTGGATGAATCTCTCCATCAGACATGTGACGGTAGGACTCGTTATCCGTCATGTATTCGGGTAATAAATGGCGACGGTTGGAGGTTGCATAAATCAAAACGTTATCCACCTGCGCGGATAAAGAGCCGTCTAGAGCTGACTTGAGAGCCTTATAGCCTGCTTCGCCTTCTTCAAAAGATAAGTCATCACAGTACACAATAAAACGCTCAGGACGGGTAGCTAATAGCTCTGTTAAATCCTGTAAATCTGATAAATGTTCTTTGTCTACTTCAATTAATCGTAGGCCGTCTTTTTCAAAATGATTGAGACACGCTTTTATTAAGGAAGATTTACCCGTTCCTCGCGCTCCAGTCAATAAGACATTATTGGCGGGCTTACCAGCTACAAAGTGCGCCGTATTGTTTAGGATAGATTCTTTTTGGCGTTCAATTCCCTGTAAGTCATCAAAGGACATTGGGGATAAGTGTTTTATCGGTTTTAAAAATCCAACACTGCCTAAAATACTTTGACGATGTTGCCATTTAAAGGCCTTGGCAGTTAACCAATCTTCTTGTGTGAGTGGCTTTGGAAAAAAAGCTTCCAAATGCCCCAATAATCTTTCCAAATTGTCAGACATAAATGTTTTTAGTTAGTGCGCTACCAGGCCCTAGGACCGATAGTCTGCGTTAATCGATACATACTCATGTGAAAAGTCACATGTCCACATTGTACGTTCAATTGCGCCACGACCTAAATCTACGGTGATTAAAATCTCAGCTTCTTGCATCACACGTTGTCCGTCTGCTTCAAGATAGTCAGGATTTCGTCCACCATTTTTTGCGACCCATACATCGCCCAACCATAACTGCACATGGCTAACATCCAAGTCAGTAATGCCGGCATATCCAATCGCCGCCAAAATACGCCCTAAATTAGGGTCGCTTGCAAAGAAGGCTGTTTTAACTAGCGGTGAGTGTGAAATCGCTTCTCCAACTAACTTACACTCTTCAAGTGTTTTCCCACCCTTGACATGCACTGTCATGAACTTCGTAGCGCCTTCACCATCGCGCACGATCTGCTGCGCGAGTTCTTGGGCTGTCTCTAATAACATTGCCCTAAATTCAGTAAAACCGGCACTCTGCCGACTCTCGATAGCTAGGCCACTCTTGCCAGTTGCCATCACAATAAATGAATCATTTGTCGATGTATCGCCGTCAATAGATATTGCATTGAATGATAGGTCTGCAATTTCTTGCGTTAATTCTTGGAGTAGTGCTTGAGGTACCTGTGCATCTGTTCCAATGTAGCCCAACATGGTTGCCATATTGGGATGAATCATGCCAGCGCCTTTACTAATACCTGTCATAGTGACTTGTTGGTTCTGAATTTGCTTTTGTAAAGAGTATGCCTTTGGTAATGTATCCGTAGTCATAATCGCATTGGCAGCGTCAAACCATCCATTGCCAACTAATTGCGTGTTTGCCTGTGGCAATACATTTAAAATCTTTTGAAGTGGTAAAGGCTCAAGTATTACTCCTGTTGAAAACGGAAGTACTTGGCTTTCTTGTATTGAGAGTAACTCGGCAACAGATTGGCAGGTCTTACGTGCATCACTTAAGCCTGTATCACCGGTTCCTGCATTTGCGTTACCAGTATTAATAATGAGCGCTCGAATATTATTTTTCAAGGCCAAATGCTCTTTACATACTTGTACAGGTGCCGCACAAAAACGGTTTAACGTAAAAACACCCGCAACTGAGGTATTTTCTGATAAGGTCAGTAATAAAACATCTTTACGGCCAGGTTTTTTAATCCCTGCCATGGCATAACCCAATTGAATACCAGGTACTTCATGCAAGCTATTTGCTTGTAATTGCGACAGATTGACGGCCATGTGTTCACCTAAAGAATGAGGATATTTACGTTGTAAAAAACATCAGTAAATTATATGCCTGCTTGCGTGAATCTCTGATGAAGAGTCTATAGATCCATCTATCAGTTGGCTAACTCTTTAAGCTAAAGCACCATGGCAATGTTTATATTTTTTCCCGCTACCACAAGGGCAAGCATCGTTTCTGCCAACTTTTGGCATTGCGTTCACGATAGGCTTACTCTTTTGCGCGCCATCGTCTTCAGTTTCTGAAGCGTCTTGATTGACCGTTGCATCTGCGTGTTGGTACTGGACATCACCTAAATTTTCCAAATCTTCTTGTATAGCATCCGTTGCTTGATTTAATTGCTCTGCAGATGCAATTCGTACATTCATTGTCGTTCTGGTTATATCTTTTTTGATGTCATCTAACAAGTTGGAGTACAACTCAAATGCCTCGCGACGATATTCTTGTTTAGGATCCTTTTGCGCATAGCCTCTGAGATGAATTCCTTGACGCAAATAGTCGAGTGCAGCTAAATGTTCACGCCAATGGGTATCTAGGCTATACAAGAATACTGAACGCTCAAATGCATTAAAGGAAGTGCTATCAGCTTGAGCAATTTTTTTCGAATATTCTTGTTGTACTGCGTCTTGTACCCACTCTTGCAAGTCTGTAACTTCAACTTGATCTTGATCTGCAACTCGTTGCACTAAAGAAACAGGCACGCTCCATTCGTTTTCTAATTCGCGCTCAAGGCCAACTAAATCCCATTGTTCTGGTAACGCTTGTTCATCTGCATATTGGTCAACAATCTCGCCAAAAACATCTTTACGCAAGTTCTCAGTCAATGTGCTGACGTCACTCGCTTCTAATACCTGATTCCTTAAATGGTAAGTTTCTCGGCGCTGATCATTGGCGACATCATCATATTCTAGTAACTGTTTACGAATATCGAAGTTTCTGCCTTCTACTTTTCGTTGGGCTGATTCAATGGCGCGAGATACCATATTGGCTTCAATTGGCTCCCCTTCAGGCATTTTGAGACGATCCATAATTGATCGCAGGCGATCTCCTGCAAAAATACGCAATAAGTCATCATCGAGGGATAAGTAAAAACGGGAGGATCCTGGATCTCCTTGGCGACCTGATCGACCACGCAACTGATTATCAATACGGCGACTTTCATGACGCTCTGTTCCGATAATGTGGAGTCCTCCAGCATCAACTACTTGCTGATGCAAACCTTGCCACTCATCTTCTAATTGCGAAATTTTGGCTTGCTTTTGTTCTTCCGTTAAAGCTTCATCGAGCTGAATAAATCCTGCTTGCTTTTCTACGTTTCCACCAAGAACGATGTCAGTTCCTCGACCAGCCATATTCGTCGCAATCGTAATCATTTTAGGGCGACCTGCCTGTGCAATGATTTCTGCTTCTCGTGCATGCTGTTTTGCATTTAATACTTGATGTGGTAACTTCGCCTTGGTCAACATCTCTGAAATCAATTCTGAATTTTCAATCGACGTTGTTCCGACTAAGCTTGGTTGACCTCGTTCGTAGCAATCCTTAATATCCGTAATGACGGCGTTATATCGCTCTTGTGAAGTTTTATAGATTTGGTCATGCTTATCAAGCCTTTTACTGAGGCGATTTGGCGGAATAACTACTGTTTCAAGGCCATAAATTTCTTGAAACTCATATGCTTCTGTGTCAGCAGTTCCAGTCATGCCTGATAATTTGGCATACATCCTGAAGTAATTTTGGAAGGTAATGGTTGCCATGGTCTGATTCTCGTTTTGAATCGCCACACCTTCTTTTGCCTCCACTGCCTGATGTAGTCCGTCAGACCATCTTCTTCCGGTCATTAAACGACCTGTAAATTCATCAACAATTACAACTTCACCATTTTGAACAACATAATGTTGGTCGCGGTTAAATAATGTATGGGCTCTTAGAGTTGCTAATAGGTGATGCATCAAGGCTATATTTTGTGGGGCATATAAAGAATCACCTTCTTTTAATACGCCAATTTGTACCAAAATATTTTCAGCTTTTTCGTGTCCACTTTCGGTCAAAAATACCTGTTGTGATTTTTCATCAATCACGTAATCACCTGGCTTTTCTACTCCTGTGCCGTCTACTTTTTCTTCACCAATCTGTCTTTCCAAATATCCCGGTATGACATTCATTTTGATATAAACGTCGGTGTGATCATCTGCCTGACCTGAAATAATCAGCGGCGTTCTTGCTTCATCAATCAAAATAGAGTCTACTTCATCGACGATTGCAAAGTTAAGGCCACGTTGTACGCGTTGGTTAACGTCATGCACCATGTTGTCACGCAAATAATCAAACCCGAATTCATTGTTGGTCCCGTAGGTAATATCGGATCCATACGCTTGTTGCTTTTCTTCGTGCGACATTTGAGATAAATTAATACCAACGGTTAATCCCAAAAAGTTATAGACCTTAGACATCCATTCTGCATCTCGCTTTGCGAGATAGTCATTAACCGTAATGACATGCACGCCCTTCCCACTGAGCGCATTTAAAAATACGGGTAGTGTTGCTGTGAGGGTTTTTCCTTCACCTGTTCGCATTTCTGCGATTTTTCCTTGGTGCAATGCCATTCCGCCCTTGAGCTGAACATCAAAATGACGCATTTTTAAGCTTCGCTTGCTACCTTCACGGACCAGTGCGAACGCTTGAGGCAAGATATCATCCAAGGTCTTTCCTTGGGCTAATAGCTCCTTTAATTCGGCGGTTTTTGCTTGCAATTGCGCATCACTTAAGCCCTGAAACTGTTCTTCTAATGAGTTAATTTCATTGACCGTTTTGCGGTATTGCTTGAGGAGTCGGTCATTCCGACTACCAATAATTTTCTTTAAAAGTCCTGATACCATGATTTTCTTAGTTTAAATTCAACTTATGAGTTTATCATTCATACATCTGGTTCTGATGAATGTTACCAAAAAGCCCTTTTTTTTCATTGTATTACTTGAAAAAGACATATGCCAACTATCAAAAAATCGTCTGAGGCTCTTGAAGTCGGTAAATTATTAGACGCCAACTCTTCTAATTCGCCGATTTCTCATATTGTTGATCAAATTCAAAAAAGAAATCAACTTCAGATTACCCTCAAAGACGCACTTGCTCAAATGGGACTTAGTCAATTTTCTGAGGAGATCTTTATTGGTGAAATTACTTTGATGGGTGAGGTTAAACTTATTACGCATCGTGCAGGGATTGTGAGTAAACTAAAAAATAAATTACCTAGCCTTTTGAACTTTTTGCGGGAATCTGGATTTCCTCTTAAATCTATTCAGTTAAAGGTGTCACCAAAACCAACGAGCGTTCCAACTTTGGATAAGGATACTAAAGAGGTTTTAACGCCTTTTGTCAGCAAGCCCTCACATAAATCTGCATGGACTGACCTGCTTCAAGATATCGATCACCACTCACCTGTTCATCAAGCGGTTAAAAATCTTATCAAAAAGATTAATTAAGTTCAGAGTGAAGGGCTTGAAAGGCTCGTGGTGCATTGCTTATTTGATCAAAACTAACGATTTCATAAGCGTCTGGCTGACTAAATAATTTGCGCAGTAATAAGTTATTGAGCGCATGTCCTGATTTTTCTGCCACGTAAGCTCCAATGATAGGATGTCCTGCCAAGTACAAGTCTCCTATAGCATCCAAAATTTTGTGTCGCACGAACTCATCTTCATAGCGAAGTTCTTCATTGTTCAAAATACGGTGCTCATCTAATACGATCGCATTATCTAAGCTTCCACCTCGGGCTAAACCAATTTCGCGAAGAGCCTCAACCTCGTGGGCAAAGCCAAAAGTCCTTGCTCGGCCAATTTCTTTGGCATAGCTTGTCTCATCAAAGTCAATGACGCATCGCTGACCAGTTTTATCTAGTGCTGGATGCTTAAAATCAATGGTGAAATCTAGCTTAAATCCAAAATGCGGCTCTAATCGTGCAAATTTATCACCTTCAACCACTTCAATCACACGATTGATTTTAATAAACTTTTTAGGTGCGTCTTGCACGGAGATTCCGGCCGACTGAATTAAAAATAAGAATGAGGCGGCACTGCCGTCCATGATCGGAATTTCTTCACCATCAATTTCTACAAGTAAATTATCAATTCCAAGTCCTGCACATGCTGAAAGTAGATGTTCTACCGTTGATATGCGACTTTCACCGATTTGTAAGACACTCGCTAAGCGAGTGTCTGTAATATGTTCTGCTTTGCCAGGAATCATAATTGGATTCTCCTGGTCTATACGTACAAACGTAATCCCTGAATTAATCGGTGCAGGCTTTAAAAATAAGTTTGAGCGTGTCCCTGAATGCAGTCCAATACCAACTGTTTTTATGGGCTCAGTAATGGTTTGCTGTTTCAACATATTTTTTTCACCTACACCAATTGATCTTATACGTTTGCTAAAACGGCTTGCGCACTACTTACTTCAAATTTACCAGGGGCTTCTACTGCAATATGTTTTACAACACCATTGTCTAAAACCATGACATAACGTTGTGAACGAACTCCTAAGCCTTTTGCTGTAAGGTCAAACTCCAAGCCTAAGGCCTTTGTCCAAAGCGCACTGCCATCAGCCATCATACGTACTTTTTTTCCAACGTTGAGATTATCGCCCCATGCGCCCATTACAAACGCATCGTTAACTGACACACACCAAACTTCATCAACGCCTTTAGCTTTCAACGCATCAAAATGTTCCACATATCCAGGTACATGCTGTGCTGAACAAGTTGGGGTGAATGCGCCAGGTAAGCCAAATACAACAATTTTCTTACCTTTTACAATTTCCGCTACTGCAAATGCATTAGGTCCGATGGTGCAACCCGGTGTTTCATCTGCAATATATTCAAATAAAGTGGCTTCTGGTACTGCTTGATTTAAAACAATCATCTTTCTCTCCTTTTAAAAAAATAAATCCCTTACGAACCATGATAGTAGCGCAGTAGTCGTCATGAGGAAGTGCACCGCCCTCAAAAATTCGTAAGAGATTGATTTTAAAGGATGTCTTTAATCAGCCTGTTTCCTCAAAAATGCAGGGATATCATAAAAATCCGTCCCTCTATCAAGCAAATTTCTTGCTTGTGGTGAACTAGATGCTCCTAAACTTGGTGGTGCGCCGCGATTAGGGGATTGTCTCATTACGGCAGGCATAGCAGGTGACGCTTCAGCCATTCCTACATCAGGTATCGCCTGACCCAGCGTCGGAATGCTAGATGCATATCCTGTTGTCACATTATTTAAGGCTTGTGCAGCAATCGGACTTGTCGGTTGAAATGCCTGCAAAGTTGTCATTCCAGGTGAGGCGTTATACGTACCTGTTGCGCGCGTATCATGCCAAACGACATCCACCAATCCTGCGCGTTGCTTGCCACCATTTAAACCCGTTGCCACAACTGTTACGCGGATTGCATCTGCTAATGATTCATCGTAGACAGTTCCAAAGATGATGGTTGCATCTTCAGCTGCATAGCCACGAATAGCTGCCATCACTTCTCTTGTTTCAGAAAGCTTTAATGAGCGACTTGCCGTAATGTTGACAAGGACTCCTCTTGCTCCTGATAAATCAACTCCTTCTAAAAGTGGTGAGGCTACTGCTGCTTCTGCGGCCAATCTTGCGCGATCAACGCCTGATACTGTAGCAGTTCCCATCATGGCTTTACCCTGCTCACTCATCACTGTCTTCACATCTTCAAAGTCCACGTTAATTAAACCGTGTTCATTAATGATTTCAGCGATACCAGCAACTGCATTGTGAAGTACATCATCAGCCGCACTAAAGGCTGTATGCATTTCAGCATCTTCACCCATGACTTCAAATAACTTTTCATTCAGAACGACAATCAGTGAGTCAACATGTTGCTCTAACTCATGCGCTCCGTCTTCCGCTACTTTAGATCGTTTCGCACCCTCGAAGTCAAATGGCTTACTCACAACTCCAACCGTCAGAATACCCATTTCTTTCGCAATTTGCGCAACAACCGGTGCGGCCCCTGTACCAGTTCCACCACCCATACCAGCGGTAATAAATACCATATGCGCACCTTGCAATGCGTCTGCAATTCGCGCTTTTGCTTCTTGAGCTGAGGTTTCTCCAACTTCAGGTTTAGCACCCGCTCCAAGACCAGTCGCTCCTAATTGCAAATTAACTTCTGCCTTAGAACGCTGTAATGCTCCTGCATCTGTATTCATGCAAATAAACTCAACGCCTTGTACACCACGACGAATCATGTGCTGTACAGCATTGCCGCCTGCGCCACCGACTCCGACCACACGAATGTTAGTCTTGCCAGCAACAGTTTCATCCACTATTTCAAAGTCCATACTTCCTCCAAGGTTAAATACCACAATTGACGACTACTTTTTCAAAACAACTTCTTAAAAATTTCCTGTAAACCAATCTTTGATACGTTTAGATACACCGCCTAATGGTTTTGATTTACTTGCTTCTTGTCCACGAACAATCTGTGCACGTCCTTCTCTTAAGAGGCCGATGCTTGCTGAATATTTAGGATTGCGTAATACATCTTTGAGGTGGCCACTATATTCAGGCATCCCAATCCGTGCTGGCTTATTAAATACTTCTTCTGCGAGTTCAACGATTCCAGGCATACTTACTGCGCCGCCAGTAAGAACTACCCCCGATGGAACTTTATGTGTAAAACCAGAATGCTCTAGCGCCTCGACAACAAATCGAAATAGTTCTTCAACACGAGGCTCTATTACTGCGGCTAGGGATTGACGCGAAATCGGTTTAGATTCTCGATCGCCAATACCAGGTACATCAAGCATGGCTTGGGGATCTGCTAGCGATTGTTTTGCAATACCGTGTTCAATCTTTAAATCCTCAGCATCAAGCGTCGGTGTTCTGAGTGCCATCGCTATGTCATTGGTAATTTGATCACCCCCCAAAGGAATGACTTCTATATATCGAATCGCACCTTGTGAAAATACTGCGATATCTGTGGTTCCACCACCTATATCAACGAGGACTACGCCTAGTTCTTTTTCATCTTCTGAAAGCACAGCCAAACTTGAAGAGAGTGGCTGAACGACTAGTTCATTTACTTCTAATCCACAGCGGCGAATACATTTAATGATGTTTTGAATCGCACTATCAGCCCCTGTAACGATATGTGTTCGCACTTCTAATTTTTGCCCACTCATACCAATCGGATCTCGAACGTCTTCTTGGTTATCAATTAGATACTCTTGAATCAACATATGAAGTACCTGCTGATCTGTAGGTACATTGACTGGCTTAGCATTTTCAATCACTCGATCAACATCTTGTGCCGAGACTTCTTTGTCCCTGATGGCATGCATACCGGGACTATTAAAGCTTTGCACGTGATTGCCAGAAATAATCGCAAACACAGTGTCAACACGACACTCCGCCATTATTTCTGCTTCTTCCAAGGCTTTTTGAATAGATTTAACGGTGTCTTCAATATTGACTACAACACCTTTTTTGATTCCTTTGGACGCTGTATTGCCTATACCAATGACATCAAAGTCACCGTTTTCATGAACTTCGGCAACCAAGGCTACTACCTTGGATGTACCAATATCAAGTCCAACTAATAAGTTTCGGTTATCTTTACTCATTCACTTTTCCGTCCATCAACTAACTTTGATTTTTTAAAATCGCTTTTACTTTTTTTAGTGGTCTGTTGAGAAATCACTGAATCTAAATTATTGTTTTGGAAGTTGGTAAGTAACTCTGAGGTTTCATTTATCGCAGAGGCCGTTTGTGTTAGTTTTTTTGCCGATGCATCAGACTTCGGGGATGTCCTAATGGCAAAGCCACTGGCGTATCGTAAATCGATGTTCTCAATTCTGTTGGGTAGCTTTTCTTTTACTTCAGGCCAGACCTTAAAAAAGCGGTCTAAACGAGCTTTTATTTGGCTACGATCTTTTTGATCCAGATCTCTACCAAGCTCAAAAGTCATACCATTATCTAATTTTGTTGTCCAAGAGTATCGGGAACTGAGTGATAGTCCAACGACTTTAGCGTCAATCGGAGCAAACCAGCCACTCAGTTGTTGATATAACTCCACCGCCTCTTTATTACTATTAGTTGGCCCGGAAAACTCGATTAAACCTTTATCCAAATCAGCTTCTGCTAAATTGACTGTAAAAATTTCACCATATTTATTGATGAGTTTAGGGCCGTCATTGGTGGCCCATATGCCAATTGGTTGTTGTTCTTCTAGGGTAATACTAAGGCCATTGGGCCATACCCTTCTGACACTTGCTGACCTGACCCAAGGTAACTCTTCAAATGATTTTCTGGCTTGATCTAAGCGAATGCTAAAGAAATTTCCACTCAACTGATTTAAAACTTGTGAACGCACTAAGGGTTGATTGATGTGATTTAAGACTTGTCCATTTTCTGCTTGTATTTGTATTTGATTAATCGTAAATACTGGACGTTGCCCAATCCAGAAGAACATCCACAACAGAATCAATCCTAAAAAAGAAAAGATGAAAAAATGCGTCAGTTTTTTCATGCGATCTTGCGAGTTCCAAATAGGAGCACAAATAAAAGCAATGATCGCGATCAAGCCAAAGAACATTGACTTTAAAGTTCCGAATAACCATGGCCACAACACCTCCCCTAAAGATGGTGTAGGCGCCTTACTTTTAACAGCATTTAAAGAGGATGTTTTCATCGTTTTTCCTCATCAGAGTTAAAGGGTATATTTGGGTTTTGATCTAATGTTTGATGAAGTATCCATAACACTAACTTTTCATAGGAAACACCTGCTTGTTTTGCAGCCATCGGCACCAATGAATGTGAAGTCATGCCTGGGGATGTGTTCATTTCTAATAGATAGGGTTGACGTGTGCTTTGATCAATCATGACGTCTGCTCGCCCCCAACCAGAGCACCCCAAAGCTTGATAGGAGCGAATCGCTAAATCTTCAATGATTTGCTCTAATTCCGGCTCAAGTCCAGGAGGGCAGATGTATTGTGTGTCGTCTGAAAAATATTTATTGTGATAATCGTAATTGGCATCTGGCGCTTTTATTTTGATCATCGGTAAGGCTTGCACATTTTTTCCACGCCCTATGATCGGGCAAGTAAGCTCTTCACCAACAATGCATTGCTCAGCCATCACATCTCGATCAAGCTTTGCTGCTAAAGCGAATGCCTCTGGTAATTCAGATTTATTTTTTACTTTAGTTAAACCTAATGAGGATCCTTCTCTAGCGGGTTTTACTATCAGCGGTAATCCTAAATAGTTAACGACCGCTTCCCAGTTTGAGTGCTCATTCAACATTAAGAATTTAGGTGTTGCTAAACCCTGACTTAACCAAATATTTTTTGTTACTTGCTTATCAATTGCCATTGCCGATGCGAGTACTCCACTACCCGTATAAGGCATTTCTATTTGCTCTAAAAACCCTTGCATCGTCCCATCTTCGCCATAGCGTCCATGTAATGATATAAATACCCGCGCAAATTTTTCTTGCGTAATCGCTGCAATGTCTTGTGTACCAGGATCATAGGGATGTGCATCAATACCTAATCCTTGTAATGCGTCTAATACACCTTTACCTGATTGCAACGAAATCTCACGCTCTCCTGAGCGGCCACCCAGTAATACGCCAACTCGTCCATACTGTGCTGGCTTAATTTGTGCATATATTTGTTCTACTTGGTCAACCCACTTCTGAAGGTTTACTTGCTTATTCATATAGTCCCTCCACGAGTTGTCCTGGTATGGTGGATATAGAACCTGCGCCCATGGTAATCACGACATCTTTATCTTGAACATGTTGCATGATATTTTTAGCGACTTGTTTGATGTCTGAAACATAAACTAAATGATCTGCAGACAATGCCTGTTGGGACTTGTCTGTTATGTGGTGCCGAATGGCATCAATTAGACTTGTGCTGTCTGCCCCTTTAATTTTTGGCTCTCCCGCCGAATATACGTCCGTTAATACAACGGCATCAAAGTCTTGAAGTATTTTTACAAATTCACCAAAACAATCTCTCGTTCTTGTATATCGATGTGGCTGAAATGCTAAAACTAAACGGCGATTTGCAAAGGCCCCTCTAGCTGCGGCTAATGTTGCTGCCATTTCAACAGGATGATGACCATAGTCATCAATCAGGGTAAAGCTTCCACCGCTAGGTAATTTGATTTCTCCATGCCGTGTAAATCGTCTTCCAACACCTTTAAATTCTTTTAAGGATTGAATAATATCTTCATCATTCACCCCTAATTCAGTGGCAACTGCAATGGCTGCAAGCGCATTTCTTACGTTATGCACGCCGGGTAAATTTAAAACAATATCAATTGGTCCCGGAACTTGTCCATGTCGCCTTACGGTTTTTCGGGTAACTCTAAAATGCATCGTGGCATCTACAGGATGAACGTCATGTGCTCGCACATCTGCATCTTCCGATAATCCATATTTGAGAACTGACTGCGATACAAAAGGCAACATGTCACGTACATTAGTGTCATCTACGCACAATATAGCAACTCCATAAAATGGCATTCTTTGTGTAAATTGCACAAATGCCTGTTTCAGTTTTGCCATTGAATGTTGATACGTTTCCATATGGTCAGCATCAATATTAGTAATTACTTCCATCACTGGAAGTAAGTTCAAAAATGAAGCATCTGATTCATCTGCCTCTGCCACAATGAACTCACCTGTTCCTAGTCTTGCATTTGCACCCGCAGAGGTTAACTTGCCGCCAATCACAAAGGTTGGATCTAATTTGCCTTGCGCCAAAATAGAGGCCACAAGACTCGTCGTCGTCGTTTTGCCATGTGTGCCAGCGATTGCTATGCCTTGTTTTAAACGCATCAGTTCACCCAACATGACTGCGCGTTGTATAACTGGCACATGGGCTGCCCTTGCAGCTAAAATCTCTGGATTATCACCAGTCACTGCTGTTGAAATCACAACCGCTTCTGCATTACCAATATGACTTGCCTGGTGACCTATAAATATTTCTGCGCCAAATGCTTTTAATCGCTGTGTTGACGAACTCTCTGACAAATCTGAGCCACTTACGCGATATCCTAAATTTAATAAAACCTCCGCAATGCCGCTCATGCCGGCACCGCCTATACCCACGAAATGGATGTGTTGAACGATGTGCTTCATGCGAGACTCACCTCTTTGCAAACTTCTGCAACTCTTGCGGTGGCAAATGGTTTTGCCATTTGTAATGCAAGATTTGCCATTTCTAATAATTGCTCACGCGTGGTTGTTTGAAGCCATTGAGCTAGTTTTGATGGCGACAACTCAGATTGCGGCATCAAAATAGCTGCCCCAGTACTTGATAAAAATTGTGCATTCGATGTCTGATGATCATCCACAGCATATGGGAACGGTACTAAATAGGAGGCTACTCCACAAGCGGCTAATTCAGCAATCGTCATTGCCCCAGATCGACAAATGACTACATCTGCTTCACTATATGCTTTTGCCATGTCGTCTATAAATGCAAGTACTGTTGCTTCTACATTCGCTTTTTTATAATTGGCTTGTAATATGTCTACGTGTTTTTGTCCTGATTGATGCGTGATGATCGGTCGCTCGCTCTCAGGCATCAAACTTATCGCCTGTGGAACTATCTCATTTAATGCCTGCGCACCAAGACTTCCGCCAACAACGAGAACACGTAATGGTCCAGTTCTACCAATAAATCGCTCTGCAGGTGATGGTATTTGTAGTAAATTTGCACGCAGGGGATTACCCACCCACTCGGCATTAGGAATCGCTTGTGGAAACGCGCACAAACTGCGTGATGCTACTTTTGATAATATTTTATTTGCTAATCCAGCAACTGAATTTTGTTCATGTAAAACTAATGGATATCCAACAATAGAGGCGACTAAACCCGCCGGAAATGTGATGTATCCTCCCATGCCCAACATGACATGAGGTTTAATGCTTCGAATAATGTTTAAACTTTTTAATGAGGCTTTTAATAAGTTATAAGGTAGTTTAATTTTAGTCATTAAGCCTTTACCTCTTAGGCCACCAAAACTTACCCCCTCAAAAGTAATCCCTTGCTGAGTAATGATGTCGTATTCCATTCCTTTTGGATTACCTAACCAATACACACGCCACCCTTCTAAGCGAAGATACTGCGCTACGGCAAGTCCCGGGAATATATGACCCCCAGTGCCACCTGCCATAATTAATATCGCTTTTGATGATAGCGTTGGTGTGGTCATAACTTTCCACCTCGCATCAAGACACGGTTTTCAGCGTCAATTTTGAGTAATATTGCAATTGCTATGACGTTGAGTAGTAACGCTGAACCACCATAACTGACTAAGGGTAAAGTGAGTCCCTTGGTCGGCAACAAACCTAAATTGACACCCATATTGATGAAGGTCTGCCATCCAATCCATATGCCGATTCCTTTAGCAACTAATCCAGCAAAACTGCGATCGAGCTGCAAACAGGTTCTACCAATCATGAATGAACGCCTGACAATATAGTAAAAACCAAGAATCACAATCAATACGCCGATAAATCCTAATTCTTCACCAATCACGGCCAGAATAAAGTCCGTGTGCGCTTCTGGCAAATAATGAAGTTTCTCTACGCTTCCTCCAAGTCCAACTCCAAACCACTCCCCTCGCCCAAATGCCATTAAAGAATGTGTCATTTGATAAGCCTTACCTTGTGCCATCTCCGGATCCCATGGATCTAGGAAGGCCATAATTCGCTTTTGTCGGAATGGTGATAAAGCAACAATCGCGCTAAATGCCAAAATCCCAATTACTATTAAATATCCAAATAATTTGGCACTGATTCCGCCTAAAAATAAGATACCCATCGCGATTCCAGCAACGACTAAAAAAGCACCCATATCAGGTTCCCATAGCAGCAATACACCCACCATGCCCACTATGAAGCCCATGGGTAAAAAACCCTTAACAAAAGAATGTAAAAACTCCTGTCGTCTTACCGTGTAATGCGCCACAAATAACACACAGGCTAATTTCATGAGTTCTGATGGCTGAAAATTTAAAAGGCCTAAGGGAATCCATCGTCTAGATCCTTTTACTGCATGGCCAATACCTGGTATCAACACCACAATTAACAAGACGATTGTGATTCCAAAAATGAGCGGGGATACACGGTCCCAAACTTTCAACGGGATTTGATAAGCGACTAGCCCAGCTACTACTGCTATACAAATTGAGATGACATGTCGGATGAGATAACCAATGCTGGTTTGACTGCCAACACTGCCACTGCCGTTGGCAATACTAATGGATGCTGAATACACCATGACTACACCGACCAATAGCAGAAGTGTAGTCGTCCATAACAATGGCTGATCCCACTGCGTCATTCCTGATCGTGAATATTTCTTGGCTTTAGTCGCATCTCTAAGCTCTGAACGAAAATCATTGAAGCCTTCCCGAATTCCGCCACCAATCCCACCGCGAGATCTTGACCATATCCTAGAAAATCCACTGCTTCCCTGTGAAAGATTATTTTTCATAGTCCCACCTCAATTCCATGTGTTTGATGTGATAACTCTTCTACGGCATTGGCAAAAACTTCCGCACGATGTACATAATCTTTAAACATATCTAAGCTGGCGCACGCTGGCGAGAGTAATACCTTATCTCCAGCCCTTGCTTCTTTGGCGGCTTGCATGACTGCCTCTTCAATAGTGCTTACACGCGTAATAGGGACTAGGTCTTTATTTAATACATCTTCTATTTTTTGCGCATCTTTGCCTAATAAATAAACATGTTTTGTATATCGATGTATAGGTTCTCGCAGCGGTGAAAAATTTTGCCCTTTACCATCTCCGCCTGCAATTAATATGATTTTCTTTTGTTCTTCAGTTGATCCTAAGCCATTGATGGCTGCTAGGGTTGCCCCAACATTGGTACCTTTACTGTCATCGATGTATTCAACATCATCAACCACTGCAATACTTTGCACACGGTGTGGCTCCCCACGATAATCTCTTAACCCGTTGAGTAAGGACGCCATACTTAAATCAATAGCCTGTCCTAATGCAATTGCAGCTAATGTATTGGTAGCATTATGTCGCCCCTTAATGAGTAAGGCTTCTGCTGGAATGAGTCTTTTAATTTGTAAAGGCTGATCATATTCATTAGATGTAACCTTGGTTCGTCGACGTTTACGCAAACCAATATCTTCTTCAGGCATGACCCAAGCTAACCAATCAATACCGCCATTCATGTCCCCAACAATTCCAAAGCTATCTGGCTCTAGTGGGGTATCCATCCCAAATGTCATATATCGATTTGAGAGTTTTTTATCTTCATCAATCATGGCCATTACTTTTGAATCATCACGATTTAAAATCGGAATCGTTCTTTGGCCAAAGATTTTTTTCTTCGCCAAATAGTAGTGCTCAATGTCACCATGCCAATCCAAATGATCTTCCGTTATGTTTAAAACGGTTGCCGCGTCAGGATTAAAGTTTTGACTATAAAAAAGTTGGTAACTCGATAGCTCTAACACCCAGATATCTGGCAATTGATTATCAGTTAAGCATTGTGTTAATTTATCGAGTAGGGATGGACTGATGTTGCCGGCAACAGCTACTGATTTTCCCGTCTTCCCAAATATAACGCCACATAGTGCCGTAGTGGTCGTTTTTCCATTGGTGCCTGTAATTGCTACTACTTTAGGTTGATAGTTTTGCTTTTCTTTTAAGGCCTCTAATGCCTGAGTAAAAAAATCTAACTCTCCCCAAATGACTTTGGACTGTTCTTGAGCATTTTTTAATACTTGAGCTATCCACTCATCTAGGGGTGAGATACCTGGGCTCATCGCTATGATATCCACGTCTCCTAGATCAATGCCGGCTATATTTTTTCCAAAACTAATATTGATATTTAATTGCTTTAATTCTTCTAATTGGGTTTGCGCTTTTTCTGATATCGCACCCGCTTCCCTGGTGTCATGCATGCGGACTTGCGCGCCTTGCGCCACAGCCCATCGTGCCATGGCCTGGCCTGACTCTCCAGTACCCATCACTAAAATAGAAATACTATCCTTGGTATCTAATTGAATAGATCCAGGTATAAGGAGGGCTTGGGTATTTGACTGTGTCATCTTAGTTTTAAACTCGACAATCCAACAAGCACCAAAATAATCGTAATAATCCAGAACCTAACGACAACCTGGGTTTCTTTCCATCCACCTAATTCAAAATGATGATGAAGAGGCGCCATTCTAAATATGCGCCTACCTTCACCATATTTTCTTTTGGTGTATTTGAACCATGCAACCTGCATCATGACGGATAAGGTTTCTACAACAAAAATACCGCCCATAATAAACAGTACTATTTCTTGGCGTACGATCACTGCCACGGTACCCAAAGCGCCACCTAATGCAAGTGCGCCAACGTCGCCCATAAAGACTTGAGCTGGATGAGTGTTAAACCATAAAAATGCTAAGCCAGCTCCACCCAAAGCCCCACAGAAAATGAGTAACTCGCCAGTTCCTGGAATGAAGGGGAATATCAAATATTTTGCGTAAATAGCATTACCGGTGACATATGCGAATACTCCTAGGGCCGATCCAACTAAAATCACCGGCATAATCACAAGCCCGTCTAATCCATCGGTTAGATTGACTGCATTACTACTTCCCACAATCACTAAATACGTCAAAATGATAAATCCTAATGCGCCAAGTGGGTAATTGACGGTCTTAAAAAACGGCACAACTAAATTTAAATTTACTGGCATTTGAAAATTAAAGCCTTCTTTTTTCCATTGCAATATATGATTCATGACTCCAATATTGTTGTTGTCTGTAATCGCAAAGACTAAATAAATCGCTGCCATAATACCTATTAATGATTGCCAAAAGTATTTTTCTTTTGAACTCATGCCTTTGGGATTTTTATAAACCACTTTGCGGTAATCATCGACCCATCCTATAATCCCGAATCCTAAAGTTACCCATAGAACTGCCCAAATAAAGCGATTACTAAGGTCACTCCATAACAAGGTGGATATAGCAATTGCTATCAAAATGAGCACGCCACCCATGGTTGGTGTGCCAGTTTTAATTAAATGTGTTTTAGGTCCATCCGTTCTTACGGCTTGCCCTACTTTTAGAACAGTTAATTGCCGAATGACCCATGGCCCAAATGCGAGTCCAATAAATAAGGATGTGAGTGTGGCCATCACTGCACGAAAAGTGATGTAATTAAATACTCGGAAAAATCCGAAGTCACTCTGTAACCATTGCGCAAGAGTTAGAAGCATAAGCTCTCCTCTTTTAATAAACAATTAACGATTCTTTCCATTTTGGTAAAGCGCGATCCTTTAACAAGGACCGCAACTTGACCTGTCGAAAATTGCTCTTGGAATTTTTGTAAATCTATTTTTAATTGTTTTAATAAAGCCTTTGGTTCTTGAAAGTGAATTCCGTTTGATGCATTAGATTTTGTTGGTGCTACTGGTGATAGTTGGAATCCCTCTATGGCATGCTTGGATAAGTCGCCAGTTGCATAGAGGTGCTGTATGCCTTTATCTTTGGCATATTTACCGATTTCTGTATGGAATTCTTGTCCCTTATTACCAACCTCACCCATATCACCCAATACCAACCATCTTGTGCCTGGTAATTGCGCCAATACATCAATGGCAGCAATCACTGAATCTGGATTGGCGTTATAGGTATCATCTACCAATTGTCCAAGTTTGCCAAAGTTCGGCAAAGGATGACTACGCATTCTGCCAGCAACTGGTGTGAAGTTTTCTAATCCGAGTCGTATCGCATCAAGATCTATCTTTGCTGCATAGGCTACAGTTGCTGCGGCAATGGCATTTTTAGCGTTATGGTCACCTAATGTAGCTAAGCGCACTTCTATGGATACATGATTTCCCTGCTGATTTTTCGGAAAATTAATTTTTAATAATCCCTGATCAAGCCAATGTCCATTGACCGCTCCAGGCGACTGATCTGCTTTTGCACTGAAAGCAAAATCATAATATTGACGCGCCTTACACTTACTCTTCCAAATCGAGGTGTACTCTGAGTCGGCCGGAAAAACTGCAATACCG
The DNA here is from genome assembly GCA_037137465.1 of Betaproteobacteria bacterium. Lineage (GTDB taxonomy): Bacteria > Pseudomonadota > Gammaproteobacteria > Burkholderiales > Burkholderiaceae > Polynucleobacter. The sequence goes on along the minus strand of JBAXKF010000007.1, from coordinate 26,232 downwards.
TCTTCATTTAATTCGTCTATAGCATCTGCATGCTCTAACGCAACGGCTTTTACTGTATGCATAAACTCTTGGTGCTCGCGTTGCGCATTATTGATTAATACAATATTTGGTTTTGCAATACCTGCTAAAAATTGCGTCTCACCAGGATGATTCATCCCAAGTTCAATAACAGCAACTTGGTGTACTTCTTGTAAACCAAGTAAAGTTAATGGCAAACCTATTTCATTATTTAAATTTCCTGGTGTTGCTAAGGTATTTTCTTTTCCAATTCCTTCTTTGCAAATGCTAGCAATCATCTCTTTAACAGTCGTTTTACCATTACTTCCTGTAACAAGTATGAGTTGTGGATTGATTTCTTGACGCCATGCACAGGCAATTTCTTGAAGGGCTTTTAACGTGTCCTGCACAAGAAGAACTGGACGATTCTGTGGGACGAGCTCCTCTTTACTCGCTAATGCCGAGCTTGCCCCTTTTTTAAATACCTCTTGTAAAAATTGATTACCATCAAATTTTTCACCAGAGATTGCGATAAAAAAATCTCCGGATTTTATTTTTCTACTATCTGTCGAGACAATATGTATCGGGGCATTTAGATCTTGCACACTCGTATTTAATAAGCGTGATCCAGGTGCCATTTGGTGCATTTTTTCGAGGCTAAGAGATGTACTCATTACATGACCCCTCTGATTGCTAGGCGGATATGGTCTTGGTCAGAAAATTGAAATTGCTTTCCTGCAATTTCTTGTACGCGTTCATGACCTTTACCTGCCACGAGTACAACATCTTTGGGTAATGACTGTTTAACTGATGTCAAAATCGCAAATGCTCTATCTATGGCAGTGGTCACTTTTGATTGATCTTCTTGGTCTATTCCTTGCTGAATATCAGCAAGGATATCTTCAGGATTTTCTGCGCGTGGATTGTCACTGGTAATGATGACTCTGTCGGCTAATTGAGAGGCTAGTTTGCCCATCAATGGTCGTTTACTTTTATCTCGATTTCCTCCGCAGCCAAAAACACACACGAGTTGACCACCTCTTGCTGTGGCTATTGGCCTTAACGCTACGAGTACTTTTTCTAATGCATCTGGTGTATGCGCAAAATCAACTACCATTAATGGATGCGCATTGTCATTGAGATTAATCATCTCTAAACGACCATCCACTGGCTTTAGATGTTTTATTGCAGTAATTGCTGTTTCAAGTGGCATTCCATTTGCCAGCAAGGTGGCTAATACTGCCATCATATTGTCCACATTAAATTGACCAATACATTCCACCTGCAATGAAACCAGTTGCCCTTGTACTTGGCAATCAAATTTCATGCCATGTTGTGTAGCCTCTACATGTTGCACAACAACTGTTTTGAGCTTCTCTTGAGAGCTCAATTGTCTGAGTGACGCTTCACTTCCGTATACCCAAATCTCTGCTTTTGATGTTTTAGATAATTTTTCAATCCACGCTCTTCCGGTTGGGTCATCCATATTAAGGACTACTTTTTCTAAGCTAGGAAAACAAAATAATTCATATTTGGCGCGGGCATACTCCTGCATATCGCCGTGATAATCTAAGTGATCTTGACTTAAATTTGTAAAAATTGCCGTTTTAAAAAGTACGCTATTGACCCGCCCTTGCTCTAGGGCATGAGATGATACTTCCATCGCTACATGTTTGTAGGACTGTGATTTTAGTTCACCTAAAACCCGCTGAACTCTTGCTGCATCTGGAGTTGTAAATCCAGTTGTACTCAGGTTGCCAATTGCCCCATATCCTAGGGTTCCAAAAACTGCTGAACTTTTTCCTAGGGCTTGTGATATCCAATGTGAGACTGTTGTTTTTCCATTGGTGCCGGTTACACCAATCATGTTCAAGTCCTTTGATGGGTGACCGTACCACCAATCTGCTATTTCGCTTGCCAGACTTGCTAAATGAGGGGCAGCAATACATCTAGGATCTCCTAGTTTTTCTCGTGCATTGACATGCTCATTTTCTGACCAATTTTCTTTTTCATATAAAACTAAACTAACACCCAACTCCAGCGCTTGGGGAATATGAATTCTATTATCACTAAGCCCTTTGCCGCTACCAACTGGGTATGCTAAAAATACATCTCCCACTCCTAGCAGTCTTGTATCTGAAGATAAGTGCGCGCTTCGATCTACCTCGCTATACAATAAATTTTGTATATCTTTGAGTTGTAAGGAGGCTTTGGTTTCGAGCTTCATCATCTCTTCAAAACCACCTTTTGCGTCAGTGATGTATCGACAGACTGAACGAGTTCTTTGAGAGCAGCATCTGGGGCTACTCCTAAATTTCTTAATGCAGATCCTGAGATCGCCGAGAATACGGGCGCTGCAACATCTCCTCCATAATGAGAACCTGCGGTTGGCTCATCAATGACTACAGCTACGACTATACGTGGATTACTAATTGGTGCAACACCGACAAAAAAGCCATAATATTTATTACTTGCATATCCACCCTTACCCATCGACTTATGGGCTGTTCCTGTCTTACCGCCAACACGGTAACCTGCCACCTGGGCTTTTAGTGCGGTGCCGCCCTCCTGAGTCACCAACTCCAACATGTCTCTCATTTCAATAGCTGTTTTTGGTGACAGTACTCTTGTACCGACCGGGGGCTTATCTACCTTAAGCATGGAGATTGGGACTAGCTCACCATCTCTAGCAAAAATCGTATAGGCTCTAGCTAATTGGAATAAGGATGTTGAAATACCGTATCCAAATGACATTGTCGCTTGATCTAACTTGCCCCATTTTTCATAAGGCCTAACCGTTCCAGCAACTGCCCCAAGAAAACCTATTTTAGGAGCTTGCCCAAAACCAACCGACTGAAACATCGTCCACATGTCTTCTGGTTCCATTTGCAATGCAATTCGCGATGTTCCGATGTTGCTTGATTTTTGAATAATTTGTGAGACTGAGAGTACGGAATAAGCATGGGTATCCGTAATCACTTTTTTACCTATCTGCAAATGTCCAATCTGAAATTGTGTCGTAGGTTTGATGAGCCCTTTTTCCATCGATAAAGAAATCGTAATTGGCTTCATCGTTGAGCCTGGCTCAAAGGTGTCTGTTAACACGCGATTACGTAATTGCTCACCCGTCAAATTGCTCCGCTGATTGGGGTTATAGGACGGATAGTTGGCCATGGCAAGTACTTCACCCGTATAAGAATCTAATACGATGGCGGCTCCCGCCTTGGCGCGATTATCGACAACCGCTTTTTTTACGGCTTCAAATGAAATCGATTGAATCTTACTATCAACTGATAGTTGTAGGTCTTTACCATTTCTTGGGGGCTGAAAGCCTCCCAAGTCATCCACCACACGACCAAGACGATCAATCACTACATTCTTTTGCCCATCTTTTCCTGATAAGAATTCATCATTAGATGCCTCCATACCATCGATACCTTTATCTTGAATATCGGTAAAGCCCACAATATGGGCCATGGATTCACCTTCTGGATAGTAACGTCGATACTCACTTGTAATGGCGATTCCTGGTATTGCCAATTCTTTAATTTTGGCAGCAACGTCTGGCTCTACCTGTCTTCTCAAATAGAGTTGATTTTTTTTGTCAGTTAACTTTTTCTTTAACTCTGACTCATTCATCTTTAATAATTTTGCAAAGGCGGCGATCTTGGTAGCAGGTAAATCGTCAGGTATGATTTCTGGATAAGCAATGATGGTTTTTGCTTCTAAACTTGTCGCTAAAATTTCGCCATTGCGATCTAGAATCTTCCCACGAACCGATGGCAATGTAATGACACGGTTTACTCGCTTACCTTTTTCTGCATAAAAATCATTTCCAGGTCCTTGAATCCAAAAGGCACGACCTAATAATGCGCAAAAACCCATAAACATAAAAAAGAGCACAACCCGCGAGCGCCACATCGGCAAGCGAAGTACCAAGGTAGTAGATGGATTTGAATGATTAACGTTCATTCGTCTTTTCCTTGACGTAGATTGTCTTATCCTGCTTTGGATCTTTCATATGCAATTGCTTGGTTGCGATATCTACAATCCGTGAGGATTTGGATAATTCACGTTGCTCATATTCAAGTCGACTCCACTCTTGATTGAGTCGTGCCTGCTTGATCTCTAAACGGTTTTTTTCTGCGTATAACATGCGCGAACGTTGCTGCGAGTAGACCAACATTAATGAACTTGCCATTAATGCCAATATGAGGATGACTACTGAGCGGTTCATCGTTCCACCATCTTTTGTGCGACTCGCATCACCGCAGACCTAGCCCGTGGGTTTTGAGTAATTTCTGTAGCACTTGGCTTGCTTCTACCGAGAATCTTCAGTGGGGACTTTGGTATCTCTGTCTCGCGCAAGGCAATACCTCTTGGGATTTGTACCCTACTGTTGTGTTGCATAAATTGTTTAACCAAGCGGTCCTCAAGGGAGTGAAAGCTAATCACTACCAAACGACCTCCTGGTTGTAACAAATGCAGTGCCATCTTTAAACCTTCCTCCAAATCGCGGAGCTCTTGGTTGATGTAAATCCGTATAGCTTGAAAGGTGCGTGTGGCCGGATCTTGATCGCGCTCACGCGTGCGGACGACACTAGCCACGAGCGACGCGAGTTGTCTTGTGGTCCTAAGGGTGATACCTTGCTCCCTGCTAGCAACAATCGCCTTTGCAATCGATACAGCAAACCGTTCTTCCCCATAATCTTTAATTACCTTTGCAATATTTTTTTCATCAGCCGTTGCCAACCACTCTTGCGCACTTTGACCTTCTTGATAATTCATTCGCATATCGAGTGGGCCATCCATTCGAAATGAAAATCCCCGCTCTGCTTGATCGATTTGTGGCGAACTGATCCCTAAATCGAGCAAGATGCCATCTAAAGTATTTGCTGCTATCACTGAGGCCATCTTTGCAAAGGAGGTGTGCACAATCTGAAAGCGTTGATCCGTAATGAGACTCGCCTCCGCAATTGCTTGAGGATCCTTGTCGCACGCAATCAAACGACTGCTTGGAGACATTTGCTGCAAGATTTGTCTGGAGTGACCGCCACGTCCAAAAGTTCCATCGAGATATAAAGCTTGCGGCTTGGGCACTTCTCCCAGTAAGGCGGAGACTGCCTCGTCCAGCAAAACCGGGCGATGACTGTAGGTCATAGGTCTCCAACATCAGAAGGTAAATTGTCGTAATGCTTCTGGCATTCCTTGAGAAATTGCAATTTGCTCTTTAGTCTTATAGGTTGTTGCATCCCAAACCTCAAGATGACTACCCATACCAAGCAAAATGACGTCTCTTTCAATGCTAGATGCGGCCCTTAACTCTGGACTGATCAAAATACGTCCTGATCCGTCCATTTCTAATTCAGATGCGTTCCCGAGAAAAATACGACGCCACCAATTTGCCTCTTGTGGCAATTTTGCGATTCGCTCCCGAAAACTTTCCCACTCAGCTTGTGGAAATAAAATCAAACAACCTTCGGGGTGTTTTGTCAGGGTAATCCGTCCTAAGCCCCCTATTTGCAGGGCGTCACGATGCCGAGCCGGAATTAACATCCGCCCCTTGACATCCAAATTGATCGCCGAAGCACCCTGAAACATGCAGTTTTCCCCACTTTTTCACACTTCCTCCCACTTTAAAGCACATGGAATGTATGGTCAAGGGTTTTAGGGGAAATTAATTTAAATTTTCTTGTATTAACAAGAACTTAGAAAGGGAAATTGATGTAGAAAAACTAAAAATTTGAAATAAAACATAGTCTTACGAGGAATACTTAATCAATTAAATTAAATATGTGAACGAGAGTCCTCATTTCTGTGACAAATTCATGAAAATTTATACGTGATAAGCCGTTTTGGTCATGATTTTTGAGGTGATTTCCATGGCTTTTTTAATCGCTTCTGGCAATTCGTGGGCACCAGCGTTTCTAGCCATATTGCCATGGGCTATTTCTTCTAAACGCATCTGCTCAACAATCGCTCTAGAAGCATCATCCTCAGTAGGCAAGCTCTCTAAATGTTCTTCTAAGTGCTTCTCCACTTGTCTTTCTGTTTCAGCAACAAATCCTAGACTCCACTTGTCTCCAGCTAAACCAGCGGCAAGCCCCATCACAAATGAGCCTGTATACCAAAGCGGATTTAACAAACTTGGTCTTGAACCTAATTCTTCTAATCGCTGAGCACACCAATACAGATGATCTTCCTCTTCAGTAGCGGCTTTTGTGAGTTGCTCTTTAATATTTGTTTGTTTACTTGTTAAGCGTTGCGCCTGATATAGGGCTTGGGCGCAAACTTCACCCACATGATTGACACGCATGAGCCCTGCCGCATGTTTACGTTGCGCCTCAGTTAATTCATTTGCTGATAACGCGGCTGGTTCTGGGGTTGGTCTTCTAGACGCAACAATTCCAGATAATGTTCGAAGAACTTTATCACCTTCAATGATGAATTGATCAATGCCCAAATTTGCTCCAATGATGTTTGATAAGACCTCTAAGCTTTAATTTATTTTAATTGATTTGTGCTTTTGGTGTTTTGATACAAGCCTGCCATTTGTCCAATGACTTCCGCTGTTGAGGCTGTATCTGACAAAGCAAGGCCTTGAGCCATCGCCGCTGTATAAATAGGGGCGGTGGCATTAAAAATTGGTAATGGGCAACCAACTGATTTAGCTAAATCACCAATCACCTGCATATCTTTTTGCCACACTTCTACCTTCATCGTTGGCGGTGTGTATTGACGATCGATCATAAAGGGCATACGTAAGCGCATCACTCCAGTACCAATCACTGGACTTGGTCCAAATATATCCAATACATCCTGTGGATCAAGGCCAATTTTTCTGGCAAAAATTGTCGACTCAGCACAGGCAACGTTATAAATTGCCACTAAATGATTGGCGATTAATTTCATTTTTAAACCATTCCCATAGGTGCCAACATAGGGATGGTTATCAGATAAACATTCCATAATTGGTTTAATTTTTTTACAACTTTTTTCATCACCGCTCACAAATATAGTCCAGGCACGATCCTTCATCCGCGCTGCCGTGCCGCTGATTGGACAGTCTAATAAATCAACTCCCGGTATATTCATCTGCTTGGCAATCAGCTCTTTGTCATGCATCGACAATGTGCTTGTTTCTATCACGATCAGTTTCTTAGGGTGCTCTAGTAGGGTTTGCTGGATTTCGTCATATACCTTGAGCAGAGCATTACTGGTGGCTAAGGAAGTAATAACAATATCTGACTCTAATATGACTTCTCGTACAGATTTCAAAGCGACGCCACCAGCTTTTTTTAAACGCTTACAGGCTGATGCTTCGATATCAAATCCTGATACGACAAATTGATTCATGAGCAATGTTTCCGCCATAATCCCACCCATAATTCCTAAGCCAATAATACCTACGGTGGGATTGGGTTTTTTTGCTTTTTTCATTTTTAATTTACTTATTTAGTTGTATCTGGTTAATCGATATTTTTAGTATAAACATCCTTTGACATTCTTTTGGCATTTACATTCCAAGTCGGTGCGTATCACAACAATTCCCACAAATCTCTAAAGACTTATACGCTTTGTGCTTATTCCTATTCTGATACTGTATCGCTTCGAATGATCAATTCGAGGCGATGAGTAAATTTATTTTCAGAAATCAACGGTTTTCTTTTATCAAAAGGAATGAAATGAATAAAAAATGGTTATGGTGTTGTTTCGGTCTTTGTGTTTCTAAATTATGTAGTGCTGATTCTGTGCAACTCTATGGTTTGGTTGATCAGGGTATTCAAATCAATCTTCAAGAATCACAGGCTTCCATTGAAGATCATTTTAAAATTAAGCAAGGCAATAAAATGGCTTCTCGCATTGGTTTAAGGGGCAAAGAGGAAATTAGCCCATCTCACTTTGTGTTTTTTAATTTAGAAGGAGAAACTAATCCTAATCATCCAACGGCTCTTTTCAAACGTCGTAATCTCATTGGCTATGAAAACCGTCAATTGGGACAACTAACCCTTGGCCTGCAATCCTCGGTAAGCTTTGATATTGCACGGTTAATTGACCCCAGTGGTTTAATTCGTCAGAAGTATGTCATCGATGATTTGAGTGGCACTTTCAATGGACGTTATGGCAACAAATGGATTGATCAAGCAATCAAGTATTCCTATCGTTCTGATAATTTTAATTTCATTACGAGTTATCAATTGGGTGGTGAACAACATAATCATCATAAAAATTTTGCTTTTGGCCTTAGCTATCAACAGGGTGATCGTCTTTTTGCAGGCTCTTATTCGCAATCTCAGCCTTCAATTTTTAAAGGGTCTAGCGCAAATCCTCAGATTATCAACGCAGGCATAACTCAAAAAATCGGTAAGGTACATCTTAAATTAGGGGTTTCTCATTCGGATTTATCTCCAGCAACGCTTCCTTCATTAGCAAAGTCGCATCGCCCACCACTAGAGAAACTTCAAAATATTGGCGTCGGTTTTAAATATCATGTTAATCCTCATATTGATGTGTTTAGCGCTGCTTATCGACAAAAATCTAATGCCGTCTCTGGCCCTACCCTGTATGGCAACAAATATGTTCTTGGCGGCAATTACTATTTATCAAAGCAAACTCACTTTTATGCTTTTTTAAACCATGCTAATGGATCTGATTCTGGGAAAAAAATCGATAAAGTAACATCTGCCACAGTGGGAATGGTGCACCGCTTTTAAAGTCTTTTAGCTAGTCTTTATTTCAGGCTGGCCTGTGTCGTATATTTCACTTTCATGTAGGTTCATAAAATTCATGAAAGTGAAATAACTGAATTCTTTTCAACTTTGATCGATTTGCGATAAGATGAGTTATTGACATTGAATAAATCGTTTATGAACATCTTCCCCGAATTTATTGATCAGCTTGAATTGATTAAGAATATACGCAGAGATATTCATGCTCATCCAGAATTAAAGTTTACCGAATTTCGAACCTCCGAACTTATTGCCAATCGATTAAAGGCTTGGGGTATTCAAACACATATTGGTCTTGGTAAAACTGGTGTGGTTGGTTCCATAGAAGGTAATCTTGGCAAGGGGAAATCTATTGGTCTTCGTGCTGATATTGATGCGCTGCCTTTGCAAGAGCACAACGCCTTCCCTCATGCTTCAAAACATGCCGGCAAGATGCATGCCTGTGGTCATGATGGTCATACCGCTATGTTACTGAGTGCTGCACAATTTTTCTCTTCGCATAAAGACTTTAAGGGTACGATTCATTTTATTTTCCAACCTGCTGAAGAAGGTGGTGGTGGTGCTCGTGAAATGATGGCCGATGGCTTATTTACTTTATTTCCGTGTGATGCAGTTTTTGGCATGCACAATTGGCCTGATATGCCTGAAGGAAGTTTTGGTGTGATTGCCGGTCCCATGATGGCATCAAGTAATGAATTTAAGATTACCTTAAAGGGCAAGGGTGGGCATGCTGCTCTTCCTCATAATGGCGCAGACCCTGTCTTTGCAATCACGCAACTAGCTTCGTCTTTACAAAGCATTATTACCCGTAATAAAAAGCCTGTCGATACTGCGGTTTTATCAATCACGCAAGTCCACGCTGGTTTTGCTACTAATGTAATACCGAATGATGCTTGGCTTGGTGGAACCATCCGTACGTTTACAACTCCTGTGCTCGATCTGTTAGAACAGCGCCTTCGTGAAATCGCTCAAGGTATTGCACTGACATTTAACTGTACTGCCGAGATTGATTTCCAACGCAACTACCCACCACTCATTAATCACTATCAGGAAACACTTTTTGCACAATCTGTCATTAAGCAACAGTTTGGTGAAGATCAATTTATAGATTCAGTTGAGCCAACAATGGGTTCAGAAGACTTTGCCTTTATGTTAGAAAAAGTGCCTGGCTGTTATGTCTTTATTGGTAATGGCGAGGGTGATCATCGTATCGCTGGTCATGGCCTTGGCCCTTGTCATTTACATAATCCTTGTTATGACTTTAATGACCATTTACTTCCTATTGGTGCTAGTTATTGGGCGCATTTGGCCCGCGCATATCTTGCTTAAGTCTATTTTCGTTTGATTTCTATATCGCCGTAGATGGCTTTGACTAAACTTTTGGTGTTATCAGTATCCGTCATAATACCAATCGCTATTAACTTTCCTGGACTCTCATCAAACGCGGCTCGGTAGTCTTGTGCTATGTCTCTTTGATGTTTTCGCCATTCCCCCACGTGCTCATCACCTTCGTCCACCACGATCATTTTTAAGCGAGATGTATATTTATTGCCCAAGATTTTATTGTTGTGCTTTTGACTTGCCCATATATACATCAGGGTTGCATATGGCATTTCTTGGCCACTGATGAGGTGTGCTAACTCAAAAGCCATTTGATCTTTTAATGATAGCTTTTTTTTATCCCCATCAAAAGCCAATATCAGTCGTAGAGGAGCATCATCGGTATGCCCTTGAGAATTATCAGCCGCCTCAATACGTCCGAGTGCTTTCCACTCCCAAATTAACTCCTTACCCTCTACCGGCTTAGGCTTTAAGGGTGCCATCAATCCAGATGCGCTGGTATCTGCGTCGGCATGGATAACTGTTTTTCCTTGATATCGTTGTAGGGTATAGGTCGTTTTATTTTTTGTGGGTGTTAGCGACCAAGGGTACCAACCGCTTAATGTGTACTCATGGTCTATCTTTTTTCCCGTTGTCGACAAAGACATTTGTGAAAACTTGATCAGCTCTTCTTGCTCTGTTGAACTTGTGCCAGCTTGATAGGTTGTTGAACATCCGCTCATGAGGGTGAGAGTGCAGACACTGAGGATAAACGTCATTCTCATGGGTAGATACTCTTAGGTAAGATGGCCCACATCCGTCCTACTTGCTTCATCTTTCCAGCGCTGTTACCTGCAAGCTCGCCAGATCCCCAAAAATAATCAGCGCGCACACCACCAATAATTGCTGAACCAGTATCTTGGGCAAACACAAGTCGTTGTAGGGGTTTTGTGGTTTGTGGATCTGTGCTGGATAAAAATACTGGCGCACCTCTGGGTATCGATTGCCAATCAACGGCAATGCTTCTTCCTGCAGTTAAAGGAACGCCAATACTGCCAATCGGACCTTCCATTAGAGACGTTGAACTCTCTAAAATTTTAAAAAATACAAAGCGTGGATTGGCATTTAACATTTCTTTTTCACGGCTTGGATTTTTTTTTGCCCATTCTGAAATCCCTTGCATACTCGCCTGGGCATAGGTGAGTTGATTCTGACTAATTAACCACTGCCCTAATGATGCGTAAGGCTGATTATTTGATCCGGAAAATCCAAGTCGGAGGATCTTTTTATTTTCAAGTACGATTTTTCCTGAGCCTTGTATTTGCATAAAGGCTGCAGCAACTGGATCTTCAACCCAAGCGATTTCTAAACCTTTTAATGCGCCTGACTGCATAAGCTCAGCTCGCGTGGGTCTTACCTTACTCGTAGATGCATACCAACTCGGTGGAAGCTTGTACAGGGGTGCCTGATAAACGCCTTGTCTAGTTAAAGAACCTTTTAAAACTGGCTCATAGTATCCGGTGATCAAACCTTGATTACTACCCTTTGCCGATTGGTTTTGATCCTTCGCTTGACGTATTTCCCAAACTTGAAAATATTTCTCAAAAAAATCTTTAATTACTTTTTTTTCACCAAAATTAATTTTTTGCGAATCTTTACAAACCTGCTGCCATTCTTTTTGATTTGATTGATTAAAATATTGGCAACTGCGCTGCCATGCATGCCAAGCATCATCTAAATCGTCGTTTTCCCAGTCGGGTAAATTCTTCCAACTACTTAAAAAATAATGCGCTGCGGTATATTGTTTAAATTGATCACTTGGCACGGATGCTATCGGTTCAACAACTCGATCTTGGCGATGCGAACTAGAACTGCATCCTGACAGTAAAATAGTGAGGCAAATCAATCCACTCAATACAGTGGTTTTACATATTGTCTTCATGCAAAAAGGATCTCGCCGATGTCAGAATTATTAGATGAATACCCGATGTTATTGTTAGTCGCAGAAGCTGGCGTGGCTCTTTGCATTTTAATTTTTATCGTTGTCTGGACTATGATGGGTCGAAAAAAATAATCTTGTGGTTTTAATGCAATATCCTAGGCATAGTCAAAGCAAACTCAGGGATGGGCACTTCAAACATCTCCGCAGTTTCTGAAATGCAGTAATACGTTCCCTTCATTGTGCCTAAAGGGGTTGGGATTGTTGCCCAACTTGTGTATTCAAAAGCTTGTCCACCTTTTAGTAAGGGTTGCTGACCAACCACTCCTAAACCCTTGATTTCTTGAGTATTTCCCTCAGAATCTGTAATCACCCATTGCCGCGCGATTAATTGAAAAGGGGTTTCTCCGTCATTTTTAATGCTAAGTGTGTAAGCAAAGTGAAATTGCCCCTGTTCAGGATGGGATTCTTCTTCTAAAAATTGAACTTGTACGGAGATTTGTGCGGAAAATTGGGTCATTTGTTTATTTTCATAGAACTACTCACTAAATGCAATGAATCATTGTGATGGTCTCACGTTAAAATAGAATTATGTCAAATAAATTGCCTCCTATCATCGCTCCTTCTATTCTTGCAGCTGATTTTGCTCGTTTAGGTGAGGAAGTTCGCAACGTTCTGCAAGCCGGTGCTGACTGGATTCACTTTGATGTGATGGACAACCATTTTGTACCTAATTTAACGATTGGCCCTCTTGTTTGTGAGGCTATTCGGCCCCATGCCCAAAAAGATGGTCAGCCTGTTTGTATTGACGTCCATTTAATGATTGAACCTGTTGACAGGATCATCCCGGACTTTGTTAAGGCTGGTGCTAATTTGATTAGCTTCCATCCAGAAGCAAGCCCTCACATCGACCGAACATTGGGGCTTATCAAAGAGCTTGGATGTCAAAGTGGTTTAGTGCTCAATCCCGCTACACCTCTTCAATATCTCGATTTTGTTCTGGATAAGATCGATTTAGTTTTATTAATGTCGGTCAATCCCGGGTTTGGCGGTCAACAATTTATTCCTTCAACGTTTGAAAAAATTACACAAACTAAAAATATTCTTGATGCTTATGCCCAAAAAAGTGGTCGCCACATCCGACTCGAAGTAGATGGTGGTATTAATATCAAAAATATTGCCGCTGTCTATGCTGCTGGTGCAGATACCTTTGTGGCTGGTTCAGCTATTTTTGGAAAACCTGATTACGCAAGCATCATCTCCACAATGCGACAAGAACTGGCAGCGGTAAAATGACCCCTGCCGAATTTAAAGACCTTGCAGCGCAAGGATTTAACCGTATTCCACTTGTTTGCGAAACACTTGCAGACCTTGAAACGCCTCTTTCTCTGTACATTAAATTAACACAAGCATTAGGCTCTACCAATACGTTTTTATTAGAGTCTGTAGTGGGTGGTGAACGGTTTGGAAGATATTCGATTATTGGTTTACCCGCAAATACTTTAATTCGGTCGGTGGGTACACCAAGCGCACCACGGAATGAAGTCGTTACACAGGGTGTTGTCGTTGAAACGAATCATGATCATCCCTTGGCATTTATTGAAGCGTTTCAAGGTCGATTAAAAGCCGCTCTACTACCGGGCCTTCCCCGCTTTTGTGGTGGCTTAGCTGGCTATTTTGGTTACGATACAGTCCGTTATATTGAACCTAAATTAGCTCATTCGACACCAAAGGATGAATTACATTTACCGGATATTCAGCTATTGTTAACTGAAGAATTAGCGGTGATTGATAATTTGGCCGGCAAGCTTTATTTAATTGTCTACGCAAATACCGATCATCCTCATGCTTATGAAGAGGCGCAAAAACGCTTAAACCTTCTTTTAGAAAGTCTTGATCAACCCATCAAGAATGAGAAGTCATTACCTACTAAAAAAACAACGCCTGTGCGTCATTTTGGTAAAGAAGAATTTATCAATAAAGTTAACTTAACCAAAGAATATATTCTTGCTGGTGATTGTATGCAGGTGGTTTTTGGTCAAAGAATCAGCCAACCGTATACCGATTCACCTCTAACTTTATATCGTGCTCTGCGCTCTCTCAACCCTTCTCCGTATCTGTATTTTTATGATTTTGGTGATCATCAATTGGTTGGTTCTTCTCCCGAGATTTTGGTACGTCAAGAAAAAGTTACTGGCACAGACGGCTCTGCTGATCATCGAACGGTAACTGTAAGGCCCTTAGCCGGTACTCGCCCTCGTGGGAAAACTCCAGAACTTGACGCGGCACTGGCTAAAGAATTATTAGCTGACCCTAAAGAAATTGCCGAACATGTCATGCTCATTGACTTGGCTCGTAATGATATTGGTCGTATTGCAAAGATCGGCTCTGTCAAAGTAACGGAAAAAATGGCGATTGAAAAATATTCGCATGTCCAACATATTGTGAGCTCCGTCGAGGGTGAACTCCGCGATGATGTCACCAATATGGATGTATTGCGGGCAACTTTTCCCGCAGGTACTCTTTCAGGTGCTCCTAAAATTCGGGCAATGGAAATTATTGATGAAATGGAAATTACCAAGCGTGGCCCTTATGGTGGTGCTGCTGGTTATTTATCTTTCTCCGGCGAAATGGATGTCGCCATCATCATTCGAACCGGCGTGATTAAAGATGGTTGGGTCCACTCTCAAGCAGGAGCAGGTATCGTTGCTGACTCGAATCCGGAATCAGAGTATCTAGAAACCGAGGCTAAAGCTCGCGCAGTACTGCGTGCGGCTGAACTTGTGCAAGGAGGCCTGCATGCTCCTCATGATTGATAACTACGATTCTTTTACCTATAACTTAGTTCAGTATTTTGGCGAATTAGGCGCTGATGTACAGGTGTTTCGTAATGATGAGATTACTCTAGAAGAGATTGCTTCTCTTGCCCCGTCGCATCTTTGTATTTCACCAGGACCGTGTAGTCCTAGTCAAGCAGGTATTTCTATTGCAGCTATTCAACACTTTGCTGGAAAAATTCCAATTCTAGGAGTGTGTCTTGGACACCAAGCCATTGGTGAAGCATTTGGTGGCGATGTGATTCGTGCCAAACACGTGATGCACGGCAAGGTAGACACTATTTACTCTAAAAGACGCGGGATTTTTCAAGGACTGCCCGCCTCCTTTCAAGTAACGCGTTATCACTCTCTTGCTATTGCTAAAGATACATTACCCGCCTGCTTAGAAATAACTGCTGTCACAGAAGATGAAGAAATCATGGGAGTGCGTCATAAAACTTTAGCCGTTGAAGGCGTTCAATTCCATCCTGAGTCTATCTTGTCTGAATATGGTCATGAACTGTTGAATAATTTCCTTAAAATTAAAAATTAAATTAGGTACGCTATGGCCATTACTCCTCAAGAAGCATTACTCCGCTGTATTGAACACCGTGAGATTTTTCATGATGAAATGCTAGAGCTCATGCGCTCTATTATGCGCGGGGAACTTTCTAGTAATCTCACTTCTGCCCTACTGGTTGGTTTGCGCACGAAGAAAGAAACGATTGGTGAAATTACTGCCGCAGCGATGGTCATGCGTGAATTTGCTACGCAAGTGCAAATGACTGACAATGCCCACTTTGTTGATATCGTTGGCACAGGTGGCGATGGTTCACACAGTTTCAATATTTCTACTACAGCCATGTTCGTGGTCGCAGCCGCAGGAGCTAAAGTTGCTAAGCACGGGAACCGTGGTGTCAGTAGCAAATCTGGCAGTGCTGACGTTTTAGAGTCACTTGGCGCAGTCATCAATCTTCAAGCAGATCAAGTTGGGCAATGTTTAGAAAAGACAGGTATCGGCTTTATGTTTGCACCTAATCATCACCCTGCGATGAAAAATGTCGCTAGCGTTCGTAAAGAATTAGGTATACGTACTATTTTTAATATTTTAGGCCCTTTGACCAATCCAGCAAACGCCCCACATATGTTGATGGGTGTGTTTCACGCGGATTTAGTCGGTATTCAGGTGCGGGTATTACAACGTCTGGGTTTAAAACATGCGCTTGTCGTCTATGGTAAAGATGGTCTTGATGAAATCTCTTTAGGGGCTTCAACACTTGTTGGCGAACTCAAAAATAACGAAATTATTGAATATGAGATTCACCCAGAAGATTTTGGTATGTCGATGGTGGGTACACGAGCCTTTAAGGTGGCCGATGCTTCTGAATCGCAGGCGATGTTGCTCGATGTTTTAAATAATGTTGATGGTCCTGCGCGTGATATTGTTTGCCTCAATGCTGGTGCGGCTTTGTATGCCGCTGATCTGGCTAACTCTATTCAAGCAGGAATCTCTTTGGCACAATCCGTAATCGCGGATGGTAGTGCTAAGAAAAAATTAGATCTTTTTATTCAAACAACGAAGTCTTTAGCCCAATAATTTATGTCGGATATTCTGCAGCGTATTTTAGAAACAAAAAAACAAGAAGTGATTGTGGCGAAGTCACACATCCCTTTTCTAGAAATTGAGAAGCAAGCTCTCGATAGTATTTTCGATGAGCAACTAAAGCCTAGAGGCTTTTATCAGGCGATTGAAGATAAAATCACACAGGGCTATGCTGGCGTCATTGCTGAGATCAAGCAAGCAAGTCCAAGCAAAGGTATTTTACGTTCCCCATTTAATCCAACTGAGATTGCTATTAGCTATGCCAATCATGGCGCAGCGTGTCTTTCTGTCCTAACTGATGTTGAATACTTTAAAGGCTGTACACAGTTTTTAATCGAGGCGAGAGGCGCATGCACACTGCCCGTTATTCGTAAAGATTTTATGATTGATCCTTATCAAATCTTTGAAGCACGCGCAATGGGAGCTGATGCAATTTTATTAATTGTTGCTGCACTCTCCGATGACCAATTAAAAGAGTTTGAAGATGTAGCTATGAAGCTTGGAATGGATGTTTTAGTTGAGGTACATGACGGCGCCGAACTCAAGCGTGCTCTGAAGCTTAATTCGCCTTTGCTGGGCATTAATAATCGCAATTTAAAAACCTTTGAAGTATCGATTCAAAATACAACTAGTCTTTTAGATCAGATTCCAAAGAATAAACGTGTGGTTACCGAAAGTGGGATTTTGCAACAATCCGATGTGGACTTCTTGCGTCAGCATCATGTCCATGCCTTTTTGGTTGGTGAAGCGTTTATGCGAGCCCCCTCACCTGGTGAAGCTCTCGAGCAATTATTTTATTAGTGAGTAGATTTCTTTGGCTGCCGCTAATGATGCAGTTAAACCCGGTGATTCAAAACCAAATAAGTTGATCAATCCCGCAACACCATGTGTGGGCTCACCATCAATTTTAAAGTCTCCCCACACCTGTCCGTCATATTGAATTTTTGGTCTTACCCCTGAATAATCTGGGCTGAGAGTTCCGTTGGGTAAGCCTGGCCAATATTGGCGGATTTGATTTTCAAAATGAGCGACTCGTTCTGGATTGACGGAGTAATCAATATCTGTTTCTAGTTTAGTTTCTAGATACTCAACATCAGGTCCAAATTTTGCACGCCCATTTAAATCCAGGGTGAGATGCACACCTAGACCTGCTTGTTCTGGAACAGGGTAAATTAAATGTCGAAACGGTGTTTTTCCCATGAGTGAAAAATAATTACCTTTGACAAAATAATTCTCAGGTATCGATTCTGGGCGTATCCCTATTATTTTTTTAGCAACTTCAACCGCGCCCAATCCTGCCGCATTAATGAATGTGTCACAACTTAACTGGAATTGCTCCTGGGCTTGGTCATCGCTATTGCAAGTGATGATCAGTCGGCCTTGATGTGCCGCTGGACTTGCCCCCAGAAATCGTGTTTGATAGGCAATCATGCCACCGGCGTTTTCAAAATCACCTAGCAGTGACAACATATACGCATGACTATCAATAATTCCTGTCGTGCCTGAATAAATTGCTTGTGTACAGTTTAGCTCTGGCTCTAATGCGTGTATTTCTGCAGCGGTTTTTCGCTGCATTCCCTTTACGCCATTGTCTTGTGCTCGTTGCCAAATCTTTTCAAGCTGCAGATTCTCTTGCTCATTCGTGGCGACAATAAGTTTGCCATAATTGTTAAATGCAATACCTCGGTCTTTTGCGTATTCATACAGTAGATGATTGCCTTCTAGGCAATATTTAGCTTTTAATGAACCTGTTGGATAGTAAATACCCGCATGAATCACTTCACTATTACGCGAACTGGTGGCCATGCCAAAGCTTTTTTCTTTTTCAATGAGAAGAACAGATTTATTCTGCAGTACTATTTCTCGTGCAGTGGCTAGTCCAATTACACCTGCACCAATGATCACGACATCGATGTGATCCATACCGCTTTGGGTTAGACGTTAAATAAGAAATTCAGCACATCACCATCTTTGACGATGTATTCTTTGCCCTCTGCCCGCATTTTGCCCGCTTCTTTCGCGCCTTGCTCACCTTTATGTTGAATAAAGTCTTCAAAGGCGATTGTCTGTGCACGAATAAAGCCTTTTTCAAAATCGGTATGAATAACTCCTGCAGCTTGAGGTGCTGTATCGCCAATATGAATCGTCCATGCTCTGACTTCTTTCACACCTGCCGTAAAGTAGGTTTGTAATCCAAGTAAGCCAAATCCTGCCCGAATCACGCGATCAAGTCCTGGTTCAGTCATGCCCATATCGGTTAAGAACTCTTGTTTATCCGCATCATCAAGGTCGGCGATTTCCGCTTCAATCGCCGCACACACTGCCACGACCGGTGCACCTTCTTTTAAGGCGTGTTGTTTGACAACATCTAAATGGGGGTTATTTTCAAAACCACCTTCGATGACATTGGCAACATACATGACTGGTTTGGCTGTTATCAGACAAAATGGCTTTAATAAAAGAAGGTCTTCTTGGCTTAAACCCAATGATCGAACTGGCTGAGCCTCATTTAAGTGAGCAGACACTTTCACTAAAATAGCTAATAACTGGGAAGCTTCTTTATCATTTCCTGATTTAGCCGCTTTGGTATATTTGGCAACGGCTTTGTCTACAGTAGCTAAATCAGATAAAGCTAGCTCCGTATCAATCACGGCAATATCGTCAATTGGGTTGACGCGACCGGCCACGTGAATGACGTTATCGTCTTCGAAGCAACGCACCACATGGGTGATCGCATCGGTTTCTCGTATATTGGCCAAAAACTGATTGCCTAATCCTTCCCCCTTCGAGGCACCGGCAACTAAACCGGCAATATCCACAAACTCCACAATTGCTGAGACAATACGTTCAGGGTTAACAATTTGTGAGAGTTGGGCTAAGCGAGGGTCTGGAACTTCAACCACACCGACGTTCGGCTCAATGGTGCAAAAAGGATAGTTCTCCGCCGCTATACCCGCTTTGGTAAGTGCGTTAAACAGTGTAGATTTGCCGACGTTAGGCAGGCCGACGATGCCGCATTTCAATGACATAAGTGATATTGTAATAACAACATATGATGAGTGAACAAGATTTAATCGTTTTAGGTGGCGGTATTGTTGGCAAAACTGCCGCCTTAGCCTTTTCACAACAGGGGTTGAGGGTTCTTCACATTGCCCCTATTTTAGAGTCGAAACAGGCTGCCTTTGGAACACCTCCTTCTGAAAATGAGTGGAAAAGTCGCGTTTATGCTATTTCATCGAGCTCTGAGTCGCTCCTTCGGCAGTTACAAGTTTGGGATGCAATGCCGCAAGATCGCATGCAAGCAATCAGTGATATGCGTATTTTTGGAGATAGTGGTCTGCCAAAAGATCAATTGCAATTTTCAGCGTTCGAAGGTGCCGTTCCCCAACTTGCGTGGATTATTGAATCGCAACAGATTGAAATTGCCGTCGATATGGCATCTCGGTTTTCACAATCCTTAGTTCGATTACAAACCGAAGTACTTGATATTCAAATTGATCAAGGACATACCTTGGTTAAAACGGCGGATGGTGATTTTAAAACGCAGTTAGTGATTGCTGCTGATGGTGCAAATTCACCTACAAGAGAACGCTTTGGTATTGAAGTCGATATAGAAGAGTATGAACATAGCGCTGTAATCGCTAATCTAGCCTGCTCCCACTCCCATTTGCAAACGGCTTATCAATGGTTTTTGCCAGGCGGGGATGTTCTTGCCTTATTACCTATGCCAGGTAAAAGAGTCTCTGTTGTTTGGTCTACCAGTCATGCTTATGCAAGTACGCTCTTAGACCTTGCGCAAAACGATCCTGTAGAATTTTGTGCACAGATTAGCCAAGCTGCTCAAGGTGCAGTTGGAAAAGAGCTGGGTGAGTTAAGTTTACTATCAGGTGCAAAGTCTCATCCCCTCAAAAAGGTACGCGCTAAACAAATGATTGGCCCCTCACATGATCCAAGAATTGTTTTATTGGGTGATGCAGCCCATGTCATGCACCCTCTTGCTGGGCAAGGCCTCAACTTAGGCTTGAGAGACATTGCTGATTTGTATCAAGTGTTTGCGGACAAGGAAAGTTTCAGGAAAATAAGTGATCCTATTTTGCTCAGGCGTTATGAGCGCATGCGGGCGGGTGACGTTGATGCTTTGCTGTCGGTTACGCATCATTTACATCAGTTATTTTTAAACTCCACCCCTACCATGCGCTGGCTCAGAAATACAGGAATACGTATTGTCAATCAACATCAATTTTTTAAACGTCAACTGATTGCCAGAGCGCTTGGTTAAATAGTATGATTTGCTTCAAATAAGGATATTCATGAAAATACTTCCAAAACTATTCATATCGCTAGGACTCCTGGTTTGTCAATTTTCTTTTGCACAGTCAAACGATAAGATTAAAGCTGAGCTACAAAAACAGTTTGGCTCAAAAATACAAATCAAAAGTATCACGCCAAGCCCTATCCCGGGCATTTATGAGGTTGTTGCAAATTCATCGATCATTTATGTCGATGCGCAAGCAAAGTTTTTAATCCAAGGAAGTATTACGGACTTGAAAACGGGCATCAACTTAACGGATGCGCGTGAAGAAGAAATGAACCGCATCCAATTTAGTGACTTACCAATTCAAGACTCAGTCAAATTTGTGCGGGGTGATGGCTCAAGAAAAATGGCTGTTTTTGCAGATCCAAATTGTGGGTACTGCAAAACTCTTGAAAAAACGTTTCAAAATATGGAGAACATTACCATCTATACCTTCTTAACCCCAATCCTATCGCCGGATTCAACTACAAAATCCAAAGCGGTCTGGTGTGCAACTGACCCCTCAAAAGCTTGGGTGAACTGGATGACAATGCAAACACCTTTGCCCACTAAAACAGATTGCACTACTCCCCTAGATAAGAATGTCGCACTTGCTAAAAAATTAGGTATTACAGGTACGCCAGCTATTTTCTTTGTCGATGGCAACCGAATTCCTGGCGCCGCATCAAAAGATGATCTTGAAAAAAAATTAGCGTCTCTTAATAAGACTAGCGTGAAATAAGTCATGAAAGCCAAAATTGAATACTTCATCCGCCCGGCAGATCCACTTGGGCATTATTTTGAAGTTGATTTAATTATTTGGCAGCCACAATCTTTGCAGCAAGTTCAAATGCCTGCATGGATTCCTGGTAGTTACATGATTCGTGACTTTAGTAAACATATCGTCCAGATATACGCCTATGAAATCAATGACAAACGACATCTGATCTCGCCCTTGTTGATGGAGTCTTGCGATAGCAATACATGGCAGATTCATACAACGAAAAAACCGATTTTAATTACCGCTAAAATTTACGCTTTTGATCAATCGGTCAGAACTGCTTATCTTGATCAATTTCGTGGATTTTACAATCACAGTAGTTTATGTTTACAAGCACTTGGGTTTACGAGTGAGCCCTGTTTAATCCATATTGAAAAAACGTCTTGGCTCAATTCTTGGTCAGTGATCACTTCAATGGCGCCAATGAATGTCCACAAAGATGGCTTTGGTAGCTACTTTGCAAAAAACTACGATGAATTAATCGACCATCCAGTAAGCCTTGGTCATTTCCAAGTCGTTACCTGGAAATCTTGTGATATCCCCCATATGATGGTCATTCAAGGGGCAACGGATGCTATCGATACCACTCGCTTAGCGAAAGATTTAAAAGCCATCACTCAAAGTCAAATTGCATTTTTTGAACCTAATGCTAAGAAAGCTCCTTTTCAACATTATATTTTTCATGTCAATGTAAGTGCTAATGGGTATGGCGGCCTTGAGCATCGTAACTCAACTGCACTGCTATGTAAGCGCTCTGATTTGCCATACAAACATTTAACACTTGTTCAGTCATCTTATGAGGACTTTTTAGGTCTATGTAGTCATGAGTATTTCCATGCATGGAATGTTAAAAATATTCAACCACTTGCATTTCAGCCATATCAGTTACAAAACCGTAATCACACACATTTACTGTGGTTATTTGAAGGTTTTACGAGTTACTACGATGACTTACATTTACTCAGAAGCAAAGTAATCTCTCTAGAGAGCTACCTTGAGCGCTTAAATAAAACTATCAATCAAGTCCTCAAATCTTCCGGAAGATTAAAGCAATCTCTTGCACAAAGCTCTTATGATGCTTGGACTAAATATTATTTAATGGATGAAAATACGCCCAATGCTGTAGTCAGTTATTACGCTAAAGGCTCCTTAATTGCGCTGGCACTTGACTTAGTTATTCGTCAATTTACACAAGACCAAAAATCTCTAGATGATGTCATGAGAGTGCTGTGGCAACAACATGGTGATCTGAAGGGGCGTGGCATTGGTCTTGCTGAAGATGGATTTAAGGATGTTGTACTTCTTGCCATTGGCGCTGAATTCAAGTCCACTTGGAATCAGTTTGAGAAACGATTTATTTTAGGCACAGAAGATCCTCCTCTTGGAGATCTGTTAGCCCAACAAAACTGGGTCTTACAAGAGCAGCCGTTAAGCGCTGCTGAATTAGTCTTACAGCGTTTGGGTATCCGAACGACAACCCAAGATACTTTGGTCAAAATAACCCATGTGTTTGACGATGGAAGTGCACACAAAGCTGGTGTCGCCGCCGGCGATCTACTCGTCAGCATCAATCGTGAACGTATAACATCTAGTAACTTGAGTGGCCTCTTGGAAAGATTTTCAAACCAGTCGATCAAGTTGATGGTGTTTCGGCAAGATATCTTGCACGAGTGTGTCGTCCAAAAGGATGAACGGAAGCTCGGCAAATGGCAAATACTACCCAACAAAACTGCTTAAGATAGGTACCCAGTGCCTCTTTTAACTGAGCTAGTTGATCGTATCCCAAAAGATTATCAAAATTTACTGCACACATTTTTATCGGATCAGAATCATCAACAAGCTTTATCTGGTTTAGCTGAGTTAGAAAAAAATGCACGATCTCATACTCCTACAGAGATTTATCCAGCCCATGAAAATGTATTTAACGCGCTGATTCAAACTCCGGTGAATTCCGTCAAAGTTATCCTCCTTGGTCAAGACCCCTACCATAGCCCCGGTCTTGCGCAAGGACTGGCATTTTCTATTCCAGAACATATCGCCACCTCATCCAGAGCCTTCCCCAGCTCACTGCGCAATATCAGTAAAGCCCTTGTTTTAGATGACTTTGATCCCCTGCCACACGGAGATCTCATCTCTTGGGCACAGCAAGGTGTTTTACTTCTCAATACCTGTCTAACCGTCAACATGGGTAATGCACATAGTCATCAAGCCTGGGGCTGGCAATTGCTCACAGATGCCATTATTCAAGCGCTTAGTCAACAACAAGCCGTCGTTTGGTTGCTTTGGGGAAAAGTGGCGCAAAAAAAATCTGCATTGATTGCACCAAATCCTCACCATCTGGTTCTTTCTGCATCTCACCCCTCTGGCCTGGGAGCTTATCAAACAGCTGAGCCTTTTTTATATAAAGGTGATCAAAGGGGCTGCGGTCACTTTAAGAAAACCAATGATTGGCTGATCGAGCACCACAAAACACCGATTCAGTGGTCTACATCATGGCTAACGCGTTAATGAATGAATCAATACAATAGCTTTTACACACCAATATCACCTTTTTTTAATAAAAATGACGTTGCAACTTTATAATTCAGACTATGCAATTACTTACCCTAGGTATTAATCACCATACCGCCCCCATTGAGGTAAGGGAACGTGTTGCCTTTGGTCCTGAGATCTTAAGTACGGCCTTACACGATTTTAGGTCGTTTATTGGCAGTAAAGCCGCTATGCACTTTACTGAAGCGACTATTTTGTCGACCTGTAATCGTACGGAAATCTATTGCGCCTGTAACGAAAATCCGAGTATCGATACTCTTAAAAATGCCTCAATTGACTGGTTATCAGGTTCTCAAGGTTTATCTTCTGAAGACTTACAGCCTCATATTTATACCTTGCCTCAATCACAGGCTGTCCGCCATGCGTTTAGAGTTGCTAGTGGACTCGATTCCATGGTGCTGGGTGAGACACAAATTTTGGGGCAGATGAAGGATGCGGTGCGTCAAGCCGATGAGGTTGGTGCACTTGGGACATATTTAAATCAGCTGTTTCAGAAATCGTTTGCAGTTGCTAAAGAAGTGCGTGGCACGACTGCCATCGGCGCTAGTTCTATCTCTATGGCAGCGGCAGCAGTTCGTCTTGCTGAGCGCGTCTTTGGGGAAATTAGCGCACAAAAAATACTCTTCATTGGTGCTGGTGAGATGATTCAGCTGTGTAGTGTTCATTTTGCTGCCAAACACCCAAAGCATGTTGGTATTGCAAATCGAACTCTAGAGCGAGGTCAAGAATTAGCCGATACACTTTCTATTCAAGGTTTAGATACCGAGTCGATTCGCTTATCTGATCTTGCTATGCATTTAGCCGACTTTGATATTGTGATCTCATGTACGGCGAGCTCTCTGCCCATCATTGGTTTGGGAATGGTAGAAAATGCAGTCAAGAAAAGACGTCGTAAACCCATTGTCATGATTGATCTTGCGGTTCCTCGCGATATTGAACCAGAAGTTGGTAGACTCAATGATGTCTATCTCTATACGGTAGACGATTTAGGAGAGGTGGTTCAATCAGGCCTAGGTAATCGACAAGCTGCGGTTGGCCAAGCTGAAGCCATCATTGAAACGCGAGTAGCCCACTTTATGCATTGGATAGAAACAAGAGATCATGTTCCCCTGATTCAGGAATTAAGACAACGCGGTCATCAATTACAACAGTTAGAGCTTGAGCGTGCAAAAAAAAGATTATCCAAAGGGGAGGATCCGCAAGAAGTCCTTGATGCCTTGGCCCAAGGTTTAACGAATAAATTTTTACACGGCTCCCTCCACGCCTTGCAACATTTGCAAGGGCCTGAGCGAGAAACTTTAGTTAAGCTATTACCAGAGCTATTTCGCTCTAACCATATCGAAAAATAAATGAAACAAAGCATGAAATCCAAGCTGGAGCATTTACAAAGCCGGCTCTTAGAACTGAATTCGTTATTATCGCGTGAAGACGTAACGCAAAACATGGATCAGTTTCGTAAATATACCCGTGAACATTCTGAAATTGATCCGGTTGTTGGCAAGTTTGCTCAGTATCAATCTGCAGAAGAGGATGAGCTTGCCGCCATTGATATGCGCAGTGATCCTGATTCCAGAAGTTTTGCTGAAGAAGAAATTAAAGCCGCAAGAATTCGGATGGAGACTTTAGAGAGTGAATTACAAAAACTCCTATTACCTAAAGATCCGAATGATGAGAAAAACGTTTTTCTTGAAATTAGAGCTGGTACGGGGGGTGATGAAAGCGCTCTATTTGCGGCTGACCTATTGCGCATGTATACGCGCTTTGCTGAGCGTATTGGCTGGAAAACTGAAGTTATCAGTGCGAGTGAATCGGATCTTGGCGGTTATAAAGAAGTCATCCTCCGTCTTGAAGGTGATAAGGTATATTCCCAACTGAAGTTTGAGTCCGGTGGTCATCGCGTGCAACGTGTACCCCAAACTGAAACGCAAGGTCGCATCCATACCTCCGCCTGTACGGTTGCAGTTCTCCCTGAGGCAGATGAGGTAGAGGCTGTACAAATTAATCCTAGTGAGTTACGTATTGATACGTTTAGAGCTTCTGGTGCGGGTGGTCAACATATTAATAAAACAGACTCTGCAGTTCGTATCACTCACTTACCCACCGGTATTGTGGTCGAGTGTCAAGATGACCGAAGTCAGCACCGGAATAAAGATCAAGCGATGAAGGTATTGGTTTCGCGCATTATGGATGTCAGAATGCG